>CAMHKQ010000018.1 GCA_946185745.1 uncultured Bacteroidales bacterium
GAATCGGCAGGAATAAAAAAAGGCGACAAGGTAACCCTCTGCGCCCGCAACACCGCCGAATGGGCAATCAGCTTCCTCGGCATCAACACCTACGAAGCCGTCACCGTGCCCCTTCTGGCAGATTTCACCCCCGAGAGCATCAACCACCTCGTGGACCATTCCGACTCCGTCGCCCTCCTCGCCGATGAAGACATATGGAAAACCCTCGACATCACCAAGATGCCCAAGCTCCGCATGGTAGTGAACATTACGGACCTGAGCATTTTCTGGACAAATGCCGACAAGGTTAAGGAAACAGCCTCCAGTCTGGACGCATGCTTCAGCGCAAAGTTCCCCGCAGGATTCGGCCCCGAGGACGTACACTATCCCACCGACAACGGGAAGGAGCTTGCAGTGATCAACTACACCTCCGGCACCACCAGCGCCCCCAAGGGCGTAATGCTCCGCTACGAGTGCTTCTCCGCCACCATCGACTACGGCCACAGGCATCTTCCCAACGGCCACGGAGACAAGATAGTGAGCATGCTGCCCATGGGGCACATCTACGGACTCACCTATGAGTTCCTCTATCCCCTCTGCGGCGGCGTCTGCGTCTATTACCTCGGCAAGACTCCCAGCCCCTCGCTGCTGCTCAAGGCCATGAAGGTAGTGAAGCCCTATATCGTCATCACCGTTCCTCTCGTAATGGAGAAGGTGTACAAGTCCGGCGTCGCTCCCAAACTCGACAAGATCAAGGCCCTGCTGGCCATCCCCGGTATCAGTAATCTCATTTATAAAAAGGCCGGAAATGCCCTCCTGGAAGCATTCGGCGGCAACATCCGCTATTTCGTCATGGGCGGCGCCGCCCTCAATCCCAAGGTGGAAAAGGCCTTCAAGAAGATGGCGCTTCCCTACACCGTGGGCTACGGCATGACCGAGGCCGCTCCCCTGCTGGCCTTCCGCTGCTGGTGGGAATACGCTCCCGGCTCCTGCGGGCAGGCTGTCGACTGCGCCGATGTCAAGATCGACTCCGAAGATCCCCATCTCATTGCAGGTGAAATACTCGCAAAGGGCACCAACATCTGCAGCGGCTACTACAAGTATCCCGAAGCCGACTCCGCCGTATTCACCGAGGACGGCTACCTGCACACCGGTGACCTGGGCACCGTGGACTCCAAGGGCAATATTTTCCTGCGCGGACGCAGCAAGACCATGTTCCTGAGCGCCAACGGACAGAACATCTATCCCGAGGAAGTGGAAGCGGTCATAAACACCTGCAGCTACGTGGCTGAAAGCCTGCTGGTAGATCGCGGCGGCAAGCTCGTAGGCCTGGTCTACCTCGACCAGAAGGCCATCGAAGACGAAGGCCTCGATCCCGAGAGGGTATCCGAGATCCCCGAGGAGATCAAGCACAGCGCAAACAAGCAGCTTCCCGGATACAGCAAGATCAGCAAGATTGAAGTGGTCACCGTTCCCTTCGAAAAAACTCCGAAGATGAGCATCAAACGCTTCCTGTATTCGTAAAATTATGGCTATATTGGGGGCATGAAACGAATTCTGTCCGTAATTGCCCTCTCCATTTCATGTTTTATAGCCGGAGCACAGTCTCCGGAACAGACGGGCGGGGTGTACTTTGCATACCCCGCCCCTTCTGTAACCCTTTTCCATCCCGCACCGGCAGGCTATGAGCCCTTCTACATCAGCCACTACGGGCGTCACGGCTCCAGATACCTCACCAAAGAAGACGACTACACCTATGTGCTGTCTTTCTTCGAGGACCGCAAGAACCTCACTGAAGAAGGCCGCAAGGTGGCGAAAGAGCTCGCCCAGATATGGAAAGACGCAAAGGGCAAGGCCGGCCAGCTCACACCCCTCGGCGCCAGGCAGCACCGGGGCATAGCCATCCGCATGTTCAAGACCTTCCCCGGCGTATTCCAGGGACAGGCCGTCGTAAATGCCTACAGCAGCACTTCCGGCCGCTGCATAAAGAGCATGGAGGCCTTCACCGGAGAGCTTGCCAGGCAGAATCCCGGCCTGATCGTCAACACCTCCGCCGATAAGGCGAATATGGAATTCATTGCCCATACCGACAAGGCCCACAACGAATTCAACAGGACCCTGAGCACCCAGGTGAACATTTCAGCAGATCGCTTCACCGCAGCCCTCTTCAAGAATCCCGACATGGTGAAAAACAAGGAGAAGTTCATGCGAACCATGCACAAGGTGGCCTCCGACATGCAGGATATCCCATTGGATATCAACCTGTTCCGTCTTTTCACCCAGGAAGAGCTGAAAGCCCTGTACGACCGCAACAACCAGAGCCAGTACCTGCGCAACGGCAACGATGTCCGCAACCGGGGATTCGCCGCAACTTCCAGCATTCCGCTCTGGAACGACATAGTCGAAAGGGCCCAGGCCGCCATTGCCACCGGCGATGCCGCCGCCGACCTCCGTTTCGGGCACGACACCTACCTGATGCGCCTCATCAGTTTCCTGCAGATAGAGCACGAGCGCGGCACCGACAGGATAGTTCCCATGGCCGCAAACCTCCAGATGGTGCTTTACAGGAACAATTCGGGCAACGTACTGGCCAAATTCCTCCTCAACGAGAACGAAATCGCAGTCCCCGTCCCTACGGATATTTGGCCGTATTATGAATGGGAAGACGTAAAGGCATACTACGAAAAGAGAATCGACAGGCTCGGGGAGCTTCGCCAGCTCTACGCGGTCAACACCATGGTGGGCACCGACGTCGCGAGCGTGAAGACCAACCCCAACTACGGTTCCGGCACCGAAGAACGCGGCCAGACCATTCCGGCCGTCCTGGCCCCCAACGGACAGACCTTCTGGACCCCCCAGACGAGGGATACCGAGCTCAAGGGGGTATCTCCCTTCGTGTATTCCGACACCCTGTTCCAGGGCATACGCGCAAGCCACTGGCTTTCAGGCGGATGCACTCAAGACTACGGCTCCTTTACCATCGGATTCATATCCGGCGGCCTGCGCCTTTCCCCGCAGGAAAGGGCGACTTCCTACAGCCATGAACTGGAAGTGTCAGCCCCGCATTACTATTCGGTGACCCTTCCGGATGAGCATCTCTTTGCGGAAATGACCGCCACCAGCCACTGCGCCTACTTCCGAATCACACCGTCCGAAGACGGACCGGTGCACATAGTGCTCAACCACAACAGCGACGAAAAGGAGGGCAATGTGATGATGGACCCGGGAAGCCACCTGCTTTACGCCTCCAACCCCATCCACCGCATCTACCAGGGAGACGGCAAGAGCGCCGGATACAGCGGCCACATCATCCTCTGGTATGAAGGCACCCCGTCCGATTCGGGCGTAAGGGATGGCGTCGCATATGTCACCTTCGACGGAAAGAAAGGCACTCCCATCGAATTCTGTGCAGCCACCTCCTTCACCGGCATCAACGGCGCGAAGCGGAACCTCAACGCCGAAATCGGACCGGAAGGTTTCGAGAAGACGGCGGCCAGGCTCGCGGACATCTGGTGCGAGCGTTTCCACACCATTGAGGTAACCACCGACGACACCGACGCCCGCGACCAGTTCTACGGCGCCCTCTACCGTGCATCCTTCCTCCCCCGCGAAATCAGCGACTGTGACGGCACATTCCCCCGCTTCGCCAAAGGCGACATCATCCGTCGAAAAGGCAAGCATTATATGGATTTCGCGCTGTGGGATACCTACAGGGCCCTTCATCCGCTGCTCACCATAATCGCCCCCACCCGCGACGGCGAGTTCATGCAGAGTCTCGCCGACATGTATTACGAGGGCTTGTGGATGCCCATCTATCCCATGTGGAACAGCTTCACCTCCGAGATGACCGGAGACCACGCCACCGCCGTGATAGCCGACGCATACATCAAGGGCATACGCAATTTCGAGATAGACAAGGCGTACGACGGGGTAAGGCAAAACGCCTTCGGCACGCCGGCCAAATATTCCGACTATGCCGACGGAAAGGGGCGCAGGGCCGTCGAGTCCTACTGGCTTAAAGGCTACATCCCCCTGGAGGAAAAGATAGAGGAAGCCTATCACAAGGAAGGCCAGGTCACCCGCACCCTGGAATACGCCTACGACGACTACGCGCTTGCACAGCTCGCCGATGCCCTGAACAAACGCTATGATTATCAGGTACTTATGCAAAGGTCGGAGAACTGGCGCAACGTCTATGACGTATTCAGCGGCTGGATGAACGGCCGCCACGCCGACGGTTCCTTCCTCCCCGCCCCCGACATTACCGTCTCACAGTCCTGGCTCACCGAAGGCGCCGACATCCACTACAGCTGGTACGTACCCCACAATCCGCAGGGGCTCTTCGACGCCATGGGCGGAAAGCAGACTGCCTGCGCCAGGCTCGACATCCTCTTCGACAAAGGCTACTACTGGCACGGCAACGAGCCCTGTCATCACATTCCCTACCTGTACGCCCTCGCGGGCTATCCCGAGAAAACCAGGCAGCGTGTGAGGGAGATTCTCCGGAGCAGCTACGCCAACACTCCCGGGGGCCTTCCCGGCAACGAAGACGCCGGCCAGATGAGCGCCTGGTACATCTTCTCATGCCTTGGGTTCTACCCGGTCTGCCCCGCCTCCGGCGAATATGTGGTGGGCGCCCCGGCATTCCCGAAGGTCACGCTCAACCTCGAGAACGGCCGCAGCTTCACCATCCTTGCAGACGATTCCGCCCCAGAACGCATCACGCTGAAGCACAGCGAGATACTCGAGGGCGGAACAATACGGTTAAAGACGAAATAGCCTACTTCAGCAGGCTTTCGCTGCGGGCGATGAATTCTGCGAGGGCCTTGCCTTTCAGCATGCCGTTCGCCAGAAGCGCCAGGTCTATCACCTGGTGCAGGAGTTTCTGCTTGCCGGCGGTGCTGTGGCTCTCCTCCTTGATTTCCTTGCCCTCGGCATCGGTGCCGGCGGGCTTGTCCACCACCTTCTTGCGCGACTCCCAGATCTTCGCGATCAGGGGGTTCTCCATGTTCACCTTGACATTGTAGCTGGCTGGCATCTCGCCGTAGAAGTTCATGCCTCCGCCGAGTTTGCTCATTTCGGCATAGCGCCTCATGAACTCGCTCTGGGTGATGAGCACCGGAGCTGAATCCTCGCCCAGGTTCTCGGGCTCCACCCACCAGTCGCTGCCTTCGGGAAGCGCCTCCTTGAAGATGTCCTGCAGGGCCTTCCTGTCGTCGTCCGCCATTTCCGGCTTCACCTTGTCGGCCTTGGGGATGAGGTTCTCCACCGCGTCGGAGTCGACACGGGCGAAACGCGCGTCCTTAAGCTTCTGCTCGAGCAGGTTGGCGAAATGGGCGTCCACCTCACAGTCCATCAGCAGCACGTCGTAACCCTTGTTCTTCGCCGCTTCGATCTGGGAATACTGCGCCTCCGGGTCGGAAGCATACAGGTAAACCACCTTCTTGTCCTTGTCGGTCTGCTCCGTCTCGATGGCCTTGCGGTAGTCCTCGAAGCTGAAATACTTGCCGTCGGTGTTCTTGAACAGTGCGAAGCCCAGGCCGCGCTCGCAGAACTTTTCGTCGGTGAGCATGCCGTACTCTATGAAAAGCTTGATGTTGTCCCACTTGCTCTCGTACTCGGAACGCTGCTCCCTGAAGATTTCCTCCAGCCTGTCGGCCACCTTTTTGGTGATGTAAGTGCTTATCTTCTTGACGTTTGCGTCGCTCTGCAAATAGCTGCGGCTGACGTTCAGCGGGATATCCGGGGAGTCGATCACGCCGTGGAGCAGGGTGAGGAAGTCGGGCACTATGTTGTCGACATGGTCGGTGACGAACATCTGGTTGCAGTAGAGCTGTATCTTGTTCTTGTCTATGGCCATGCGCTCCTTAATCTTCGGGAAATACAGGATTCCGGTAAGGGTGAAGGGATAGTCCACGTTCAGATGGATCCAGAACATGGGTTCCTCTTCCATGGGGTAAAGGGCCCTGTAGAACTTGAGATAGTCCTCGTCCTTCAGCTCCGAAGGAGCCTTTGTCCAGATGGGCTCAATGCTGTTGACGACGTTGTCCTCGGCAGTCTCCACCTCCTTTCCGTCCTTCCATTCGGTCTTCTTGCCGAAAACCACCGGGACGGGCATGAACTTGCAGTATTTGCCGAGGAGCGAGGCGATGCGCCCTTTTTCCGCGTATTCCTTGTCGTCATCGTCTATGTAGAGCGTAACCACGGTGCCGCGGTCGCTCTTGCCGCAATCCTCCATGGTGAATTCGGGATTGCCCTCGCATTCCCACTTCACCGCCTTGGCGCCGTCCTGCCAGCTGAGGCTCTCGATTGTGACCTTCTTCGAAACCATGAAGGCGCTGTAGAAACCGAGGCCGAAGTGTCCGATTATGTTCTGGTCCTTGTACTTCGCCAGGAACTCCCCTGCAGAAGAGAAGGCTATCTGATTGATATACCTGTCGATTTCTTCTTCGGTCATGCCGATGCCGCGGTCCACTATCTTCAGGGTCTTTGCCTTCTCGTCCAGGATCACTTCGACCTTGAGGTCGCCGAGTTCGCCGGCGAAGTCGCCATTGGATGAGAGAATCTGGAGCTTTTTAGTGGCATCCACTGCGTTGGCCACCAGTTCACGCAGGAATACTTCCTTGTCGGAATACAGGAACTGCTTGATTACGGGGAAGATGTTTTCAGTAGTAACCCCGATTTTACCTTTTGTTGACATATCTGTTGTATTTTCAAATTCAAACCCGGCGGAAGCCTGACTGCCTGCAATGAGACAAAAAAGGCAGACTTCTCCGTCTGCCTTCAATCAATCAAAGTAGATGCCAGTGACAAAATGGCAGAGCTCCCGCTCAGAGCGAGAAATGCCCGATGTCGCTGCGGAAGAAAAGATTGTCGCAGCGGACTTTCCTTGCGGCGGCAAGCGCCTTGTCACGGGCCTCCTGCAGGGTTTTTCCGCGGCCTATTACCATCAGTACACGCCCTCCGGAAGTGTAAAGCCGCCCGTCCCCGGATTTGGTGCCCATGTGACAGAAACTCACTCCCGGTGCCGGCTCGAGCCCATCGATGGCATGGTGCTTCTCGTAGCTGCCAGGATAACCCTTCGACGCCAGCACGAAGCCGAGTGTAGCATCGTCCGACCACTTTATCTCCGGCATTTCGGTGCCGTCCGCGATGGCGGATACCATCAGATAGAAATCGCTTTCCAGCCGCGGCAGCACCACTTCGGTTTCCGGGTCTCCGAAACGGCAGTTGAACTCTATGACCTTGATGCCGTCTGGGGTCTTCATGAGCCCACCGTAAAGCACGCCCCTGAACGGAATCCCTTCAGCCACAAGGCCCTTTGCCACCGGTTTCATGATATGCTCCACGGCCCACTGCTCCTCTTCCGCAGAGATGAACGGCAGAGGAGAATATGCCCCCATTCCACCGGTATTCGGGCCTTCGTCACCTTCGAATGCGCGCTTGTGGTCCTGCGCGAGGGCAAGCGGGAACACCCTCTGTCCGTCCACAAGGCACATCAGGCTGAATTCGGGGCCGCTGAGGAATTCCTCCACCACCACCTTCCCCTTGCCGAACCTGTCGTCGAGCAGCATGGCCCTCAGGTCGGCCTCAGCCTGCACGGCATCCTGCGGTATGGTGACGCCCTTTCCGGCGGCAAGGCCGTCGTATTTCAGCACTACGGGGAACGACTGCTCCTTTACATACGCAAGCGCCTCGTCGAAATCCTCAAAAGTCCTGTACGATGCCGTGGGCACCCCGTATTTCGCCATTATGGTCTTTGCGAAGTCCTTGCTGGATTCGATGCGCGCAGCCTCTGCGGTGGGGCCGAAAATGCGCTGGCCCGCATCGGCAAAGGCATTGGCAATTCCCTTTGAAAGAGGCACTTCCGGGCCTACGACAGTGAGGTTCACCCCTTTCTCGCGTACGAAATTGAGCAGACCGTCGATGTCATGGTCCGCAATGGGCACGCATTCCGCCTTCTCGGCGATGCCTGCGTTCCCGGGAGCGCAGTAAATCTTCGTGACGAACGGGGAACGGCTGAGCGCATTCACTATGGCATGCTCACGGCCGCCGCCGCCGACCACAAGGACGACGGCGTCTTTCAGCTGTTCGACATCGAATGTAAGGCCGCTGGCCTTCTTCAGGGGCAGGGAATAAATGATGGGCATTGGTCAGTGTTTGAAGTGACGTTCATGGGTGAACAACATGGAGATGCCTTTTTCGTCCGCCTTGGCGATGGAGTCGGAGTCGCGGACGCTGCCGCCCGGCTGGACTATGGCTTTAATGCCGTATTCGGCGGCAAGGGAGACGCAGTCGTCGAAGGGGAAGAAACCGTCCGAGGCCAGGACGAGTCCGGCCTCGCGGATCTCTTTACCTTCGGCCTTCAAAGTGGCTTCCGCCTCCTTCAGGGCGATCTCGGCAGACCCGACACGGTTCATCTGCCCCGCGCCTACGCCGTAGGTCATGCCTCCCCCGGCAACCACTATTGCATTGGATTTCACGTTCTTGACTATCTTCCAGGCGAAATCCATGTCGGACAGCTGCGCCGCAGAGGGCTTAACCTTCGTGACGCACTGTTCCGCACTCACGGGAATGGTGCTGCTGTCCCTGTCCTGCGCGAGCAGGCCGCCGTTTACCGAAGTATACTTGATTCCGGGAATGTCGGCGGAGTCGTCCATCCAGATTTCGAGGAGCCTCAGGTTCTTCTTGGCCGAGAGCACGTCCAGAGCCTCGGCGGTGAAAGACGGGGCCATTACTATTTCGAGGAAAATGGGCTTCAGCATTTCGGCCAGACGGCGGTCAACCTCGCGGTTGACGGCGACTATACCACCGAAAATGGAAGTCTTGTCCGCTTCGTAAGCCTTCTGCCAGGCATCGATTATGTCGGAACCGGTGGCAGCGCCGCAAGGATTCATGTGCTTCACGGCGCAGCAGAACGGCGCGGAGAACTCGCGGACTATGTCGAGAGCCGCGTTGGCATCCTGAATATTGTTGTATGACAGTTCCTTGCCTCCGAGCTGGATAGCGCCGGCAAGGGAATACGGCTCTTTGTGCGAAGTGGAGTAGAACCTGGCTTTCTGGTGCGGGTTCTCACCGTAACGGAGCTCCTGCTTGAGGTCGTACTCCAGGAAGAGTTTCTCTTCGAGGCCCGCCTGGGAGCGCATGTACGTTGCGATTGCCATGTCATATTCCGCAGTATGCGTATATGCCTTAGCCGACAGTTTAAGGCGGGTTTCCCGGGTGGTGTTTCCGAGCGCGCGAATCTCGCCCAGCACGGTCCGGTAATCGGCCGGCCGGCAGACCACCGTTACGCTTTCCCAGTTCTTTGCGGCCGAGCGCAGCATGGAGGGCCCGCCGATGTCGATGTTCTCGACGGCGTCTTCCATGGTAACGCCTTCTTTGGCAATGGTCTGCTTGAAAGGATAGAGGTTCACGCAGACTAGGTCGATGGTCTCTATTCCATTGTCCTTCAATGCCTTGAGATGCTCGGGGATATCCCTTCTTGCAAGCAGGGCGCCATGGATGCGCGGATGCAGGGTCTTCACCCTGCCGTCGCAGATTTCGGGGAAACCGGTGATGTCAGACACCGCCGTCACCTTCACGCCCTCTTCTTTCAGCAGGCGCATGGTTCCGCTCGTGGATATTATTTCCCAGCCGAGCGCGGAGAGCTCTCTGGCAAACTCCACGACTCCGGTCTTGTCGCTTACAGATATCAGTGCTTTCATTTTACTATCCTTACGTTTTTGCCTTCCACCACCCTGCCTATCATGGTGGCGCGGTCGCCATGGGCGGCCAGAATGTCAATAGCCCGGGCGGCATCGCCTTCAGGCATCGCCAGCACCATGCCTATGCCCATGTTGAAGATGTTGAACATCTCGCGATGGTCGATATTTCCATACTTCTCCAGGAAACGGAACACCGGGAGTATTTCCCAGCTGCCTTCCGTTATTTCCACGCCCTGGCCTTCTCTGAGAATCCTGGGGATGTTCTCGTCGAAGCCGCCCCCCGTAATATGGGCCACCCCGTGGACGTCGCAGTTCCGTATCACTTCCAGAACCTGCTTCACATAGATTCTGGTGGGTGTCAGCAGCACTTCGCCCAGACTGCGCCCCGGAGCCCCTTCCATATATTCGTCAAACGGTTTGTTCAGGTCCAGACCGTTGTCGGCGACTATCTTGCGCACCAGGCTGAAACCGTTGGAATGCACCCCGGTGGAGGCTATTCCCACCAAGACGTCCCCGACGGCCACCTTGGAGCCGTCGATGAGGGCGGAACGCTCCACCACGCCGGTGGTGAACCCCGCTATATCGTATTCGCCGTCGGCGTACATGCCCGGCATTTCGGCCGTTTCGCCTCCGACAAGTGCACATCCGGCCTGGCGGCAGCCCTCCGCCACTCCCGCAACTATGGCCTCCACCACCTCGGGGCGGGTCTTGCCCTGGGCCACGTAATCCAGGAAGAACAGGGGTTCGGCACCCTGCGCAAGGACGTCGTTCACGCACATGGCCACCGCATCGATGCCTATGGTATCGTGCCTGTCCATGGCGAACGCTATCTTGAGCTTGGTGCCCACCCCGTCGGTCCCGCTTACCAGGACCGGCTCGCGAATGCCGAGCGAAGCGAGGTCGAACATTCCTCCGAACGAACCTATCCCTCCCATGACGCCGGGGCGGTTGGTGGAGGCTACGTGTTTCTTTATCCTCCGCACCACTTCGTAGCCGGCTTCAAGCGAAACACCCGATTTCTCGTAATCTATTGCCATAAATCTCGTATTTAGAATTTTCCGTCCTTGTTAGCTTCTTCTATGCTTGCGTATAGCGCCGTCGGATAATCGCCCGTGAAGCATGCCAGGCAGAGGTCGGTACGGCGTCCGGCCTCGAACAGGGCTTCCCGGGAAAGGAAGGCGAGCGAATCGGCGCCGATTATCCTGGTCACTTCGTCGAGCTTCTTCGACGCGCAGAGCAGTTCTTCGTAAGTGGAGATGTCCACTCCGTAGAAACAGGGGTATTTGATCATGGGGCTGGCTATGCGCACGTGAACCTCCCTGGCGCCGGCATCGCGGAGCATCCCTATGATCCGTTTGGAAGTGGTGCCGCGCACTATGGAATCGTCCACCAGAACCACCCTCTTCCCGTTCACGATGCTGCGAACCGGCGACAGTTTCATCTTCACGCCCTGGTCCCTCAGCTCCTGGGAAGGGCTGATGAAAGTGCGGCCGATATACTTGTTCTTGACCAGGCCCATCTCGTACGGCAGGCCGGAGGCCTCCGAGTAACCCATTGCCGCTGAGAGGCTCGAATCGGGTACGCCGACCACTATGTCGGCATCCGCCGGACTCTCCTTGAAAAGCATGCGGCCGCTCTCCTTGCGGAAAGCATGGACGTTCATTCCCTCTATGTCGCTGTCGGGACGCGAGAAGTAGATGAACTCCATGGCGCACATGGCGTTGCGGTGGTACTCCGAGAACTTCTGCCCGCGTATTCCGTGCCGGTCTATGGTAACCACTTCACCCGGCTCGATGTCGCGGAGGAAATCCGCGCCGATCACGCTGAAGGTGCAGGTCTCGCTGCTTACCACATAGCCTCCGTTCAGTTTGCCTATCGACAGGGGGCGCAGCCCGTATTTGTCCCTCGCCGCATATATCCTATTGGCAGTTATGATGATGAATGCGAACGCCCCTTCGATCATGTTGAGGGCGGCCATGATGGCGTTGATGCGGGGCTTGGCCGCATCGGACGGCTCCTTCTTGATGAGATGGGCGAGAATTTCACTGTCCGAGGTGGACTGGAACAGGCTGCCGCGGTCTTCGAGGTAATGCTTTATCTGGGCGGAATTCACCAGGTTGCCGTTGTGCGCAAGGGCGAAATCCCCGCTGGCCTGCCTGAAGAGGAAAGGCTGCACGTTCTCGATGCCTCCACCGCCCGCGGTGGAATAACGGACGTGTCCTATCGCGCACTCTCCGTCGAGCGTGGCAAGGTTCCGGCCGTTGAACACTTCGGTCACCAGTCCCAGCCCCTTTACGCGCCTGAGCTGTCTGTCGGCCCCCAGTGCCACTATTCCGCAGCCCTCCTGACCGCGATGCTGCAGGGAGTGCAGGGCATAATACGTGAGTTCGGCCGCGTTGGGCACACCCCAGATCGCAAACACTCCGCATTCTTCGTGGATGCCGCTATTCTTCATACAGATAATCCCTTAATCGTTTGTATACTGTTCCGTAACTCTCCCCCACCTTGCCGTTGTCCCGGCGGAAACGGTCTTTGTCGAGCCTGGTGCCGGTGGCCTTGTCCCAGAAACGGGCATTGTCGGGGGTTATGTCGTCCGACATCATGAGGTTTCCCTCAGAATCCCTTCCGAACTCGATCTTGTAGTCGACGAGGGTGATTCCGACCTTGTCGAAAAGGGGCACGAGGATATCGTTGATCTGCCTCGCATACGAGTATATCTCGGAGAGTTCCGCACGGTTGACTATGCCCAGGGCAAGGGCATGGTAGTCGTTTATGAGAGGATCCCCGAGCGCTTCCGACTTGAAGCAGAGGTCGTAGATGGTCTCGGACGGAATCTGTCCCTCCTCCAGGCCGAGCCGCTGGGCAAGGGAGCCTGCTACCACGTTCCTCACTATCATCTCGATGGGGAGCAGGGTGACCCTCTTGCAGAGCTGCTCGCGTTCGGAGAGCTGCTGGATGAAATACGTGGGCACCCCGCCCTTCTGAAGCTCCCTGGACACCATGCAGGCGATGCCGTTGCAATAAATGCCCTTGTCGTGTATCACGGCCCGCTTTATCTTATAGAAGGCGGTGATGTCGTCGGTGAAGTAGATCACCACCTTGTCGGGATCTTCCGTCGGGGAGACTTTTATAGATACTCCGTCGTGAATGAGAACTTCCTTATCCATGTCTGAAATACTTTACAGCGTTTTCGAAAAGACCCTGATGCAGGTTTCCTGGCATGCCCCTCAGGAGGCCGTCCTCCCAGCGTTCACTGTGGCCCATCTTGCCGAGTATCTGGCCGTCAGGGCTGAGGATGCCCTCGATGGCGAAGCAGGAGCCGTTGGGATTCAGGGGACATTCCATGGTGGGCTCTCCGGTGAGCGGATCGGCGTACTGGAACGCCACCTGACCGGCCCTGAAGAGCTCCAGAGCCTGTTTTTCGTCCACCACAAACTTGCCCTCGCCGTGGCTTACGGGGATATTGAAGGTATCCCCGACGGAGAAACCGGCCAGCCAGGGCGATTTCACGGAGGCCACCTTGGTGAGCGCCATCCTGGAAATATGCCTGCCTATGTCGTTGCGGAACAGCGTCGGGGAATCGGCCGACACCTGACGGCAATGGCCGTACGGCAGCAGGCCGCTCTTGACCAAGGCCTGGAAGCCGTTGCAGATGCCGAGGATGAGCCCCCCGCGCTCCAGGAGCCTGTCGATTTCGGCAGCTATCTCCTTATCTGCCAAGACATTGGCAATGAACTTACCGCTGCCGTCAGGCTCGTCTCCAGCGGAGAAACCGCCGGAAAGGGCGAGTATCTGGCACTCGGAAATCCCTTGACGCATCTGCTCGATGCTGTCGAAGATGTCCTGCGAACTGAGGTTGCGGAAAACTCCGAACTCCGTACGGGCGTCTGCGGCACGGAAGGCCTTCGCCATGTCGTAGTCGCAGTTGGTTCCCGGGAAGACGGGGATATACACCAGCGGGTGCTCCACTCTCACGGGGCTGTGGAATACGGGAGCACTTTCCTTCTTTTCTTCGTAGCCGTCAGGGAAGGCTTTCCGGCAGGAAGACTCAGCCTTCAGAGGATATACCCTGGAGAACGGCTCCTCGCAGGCCTCGCGGGCCTCTGCGGTGCCGATGCGGGTTCCGTCGAAGTCGATTATTCCATCCGCCGTCACCGTTCCTATCAGTTCGGCTCCCTCGGGAACTCGGGTGCACTCGGCGACTATTCCTCCGGGCGCGGCCCCGAAGAGTTCCGCTCCCCCGTTTATGCGGGCTCCCATGCCGTTGCCGAAGCACATCTTGCAGACGGCCTCGGCCAGGCCCTTGCGCCCCAGAGCATAGGCCGCGACTATGCTGCCGTCCAGGACGGTGGCGTGAACAGCCTTCCACATAGCCTGAAGGGCCTCTGTGTCAGGCATATAATTACTCAGCGGAACATGGCGGAAAAGGCAGATTTTGTTGCCGGCCTTCTTGAATTCCGGCGACAGCACCTCCGGAGCCTTTACCATCGCAACCCCGAATGCTACAAGGGTGGGAGGCACATGCAGCCTGTCTTCGAAGGTGCCGCTCATGGAGTCCTTGCCGCCGATGGCGGGAAGCCCGAGAGCTTCCTGCATCTTGAGGGCCCCGAGCAGGGCTGAAAGGGGTCGGCCCCAGACCTCCGGAGCGCCGGTCATGCGCTGGAAATATTCCTGGTACGAGAAGCGCATCCGCTCATGGGGCGCACCAGCCGCCACCGCCTTGGCACAGGCGTCGACCACCGCATAGGCTGCTCCGTGATAGGGGCTCCACTCGCTGATGTATGGGTCGAAGCCCCAGCACATGAGGCTCGCGTCCTGCGAGAAACCGTCGCATGGCAGCTTCTGCACGCTGACCTGGGAAGGAGTGGCCTGATAGAGCCCGGTGTAGGGCATGAGCACAGTTCCGCGGCCTATCGTGGAGTCGAACATCTCGCCGAGCCCCCTCTGGGAGGCCACGGACGGGTCTTTCATCAGCGCGAGAATGCGAGTGCGGAGGTCTCCCTCGCCCTTTTCCGGAGCGAAAGGATTCCTTTCAGCGGGCATCTCCACAAAGACAGAAGCTTCCCTGGATGCGCCCGCGCTGTCGATGAACGAGCGCTTCAGGTCGGCCACCGGAAGGCCGCGCCAGAAAATGCGCATCCTGCCCTCTCCGGTGACGGTGGCCACATGGGACACCTCGACGTTCTCCTGGCGGCACAATTCTTCGAACGCAGCTGCGTCGCCGGCTGCCACCACAACCGCCATCCTTTCCTGCGACTCGCTGATAGCCAGCTCGGTACAGTTGATGCCGCTGTATTTTACCGGCACCTTGTCAAGGTCGATGTCGAGTCCGTCGGCAAGTTCGCCCACGGCCACGCTCACGCCTCCGGCGCCGAAGTCGTTGCTCTTCTTGATGAGCCGTACGGCATCGGACCTGCGGAACAGCCGCTGGAGCTTCCTTTCCTCGGTGGGATTGCCTTTCTGCACCTCGCTGCCGCAGCTTTCGAGCGAGCCGGAGTCATGCTCCTTGGATGCACCTGTAGCGCCACCTATGCCGTCGCGGCCTGTGCGGCCGCCGAGCAGCAGCACCACGTCGCCGGGAGCCGGGCTTTCCCTGCGGACTGCAGAGGCCTTCACGGCACCCGCAACCGCCCCTATCTCCATGCGCTTGGCCACATATCCCGGGTGGATTATTTCATGCACCTCGCCCGTCGCAAGGCCTATCTGGTTGCCGTAGCTGGAATAGCCCTGCGCCGCTTTGCGGGAGATGACCCTCTGCGGGAGCTTGCCGGGCATGGCTTCGGAAACAGGTTTCCAGATGTCGCCGGCTCCGGTCACGCGCATGGCCTGGTAAACGTAGGAACGCCCGCTCAGCGGGTCGCGGATGGCGCCGCCGAGGCAGGTCGCCGCTCCGCCGAAGGGTTCTATTTCGGTGGGATGGTTATGGGTTTCGTTCTTGAACATGAGAAGCCATTTCTCGGGCTTCCCGTCCACTGTAATGTCGATGAAGATGCTGCAGGCGTTGTTCTCTTCGCTCACCTCCATGTCGTCCAGCAGACCTTTCTTCCTGAGGTACCTGCCCCCTATGGTGGCGAGGTCCATGAGGCACAGGGGCTTGTTGTCGCGGCCGAGTTCCGCCCGCATGTCCAGCCACAGCTGGAGGCTCTTCCGGAGTTCTTCCCCGAGCCAGCCTTCCGCCACCTCGACGGAAGTGAAGTTGGTGGTAAAGGTGGTGTGGCGGCAGTGGTCGCTCCAATAAGTGTCGAGGATGCGGAGCTCGGTTTCAGTGGGAACGCGGCCTTCGGCCCGGAAATACTTGCGGATTTCCTCCAGGTCGGCCAGGTTCATGGCGAGCCCCATTTTCCTGATGAAGGCCTTCGCGGCGGCGGTGTCCATGTCCAGGAAACCTTCCAGCACGGGCGGCGTCAAGGCCGCGGGGGCGTCGCTGAAGGAAAGGGCGCCAAGGTCTTTCTCGCGGCATTCGACGGCATTTATCTCATAATGGCGCACCATATCGAGCTGTTCCTTTCCGAGGCCGCCCGGGAATACCAGGAGGCGGGAGCTCTTGATGCGCACGTCCGCGGAGGGGTCCAGCAGCCGCACGCAGTCGCAGGCGGATGCGGCGCGCTGGTCGAACTGCCCGGGCAGATACTCGATTGCCAGGGTGGCGGCTCCTTCGGGGAGACCGAGCGCGGCGAGGCCCGCCTCTTCCGACACAGTCACCTCGTCGGTGGCCTTTTCGGCAAAAACCCGCCATGCAGCCTTTTCCAAAAGGTCTTCCCCGAAGCCCTCCAGGTCATATACATTCAGCACCCTGAGGCTCCCGGCGTCGATGGAGAGGTTTTCCTCCAGCTCGGAGCGGAGCGCCTCAGCCTCAGCCCTGAAGCCCGGGCGCTTTTCTACGAATACACGGTGAAGCCTGGTCATTTCGATTCGGGAGGCAGGGTGATTTTGCTGATCTTCTCTTTCTGTTCGCGACGGAATCCGTCGAGTCGGGCGGAAAGCTCCGGATCGGACAGGGCGAACATCTCGACCGCCAGCAGGGCGGCGTTCCTGGCGCCGTTTATGGCCACGGTAGCGACCGGCACGCCGGAGGGCATCTGCACGGTGGAGAGCAGTGAATCCATGCCTCCGAGGCCCTTGGTCATGACAGGCACGCCGATTACCGGAAGCGTGGTATAGGAAGCTATCACCCCGGCAAGGTGGGCGGCACCGCCGGCTCCGGCGATGAACGCACGCACGCCGCGCTCACCGGCGCCCTTGACATAATCAGCAAGGAGTTCCGGCGTCCTGTGGGCGCTCAGCACCTTTTCTTCATACTCCACCCCGAATGAGGCAAGCGTCTGCGCAGCACCCGACATAACCTCGTAGTCGCTGGCAGATCCCATTATGACTGATACTTTCATATTTATTTGATTTTACCTTCTATGAGTCCCTCGATTACCGAGGGGAAATGTTCCATTTCGAGGACATGCTCCTTTTCGGCGATATCCCCGGCGGTGTCGGACGGCAGGACGGGTACGCTGAACTGCGCGATTATCTGCCCGCCGTCCACCTGGGACGTGACATAATGCACCGTCATGCCAGTAACGGTCTCGCCGGCGGCCTTCACCGCTTCGTGCACGTGGTGGCCGTACATGCCCTTGCCCCCGAATTTGGGCAGGAGCGCGGGGTGCAGGTTCACAACCCTGCGGGGATACGCCTCGAGCACGAAATCGGGCACCACCTTCAGGAACCCCGCCAGCACTATCCACTTGGTCTTGTACTTACTGAGAAGCGGCAGCACCACCTCGGGATCGTTCAGTTCGGATTTTGTGAGGACGGCAGTCGGCACTCCGAGGTTCTTCGCCCTCACAAGGGCGTAGGCGGAGGGACTGCTGCTCACCACAAGCGCGACCTTTGCCCGGGACGAGGTGCCGAAGTGCCTGATAAGGGCTTCGCAGTTGGTACCGTTGCCTGAGACGAAGACTGCTATCGGTGTCATTTCCCTGCCAGATAATCTTTAATGTCCTGTTCTATGCCTGCGGCGGAGTATTCGGTCTTATGGAAGGGCTCGCCGGTGATATGCTCGTAGAGCTCTATGTACCTGGCCGTTATGCCGTCCACTACCTGGGGCGTCATTTCGGGGACTATCTCTCCTTCGCGCCCGCGGAAGCCGTTAGCCATGAGCCATTCGCGGACGAACTCCTTGGACAGCTGGCGCTGGGGTTCGCCCTTCCCGAGCCTTTCCTCGTAACCTTCCTTGTAGAAGTACCTGGATGAATCGGGGGTGTGAACCTCGTCCATGAGGATTATTCTGCCGTCTTTCTTGCCGAATTCGTACTTGGTGTCCACCAGGATGAGTCCGCGGGAGGCCGCTATTTCCTGCCCCCTGGCGAAGATGGCCCGGGTGTACCGCTCCAGCTGGGAATATTCCTCTTCGGTGGCAAGGCCGTAGGCGAGGATTTCCTCACGGGAGATATCCTCGTCATGCCCCTCTACAGCCTTTGTAGTGGGGGTGATTATCGGCTCGGGAAAGGCCTGGTTTTCAACCATGCCCTCAGGGAGGGCGACGCCGCACAGACTGCGCTTGCCGGCTTTGTACTCCCTCCAGGCGTGACCTGCCAGATATCCGCGGATGACCATTTCTATCTTGAAGGGTTCGCACCTGTACCCAAGGGTGACCGCGGGATTCGGAACGGCGATCTTCCAGTTGGGAAGGATGTCTGCCGTAGCGTCCAGGAACTTGGCGGCGATCAGGTTGAGAATCTGGCCCTTGTAGGGTATGCCTGCGGGAAGGACCACGTCGAAGGCGCTTATGCGGTCGGTTACGACCATGGCCAGAAGGTCCCCTCCTACCTCATAGACATCACGCACCTTTCCGACATACTTTCCGCCCTGGCCAGGCAGAGAAAAGTCGGTACTAACTATTGCTTTCATTTCTTTTGGAAATCAAAGCACGAAGTTACTACATTTCCATGAGGAAACGTGCAGGAAAAATATTATTTTTGCACATCTTTTCAACAAATCATGGAACTGTCCCCGCTCACTGCCGTTTCCCCCTTGGACGGAAGATATTCCGCCAAGACTTCCCCCCTTCGCGAGTACTTCAGCGAGTACGCCCTCATCCGTTATCGTGTCAGGATAGAGATAGAGTATTTCAAGGCTCTGTGCCACATTCCGTTACCTCAGCTTAAAGGGGTCAAGACGGAAGGCCTGGACAGGCTTTGGGCCGATTTTTCCCTGCAAGATGCGGCAAGGGTCAAGGAAATCGAGCGCACCACCAACCACGACGTCAAGGCGGTGGAGTACTGGATCAAAGAGCGTCTGGCCGGGTTCGGGCTTGACGAAAAGGCCGAATTCATCCACTTCGGGCTCACTTCGCAGGACATCAACAACACCGCCCAGCCGCTCATGCTCAAGGAGGCCGTGCAGAATGTATATCTGCCTGCCCTTAAGGAAGTTACGGCCAGCATAGAGGCGCTTGCGCAGGAGTGGAAGGACGTTCCGATGCTGGCGCACACCCACGGCCAGCCCGCCACCCCCACCAGGGTGGGCAAGGAACTGGAAGTGTTCACGGCCAGGCTCAGGGAGCAGACAGCAATCCTGGAGTCCCTCCCCTGTCCCGCCAAATTCGGCGGCGCCACCGGAGGGATGAACGCCCACAAGGTGGCCTACCCGGCAGTGGACTGGAATTCATTCGCCAGCGCTTTCGTGAGCGGACTCGGCCTCAGGCGTTCATATCCCACCACCCAGATAGAGCATTACGACGGGCTTGCCGCCATATTCGACGCGGTAAGGCGTATCAACGTAATACTCATCGACTTGTGCAGGGACATCTGGACCTACATTTCAATGGAGTATTTCCACCAGAAAGTGGTGGCAGGCGAAGTCGGTTCCTCCGCGATGCCCCACAAGGTCAACCCCATCGATTTCGAAAATGCCGAAGGCAATCTGGGAATGGCAAACGCGGTGCTCACGTTCCTGAGCCTCAAGCTGCCGGTATCGCGGCTCCAGAGAGACCTCACCGATTCCACCGTCCTCCGCAACATGGGCGTTCCCTTCGGCCACGGCATGACCGCGCTGGCCTCCATCAGGAAGGGCCTGGGCAAGCTCATACTCAACCGCAAGGCGATTGAAGCCGACCTCGAGCGCAACTGGGCCGTGGTGGCGGAAGCCCTCCAGACCATACTCCGCCGCGAGGGCTATCCCAAGCCTTATGAGACACTGAAAGCCCTCACCCGGACGGGCGAGGGCATCTCGAAGGAAAGCGTCAGGGCCTTCATCGACTCGCTGGATGTTCCCGAAAGCGTAAAAGCCGAAATGAGGGCTGTCACGCCGGAATCCTACATCGGTTACTGATATTCGATGATGGTGTCGCGGTCGGGGCCCAGCGAGACTATCCGGATGGGCACGCCGATTTCTTTCTCAAGGAAAGCCACATAGTCGTTGAACTCCCTGGGGAGGCTCGCCGGATCGGTGACGCCCTGGAGGTGGCAGTGCCAGCCCTTGAATTCGGTGTAGACGGGCTCCACCGGCGCGTCGGTTTCGGCCGGGACTTCGCTTACGACGGTATCACCAAGTTTGTAGGCCGTACAGACCTTGATGGTCTCGAAACTGTCCAGGCAGTCCGCCTTCATCATTACCAGATCGGTGACGCCGTTCACCATCACGGCATATTTGAGGGCCACCAGATCGAGCCAGCCGGTGCGCCTCGGACGGCCGGTTACGGCTCCGAATTCGTGGCCGGCGGCACGGATGGCAGCACCCGTTTCGTCAAACAGTTCAGTGGGGAACGGCCCCTCGCCCACGCGGGTGCAGTAGGCCTTGAACACGCCGAACACCCTTCCGATACGGCCGGGCGCCACGCCAAGGCCGGTGCACACTCCCCCGATACAGGTGCTGGACGAGGTGACGAACGGATAGGAGCCGTGGTCCACGTCGAGCATGGAGCCCTGGGCTCCCTCCGCCAGCATTGTTTTGCCCGAAGACAGCAGGTCGTTCACAAAATAGGCGCCGTTCACCATCCTGAAGCCGCGGAGGAACGCTACGGCCTCAAGGAATTCGGCGTCAGCGGCGTCGGGGTCGCATTCGAACCCGATTGCCTTGATGCGGGCCACATGGACAGCCTTGAGGGCCTTCCACATTTCCACGAAGTCAGACCTGAAGATGTCTCCCGCGCGCAGGGATACGCGCGCAATCTTATCGGTATAGGCAGGACCTATGCCCCTGAGGGTGGAGCCTATCTTCTTGCCTTTGGCCGCAGCCCATTCGTTTGCGGCGTCGAGGAGGCGGTGGGTGGGAAGGATGAGGGTGGCCTTGCGGCTGATCACAAGCCTTTCGCGGGCATCGGCCCCGAGCTCCATAGCCTGGCCGCATTCCTCACGGAATTCTATCGGATCGAGCACCACGCCCCCGCCTATCAGGTTGATGCAGCCTTTGCGGAAGATGCCGGACGGCAGGCTCCTCGCCGTGAAATGGCGGCCTTCGAAAAGGAGGGAATGGCCCGCGTTGGGACCGCCCTGGAACCTGGCGACGGCAGGATACCTGCCGGCGAGCACGTCCACTATCTTGCCTTTGCCTTCATCTCCCCACTGGAGGCCGAGAACCACGTCTAATTTTGCCATATATCGGAACTGGTTATTTCAGGTTCTTTAAAAGGATGTCGCCCATTATCTTGAAGCAGGCGGCATTGGGATGCACGTTGTCGTGGGTATAGGGCCCGCCGGCCGTGAAATCGAGGCCTGCAAAATAGTCTATGAACTTGATATGCTTTGACTTTGCGTATGCCAGCAGCTGCGCATTGATGTCCTTCACCGTTTCGGTGACATCGCCGGCTTCGGGACGCCATCCGATGTAGGTGGAGGGCGTGAGGGCGCACAGGACGGGCTTGATGCGGTTGGCCTTTGCCAGCTCGCACATGCTGATTATGTTTTCCACTATTTCCTTGGGACGCGAAGCGCCTTCGTTCAGGCCCACGTCGTTGATGCCGGCCAGGATGACCACATACTTGGGATGCAGGGCGATGACGTCGGTGCGCATGCGGCAGAGAATCTGCGCGGTGCACTGGCCGGAGATGCCGCGGTCCAGGAAGTTGTTGTCGGTGAAGAAGTCCGGGTCGGCATCCTTCCAGATCTGGGTGATGGAATCGCCAAGAAGGACGGCTCTGGGCCTGACGGTGACCGCGGCGTTTTCTTCTTCGTATCGTTTTGCGTTGGGAAAATCTGTGTTCTGCGCAAATGCGCCGAGGCAGCAGAACACCATCGAAACAATGAACAGTGCTTTTGTTTTCATACCGTAAAGATAGCAAATATATGGATGCCGCGCACAATTATTTTTTCACATCCGATTGTTCATAAATTTGTTGAAAAAGTGCATGGCCGATGCCTGCCCCGATTTATTTTTTGCTTACCTTTGCAAAACTGAAGTAACGTATGTCTTTTATCCAGGAAAGAATCGTACAGGAAGGTCTCACTTTCGACGACGTACTTCTGGTCCCGGCGTGGTCCGAAGTACTTCCCAGGGAAGTTTCCCTCAAAAGCAAATTCACCAGAAATATCAGTGTCGAGCTGCCGATAGTCTCAGCCGCAATGGACACAGTCACTGAAGCCCCTATGGCCACGGCTCTTGCAAAAGAAGGTGGAATAGGGGTTATTCATAAGAACATGTCCATAGAGGACCAGGCCGCTCAGGTGGCCCAGGTTCGCGTCCAGGGCCTCATGGTAGCCGCCGCCCTCGGCATCACCGGGGACGTGCTTGACAGGGCTGCCGCGCTGAAGGAAGCCGGTGTCGATGCGGTAGTGCTCGATTCCGCCCACGGCCACAGCCGGGGTGTGGTCAAGGCCCTGCGCAAGGTCAAGGCGGCCTTCCCCGACCTTGACGTGGTGGTGGGCAACGTGGCCACCGCCCAGGCCACGAAGTGCCTGATAGAGAACGGAGCCGACGCCGTCAAGGTGGGCATAGGTCCCGGCAGCATCTGCACCACCCGCGTGGTGGCGGGTGTGGGAGTCCCCCAGCTCACCGCCATTTTCGACTGCGCCAAGGCGGCCGAAGGCAGCGGAGTCCCCATCATCGCCGACGGCGGCCTGCGCTACAGCGGCGACCTGGTAAAGGCCTTTGCGGCCGGAGCCGACTGCGTCATGTGCGGCAGCATGTTCGCCGGCACCGCGGAGGCCCCGGGCGAAATCTTCGAAGACTTCAAGAACGGCAAGAAATTCAAGATCTACCGCGGAATGGGCAGCATCGACGCCATGGAGGCGGGCTCTAAAGACCGCTACTTCCAGACCGGAGCCATGAAACTCGTGCCGGAAGGAATAGTCGGCAGGGTGCCCTACAAAGGCCCGGTCGGAGACGTCATCTACCAGCTGACAGGCGGTCTCCGCAGCGGCATGGGCTACTGCGGCGCGCGTGACCTGGAAGAGCTCAAGAAAGCCTCGTTCGTCCGAATCACCTCGAACGGAGTGGTCGAGAACCACCCCCACGACCTTACGATCGCCAAGCCCGCTCCCAACTACAACAAGTAACTTATTCCCCTAAATAATCATTTTAATACAAACAAATGACAAAACAAACCCAAACAGCCGTCTTCGATGCAAGGTCGCTCGGAACCGGCAAAATGCTGACGCTGGGTCTCCAGCACATGTTCGCCATGTTCGGCGCCACCGTCCTGGTGCCGGTAATCACAGGTCTCTCGATGAGCGCCACCCTGCTCTTCGCAGGTCTCGGCACCCTCATCTTCCATCTCTGCACCAAAATGAAGGTCCCCGCATTCCTGGGTTCGTCCTTCGCATTCCTCGGCGGATACGCCACCGTGGTGCAGATGGGCATGGCCGGCGGCCTCACCCAGGCGCAGGCCCTTCCCTATGCCTGCATCGGCGTCTTCTGCGCAGGCCTCATGTACTTCGTGCTCGCGGGCCTTTTCGCCTGGTTCGGGCCCAAGAAGGTGATGCGCTTCTTCCCGCCCATCGTCACCGGTCCCATCATCATCGCCATCGGCCTCACCCTTTCCGGCTCGGCCATCTCCAACTGCACTCAGAACTGGTGGATCGCACTGCTCGCGATAGTCATCATCGTCGTGGCCAACATCTGGGGCAAGGGCATGATCAAGATCATCCCCATCCTGCTCGGCGTGCTGGGCTCCTACATCGTTGCGGCATGTTTCGGCCTCTGTGACTTCACCCCGGTGAAGGAAGCCGCCTGGATCGGCCTTCCCGTCAAGTGGGACAACACCGCCATATCGGTATTCTCCAATCCCAACTGGGGCCTGATCGTTGCCGCCATCATCGCCATCCTGCCCATCTCGCTCGCAACCATGATGGAGCACATCGGCGACATGTGCGCAATCTCCTCGACCACCGGCATCAACTACCTCGAGGATCCCGGCCTGCACCGCACCCTCATGGGAGACGGCCTCGCCACCGCCCTCGCCTCGGTCTTCGGCGCACCTGCCAACACCACCTACGGCGAGAACACCGGCGTGCTCAACCTCACCAAGGTCTACGACCCGCGCGTCATCCGCATCGCGGCCATCTTCGCGATAGTCCTTTCCTTCTGCCCGAAGTTCTCGGCTGTCATCGCCTGCATGCCCGCAGCCACCATCGGAGGCGTTTCCCTGGTGCTCTACGGTATGATAAGCGCAGTGGGTGTCCGCAACATCGTCGAGAACCAGGTGGACTTCAAGGCTTCCCGCAATGTGATCATCGCCGCCCTCATCCTGGTGCTTGCAATCGGCATCAAGTACGGCGCCAACGACTCCGTCTCGATCGGCTTCACCTCCCTCTCCGGCCTTGCCATCGCAGCCATCGTGGGTGTGGTCCTGAATGCCATACTGCCCGGGAAAGATTATGAATTCGGCACCAACGCCAAGGGCGACACCTCAGTCGACTTCGAAGTCAACCGTCTCGAAAACAACAAATAATATAATGGACAATTCTCTGGAGGAGCTTCTCCTTAAAAACCTCAAAAGCATCCCCGATTTTCCCGTGAAGGGCGTCCTCTTCAGGGATGTGACCACCCTTTACGGCAACCCTGAATGTCTCAGGGCCATGGTAGCGGCCATAGCCGCCATCTACCGTGACTGCGGAATCACCAAGGTCCTGGGAATTGAATCCCGCGGGTTCATCGCGGGCGCGGCCATAGCCTGCGAGCTCGGCGCCGGATTCGTCCCGGTGCGCAAGCCCGGCAAACTGCCCCGCGACGTGTATTTCGCGACGTACCAGAAAGAGTACGGACCGGACACGATAGAAATCCACAAGGACGCCCTCACCAGCGACGACGTGGTGCTCATCCATGACGACCTGCTCGCCACCGGAGGCACCAGCGCCGCGACCGTCGAGCTCATGACCCATTTCGGAATAGAGAAAATCTACGCGAACTACATCATCGAGCTCACGAGTGAATTCCCGGAGGCACGTTCCAGGGTTGGCGTGCCGGTAACCTCCCTTTTAAAACTCTAACCTATTAAATATCAACTTCATAAATTACATTTTATGCAGCTCAAACATTTCTTCGCCGCCGCAGCGGTGATCGCCTTCGCTCAAGGAGCGTTCGCACAGACCAATGTACAGACCTTCTATGATTTCGGCAACGGCCGCCAGTACCTAACCACCACTTTCGAGATGTTCAAGGGTGATGAATTCGGAGACACCTTCTTCTTCATCGACCACTACTACACCACATCGGAGCAGAGGGCCGCTGGCGCCGCAAGCGCAATAAACGGCAGCTATTTCGAAATCGAACGCGGCATCAACTTCTGGCAGGATTCCAAGCTCAAGGACCTCAGCGGCCATATCGAGTATGACGGCAGCAGCTGGGGCGCAGGCCTTCTCTGCATCGGCGCAAAATACTTCCTCCATTCCGCCGATTACAGCAAGACCTTCACCGCGGCCCTCATGTACGACTACCATATCGGTATCGGCGGTGCCGATATCCCCATCAAGTTCTCCGGCGTCTGGGGCTTCAACGACCTCTTCGGGCTCAAGGGCCTCGTATTCAAGGGCTTCTGCGACATCTGGGGCAACAACAGCCTCTTTGCCGACGGCTCCACCGCCAAGTTCTCCATACTCACCGAACCCCAGCTCTGGTTCAACCTGGGCAATCTCTTCGCCAACCATCTCGACATAGGTACCGAGATCGAGCTTTCATACAACTTCGCCGGTAACAAGGGCTTCATGTGCAATCCCTGCGCAGGTATCCGCTGGACCTTCTAGCCTATGTCAGCATTCCATAAACTGTTCGGGTTCGACCCGACCAAGAACAATGTCCGCACGGAAATCCTTGCGGGCCTGACTACCTTCCTGACGATGGCCTACATCCTGGCCGTCAATCCCGGTATCTTCAGCGCCCTGCCCGGAATGCCCGCCGGTTCGGTGTTCACAGCCACAGCCCTTGCAGCCATCGTCGGTACTCTCGTGATGGCCCTCTATGCCAAGAAGCCTTTCGCCCTCGCTCCCGGCATGGGCCTGAATGCGTTCTTCGTATTCACGGTGTGCCTCACCATGGGCCACAGCTGGCAGTTCGCCCTCACGGCAGTCCTCCTCGAAGGTATCATCTTCATCATCCTCACCCTCACCAAGGTGCGCACATGGCTCATCAACGCCATTCCCGGCACGCTCAAGAAAGCCATAGGCGCGGGTATCGGCCTGTTCATCGCCTTCATCGGCATGCAGAACGCCGGCATCATCGTTAACAACGACGCAACCCTCGTTTCCCTAGGCGACCTTACCCACGGCAAGGCCCTCCTCGGCATGATCGGCCTCTTCATCACCGCCGGCCTCGTTATGGCCAAGGTGCGCGGAGGCATCCTCTGGGGCATCCTCATCACCGCCGCCCTCGGCCTCGTCATCAAGGATCCCGCAACCGGCGCGGCAATCACCACCCTTCCCAAGGCGGTGGTCTCGATGCCCGACAGCATCAGCCCGATCTTCTGCAAGTTCGAGTGGTCGCAGATCCTCAGCTGGGACATGCTCGCCGTCGTGTTCACCTTCCTCTTCATCGACATGTTCGACACCATGGGCACCATCATCGGCGTCCATCAGGGTGCAGGCCTTATCCAGAAAGGCAGCGACGAGATTCCTGGTGTCGAGAAGATGTTCCTTGCAGACGCCATCGCTACCGTAGCCGGCGCCTGCTTCGGAACCTCCACCACCACTACCTACGTGGAAAGCACCGCCGGTGTGGGTGAAGGCGGCCGCACGGGTCTCACGGCCTTCTCAACCGCCGTCTGCTTCGCTCTCGCCCTCTTCCTGAGCCCCATCTTCCTCGCCATCCCCGGCGCGGCCACCGCTCCTGCGCTCATTATCGTAGGCGTGATGATGATGGGACCCGTCAAGACCATCCACTGGGACGACTACTGCAGGGCGATTCCCGCATTCCTCACCATTATTCTCATGCCTCTGGCTTACTCCATCTCCGACGGCATCCTCATCGGCGTAATCTCCTACGTCATCTGCCATGCAGTCGCCGGCAAGTTCAAAGACATCTCCATAACGATGTGGATACTCGCGGCGCTCTTCATCTGCAAGTACATCTTCATATAGGGCGTTGACGCCCCGTGTTTATTCCGGCACCTGTGCACCTCTGCACAGGTGCCGTATTTTTTAAATTTTTTCTTAACTTTGTTTCGATGGAAGAAGTGGTCCTGAAAGCAAGGGCTCTCGCCATGGAGGCCCTGAAAGACGAGGTGCGCAGCGACGGCACCCCGTTCATCGGCCATGCCGACAATGTCGCCGCAATCGTGGCGAACGAAACAGGCCTTCCGGCGGAATGCGTTGCAGCTGTCTATCTGCACGAGGCAACCAGAGAGCATAAAGACCTGGATATCAGCGGCTTTTCTCAGGATATCCTGACCATGGTGGACGGGCTCAACAAGATTTCCACCATCAAGCCCAGGGATACCCGGCTCGAGGCCGAAAAATACAAGAAGCTCATAGTCCAGTACAGCACCGACCCCCGTGTGGCGGTAATCAAGCTCGCCGACAGGCTGGAGGTGATGCGTAACCTGTCCATCTTCCCGAAGAGCTCCAGGGACCAGAAGATTCTCGAGACTCTGATGCTCTACATTCCCCTTGCCCACCAGCTGGGGCTGTACAATGTCAAGAGCGAGATGGAAGACATCTACTTCCGCTATGCCGAGCCCGAGCAGTACCGCGCCATAACCAACAAACTCAAGGCTACCGAACGCGACAGGGAGCGCCTGATGATGGAGTTCATAGAACCCCTCAAGCAGAAACTGTCCTCCGCCGGCATCGAATACAAGCTCAAGATACGCACCAAGAAGGCATACTCCATATACCGCAAGATGCAGGTGCAGAAAGTGCCTTTCGAAGGGGTGTACGATGTGTTCGCCATCCGGTTCATAATCGACTGCGAGCCCGATCCCGTAAAGGAGAAGGATCTCTGCTGGAAAGTTTACGGCTACGTTACGGAAGAATATGAGCCCGACACTTCGCGCCTGCGCGACTGGCTCACCACCCCCAGACCCAACGGCTACGAAAGCCTTCACATCACGGTCAAGAACAAACGGGGCGCATACGTCGAGGTGCAGATCCGCACCACCCGCATGGACGAAGAGGCCGAAAGCGGCTCCGCGGCTCACTGGTCGTACAAGGGCGTACAGCACGAGGCCAACCTCGACCGATGGCTTTCATCTGTCCGCTACGCGCTCGAGCACCCGGCCGACGTCAAGGCGGAAGACCTTCCCCAGCCGCCCTCCAGGGAGATATTCGTCTTCACCCCGTCCGGCGAACTGCGTATCCTTTCCGCGGGCTCGTCGGTGCTGGACTTTGCCTTCAACATCCACTCCAACATAGGAACCCACTGCACCGGGGGCCGCGTGAACGGCAGGGGCGTCTCCATCAAGGAAAAGCTCAACACCGGAGACGTGGTGGAAATCATCACAGGCAAGAACCAGCATCCCTCCAGGGAATGGCTGAACTGGGTAGTATCTTCAAAGGCACGCACCAAGATAAAGCAGGAACTCGATGCCGAGGAGAGGAAACTCGCCGCCAACGGCAGGGAGATGCTGGAAAGGAGGCTCAGGAACTGGAAGCTGGAATGGCCCGACGACTTCCAGAAAGATTTCATGAAGGCCCGCAAATACACGTCCGTCATACCCTTCATGGCCGATATCGCCAGGGAGGTCATCGACGTGAACGACATCAAGGCCTTCATCCTCCAGAAAAAGGAGGCCATCTCCTCCGGTACCGACCACGGCCTGATTCCCGAAGTGGACCACAGCCTCAACTACAGCTCCGTCGGAGACGAAATCCTGGTGCTGAACGCCAGGAATGTCAGAGGCCTGGATTACAGGCTGGCCAAATGCTGCAATCCCGTGTTCGGCGACGATGTCTTCGGCTTCGTGACCCGTACCGAGGGCATCAAAATCCACCGCATCTCCTGCCCCAACGCCTCAAGGTTGATGGAGATGTATCCCTACCGCATCCAGAAGGTGCGCTGGCAGGAAAGCGCGGCATCCGGCGAATTCATGGTTTCCCTCGCAGTAACCGCCACCAAAGAAGCATCGGTCCTGTCTTCGATTACGGAAATAGCCAGCCGCTTCAGGGTGTCGCTGCGCAACATCAGCGTGAACGAGAATTCCCGCAACGGCAACTATGAGATATCCGTCCGCCTGCTCGTCCCGTCCAACATGGAGCTCGACAAGGTCATCTCACAGCTCAACTCACTGGATACTGTCCTGAAAGTCAGAAGGGTATGAAATTCAACCTCGTTTCAGACTACAAGCCTTCCGGGGACCAGCCCGAGGCCATCCGGCAGCTTACCGAAGCGCTCGGCAAGGGTGTGGGGGACGTGTGTCTGCTGGGCGTCACCGGTTCCGGAAAGACCTTCACTATGGCGAACGTCATCCAGAACCTTCAGCGGCCCGCCCTCATCCTCAGTCACAACAAGACCTTGGCGGCGCAGCTCTACGGCGAATTCAAGGCGTTCTTCCCCGACAACGCGGTTGAATATTTCGTCAGCTACTACGACTACTACCAGCCGGAAGCCTACATCCCCACCACCGACACATACATAGAAAAGGACCTGAGCATCAACGACCAGATCGAAAAGCTCCGTCTGAGCGCCGCCGGAGCCCTCATGTCGGGAAGGAGGGACGTCATAGTAATATCCTCGGTATCATGCCTTTACGGCATTGGCAACCCGGAGGACTGGCATGCCCAGACCATCACCGTGCGCAAAGGTGAGACACGTACCCTCACCGGTTTCCTGTACAAGCTGGTGGATGCGCTCTATTCCCGTTCCGAGGTGGATTTCCAGCGCGGGACATTCAGGGTCAGGGGAGACACGGTTGACGTGTTCCTGGGCGGATCGGACGAAGCGGTCCGCATCGAGTTTTTCGGCAACGAGGTGGACGCGATCTCGCTTATCGAGCCGGTTACCGGCGCAAAGATCGAGGATCTCGAAATGGTGGACATCTACCCCGCCAACAATTTCGTCACCACCCGTGAGCGCGCAATCACTGCGGTCTCCCAGATCCAGGACGACCTCAAGGCCCAGACGGAATATTTCGAGAGCATAGGCAAGCCGCTGGAGGCCAAACGCCTGCTTCAGAGGGTGGAGAACGACCTCGAAATGATAAAGGAGATGGGCTACTGCCCCGGCATAGAAAACTATTCCCGCTATCTCGACGGGCGCAAGCCCGGCCAGAGGCCCTTCTGCCTCATAGACTATTTCCCGAAAGATTTCGTCACCTTCATCGACGAAAGCCACGTCACTCTTCCGCAGATACGCGCCATGTACGGCGGCGACCATTCCAGGAAATCGGTGCTGATAGAATACGGGTTCAGGCTTCCCGCAGCGGCCGACAACCGTCCGCTCACCTTCGATGAATTCGAGGGGCTCACTGGGCAGAAAGTGTACGTGTCCGCCACTCCGGCCGACTATGAACTCGAGAAATCGGAAGGCCTGGTGGTGGAGCAGGTGGTGAGGCCTACGGGGCTGCTCGATCCGCCCATAGAAGTCAGGCCCATAGAAAACCAGGTGGACGACATAGTGGAAGAGATACGGAAGCGCGCCGAACAGGACGAAAGGGTGCTGGTAACTACCCTGACCAAGGCGATGGCCGAAAAACTGTGCGACTACCTGCAGCGGGCCGGCATCCGGGTAAGATACATCCATTCCGACGTGGACACCGCCGAAAGGGTGGAAATAATAGAAGACTTCAAGAACGGGCTGTTCGACGTGCTGGTGGGCGTGAACCTGCTCAGGGAAGGCCTGGACCTCCCCAGCGTGTCGCTCGTCGCCATACTCGACGCCGACAAGGAAGGCTTCCTCCGCACCACGCGCGCGCTCACGCAAACCGCCGGGAGGGCCGCCCGCAATGTCCACGGCCTTGTCATAATGTATGCCGACAAGATTACCCCCAGCATGGACGAAACCATACGCGAGACCAACCGGAGGCGCTCCAAGCAGATGGAATACAACAAACTGCACCACATCACGCCGCGCCAGATAGAGACCCGCAGCAACGAACTCGCATCTGAACTCAGTTCCAAGCGCCTGAACCCGCGCATTGCCGGCGGTACCACCGGAAGGGTGAGCGCCCCCAACTCCTATGACGACCCGCGCTACATTCCCAGCCCGTCAGAACTGGGCAGGGGCAGCGTGAGCGTGGGCCTGGGACACGACTCCCTCCGCGAATCGGGGGCTGCCTTCAAGGACGGGAGGGTGCAGGCCGACCTTGCCGCCGTGCTGCAGGATCCGGTAATCCGCTCGATGTCGCGCAGCCAGATAGAAAAACTCATAGAAGAGGACAGGGAGCGCATGAAGAAGTCGGCAGAAAAGCTCGAATTCTCCGAGGCAGCACGCTACCGCGACGAGATGTGGGCGCTGCAGCAGTATCTGAAAGTCTGGAAAGACTGATTACTGGTTTTTCTGTGCGAGCCTGATCTTGAGGGCTCTCTGGAAGGCGCGGGCATTGCTCAGGTGCTCGGAATAGCTGCGGGCGAAACGGTGAGCGCCGTTGAAAGACGGATCTGCACAGAAATACAGGTTGCCTCCGCCGTAGTCCGGATTGAGCACCGCCTCGAGATAATCCCTGTCCGGCACGCAGATGGGCCCCGGGGGCAGTCCCGGGTTCATGTAGGTGTTGTATGGGGAATCCACCGCCAGGTGCATCCTGAGGATGCGGTTCGGGACATAATCGAAGCAGTACGCCACGGTCGGGTCGGCCTGGAGCAGCATCCCGAGGTTCAGCCGGTTAAGGTACACACCGGCAATCTTGGGGTAATCGGGCTTGTAGCGCGACTCCCCTTTCACAATCGAGGCGAGGATCGAGACCTGCATCCTGTTGAGCCCCACCTTTTTGGCTTTGGCATCGTTTTCGGGCGTCCAGAAGGCGTCGTAGGCCTTCTTCTGCCGTGCGAGTATCTCGTCCATCGTGGCCGTCCAGTACATCTCGTAGGTGTCGGGGACGAACAGGGCGAAGACTGTGACGGGGTCGACACCGTACTGTGAAAGCAGTTCGCCGTCGGCGAGGGCGCGTGCCACGGTGGCGGAGTCCACCATCATCTGCGAAGATATCTTGCGCGCCAGGTCGCCCTTGAGCCTCAACCCTCCGGAGATGACGAGGTTCACCGGGGACTGCCAGCCGTTGTTCAGGGAACGGGCAATGAACGCGCTCGTGGCCCCGGCCTTGAAGGCATAATGGCCGGGAGTGATGTAGCGCTCCACATCCTTGGCCTCGAAAGTGCGCCTGAGGCTGCGCGGCCTGGATACGGCGGCCGACAGGGAATCGAGCAGCTCATCCACGGTTGTGTTCGGATAAACGAACAGTTCCCGGCTTTCCCTGAGGTTGGGAAGCTTGTTGTCCGCGAGCCATTTGTACCCGAAGATGCCGGCGACCGCCAGCATGAGGACAAGCGCAATCAATATGAGTACCCTGCGTTTCATCTGGTCTTCCTGAGTTTGATTATGTCACCTTCCGCCGGAACGTAGTCCGATGGCAGGCCGTTGAGTTTGAGAATGCTCTTTTTGCGGACGGCGAAACGCTGGCAGATTTCCCACAGCGTCTCCCCTTCGGCGAACACGTACATGTCCAGGCCCTTGGCCGCATATTTTTTCTTGCGCTGCAGGTACACCGCCGTGCCCGGCTCCAGTTCCACCGGGGAAGAAAGGTCGTTATAGCTGAGCAACTCCCTGAGGAACAACTTGTTGGCCTCGGCGATGGAAGCGTAGCTCTCGCCTTTTATGGAATTCACGAACAGCACCTTGTTGCGGGTGTACATGGGGCGGTCGAGGCTGTAGGTGTAGTGCTCGCCCTTGATCACCACCTTCTTCACCGTCTCCTTTTCTATCTTGAGCGGCGGCTCGGGAATCACCTCGGCCGGGACGCCGGTGTCGTACTGCCAGAGTTTGTAAGTCTCGATGTACTTGATAAGCTTGGCGGCATAGGCGGGATCGGTGGCGTAACCCGCTTTCTTGAGACCGTGCGCCCACCCTTTGTAGTCGGACGGATCCAGTTCGAACAGGGGCTTGTAGCGGTCGTTGTAGCGCAGGAAATCGGAGTGGTCGCGGAAGGATTCCTCGGCGGAACGGTACACCCTGAAGCACTCCCCCGCACTGTCGTCGTCGTAATACATCTTCTTGCCCTTCCAGTCGCGGTGGCACTTGATTCCGAAGTGGTTGTTGCCCTTGGTAGCCATGGATGAAAGGCCGGCGCCGCTCTCGAGCAGGCCCTGGGCAAGGGTTATGCTGGCGGGAATGCCGGCACGCTGCATCTCGCTGACGGCAATGGCTGAATATTTGGCTATGTACCTTTCCTGGGGGGTGTCGTCCGCTGCCACGGCAAACACCGCGGCAAGACATGAGAGGAAAAGAAGGATTTTTCTCATTTTACGGGGAAATCTATGACGTCGCAGTCGTTCGCTGCATATGACTCTGCAAAAATCGTACGACACTCGGTCTGGAACACTTCCAGGTCCCTGACCCGGGAGCTGTAGTGCCCTATCAGGAGCTTTCCGGCTCCGGCATCCGCCGCACAGCGCGCCGCGTCGAGCGTGGTGGAATGGAAATACTGCCGGGCCTTGGCTTCATATTCCACCGGATAGGTCGCCTCGTGATAGAGGACGTCCACGCCCTTCACCCACCCCGACAGCTCCGGAAAGGGAGCCGTATCGGAACAATAGGCGTAACTCCGGGGCTCATGCTTTTTCCCCATCTCCGTTTCCTCGAAACGGAAGCCGAAACACGGGAGCTTGTGGTTCAGCGGGAAGGCCGAGACCCTGACGCATTTGTCGGCATATATCTCCCTGATATCATCCATGTCCAGCACCACGTGCTCCACTTCGAAGCTCAGGTCGCGTCCGAATGAAGACAGGAAGAATTCGAGCACAGGCGCAAAATCCGCCGGGGCAAAGACCTTGAGCGGCTCGAGCCTGTGGTAGAGCGACATGGTACTGAGCATCCCGAACAGTCCGAAAACGTGGTCGCCGTGCATGTGTGAAAGGAAAATGGCGTTCACTTTCACGAAGGAAAGATGCATCTGGCGGAAACGCTGCTGGGTGCCTTCGCCGCAGTCGATAAGGTACAAGCGCCCACGCACGCTGAGTGCCTGGGCGCTTGGATTTCTGTCGGAAAAGGGCAGGGCCGAAGCCGTGCCCAGAATGGTAAGGGTAAAGTCCATTACTTCTCCTCGCCCTTCTCAAGCTTGTCCTTGAGTGCTGCGAGGGCATCGATATCACCAAGGGTGGTCTTCTCGATGTTGGTGTTGATGCGCTTTACTGCCTTCTTGGTGTTCTCGGTTTCGGTAGCGGCTGCACGCTCCTTCACCTCCTGGTAGGTACGCAGGTGGCTGAGGGAGATGCGGCGGGTGCTGCGGCGGAGCTCGATGACCTTGAACGGGAGCTTTTCGCCGACGACTGCCTGCTTGCCGTCTTCCTTGACGAGTTCGCGGTTGAACGCGAAGCCGGGGACATCGCCGCCGAGGTCGATGTTGGCGCCCTTGTCGGTCATGGAAGCGATGGTGCCTTCCACGGTGATGCCGACGGGGAACTTGGCCTCGATTTCATCCCACGGATTGGGAACGAGCTGCTTGTGGCCGAGGCTGAGCTTGTGGTTGCTCTCGTCCACCTCGAGGATCTGGACCTCGATCTCGTCGCCGATGGCAACAACCTCGCCGGGATGCTTGATCTTGTTCCAGCTGAGGTCGCTGATGTGCACGAGACCCTCCACGCCGTCTTCCAGCTCTGCGAACACACCGAAGTTGGTGATGTTGCGGACGGTAGCCTTATGGGTGCTGCCGACGGGATACTTGGCAATGATGTTCTCCCACGGATTGGACATGAGCTGCTTGATACCGAGGGACATCTTGTGGCTTTCGCGGTCGATGCTCAGGATCTGGGCCTCGACTTCGTCGCCGACCTTGAGGAATTCCTGGGCGCTGTGAAGCCTGGGACTCCAGGACATCTCGCTGACATGCACGAGGCCTTCCACGCCGGGTTCGATCTCAACGAATGCACCGTAATCGGCGATGATGACCACCTTGCCCTTGACCTTGTCGCCGACCTTGAGGTTCGGATCGAGATTGTCCCAGGGATGCGGGGTGAGCTGCTTGAGACCGAGGGCGATGCGCTTCTGCTCGCTGTTGAAATCGAGCACGACCACCTTGATCTTCTGGTCGAGTGCGACCACCTCTTCGGGATGGTTCACGCGGCCCCACGAAAGGTCGGTGATGTGGATGAGACCGTCCACGCCGCCGAGGTCCACGAACACGCCGTAGTTGGTGATGTTCTTGACGGTACCCTCGAGAACCTGGCCTTTCTCAAGCTTGCCGATGAGTTCCGCCCTCTTGGCTTCCTGCTCGGCCTCGAGAAGGGCCTTGTGGGAAACGACGACGTTGCGGTACTCCTGATTTATCTTGACGATCTTGAAATCAATGTTCTGGCCCACGAACTGGTCGTAGTCGCGGATAGGCTTGATGTCTATCTGGCTGCCGGGGAGGAATGCCTCGATGCCGAACACGTCCACGATCATGCCGCCCTTGGTGCGGGTCTTGACAAAGCCCTTTACGACCTCGTCCTTCTCATAAGCCTCGTTCACGCGGTCCCAGCTCTTGAGAGCGCGGGCCTTGCGGTGAGAGAGGACCAGCTGGCCCTTCTTGTCCTCGGCGTTCTCGACATAGACTTCCACCTTGTCGCCGGGCTTGAGATCCGGATTGTAACGGAACTCGTTGTTGGAGATGACGCCTTCGCTCTTGCCGCCGATGGTCACAACCACCTCGCGCTTGTTGATGGCGGTCACCTCGCCTTCGACAACCTCGCCTTCGATGACCTTGGAGAGGGTCTTGTCGTAAGCTTCCTGGATTTTCTCGCGCTCTGCGCCGCCGTAGACGTCGCCGCCTTCAAAGGCTTCCCAGTCGAAATCGCCGGGGGCTACGGATGCGTTGAGACGGGTCTTGGGAGCCTCTTTTTTGGGTTCTGCGGCCTTGGGGGCCTCTTCCTGCACGGGAGCTTCCTCTACGGGCACTTCCTGCTTGATTTCTTCGTTTTCTGCCATAATACTGTTAAAAAAACAAACTAGTAGTTGAACATTATTTATTGCCTGGCCGGACACTCCGGCACATAAAAGCCCGCAAAGATAGAAAAAAATATTTATATTTGCTACCCAATAATTTGAAAACATGATACTTGCATTCCTTCCGCCCCAGACGGCCGAAATACTGGAGATAGTAGCCACCGCCACCTTCGTCATTTACCTTGTACTGCAGATTTTCCACAGCAGGTACATGTGGTACCTCTACATCCCGAGCTGCATCTGCGCCGCCATCAATTTCTTCAACAGCGCCACCTGGGCCTTCGCAGCCCTCAACCTGTACTACATAGCGATGGGCGTGGTAGGCATAATAAACTGGAAAAAAGACAAGGATGCACAGGTGGAAGGAAGTACCATTCCCCTCCACAAACTCGGCTGGAACACATTGAACATCAGCATTGTAATCTCCATAGTGGGGATTCCAGCCCTGTATTTCCTGCTCAAGTGGCTCAACGATCCGAATCCCCTGCTTGACTCGATTACCACCGTCCTGAGCGTCATCGGAACCTGGTGGCTCACGCGTTCCTACATCGTGCAGTGGTTCGTATGGATCACGGCCGACATTTTCGCAATCTGGATGAACGTGAACCTCGGCAACAAATGGTTCGTCCTGCAGTTCGTCCTCTGTATAGTGTCCAGCATCATAGGCCTATACATGTGGCACCGTAAGGGCGAATATATCGACGCTCACGTCCGCGGACCCGAATACCCGCTGAAGAAAGGGAAAAAGACTACCTGAAGAGGTTCCAGAACGCAATAAAGAGCAGAACTGCGCCGCCGATTATTTCGGACGTGCGGCCAAGCCATTTACCCAGGCGCGAACCGCTTGATATTCCGAGGATTACGCTGAGTGCGGTGATAACGAAAACCGCCAACAGAAGGGGCATGAACTCCGGCCAGCTTACCCCGCTGATGCTCTGGGCGGCGCCCACCGCCGCGGCGTCTATGCTGGTAGCCACACCTCCGAGAACAACGTTCTTGAACGAATTCAGTTCCATAGCCTCTTCTTTACCCAGAACGGCGCTCAAAAGCATCGAACCACCGACATAGAGCAGAAGCAGGAAGGCCACTATCTTCACAGCTTTGCCAAGAAGCCCTACGAAGAGTTCTCCGAAGCCCCAGCCGGCAAGCAGCAGGCCCGCCTGAATCACCGCGAACGGCAGGGCTATCACGGCAATACGCTTCCAACCCGGATTGCGCAGTTTAACGCTGGAACAAAGGCTCACGGCGAAGCAATCAGCGCAAAGGCTGAGCGCAAGAAGCAGACATTCCCAGATTCCCATGTCTTACGGCTTGAATACCTGACGGTTGGCGATGGAACGGCCGAGGGTGACAGAATCGGCGTACTCGAGGTCGTCCCCGAAGCCGAGGCCCCTGGCGAGAGTGGTGACCCTGGGGCCGTAAGGCTCAATTTGCCGGTAGATGTAAAAAGACGTGGTTTCGCCCTCCACATCCCCGCTGAGAGCCAGGATGACTTCAACCTGCCCCCCGGCAGCCTTGATCCTGGCCACCAGGCGGTCTATCGTGAGGTCGGACGGGCCTATGCCGTCTATCGGGGAGACAATGCCGCCCAGCACATGGTAGACGCCCCGGTACTGGCCGGTAGCCTCGATGCTCATGACGTCACGCACGCTTTCCACCACGCAGATGAGGGAATGGTCCCTTGAGGAATCGGCGCAGATGCTGCACTTTTCACCGTCCGAGACCATGGAACATTCGCTGCAGTAGCGGATGTCGTCGGCCAGGGCGGAGACGGCCCCGGCGAAGTGGTGGACGTTCTCCTTGGGCTGCCTAAGCAGATGCAGGGCGAGACGAAGGGCGCTGCGCTTTCCCACTCCCGGAAGCGAGCTGATGGCCTCGACTGCATCCTGCAGGATTTTTGACGGATAATCAGGCATAAAAACACGCAAAGATAGGGATATTTTCGGAAAAAAATTTTACTTTTGCAGGCTGACTTGTCCGTAATGTCAGCTAACCCGTAAAGTATAACCCTTCCGACGCACTTTGTGCCGGGACCAAAAAGGAAGAGTAATGATCAGCATTTTCTACAGGCAGGGAGCTGACATTTTAGCTAGCCGATTCGAAACGGAATTTGCCAGGCTTGGCAAAGAGAATGTACTTTGGATTGACTTGCTCTCCCCCTCGGGGAGCGAAAAAAAAGCCACGGAGGCCTTTCTGGGCACCGAAATCCAAAGCCGGGCAACCGCCGAGGAGATTGAAAGTTCCTCCAGGTTCTCGGAGACAACTTCGGCAATATTCGCGAACACCAACTTCCTTTCCCCTTCCGCCGACGAAATGTCGGAGGACGCGGTTTCCTTTACCATAGTGGGCGACACCCTAGCCACCCTGAGGGACATCCCCCTTCGCTCGTTCGACCAGCTCCAGCGCCGTATCCAGGCCCGTCCGGAGCAATACGAAAACGGCTGGTTCATCTTCGCCAGCATCATGGACCAGAGGGTCGACCTCGACGCCGATATCATCGAGCTCATGAGCAAGGAGACCTCCCTGTTCAGCAAGCGCATAAACCAGAAGGAAGACATCAACGAAGACTTCCTCCTGGACATCAACCAGCTTCAGGAAAACGCCATGATGGTCCGCGAGAACATCGTGGACAAGCAGAGGCTCATCACCAACATCCTCAAGAGCGCCCGCTACCCCGGCCGTCTGGAGCCCAGGCTGAACGTGCTGCTTCAGGACATCTCGTCGCTGATCAACCACACCAACTTCAATTTCGAAAGGCTCGAATACCTCCAGGAAACCGTAGTCGGTCTGATCAACCTCGAGCAGAACGACATCATGAAGGTGTTCACCCTCATCAGCGTGCTGCTCATGCCGGCCACCCTGCTCGCGAGCTTCTACGGCATGAACGTCAAACTCCCCTTCGCCAACTTCCCGCTGGCGTGGGTGGGCATCCTGCTGCTGATGATCCTGATGGTGGTGGGAGTCCTCATTGTCTTCCGCAGGCGGAAGATGCTGTAGCGGCGCCGGAGAGCGCGTTATCCCAGAATCCTACGGAACAGTTTGTAGAGTTTGTAGGGCATGTAGCGGAAGGGCATGTCGATGTGGCGCGGGGTGATGATGACGGCGCGCTCGTGGGTGAAGGCGTCGAAACTCAGCTTGCCGTGATAATGTCCCATGCCCGAGTTGCCGACCCCTCCGAACGGCACCTTCTCGTTGACTATGTGCATGATGGTGTCATTGATGCACGCGCCACCGGAAGAAGTGCGGCTTACGACGTCCCTGCCGTCGGACGGTTTCCCGAAGAAATACAGCGCCAGGGGCTTTTCGCGGCCGTTCACGAAGGCTACCGCATCGTCCAGCGTTTCATATGAGCATACGGGCAGAACGGGGCCGAAGATTTCGTTTGTCATTACCGCGGAATCCGGCGCCGGATCCAGCGCTACCGTGGGCTCGATGTAACGGGTGGCGGGGTCTGTCTTTCCCCCTAGCACCGTTCCGGATACCTCCGGGCCGTCGATGTAGGACTTTACGCGCTCGAACGCCTTGTCGTTGACCAGGCGCACGAAATGCTCGGTCTGCCGGGGGTCTTCTCCCAGAAGGGCATGCACCTGACGGAAGTATTCATCTACGAAGGCGTCGCGTATGCGCTTGTCTATCAGCACATAATCGGGGGCGATGCAGGTCTGGCCGGCATTTAGGGCCTTGCCCCATGCAAGGCGTTTTGCCGCCAGTTTGACGTCGGCGTCGGCGGTTACGAAACACGGACTCTTGCCGCCGAGTTCCAGCACCACCGGAGTCAGGTTCTTCGAGGCCGCCGCCATCACTATGCGGCCCAGGCCGGGGCTTCCGGTAAAGAAGATGATGTCCCAGCGCTGATCCAGCAGGGCGGCGTTTACATCGCGGTTGCCCTGCACCACGGCGATATAGCGCTCGTCGAAAGTGTCTTTTATCATCTCCCCTATCACGCGGGAGACGTTGGGAACGTACGGGGACGGTTTCAGTAGAGCCGTGCATCCAGCACTGATGGCACCCACCAGCGGGTTCACCAGCAGCTGGAAGGGGTAATTCCACGGGGCTATGATGAGCGCGCTTCCGAGCGGCTCGGTAACGATGCGGCTGCGGGAAGGACGCATCTGCACCGGAGTAGGCTTGCAGCGCGTGCGGGCCCATCCGGACAGGTGGCTGAGATGATTCCGGATTTCACCGGTGACGAGACTCACCTCCGTCAGGAATGCCTCCTGCTCCGATTTGTGCAGGTCGGTCCAAAGGGCCTCGTAAAGGGGCTTCTCCCACTTTTTGATGGCAGAAAGAAGCTTGCGGAGCATGCTTTTTCTGTATGCGATGTCGCGCGTGGCGCCGGTGGCGTAGTATTCCCGCTGGAGCCGGTTCAGCTCCTGGATGCGTTCGGTGTACTCTTGAATCATCATAACCGCAAAGTTACGAAAACTCCGGCTATGTATTGAAAACCCGGGGACAAATCGCACCCCGTCGCAAGTGGAAGGCGCAAATCAAGCGTAGGCGTGCATTCCGCCGAATAGGAAGTTTACGCCGAAGTAGGTAATCAGGACGGACAGGAAGGCAATTATGCAATAGGCGTGGAAGATGACCGGCTTTTGGAACGGCTTCAGGTATTTTCCGTGCAAGGCGACGGCATAAACCACCAGGGTTATAAGCGCCCAGGTTTCCTTGGGATCCCAGGACCAGTAGTTCCCCCATGAGATATTGGCCCAGAGGGAGCCTATAATGATGCTGAATGCCAGCAGGAATACCGCCGGGTAAAGGGCGGCGTGATTGACCATCATCAGCCTTTCCCGATGAGTCTTACTGGCAAGACCCAAGATTCCACAGATCGCAACGAGCGCGAAGATGGCGTAGGAAACGATTACCGTCGAAACGTGTATCCATAGCAAGGGTGATCGCAGAACCGGCATCAGGTGCCCGGACAGGAGCCTTCTGCAAATGAACAGGAAGAGTCCGACAAACAGCGCCGCCCCCAAGCCCCACAATGCCCGTTTCAGCCAGGCAGGCAATACAAGATGCATCTCCCGAAGCCGCCTGGTGAAGATAAACGCCATGGAGAGTAGAAGCAGGGCATAACCGGCATATACGATTCCCGTACCCCAGGGATCGTTGCTCACGGCAAGGATGCTGCCCTGCAGGTCCTGATCATAATCAGCCTGGAAGAAACGGTAGCCCTTCAACCGCAGGATGTGGTTCATCGAAATGGTGCGCTGTTCCCCTGACGGAGATATCTCCACCTCGCTGACATAATCCGACGGCATGCTGGAATCCGGATAGTACTCCACCCTGAACTCCTTCAGGCGGAGAGAGAATGGCAATGACGCCTCGGAGCCGTCTTCCCGTTCAAAAGACGAGGCTTCTGCATACCGCCTCAGGTGCACCTGGCCACTGTCTCCGGTGAAGTATGTGACCAGGGCGCCCGTGACGATCAGGACCACACTTAAAATGAATATCTTTTTCATCAGATAGACTCTACAAAGATTACAACGGCCTCACGGTCTTCCTTGGACAGATTATAGAACTGCTCGGCAGATTTATAGCCGTCGCTCTGCTTGGAGTAGGCGTGCCACATGATGGCTTCCACCACATTGCGGGCACGGCAGTCATGCAGACGGTCGGATGCTCCGGTATTCACTGCAGACAATCCCCTGCCCCAGAGCGGAGTGGTACGGCACCAGGTGCCGTGGATATCATTCTTCATATAGAGCCTGTGCTGGATGAAGTCGGAGTAAGGCCAGATGGTCTGGTTGGCATAGCGCGGAAGCGGCTTGCCTTCGTTCATCGCAGGAGACCAATAATTGTCATCCCCGGTCTTCCAGGAAGGCTTGTGACAGGATGCACAGCCGATTTGGTTGAAGAGAGTCTTCCCTTTCTGGACTTTTTCATCGTGCAGATTGCGGGCACGGGGAATGGAAAGGCCGCGATGCCAGACCATGAAGTCGTAGAACTGGTCGGCGGTCATTTCCGGCTCAAAGTTGTGATAAGGATTGTCGAACTGGTTGGTGGATGGACTCAGGAGGGCGAGCACTGCCTCGGCGATCTCTGCATCGGTCACCGTTCCGTCTTTGTCCACATCCACATAATAAGGGGAAGATTCTCCTTCGGCCCGTATGGCCGCTATAACCGACGGGGTCTCACTCATCTTCTTCGCCCAGGCTGCGGTGGTGTAGAGGAAAGGCCTGTCAGGACGGGATACGTTGGTGATGTTCCAGATAGCGTTGGCCCCGGCTCCGTCCTGCAGTGTCCCACGGGTCATGGCATATGTAAAACGCTTGACAGGTTTGAACTCTCCCCTTGCCACGCGGGTGCCGTCAGCCAGGATGCCGGCGCCGTTTTCTCCCGCCTGCCAGTTGGCATAATAGGCACCGGCTGCAAAGTCATTGGCGCCCTTATCCCAGAAAGAAGGATTCAGTTCCACATAGGGTGCTTCTGAACGGTACTGCTCACGGATGGCGTCTTCGGGAATGGCGTCGATAAGGCCGGATCCGATGACACCGATGGTAGACTCCAGGCGGAAGCCCATAGTCAGGCCTTTTTCCTCGGCCGTATCGTACGGATTGGGATCAGTGTTGAAGGCGGAGCGGGCTATGGTGAGCTCGGGATACTGAAGGCTGTAGGTCTCTCCGTCCGGGAATGTCATGGGCAAGCCGCTCTCCATGGCACTCACCGGAATCCAGGCGATGGAGATGCCGCTCTCATCGATCGGAGGGAGGAAAGGCTCTGCCGCCATTGTCTGGGGCATGCCGGTGACTTCCGACACATATGCGCCGTCATTGCTTCCGGGTTCGTTGGCATAATAGACAACGAGAAGATAACCGTTGCCGAAGGCGCGTGAGGTGTTTGCCTCATATACGTTCTGCCACTTGCCGTGCCCGTAGCCGGGATGGCAGTCCAGGCAGGACTTACGGACCGAAGCAGGGCCAAGTCCCTTGAAGGGGGCCGTGTTAAGCGTAAAGTTACGCTCGAAAAACATCTCGCCGTGGTTGAACTGGGAAATGAGCCCCTGCTGGGCAACGGCGGGGGCCTCATCCTCATAACAACCTTCCGTTACATTGTCTGTAGTACCCAGAAGGCCTCCGGGATACCATTCTTCGGCCGTGAAGTTTCCCACGGCCTGCCCGACGTATTTGGCATCGGATTCATTGGCCGGCGTGGGTATGACCGGAGTCCTTTCACAGGCAGTCATGACCGCTAAGACAGCCACCGCTGCAATGAGTACTTTCGTCGTTCTCATGATATGCTACAGTTTGGAAATCCAGTCGGCCGACTCATTTAAAAGAGCGTCCAGCTCATTAATCTTTGTAATACAGTTCTCTGCTTCCGCCGATGTGGGGTTGTCCACAAAAGCGCCTTTTGCCATAGCGTCGTCAAGGGATTTCACGGCTGCAGCAAGAGCGGTTTCCAGCTGGGCCGCCTTCGGCCACTTGTTCTTTTTAAGGAAGGAGACTATTGATGCGTCTTTGGCCTGGTTCGCCCCCTGGGCTCCGTACAGGCTATACTGGATAGAAAGGATGTTATCCTTGAAATCCTCGTAGGATTTCTTGGAATAAGGAGATTCGATATAGTCCGGGTCATAATCAGAGCTGCTCACATAGTGGGCGGTGCCGATCTTTGTATTGGCCACCTCATTGCAGATGTTGGAGCATCCGGCAACCAGGATTGAGGCGACGGCTTCCGGCCAGTTGCGGTAAGTGCTTCCGGCATTGCCGGTCTGAAGGAGGTTTTCACCGTAGGTGAGACCGCTGTCCATCGTGGTATTCAGTTCCAGTTCGTCCTCCACCATCTTGATGCGTGCATCAGGGCAATCGGGGTCCCAGGAGGCCTGGAGCTCGAAACAATAGTTGCGCAGGTCTTCGGCTACGGCGGTTGCGAAGATTATCTCGCTCTTGCCGGTGACGTTGCGGCCCGCGAAAGCCTCGTCGTCTTCAACTCCGTTCAGGGCGGCTGCCGTACGGTTCTTGCCGTCGCGGAAGATGATGAATTCAATACCGTGGAAACCAAGGGATGCCGCACCTACCTCATCCACAGCACCGGCGCCTTCTTCATCAAGGTCGGCGATGGTTTCGGCATTGGACAGACTCTTGGCCAGTTTGTCCTTGTCCAGCGGCCAGGAGTCGATGTGCGGGTCAATACCGTATGCGGTGGCAGCTCCATAGAGGAACGCCTCGCTCTGTTCCCACCACTTGCGGGCCTCCAGGAAGGTGGCGCACACCTGGTCAATCTGCGACTGCGTGTAACTTCCCGAGGATTTCATGGCTGAAAGCTGGTTGTACAGCGTCTCGGAGGCATCGGCCAGATTGCCGTAAACAGTATATATCACCTTCGGGACATACTCTTCCACGGCGGCTTTCAGGTCTTTGTCCTGCTGGGTTTCAGTTCCCGGACCGGGAGTCTTTTCACATGCTGCGGCGGCCATGATGCAGGCCGCTGCAAAAATGACGGTACGAATCTTTTTCATTTTTATTGACTTTTTGATTGATTATCTTTTAAAGAATGCCATGTAGCATACGCCAAGGCTGACGGACGGTTCGGGATTGTATCCGGCCTTGAGGAAACGGTGGGAATACTCCGCCTTGACGGCAATTTGCGGAAGCGGGAAATAATTCAAGCCCACGGCGATGCGGTGCTTTGCCGTCCACCCGGCCGCTTCCTGCCCCTCATCCGGGACATAGGAATTGTAATACTCATATCGGCCGAATAAGAACAACTGCTTCTCCGAGTCCTTGCGACGGAAGAAAGAAAGGATATCGTATCCGGCTTCGCAGCCTGCTGCAAACGCTCCCTTCCCGACGGCCGATTTCTTGTACGGGGCGTTGTTGGCGCTGCGGTTGCGTTTCATACTGCTGATGACGGCGGCGTCACCCACATGGCCGTAATCCACGTTGCCCCTGGCGATGAATCGTTTGCCGGTATAGGCGAAGTCAAAAGCGCCTATGGCTGTACGACCGACCACGCCGTAATAGCGGGACGATTCCGGAATTACCTCGTAGGGATAGGTATTATTGAAGGCCCTTCCATAGAACCCGCTGAGGGACATCCTCAGATTCTTTACGGAATAATTGTCGATCCTCCCGGCAAAGCCTAGTTGATTGGCTGCCTTGAACTCAAATGGAGAGCCTGCGCCGTATTTGACAAAGTTCTCAGTGTTGAACATATAGGCGTCCAACCCTGCAATGACCATTGCCTCATAACGCCAGTGGAGCGTGCGTCCCCACAGGCTGATGCCCGTGTCGTGCCAGGTGCTGGGCAGGATGGTATATTCGCCCTCCGGCCTGTATACCGTGAAGAAATTCAGGGGCTCGTGGGCGTTGTTCAGGCCGCCCACCGGGACAACGATATGTCCCATCCGTACGTTGAACTCGGGGCAGAAACTCTTCTGGATCCAGAACTGTTCCAGTTCCACCTCACCGCCTTTCTCCACTTCCGTCTCCCATTCTCCCGCTTCTTCGAACTCTTTCTCAACCGCACCGCCGGTGCCGGTATGCTCGAATTCTATTTCCGTCTGCATGGTCCAGCCCTTTCCGAAGTCATAACCAAGATAGATTACGGCATGAGGGATGTCAAAGCGTCCATGCTCCTCTCCCTGATGGGATGAGGCCGATGAATAACGATATACGTTGTCGCTATAGAAATTGCGGGTCATGGCAACTTCGCCGTAACCGCCGATGGTCAGACACGGTCCGTCCGGGTTTTGGGCCACGGCAGCCGCAAAAGGCAGGACTAATCCAAGCAGAACCGAAACAATGTGCTTCATATGCGCGTATTTATCGGTGCAAAGGTACCTTGGAAAGCAATTCGGCACAATCCCCAAATGACGGGAAATTATAACCGCCCTCTCCCCATAAATGGGGATGGACAATGGCGAGGAAAACAACTAACTTTGCATATTAATAGAATTAATAGACTTGCTTATGACAACAAATGGCGATATGCTCTGGCACGGGATGAAGATGGCGGACCTCGTAAGCCGGGACTATTCCCTTTCCGGTGTGTTGGAACGGATGGGAATGTCATATGGCTTTGGAGATGAGACGGTTAGCGATGTCTGTTCCCGGGCCGGCATCTCTGCTGCCAGCTTTCTTCTTATATGCAATGTTTACCTTTCGGATGATTATACTCCTACCCGTGAAGTGTTGGAGCAGATAGACCTGAGGGACGTGCTGCGGTACCTCCGTCTTTCCCATACCTATTATGAGGGATGTGCCGTAAAATCGCTCTCGCAGGCGTTGGATGCGCTTATGGCTCCCTGCGGAGAGACTCACAAAATGATTATCTCCCGCTTCTTCTCCGATTATACCCAGGAGCTCTCCAGACACTTTGAATATGAGGAAACCGTCGTGTTTCCTTATGTGGAGGCCATGTTGGACAAAGATGTCAAGGATGACTTTTCCATCGGACAGTACGAGCAGCACCATTCCGACGTTCAGGAAAAGCTGGACGACCTGAAGAAACTGCTGATGACCTATCTTCCCCCGCAGTGCGACCAACGCCTCATCCACGCTGCCCTTGGAGAGCTTTTCACCCTGGAAACCGACCTTCGGAAGCACACCGTAATAGAGGACCGGATCCTGATTCCGGCAGTTACTAACCTGGAAGATCTCAGCGACGGCGAATCCGCCACCCCGGGCGACAAACTGTCCGCCCGCGAAATCGAAATTCTCTCCGGCGTGGCCCAGGGGCTTCTGAACAAGGAAATTGCCTCCAAACTGAATATTTCCATCCACACAGTCATCACCCACAGGAAAAACATCGCGCGCAAAACCGGAATCAAAACCATTGCCGGTCTGACTGCCTACGCCATCCTTAACAATCTGATTGACGCAGAACCCAAAGCATAGCATTTGGTATCTCAGAGAGTTGTATTCTCACCGCATTTTCGACAATTCTCGAAAATGTGATTATATGAAGAATACCCACAGGCCTTTTTGGCAGTCCCTTTTAATTCAAGTCTTGGGAACCGCCCTCGGTGTATTGCTCACCCTGAGTGGTCGCAACTATTTGTATAATCTGCTTTTTCTCAACAATGAGGGCGGATAGAGCAAATTATAGGAATAGGTCGTTCAGCTTTACCTGTGTTTGGAAAGAGTCTTGACACATATTATTCTTGACGCCATTTGATTTCGCATGCATTGACAATGCCATCGGCACGCGAAATAATTAAATCTATCTGGGCTCCATCTTTGTCCTTGTCAGTCTTATAGAGTTCACTTCTCCAGGCGCAAACATTTGTGGAGATACCTGATTTTCCTTCCGCTTCTCCTCTTTATCCTATACTACGGGCTGTTC
>CAMHKQ010000019.1 GCA_946185745.1 uncultured Bacteroidales bacterium
TCATCGGCAGCGCCTACGCCCTCATCTTCTGGATCCAGAACATCGGCCTGTGGCTCTTCCCGATCCTGATCGGCAACGTCCTCACGAAGACCAACGCCCCCGGCACGCCTCCCGACCAGCTCAACTATACCTGGGCCCTGGTGATGCTGGCTTGCCTCGGCGTCGCCGCGATGCTGATCGGCCTCTACCTGAAGGTTGTCGACAAGAAGAAGCACCTCGGCCTCGAAGAACCCAACATAAAGGCTTAAGCTATGGCTGAAGATATCAAGCGCCGGTACGCCCGCCTCGCGTGGGCGGCACTGGCGTTGCTTGTAGTGCCCATGTTCGGCTCGTACTTCTTCGACGACATGTTCAGTACGGTGTCGAACATCTTCAGCAACCCCTCGCTTCTGGAACTGGGCTGGAACGAGGCCGCTTACGGCAAATACACCTCGGGATACTCCATCCTGTGCATATTCGGCGGCCTGGTGATCTGTGGCATGCTCCTCGACAAGTGGGGAGTCCGCATAACAGGCTCCATCTTCGTGGGGCTCATGATTGCCGGCGCCGGCATGGTCACCTGGGCCATCACTTCGGGTATGGAGCCCTCCGCCTCGCTGAACGTGGCGTGGGCTGGCTGCATGGTTTTCGGGCTCGGCTCCGAAATCGCCGGAGTGGCCGTCACCCGCAGCATAGCCAAATGGTTCAAGGGCGGAAGCATGGCCCTGGCCATGGGCCTGCAGCTGGCGATAGCGCGCCTCGGTACGGCCTTTGCTTTCCTGATATCCCCCGTCCTCATTAAGGAAAAGGCAGGCGTGTACACCCTCGCCGAAACCGCCAGTCCTGCCGGTCTGGGGCTGATCCTGCTGCTTGTCGGCGGCATCTTCTGGGCCGTATTCGTGGCCATGGACGCCCGTTTCGACAGGGACCGCGGCCTCCGCGACAGGGTGGATACCGCCGAATCCGACAAGTTCCGCTTCCGCGACGTGGTAAACGTGGTGGGAAACGGAAACTGGTGGCTGCTGGCGCTGCTCTGCGTGTTCTTCTACAGCAGCATCGTGGCCTTCAAGAAGTTCACCGGCGCCATCCTCGTGCCGCGTTTCGGCGTGTCCTCGCAGGCAGCCGGCTTCATGGCCACCATCCTTCCCTTCTCCACGGTGGTGTTCGCGCCGCTGTTCGGCCTCATGGTGGACAGGAAGGGCAGAGGCACACGTTGGATGCTGACAGGCGCGGGCCTGGCTCTCGCGGCGCACCTTCTCATCGGTTTCGCCCCGTCGGGGAAGCCCTTCTTCGGATATCTCTCGATGATACTGCTCGGGTTCAGCTATTCGCTGGTTCCCGCGGCAATGTGGCCCAGCGTGCCCAAGATCATACCCGAAAAACTCCTGGGTACGGCCTACGCCCTTATTTACTGGGTGCAGAACCTGGGCCTGTGGGGTTTCAAGCGCATAGCCGGGAACATCCTGGAAGACTCCACCCCCGTCAGGGCCGAGTATATGTTCATGGCCATCTGCGTGGTGGCCCTGGCGCTGTCGTGGCTTCTGGCCAGATCGTCCAAAAAACATCCCGAGCTTGCTCTGGACGAACCGAACAAGCCCGGGAAATAAACTTCAAGGCAACTTTTCCTAGAACGGAAGATCGTCGTCCTTAGGCTCCAGGTCCGGCTGGGGAGCGGCCGGGGCGGAAGTGTTGCGCACCGGCTGCTGTGACGGAGCGGGCTGGCCGAAGGACGGGATGTCGTCGGTAGCGGGAGCGCTCGGCTGGCCGTAGCCCTGGCGCTGATATCCGCCGCCCTGTGGAGCTGGAGCGTCGTCGGGAGCGCCATCGCGCCTGCCGAGGAGCTGGAGGCTGTCAACCGTGATTTCGGTAGTATACTTCTTGGAGCCGTCCTGACTCGTGTAGGAACGGGTGCGGAGGCGTCCTTCAATATAGAGCTGGGTGCCCTTGTGGACAAACTTTTCGGCTATGTCCGCAGAATTGCGCCAGGCTACGATGTTGTGCCATTCGGTGTTCTCGCGAAGCTCGCCGTTGCGGTCGCGGTATCTTTCAGAAGTGGCAAGGGTGAATGTGGCGACCTTGGTGCCGCCGTTGTTTCCGTCAAGGTAACGTATTTCCGGGTCTCTACCAACGTTACCGATAAGCATTACTTTGTTGAGTGACATGATAATATATTTTGGTTTTATAACTACAATAATCGTTCCTCGCAAATATACAAAAAAACAGGCAGCCACCATAAGCTGGAAGCTGCCCGTTTTCTTTTCAGATACTGCTATTTCAGCCGGAGGAAAGAGTAGCCGAAACGCTTGCAGGCGGCCTTCTCGAGCTCCTCGCGGTCGTCGGGATGGGCGATCGCTATGAGCGCCTTCGCCCTTTGTGCGAGATTTTTGTCGCGCAGGTAGGCGATTCCCCACTCAGTGGCCACGAACTGGGTCTGGAAACGGGTGGTCACCACTCCGGCGCCGGGCTGCAGATTGGCAACTATCTTTCCCTGACCCTTGTTGGTGCGGGACGGCAGGGCGATGAAGGTCTTGCCCCCTTCGGCCAGGGAACAGCCGTACATGAAGTCGTGCTGGCCGCCGACGCTGGAATAGATCCGCTCGCCGATGGAATCGGCGCACACCTGTCCGGTAAGGTCCACCTCTATGGCCGAATTGATGGCGCAGGCCTTGGGATTCTGGCGGATTATGGCCGGGTCGTTGGTGTAGGCAACGTCGTAGAACTCGACCGCCCTGTTGTGGTCCATGGCCTTGTAGACGTCGGCCGAACCCATGCACAGCGAGGCGATGCCAACTCCGGGATGCACCTTCTTGAGGGAATTGTCCATGGCGCCCGACTGCATCAGGCGGTAGACCCCGTCGGTCATGGCCTCGGTGTGAAGCCCGAGGTGCTTGTGGTCGCGGAGGGCGTTGAGGGTGGCGTTCGGAATGCCGCCCACGCCTATCTGCAGGCATGCGCCGTCGGGAATCTCGGCAGCCACGTTGCGGCCTATCGCGGCCTCAATCTCATTGGGTTCGCCCAGTTTCATGTCCACGCAGGGCTCGTCGCAGAGCACCGCGGCGGTAATCTTGCTTTCGTGGATCATGCAGTCTCCGTAAAGGTAGGGAACGCTCTTGTTCACCTGGGCGATGACCTTCGACGCACATTCCACCGCCGATACGGCGAGGTCGGCCGAGACTCCGTAGGAGCAGTATCCGTTTTCGTCGGGGAGCGAGCAGTTGATGACGGCCACGTCCATGGGCAGCTCCCTGCGGCGGAAGAGGCCGGGAGCGTCGCTCAGGAAGACGGGGGTCATGGTGCCCCAGCCGTCGTTTATCCACTTGCGGATGTCGGGCGAGGGGAAGATGCTGTTGATGAGGAAGGATTCCTTGTACTCGGGATTGGCAGTGAAGGCTGCGGGGCGCGAGGTGATGTTGAATCCGGAGAAGATCTGGACTCCGCGGAGCTCCGGGGCCCTCTTTGCAAGGGCCTGCTGGATGAGCTCGGGGACGGAGGTGCTTCCCTGGAAGAACACGGCGTCGCCGCTGTTGATGCACTTTACTGCTTCGTCTGCGCTAACGTATTTCATCTCAGATAAGTTTCTCGAATAAGGTGAGCCTTTCGTCGAGGCGTTCGAAATCGGCGTCGGACACCATCTGGGAGACGCACACCCTGATGCCCTGCTTGCCGCTGCCGGTGGAGTTCAGTGCGATGGCGTTTATGCCGCAGCGCATGAGGAGCGTGAGCAGCTGCAGGTTGTTCAGGCCTTCATAGCCCATGGTGTAGAAGAATCCGTCGCCTATGCTCTGGTCGATGTCTTTGTCGTAGACCAGGGAGAAGCCGTGCTTCTCGAATATTTCCTTGCTGCGGTGGGCCCTCCTGCCGTATTCGCGGAGCTCCGAGACGAAGTCGTAGGTGCCGTCAGCGGCGGCCTTGAACATGGCCGATATGGCCCACTGGGCGGAGTGGGAGCAGCCGGAGGAGCACACGTAGCAGTAGTTGAGCATGTAGTTGTCGCCGAAGGAACCCAGCCCGTAGCGGCGGCGAAGCTCGGGATACTCCCTGTCGTAGAGCTTGTCGGAGATGCAGGAGATGGCAATGCGCTCGCCGGCGTAGCTGAAGATCTTGGAGCCGGAAATCATTATGACGTAATTGTCGGTGTATTTCGCCACGGTGGGCTGGAAGGGCGGCTGGAAGGGCTTGGACAAATCCTGGCGGAAATCCATGCACATGTAGGCCATGTCCTCGAGCACTATCACGTCGTACTTGGTGGCGCATTCGCCTATTATTCTGAGCTCTTCCTCGGTGAGGCAGATCCAGGCCGGGTTGTTGGGGTTGGAATAGAGCAGGGCTGCGATGCGTCCGGTGCTGAATTCCTGTTCCAGCTTCTCGCGGAGCTTTTCGCCGCGGTACTGGTAGATGTCGAAGGTGTAGTTGCGGATGCCGAGCACGTCGGGCTGGCGGCCATGGGCCGAGAAGCCGGGGCAGATGTAAAGGATGGTGTCCTTGGCGGGATCGAGCTGCGAGCACTCGAGGATGAGGTTGAAGCTGCCGTTCATGCTGCCCACGGTGGGGATTATGCACTTCGGACTCACGTCGATGTCGACGAAAGCCTTCACGAAACGGGAGGCGTTCTCCTTGAGGGGCTTGATGCCGCCGATGGGCGGATATGTCTTGGCCCTGCCTTCGTCGAGGGCCGCCTTCTGGGCATTGACGCCTATGTCGTGCAGGTTGATGCCCGGGATCCCCATTTCGAGGTGCACCACCGGTTCGCCGGTGATGTTTTCCATCTCGAGACCCACCGCCTGGCACTGCCTGATGGATGCCAGCGAGATGTCGGATATGTCCATGCTCCGAAGCAGGTCGGAGAACTGTTTTTCAGAAATCGGGTATTTGCTCATGTCTACTTTCCTAACTGCTGTTTTCCTGCGAATTCGAGTCCGGCGTCGAACGCCTTTATGTTGGCCTCTACAATTGCTTCGCCCTTGCGGCCGAAGATGGCCCTGATGCCGTCGCGGAGGGCGTCGGCGTCAAGTATGCCGAGAACGGAAGCGCATGCGCCCAGCAGGGCCATGTTGGCGCTTCGGGGAGAACCGGCCTCCTTCGCCAGGGCGTCGGCGTCGAGGGCGATCACGTTTCCGGCCTTGCCGAGCTCGGCCTTGACGGCCTCGATGTCGGGGTAGTCGGGGATGTTCACGAAGGGAGCGGTGGCCGTTATGATCCAGCCCTTCTTCGAGAGCCAGGGAAGATAGCGGAGGGCCTCCATGGGCTCCATGGCGATTATCAGGTCGCACTCCCCGTGGGGGATGAGGTCGGAGGAGATGGGGCTGGAGGAAAGGCGCAGATGGCTCTGCACGTCTCCGCCCCTCTGGCTCATGCCGTGGACCTCGGCCTGCTTGAGGTTGAGGTTCTGCTTGACGGCGGCGTTTCCTATAACGGTGGCGATGGAGAGGATACCCTGTCCTCCTACGCCTGCGAGTATGATGTCTTCTTTCATGGCTTTACTGCTTTTTTGCCGCTGCGTGCCTCTTTGCGGTCTGGATGCACTCGCGACGGCTGACAATTACTGAAACTCCGTGATATTCAAGTTCTTCCTTGATGATTCGAACCATCTCGTCGTAGTTCTTGGCAAGCGGGATGATGGTGCGGACGTGCTCGGGAGCGACCCCGAGTGCGATGCAGATGGCTTCGATCTTGCCGGTGCCGGCGCTGTCCTGTCCGCCCGTCATGGCGGTGGTTTCGTTGTCGGAGATGCAGATGGTGACGTCGGCGTGTTCGTTCACCGCGTCAAGCAGGCCGGTCATGCCGCTGTGGGTGAAGGTGCTGTCGCCGATTACGCCGATCATGGGATAGCCGCCCATGAGGGCCGAGCCTACCGCCATGGTGACGGATGCGCCCATTTCCACGCAGGTGTGGAGAGCCTTGAACGGAGGCATGTAGCCGAGGGTGTAGCAGCCGATGTCGCCGTAAACCCTTGCGCCCTTGTAGCCTTCGAGGGCCATGTTGAGGGCGGTGAAGAAATCGCGGTGGCCGCAGCCCTGGCAGAGTGCGGGGGGACGCGGGGCGATTATTTCGGACGTGGCGCGCACTTCGCGGGGAGCGAGGCCCACGGCGGCGCGGACGCAGTCGGGGTCGAGCTCTCCGGTGCGGGGGAGAGAGCCGTCAAGGCGGCCCTTCACGGTGATTCCGGTGGGGAAGGTGCCCCTGAGCATGGTTTCTACTACCGGCTGCCCCTCTTCCATGACGAGTATGGTCTTGCATTCGCCGGCCAGCCTGAGGGCGAGGCTCTTCGGGAAGGGATACTGGCTTATCTTGAGCACTGGGAACGGGCAGCCGTCCTTGAAGTTCTCCATGAGATAGTTGTATGCGAGGCCGCAGGCTATGATGCCCAGGCTCTTGTCGGCGCCTTCGACGTATTTGTTGAAGGGAGAGGCTTCGGCGGCCTTCTCGAACTCCGCGTTGTCCTTGATGAGCTGGGGATAACGCTTCCTGGCGATTGCCGGAAGGGTGACCCACTGCTTCTCGTGGGCCGCGTCGGGGAAGCGGAGCCCGTTCTGGGCGCGGGTTTCGCCCGGGGTGACGTTCGCGCGGGAGTGGGAGAGGCGCGTGACCATGCGCATGAGGACGGGGATGTTGAACTTCTCGCTGAGGTCGAAGGCGTACTTCGTGGCCTCATAGGCCTCCTGCTGGCTGCAGGGCTCCATGCACGGGATCATGGCGAAGTTCGCATAGAAGCGGCTGTCCTGTTCGTTCTGGGAGGAATGCATGCTGGGATCGTCGCAGGCGGCGACTACCAGTCCGCCGTTTGCGCCCGTCATGGCGGAACCCATGAAAGGATCGGCGCAGACGTTCATGCCCACGTGCTTCATGCATACGAGAGCCCTCTTGCCGGCATAGGAAGCGCCCAGGGCCTCTTCCATGGCCGTCTTCTCGTTTGCGCTCCAGTTGCAGTGCACAGGGGGTTCGCCGCAGAGCTGCTGCTGGCCGCGTCCTTTGTAGCCCTTCTGGTTCTGAATGAATTCCGTGATTTCGGTGGAGGGGGTGCCGGGATATGCGAATACGCCGCTGAGTCCTGCATCAAGTGCTCCCAATGCTACCGCCTCGTCGCCGAGCAAAAGCATTTGTTTATTTGTCATAGTGCGTAAATTGTGGTTTAAGCTTATAAAGCTTACAAATTTACTCACTTTTTGCCATAAAAACAAAAAATCGGAAGGGGAGCTTCTCCGGTCATTAGCTCATATCCCGTCCGGGCCTGCTCGAGCAGCCAGTCTGTTCCGGGGATGTAAAGCGAGGAGGCCGCGTACTGCATGCCCGGGCTGCGGTAGTTGGCCTCGAGGACGGCAGGGCATGAAACCCCCTCCGTGGCCACGGGGAGCGTGTAAATGAGGATGTCCGCCACCGCCGCCAGAATGGGCAGTTCTTCGAGGGGCCTGGTGAAGCCCCCGTCGCCGAGAGGCTTCGCGGTGCGGTTGCAGACCACTGCATCCATTCCGAGCGATACCGCCGCGGCGTACGCAGCCTTTCCGGCGCCGCCGAAACCTGCCACCACGGCCACGGCATCTTTGCCGAAACCCTTGTCTTCCAGCAGTTTCCTCACTCCCAGGCAGTCGGAATTGTACCCGATGATGCCTTTTTCGGTCTTCACTGCGATGTTGACTGCGCCTATCCGCCTCACTGTCTCGTCAGCCGGGATAACCCTCTCAAACGCAAGCTCCTTGAAAGGAGCCGTGATGTTGATTGCCTGGTAGTCCTTGAGGAAGCGTGCCCAGGAGGCCTCGAAATCCTCGCCCTCGATGAGGTCGTAGGGCAGGCGTCCGCCGTAGGCGCGCTCGAAGAGCGCCGGGCTGCCTGAGCCGGCGAGGGGGTGTCCGATGAGACCGAAACGCTGCATTTAGATTATGTCTTCCCGCTCGCGGATGTCGCGGATGCGGAGCTGCATGGAAGAATTGCCCCTGTAGTAGTTCTCCACTATGCTGTAGCAGATGTCCATGGCGTTGCCGTCATGGATGTAGTCGAAGTATTCGCTCATGTTGAAGCCGATGGAAGGAATCTGGTGGTACGGCTGGTTTTCCTGCATGAGGTCGAGCTTGAGATGTACGCCTCCGGCCCCCACCTTGCGTCCGTTTCCGGAGTCGTAGACGTTCTCGGTGACGAAGACGGGATTGTTGTTGCCTGGCCCGAAGGGCTGGAACTGCTTGAGGATGCGGAAGAACTTGGGGGTTATCTGCGAGAAGTCCAGGCGGGCGTCGATGTCGACCACGGGGGTGAGCATCTCGCCGGTGATCTTGCCCTTCACGAACTCGTCCATGCGGCGGGCGAATTCGGGGAGATTCTCTTCCTTCATGGTGAGCCCCGCGGCGTACACGTGCCCGCCGAAGTTTTCGAGAAGGTCGGCGCAGTTTTCTATGGCGGAGTACAGGTCGAAACCGGAAACGCTTCTGGCAGAGCCGGTTACAAAACCGTTGCTCTTGGTGAGCACGACCGTGGGTTTGTAGAAGGCCTCGACCAGGCGCGATGCCACTATGCCCACTACGCCCTTGTTCCACGCCGGATTGTACACCACCGTGACGTTCTCGCTGGCAAGGGCCTTTCCAGACTCTACCATCTCAAGGGCTTCCGCCGTGATTTCCCGGTCTATGTTCTTGCGGTCGTTGTTATTGTTGTTGATACGCTCGCCTATCATGGTGGCCCTGCCGGTGTCGGTGGCCGTGAGGAGTTCCACCGCCAGCCTGCCGGTTTCCATGCGCCCGGCGGCATTGATGCGGGGCCCGATCTTGAAGACTATGTCGTCTATGCCTACGTGCCCGGGTTCGAGGTTGCTCAGGCTGATGAGGGCCAGGAGGCCCTTGCGGGGATCTTCGTTGAGCCGCTTGAGCCCGAAATGGGCCAGGATGCGGTTCTCGCCGGTCATGAACACCAGGTCGGAGGCTATGCTCACCACGCAGAGGTCGAGCAGCGGGATGAGGGTGTCGAACGGAATTTCATATTTCTGCGCGTAACCCTGCACCAGCTTGAAGCCCACTCCGCAGCCGCAGAGGTCGTCGTAGGGATAGTTGTCGTCGGTGCGTTTCGGGTCCAGCACGGCCACGGCCGCAGGGAGTTCGTCTTCGGGGAGATGATGGTCGCAGATAATGACGTCGATGCCCTTTTCGCCCGCCAGCCTCACTTTCTCGATGGCCTTGATGCCGCAGTCGAGGGTGATGATGAGGGTGTAGCCGCCCTTTTCGGCGGTTTCTATGCCCTTGACCGACAGGCCGTAACCTTCGTCGTAGCGGTCTGGGATGTAGAAATCCACGTTCTGGGTGTAGCGCTTGATGAAAGAGTAGACCAGCGAAACCGCGGTGGTGCCGTCGACGTCGTAGTCGCCGTAGACCAGTATCTTTTCGCCGGAGCTGATGGCCTTGTGGAGCCGCTCCACGGCGGCGGCCATGTCCTTCATGAGGAAGGGGTCGTGGAGGTCCTGGAGGTTCGGCCTGAAGAATGCGCGGGCCTGTTCGAAGGTGTCGATGCCCCTTTGGACAAGCAACTCCGCCAGCACGCGGTCAATGCCGAGAGCCAGCGCCAGCGCACCGACCTTTTCCTGGTCGGCCGGGTTTGCTATGTTCCATTTTGCCTCCATTTTTCCAATCGGCAAATATACCGATTAATTTGGAGAAAGTCAAGGGGTAAGTCTCTGCCTTACTGCTTCATACAGAAGGATTGCAGCGGAAACGCTCACGTTGAGGGAGTCTTCGGCGCCGAGCATGGGGATTCGGATATGGGCGTCGGCGGCATCGCGCCACTTGTCGGTGAGGCCTGTCGATTCAGTGCCCATGACTATGGCCGTGGGGCCGGTCATGCCGGTTTCGTAGTACAGGGAGGAGTCCTGAAGCTGGGCGGTGAGAATCTGTATACCGTTGTCTTTCAGCCATTTGATGGCTTCTTCCGAGCTGCAGCAGATAACGGGAACGGTGAAGACGGCGCCCACGCTTGCCCGTATGACGTTGGGATTGTATATGTCTGTGGGGGAGTCGCAGACGAGCAGGGCGCTGGCACCGGCGGCGTCGGCGCTGCGCAGCACGGCACCGAGATTGCCGGGCTTTTCCACCGATTCCAGCACCATGATGAGCGGTGCCGGAGTGTCGGGGCCGCATGGCGGAAGATCCGCCAGGCTGCGTTCCCGCCATTCCACTTCGGCGATGATCCCTTCGGTTCCGCCGCGGTACGCTATCTTTGCGTAGACTTCCGCCGGTACTTCGAATATCTTGCAGGTGGCGGGAAGCGCGCCGGCCGTTATGGTGTCGAGCTGTTCGGAGGGGAGCAGCTCCGGGCACCAGAAAATGCACCGGGCGCTGAACCCGGCAGCCAGGCAGCGCTCAACCTCCCTGCGGCCTTCCACGAGGAAAAGCCCCCTCTCGCGGCGTACGTCGGAACGGTACCCGAGGGAGACGGCTTCCTTGATTTTTGGATTCCGGACAGAAGTTATCGGTTCGGTGCGCATCACCTTGCGCCGAGGTCTTTTTCGGGCCGCATCTGGGGGAACAGGAGCACATCCTGGATGGTGCTCTGACCGAGCATCAGCATCGCAAGACGGTCTATTCCGATACCGATTCCCGAGGTGGGAGGCATGCCGTACTCGAGGGCGCGCACGAAGTCGTAGTCCACGAACATGGCCTCGTCGTCACCCTTCATCTTGAGGGCGGCCTCTTCCTTGAAACGCTCGAGCTGGTCGATGGGGTCGTTGAGCTCGGAATAGGCGTTGGCGAGTTCGTGGCCGTTCACGAAGAGCTCGAACCTTTCGGTGAGGGTGTCGTCGTAGCGGCAGCGCTTGGTGAGGGGGCTCATCTCCACCGGGTAGTCGGTCACGAAGGTGGGCTGGATGAAATGATCTTCGCAGAAAGCGCCGAAGATGGCGTCTATCAGCTTGCCGCGGCCCATGGTCTTGTCCACCTCCACGTTCAGTTTCTTGCAGGTATCGCGGAGGGCGGCCTCGTCCATGTCGTGGACGTCCACGCCGGCATATTCCTTTATGGCGTCGAGGATGCGCACGCGCCTCCAGCCGGCCTTGAAGTCTATCTCGTTGCCGTCGACGGTCACCTTGGTGGTGCCGTGGAGTTTGAGGGCTATCTTTTCGAGCATGCGCTCGGTGAAGTCCATCATCCATATATAGTCCTTGTAGGCGGCATAGAGCTCCATCTGCGTGAACTCGGGGTTGTGGGTCTTGTCCATGCCTTCGTTGCGGAAGTCCTTGGCGAACTCGAACACGCCGTCGTAGCCGCCGACTATGAGTCTCTTCAGATAGAGCTCATCGGCAATCCTGAGGTACAGCGGAATGTCCAGCGCATTGTGGTGGGTGATGAAGGGCCTGGCCGTAGCACCGCCGGGAATGCTCTGGAGGATGGGGGTTTCCACCTCGAGATAGCCCGCGTCGGAGCAGAACTCACGCATGGTGTTGATGATTTTCGTGCGTGCCACAAAGACTTCGCGGACCTGCGGGTTGATTATAAGGTCTACATACCTCTGGCGGTAGCGGAGCTCGGGATCGGTCACGGCGTCGTAGGTGACCCCGTCGGCTTCCTTCACGATGGGAAGCACCCTCAGGCTCTTGCTCAGGAGGGTGAGTTCCTTGGCGTGGACGCTCAGCTGCCCCGTCTGGGTGAAGAACGCGAAGCCCTTGATGCCCACTATGTCGCCTATGTCGAGCAGTTTCTTCCAGACCGTGTTGTACATGGTCTTGTCTTCGCCCGGGCAGATTTCATCGCGCTTGACGTAAACCTGGATGCGGCCCGTGGAGTCCTGGAGCTCGCCGAAGGAGGCGGCGCCCATGATGCGGCGGCTCATCAGCCTGCCGGCGATGCATACGTTTGCGAACGGGCCTTCGGGGGCGCCTTCGCCCTGCTGTTCCGCCATCTCCTTTGTGAAGCCTTCCTCTATGCCCTTTGCCGTGGCGTTTACCGGATAAAGCGGTGCCGGATAGGGGTTTATACCAAGTTCGCGGAGGGCCGTAAGGGCGTTCCTGCGATTCTGTTCCTGTTCGTTGAACTGTTCGTTTGCCATTGTGTTTCGATTATGAGCTGCAAAGATACTAAAAAATGTGCTCCATATATGCCCTGAGCGAAGGCCAGTCGTAATAGACTCCGTTCACGGCTTCAAGGCCGGGAACCGTTGCCTCCTGTTCGTTTACGATAATCTTTACGAGCACTCCGCCGCGGCCGTTTTCATAGAATACGAACTGGACGTTTGCGCCCATGCATATATCCTTGAAACAGAGCCAGTAACGGGAAGCGTCCAGGACGTTGTGCCCGTTCGCGCCATTGATATTCAGAAGGAGCTCGAAGGGGGCTATGATGGAGTCGTGCCCGAAGCGCAGGTTGGCGCATACGCCGTTGCCGGCTATGGCCGCGTCGGCCTTCTCGATGAAGTCGCGCAGCAGCGGGCCGCCTACGTTCACCGGCCTCCATCCGCCGAATTCGGGAGTGGTGCCCATCTGGCCGTAAGTCTTTGTGTTGTAGGCATAAAAGAACGCGAGAGTCTCTTCCGGCGTGAAGTAGGAGAAAATGTCGGGCAGGGGGGAGTCCATGCACTGTGCGAGGTCGGCCCCGTTTATCATGTGATAGAAGAAGAGATCGGGGTCGTAGTCAATCTGGCCGGCCAGCAGCGTGGTGTCTGTAAAGAAGGAAAGCATGGCGCGGCTGCGGTCGAAGGAAGCGATGAAGAGTGAGTCCCTGAGCTTTGAGCACTGGCGGTCGAGTTCTTCGTTGCCGTCTGGATTGTGGGCCACGTACTCCATGAACCTGTCGCCGGTGTCCATCGTCACTTCAAGCGCCGGATACTTTTCATTGATCGGGGTGACGAAGTTGGACATGCTCATGATGCAGCGCTGCGCGGTGGACGACACCGCAACCACCGAATTGCGCTTTTTCCCCGAGAAAACCTTCGGGTAGCGTGCCAGCATCCTGGAGGAGATGCCCCTGTGCGTGGCACCCCCTTTCTGGGTGAGCATCCAGTCCATTCCGAGGTTCTCCTGCTTTATCCGGATGATGTCTGCAAGCAGCCTTTCCCCTTCGGGAGTGAGCCCGCCCAGGTCTTTGATCTTTGAAAGCGGAACTATGGCCTGGTCGTAGACGCTGGCGCTCTGGTAACGGCAGCCATGGCGGCCGTAATGGCTGATATAGAAAGGTTTATAGCCTTTGGGCGCCTTCGTGTCCGAAATGGCCGGAATCTCGTAGCTGTGATGCAGTCCGGCCGCCCTGCTGCGGTCCTGCATGATCATTTCGCGCAGCTGCTGTCCGTCATACTCCTGGGCGGACAGATACTGCGGCTGCAGCATCAGGAACAAGGCAGAAACGGCCAGAAAACAGAATCTCTTTGAATTCATATGATTGTCTTTATTATTTCGTCCGCAATCTGCTCCGGGGTGAGGTGCTCCGCGTTTACTGTAACGTCCGCCGCCTCTTCGTAGGTCGCAGCCCTGGCCGCCAGGAGCTCTTCTATCCTCTCCCTGAGGCCTTCGCCCTGCCGGAGCAGGGGTCGCTTTCCGGCCTCGCCTTCCCACGTGAGATTCTTGAAGAGGGCGTCCGCACCGGCCTTGAGGTAGATGCACTTGCAGTTTTGCCTGACCAGCTCGCGGGCCTCGGGAAGCGTGAGCGTGCCGCCGCCGAGGGCGAGCACGGAGTCTCCGAAGTAACTGCTGAAATACAGCTGTAACGTGCTGAGTTCCAGGGCTCTGAAGGCCTTTTCGCCGGACTCTTCGAAGATTTCCGGAACCGACTTGCCGGCCACCTCGGCGACCAGTTCGTCAAGGTCGGCGAAGGGCCATCCCAGCCTTTCGGCCAGGACCTTCCCGGTCGAGGTCTTGCCCGACCCCATGAATCCTGTGAGTGCGAGCGTCAAAACAGTGTGGGTTCTTCTATTATTTCTATGGGCTCTTCCCGCGAGGGTTTGGCGAGAGGGGCTTCCGGTTTCTTCTCTTCGGGCTTCGGAGTATCGGGGACCGGGATGTCGGTGTCGGTCACTATCTCCACCGGCTCCGGCTGCACTTCGTCTTCTTCCAGGTGCAGGGGCTCCGCGAACTCCACCTTCTTGACCTTGTAACGGTCGTGGCATTTCTTGCCCTTGGCCTGCCAGCCCTTCTTGGCGATCCAGTCTTCGGTGAGTATGGTCTCGGGGGCGTGCGAGGAATCCTTGCCGCCGAACGTGACCGTGTAGCGGGTATGCAGGTCGTCGGAAAGCGCCACGAGGTAGCTCTTGGCCCCGTCAGCGATGAAGCTCTGCGGGGTGTTGTCGCTGAGCACGAACGAGAATCGCTTCACGTAGAAGGCCTTGGCCGCGGCGTCGTAGTAGAGCGCCGTGAAAGTCTTTTCGGGGTCGAACTTCTCGATGCGCAGCACGTCGCCCTGATACTTGTTCACAAGGTCGAACGAGGTGGTGTAGAAGGTGCCGTTCCTGAACACCGCCAGCACCTTGTCTTCGGTGTCGAACTGGCCCAGGTACAGCCCGCGCCCTTCGTCGTTGAGCTTCTGGATGTCCGGGTCGTACCAGATGTCCTTGCCGGCAATGGTGGAGACGCCCTTCGACTTCATCACTATGTTGCGTATCGCATTCTTGCTCACCAGGTTGCCCCTTGCGGTCTTGCTCTTGATGGCAAGGCCGGCGAAGTCGTATTCCATCGAGGTCTTCTTGAGCTTCTGCTTCGGGCGCAGGTTGATGCGGACGGTTTCAGCCTCGCCGTTGGGATTGGCCGAGAAATACTCTATCCGGCTGCCTTCGGCGCCGAGGGTGATGTCGTACTCCTTGTCGCGCGTGACGCTGGTTACCGCGAAGCGCTTGGCGTAGTAGTTACCGCCCTTGCCGTCACGGTAGATGACGTTGTAGATCATGCGCTCGTCGCCGCGGTCGAAAGTGTTGACATAGAGGAGATCCTTGCCGTAGAAGGCCTTGTCCTCCACCTTGGCGATGCGGTACTTGCCGTCGCGGGCGATGACTATTATTTCGGACATGTCGGAGCAGTCGCAGATGTATTCGCCGCCGTCGTCCTTCTTGAGCCCGATTCCGACGAAGCCTTCGGCGAGGTTGGCGGAGAGCTTGGCGTTGTTGTTCACCACCTTCGTGGCCGTGATGGCCTCGAATCCGGTAAGCTCGGTCAGGCGCGGGAAATCTTTCCCGTAAGTTTCCTTGAGATGCCTGAACCAGGCTATGGTGTAGTCGTTTATGTTGTCGATGTCGTTCTGCACGGCGACCATCTCGGCTTCGATGCGGGCGATCTTCTCGTCGTTGGCCTTGGTGTCGAACTTGGAAATCTTGCGGACCGGCTTCTCCACCAGCTTGAGGATGTCTTCCATGAGGATTTCCTTGTGCAGGAGATCCTGGTATTCCTTCATGCGGTCGAAGATGTCGCCGAGCTGTTCCTCCCAGGTCTTCTGGTCCTGTTCCAGCACTTTGTAGATGCGGTTTTCGAAGAAGATCTTCTCGAGGGAGGAGTAGTGCCAGTCGCTCTGCAGTTTGGCGAGCCTGATGCGCAGGCGGGCCTCGAGCAGGTCACGAGTGTGGATGGTGTCGTATTCGAGTATGTCCTTGACGCTCAGGAACTCCGGCTTGTTGTTCCGGATCACGCAGGCGTTGGGGACTATGTTGCATTCGCAGTCCGTGAAGGCGTAGAGGGCGTCGATGGTCTTGTCGGGGGACACGTCGCCGGGAAGGTGTATGAGGATGTTCACCTTGTCGGTGGTCATGTCCTCTATCTTTTTGATTTTAATCTTGCCCTTGTCCTTTGCCTTCAGGATGGAGTCGATGAGCAGATGGGTGGTTTTGCCGTAGGGAATTTCGGTGATGGCGATGGTGCTCTTGTCTATCTTTTCGATGCGGGCGCGGACCTTAACCGAGCCGCCCCTGCGGCCGTCGTTGTACTTGGTGCAGTCGGCGAAGCCTCCGGTGGGGAAGTCCGGGTAGATGTCGTAGGGCTTGCCCTGAAGGATCTTCACGGATGCGTCCAGCAGCTCGTTGAAGTTGTGGGGGAGTATCTTGCTGGCCATGCCTACGGCGATACCCTCTGTGCCCTGGGCGAGCAGCAGCGGGAAGCGCACCGGCAGTTCCGTGGGCTCCTGGTTGCGGCCGTCGTAGGAATTCATCCAGTTGGTGATTTCGGGGTCGAACACCACCTCCTTCGCGAATTTGGAGAGACGCGCCTCTATGTAACGGGGGGCGGCGTTGGAGTCGCCGGTGAGGATGTTGCCCCAGTTTCCCTGGCAGTCGATGAGAAGCCCCTTCTGCCCCAGCTGCACCAGTGCGCCCAGGATTGAAGCGTCTCCGTGGGGGTGGTACTGCATGGCCTGTCCGACTATGTTGGCAACTTTGGTGTAGTTGCCGTCGTCCATCCTGAACATGGCGTGGAGCACCCTCCGCTGCACCGGCTTGAGACCGTCCACGATGTGGGGGACGGCCCTCTGCAGTATAACGTATGAAGAGTAATCCAGGAACCAGTCCCTGAACATTCCTGAGAGCTTGAACCGGCGGCTGTCGCTGTCCAGCAGGCGGGTGAATTTGCCCGAAGGGGCTGCATCGTCGTCTACCGGAGCCTGAAGGGCATCGGCGTCAAGCACTTCGTCCTGGATCATTATATCGTCTTCTTCCATATCACTTAATCCTCATATCCGAATTTGCGGAGTTCCCTGCGGCTCTCGCGCCAGTCGGGATCGACCTTCACCAGGATTTGCAGGAACACCTTCTTCTGGAAGAAATCTTCCATGTCTTTCCTGGCCTGGGTGCCTACCCGCTTGAGCGCGGCCCCGCCCTTGCCTATCACTATTCCCTTCTGGGTTTCGCGCATCACGTAGATGATGGCGCCGATTTCGTAACGCTCCTCGTCTTCCTTGAACGACTCTATCTCCACCTGGCAGGAGTAGGGGATTTCCTCGCGGTAGTTGAGGAGGATTTTCTCCCGTATTATCTCGCTGGCGAAGAAGCGGAGGTTACGGTCGGTGAAGGTGTCCTTGTCGTACCAGGCGGGGGCTACGGGAAGATGCTCCACGACGCTGTCGAGGATGGTCTGCACCCCGAACTTCTCCTTGGCCGAGACGGGAATCACCTCGGCGCCCGGAATCTGCTCCCTCCAATAAGCCATAAGCTCCTGGACCTTCTGCTGGTCGCTCAGGTCTATTTTATTGATTACAAGGATGATAGGGCAGGTAAGAGAGTTTAGCTTGCGGATGTATTCGCCGTTTTTGTCGGCCTTTTCGACGGTGTCGGTAACATACACGATGATGTCTGCGTCGCCTATGGCGGAATCCACGGCGTTTATCATGTCCACCTGCAGGCGGTACACCGGCTTCAGGATGCCCGGGGTGTCGGAGAAGATTATCTGGTAGTCTTCTCCGTTGATGATGCCCATGATGCGGTGCCTGGTAGTCTGCGCCTTGGAGGTGACTATGCTCAGTTTCTCGCCCACGAGGGCGTTCATCAGGGTGCTCTTGCCTACGTTTGGGTTGCCTATTATGTTTACGAATCCGGACTTGAAAGCCATTATACGTATGCTCCCATCTTAAGAATGTTCACTTCGCTTTCGGTGAGATATCGCCATTCTCCCTTCTTGAGCCCCTTCTTGGTGAGGCCTGCGAAGTAGACGCGATCCAGGGCGCGGACCTCGCAGCCCACGGCCTCGAAAATGCGGCGTACCACGCGGTTCTTGCCCGAGTGAATTTCGATTCCGAGCTTGCGTTTGTCGTTCGGGTCTATGTATTCCAGGGCATCGGCTGCGATGGGGCCGTCCGACAGTTCCACACCGTCGAGTATCTTCTGCCTGTCTTCCTCTTCGAGAGGCTTGTTCAGGATTACCTGGTAAATCTTTTTCTTGTCGTAGGAGGGATGGGTGAGGCGCTCCGCCATTTCGCCGTCGTTGGTGAACATGAGCACCCCGGTGGTGGCCTTGTCGAGGCGGCCTACGGGGTAAACCCGGGTGGTGCATGCCTTGATGAGGTCCATCACGGTCTTCTCTGCGTGGGGATCGCTGGCGGTGGTAACGTAGCCGCGGGGCTTGTTCATCACCAGATACACCTTGGATTCGCCCCTCAGGGTTTCGCCGTTGAACTTGACCACGTCGTTGAAGACGTTGATCTTGGTGCCGAGTTCGGTGACGACCTCGCCGTTCACCGTAACCACGCCGGCCTGGATCATGGTGTCGGCCTCCCTGCGGGAGCAGACGCCCGAATTGGCTATGAATTTGTTGAGGCGGATTTCGTCGCTGATTCCGGTCTTTGCGCCGTCGAAGTCGGAGTAGACGGGGGCGGGACGCGGAGAGTTCTCGATCATGCGCTTGATGCCTTCGTTGGTATCCTTGTTGAAACCTCCCTTCGGAGCTGATTTCGCGCGCGTGCCCTGCCCGTAGGATTTGCGGGGGCCGCCGTAACTGCGTTTTTCGCCGTAGCCGCGGCTCTCGCCGTAACTGCGGTTCTCGCCGAACTGCCTGCAGCCGTCGCGGCCGTGGGTCTTATGCTCGCCGTAAGATTTGTGCTCGCCATAGGTCCTGTGTTCACCGTAAGCGCGGTGTTCACCGGATGAGCGGTGCTCGCTGTGGTAGCTTTTGTGCTCGCCGGAATTGTAGGCCCTCGCGGGTGCGGCCTGGTCGGAACTTTCTCCGCCGGAGACCTTCCTGCGTGGTCTCAGCTTTCGGCCGTCTTTGGAAAACTTGTCCATTCTTTTCGTTTTTAGGCTGCGGCGCGACTCACGTCTCGCCTGTGCCACGTTGTTACTTTAAGTTGAATTTGTAGGTTATAGTGCCTTCCTGCAGTGCAGGAGCGTTGGCTTTCATGTCAAATACGGCGTCCATGGCCGCCTTGCGCGCGGCTGCCCAGAGCTTTGCGTTGGTGATGGTGGTGCCGTCCGCCCCGGGTTCGGCCCGCTGTACGTGGCCGTACTGGTCGACCCATATCTTTACCACGACTGTGCCGCTCTCCTGGATATTGTAACCCGGTTTGCTGAGCGTGCTCTTGTTCACCTTGCGGCCTTCCACGTGGGCGTTAGGCGTTCCTGCCGTGGCTGCAGTCTCGGCGTTGCCCCTGGGCTGGCCGTCCTTGTAAGCGTCCGAAGGAAATTCAGCCGAATGCGGGGTGGTGGCGGTGGTGTCTTTCTTTCCCATTCCGGGGAAGCTTGCGCGGGGATCCAGCTTGGGCTCTTCCTTGCGCTCCGGTTCCTGTACGGGAACGTCCCCGAAATCGTCCGGCTTCGTGGCCGGGGTGATGTTCTGCGCGACGGATTCGTTGGGGGATTCGCTGCGCTGGACTATCTCCACGGGCTTCTCGAGGTCGGCGTCTTCGCCTTCGGGCTCCCTGCCGTAGACGGGCTTGATTGGTATTTCCTCATCTTCTTCAAAGTCCAGAAGGAAGGAGTTTTCTTCGGGCGGGGGATACAGGTATTTGAGGCCGCTGAACGATACGAGACAGAGCGCACCGACGTGCAGCACGACGGTGAGGAGCACCCCCACGAGCGTGGAGTTGCGCTCCCTTATGGCCCTTTCCCGTTGATATGCTTTCATTCAGGCTGCGTGGCTAATATTACTTTGTAGTGGTTGCGCTTGGCGATGTTCATCACCTGGACTATCTCACCTATGGGCACGGAAGTGTCGGAGTAGATGCTGAAAGTGGGGTCTTCCTCGTTCTGGAGAAGGCCTATGAGGTCGTCCTCGACCTGAGCCAGCTCTTCGGGAATCTCGTTGCCGTTGATATGGTAGGTGTACTGCTCGTTGCCCCAGTCCTTGATGGACACGCTCACGGTGGGCTTGGCGCTCACCTGTCCGGTGCTCTTGGGGAGCAGCAGCTTGAGCGCGTTGGGGTTGACGAGGGTGGAGGTGACCAGGAAGAAGATAAGCAGGAGGAACACGATGTCGGTCATGCTCGACATCGAGATCGTCGGATCCACCTTAGTCGTTCTCTTGATGGCCATGGCTATTCTTCGCTTTTGGCGGGCGCTGCGGTCTCGGGATCGTTCAGCACGTCCATGAACTCGATGGTGGCGTTCTCGATGCTGAACACGACGTCGGAGATGCGGCTCGTGAGGTAGTTGTATCCGAAGTATGCGAGGATGCCCACGATAAGACCGCCGACTGTGGTTATCATGGCTTCATAGATACCGCTGGAAAGCAGCGTGATGTCGATGTTGTTGCCGGCGTTCGCCATGTTGAAGAAGGCCCGCACCATGCCGGTGACGGTGCCGAGGAATCCTATCATGGGTGCGCCTCCGGCGATGGTGGCCAGGAAGGGCAGGCCCTTCTCGAGCCTTGCCACCTCGAGGTTGCCCACGTTTTCGATGGCGCTCTGGATGTCGGCCATGGGCCTTCCGAGGCGCTCGATGCCCTTTTCTACCAGGCGGGCGACGGGAGTGTCGAATTTGCCGCAGTAGGTGACGGCGCTCTTGATCTTGCCGTCGTGGATGTAGTCGCGGATGTCGTCGAGGAAGTTTTTGTCGACCTTGGCGGCGCGGTTGATCACCCACAGTTTTTTGCCGAAAATGTAGATGGCCACGATGCTGAGGAGGAGCAGGACTATCATGAGCCAGCCGCCCTTCATGGCCATGTCGATGAGCGAGTAGGACATTTCCTGCGGGACAGGAGTGACCTCTAATGCTTCTGCAGCCCCTGCGGGGTCTGCCTGGAGTAGTGTGAATAACATATCTTGACTTGTTTTGATTATTCTTTCTTAACTTGCAAAGATAAGCAATTTTTCGGTAATTTTTCCGATATTTGTAATCGTATGGACATAGCCCCTGCAAGATATTCCGACGAAGAGCTCAAGGAGTTCCGCGTACTCGTTTCGCGCCAGCGCGAAGAGGCCATGAGGGAGTACGAATATCTCATGAACATCGTCAAGAATAACGGCAGCAACGACACGGCCGACACCGACCTCTCCTTCGACATCGAACTCGACAATGTCGCCGATCACCTTTCCAAACAGGAAGCTGCCGACAAAGCCCATGCCAAAATCAAGCAGATCCGTGCCCTGGACGCGGCGCTCGTGCGCATCCGCGACAAGACCTACGGCATCGACGTGCACACCGGCGCCCTCATTCCGAAAGGGCGTCTGCTCATGGTTCCGTGGGCGCTCACGGACGTTCCGAAAGAATAGCTCTAGTAATCGATATGTGAAAGGAAGAGGGCATGGCCCGGGGCGGATTCGCCCGAGGCGGTGCGTGGGCCCCCGTCGAGAAGGGTGTCGAACGGGGCGATGGTGCAGCCGGGAGCGGCGTCGCTTGCCGAGAGGGGGCGTTTGCCGCGGCCTACTTCCAGGAGCGTGCCCACGATGGCACGCACCATGTTCCGGAGAAAACGGTCGGCGGATATGCGGAAATACCAGTAGGGGGAAGATTCTTCGCTGCGCTCAGAATGACATGAAGGCTGGAAGAGCGTGGCGTGGGTGGGCGTATAGGGATGCCAGGCGGCCTCGGTGACGGTGCAGATGGTGGTTTTGTTGTCGGAGCCCGACTTCTGGAAACAGCTGAAATCGTGGGTTCCGAGCAGGAGCTGCGCGGCCCTGTTCATGAGTTCGAAATCGAGCCCTGCATATGTGAAACAGAACGACGTGCCGTCGAGGAAAGGATCCTTCATGCGGTGAAGGAAATAGGTGTATTCGCGCCTGACCGCATCGAAGCGGGCATGGAAATCGTCTTCTGTCCGGACAACCGAACTGACAGCGATGGAGGCCGGTAAAATGGCATTTAATTTGTAGCAAATCCAGACTGCGTCGAGCTCCCCGGGAGCGTCGAAATGCGCGGTATATCCCACGGCATTCACCTCCGTGTCGGTGCGCCCTGCACCCACTACGGCCACAGGTGTGCCGATGAGCGTGTACAGTGCGGTTTCAAGGGTTCCCTGGACACTTGGCGCGCCGGGCTGCTTCTGCCAGCCGCAGAAATCCGCCCCGCAGTAAGACAATTGTATCCGATAACGCATTATAATGCAAAGGTAGTTAAAATATGAACCAAAACGTAAACATCAAGGAACTCAACGACAGAATTCAGAAGGAAAGCGGTTTCGTGGACATCCTGTCGCTTGAAATGGGAAAGGTCATCGTGGGCCAGAAGCATCTGGTCGAAAACCTGATGATAGGCCTGCTCGCGAACGGGCACATCCTCCTGGAAGGCGTCCCCGGCCTGGCCAAGACCCTGGCCATCAGCACGCTCGCCAAGGCTGTCAACGCAAAGTTCAGCCGTATCCAGTTCACCCCCGACCTGCTCCCGGCCGATGTCACCGGCACCCTCATCTATTCGCAGAAAAAAGAGTCTTTCGAAGTGCACAAGGGCCCCGTCTTCGCCAACTTCGTGCTGGCGGATGAAATCAACCGCGCCCCCGCCAAGGTGCAGTCGGCGCTGCTCGAGGCCATGCAGGAAAGGCAGGTCACCCTCGGCGACGAAACCTACAAGCTGCCGGAGCCGTTCCTGGTGATGGCCACCCAGAACCCCATCGAGCAGGAGGGCACCTATCCTCTGCCTGAGGCGCAGGTGGACCGTTTCATGCTCAAGGTCAAGGTGGATTATCCCGCGAAGGAAGAGGAGAAGCTCATCCTCCGTATGAATTCCACCGGGGAGTTCCCGCAGCCCGCAGTGGTGGTCTCGCCCGAAGACATCATCCGTGCCCGCGAGGTGGTCCGCGACGTGTACATGGACGAAAAGATTGAACGATACATAGTGGATATGGTCTACGCCACCCGCACCCCCGCCGAATACGGCCTGGGCGACCTGAAAGGCCTCATCTCCTACGGCGCGTCCCCGCGTGCCAGCATATCGCTCGCGGCCGCATCGAGGGCCTACGCCTTCATCAAGAGGCGCGGCTACGTGATTCCCGAAGACGTGAGGGCGGTCTGCCCCGAAGTGCTCAGGCACCGCATCGGGCTCACTTACGAGGCCGAGGCCGAGAACGTCACCACCGAACAGATAGTCGAGAAGGTGATCAACGCCGTAATCGTGCCGTAATGCCAAGTACTTCAGCCACAGACCTTCTGAGGAAAGTCCGGAAGATAGAAATCCGGACCAAGGCGCTCTCGCACCAGATTTTCGCGGGGGAGTACCATTCCGCGTTCAAGGGGCGCGGCATGGCCTTCAGTGAAGTCAGGGAGTACCAGTACGGAGACGACGTCCGCAACATGGACTGGAACGTGACGGCCAGGCTCAGAAGCCCCTACGTGAAGGTTTTCGAAGAGGAACGCGAACTCACTGTGGTGCTGCTCGTGGACGTGAGCCGCAGCGGCCTGTTCGGCACATCCGTCCGAACCAAGCGGGAACTGCTCACCGAGATTGCGGCAGTGCTTTCGTTCAGCGCCATCCTCAACAATGACAAGGTGGGTGCCCTCTTTTTCAGCGACCACGTCGAGAAGTTCATCACTCCGTCGAAGGGCCGCACGCACCTGCTGCACATAATCAGGGAGATGCTGGAACTGCAGCCTACCAGCGACGGCACCGACGTCGGCGGCGCGCTGAGGTATCTGACCAACGCCATCAAGAAAAAGTGCACCGTGTTCCTGCTCAGCGACATGCTGGATGTGGATTCGGAGGGCAGGCCCCGCTATGAGGACGCCCTGAAGGTGGCGGCCGGCAGGCACGACCTCTCCATAATCAAGGTCCACGACCCCGTGGATTATGCGCTTCCTTCCGTCGGAATCGTCAATATCAAGGACAGCGAAAGCGGAAAGAGCGCCTGGGTCGACACTTCCAGCAGGGAGGTGCGCCGCAGGTACGCCGGCTGGATGAGCACGGTGGCCGCGGAAGAGCAGCGCATCTTCAACCTCTACAACATCGATAACGTTGACATTGCCACGGGCTCCGATTATGTGAAGGGCCTCATGGCGCTATTTGCCGGAAGAAGATGAAACTGCTCGTTGCAATACTGTTCCTGCTCCTGGACCCGGTTCCGTCGGGAAAGGCTTTCCTGAATCAGCTCCAGCAGAGGGATTCCATACTGATTGCCGACCAGCTGGAGTACGGCTTCACCCTGGAGGGCGTGAAGGACGGCACCCAGCTGTTCCTTCCCGACTTTTCGTCAGTCAGCAACGACACCCTCGCGCTGGTGAGGGACTGGCGTATCGACACCCTCAAGACCAACAGGAAAACGGGCGTCAGGGATATCCAGGCGTCGATAGTCATAGCTCCCTTCGAGGCCGGGGAATATCATCTGCCTCCGCTGTTCGCCCGCCGCGTCGTGGACGGGCAGTCCGATACCCTCGAGTTCGAGGCGCAGCAGATGACCGTAACCACTATCCAGATCGACACAGCCACGTTTGTGCTCCACGACATCAAGGGGCAGATCAGGTATCCCGTCACATTCGCGGAGCTGCTGCCGTGGCTGCTGGGAGGGCTTGGAGTCACCTGCCTTGCCGTTCTTGGCTTCATCCTGCTCAGGAATGCCCGCCGCCGCAGGGAAGAAGCCGGAAAGCCTAAGGATCCGCCCTATGTGGTGGCCCTCCGCAAGCTGGACCGCTACCGCGGCGACAAATACTGGGCTGCCGACAGGCAGAAGGCCTTCTACTCGGGGGTGACCGACACCCTCAAGGAATATATCGACGCCCGTTTCGGCGTGGATGCGCCGGAGATGACCACCGTCGAGCTGTTCGACGCCCTAAAGGGCGAAAAGGAAATAACTCCGGAATCGTATCAGGCCCTCAGGGAGCTTTTCGAAAGGGCCGACTTCGTGAAATTCGCCAAGATGGTGGTTTCCGACGAGGAGAACGCCACGGTGCTTCCCGTCGCCGTGAAGTTCGTCACAGACACTTACCAGACCGAAGAAAATGTTCTTTGAATATCCAAAACTCCTGTGGCTGCTCGCGCTGCCTCTGCTTCTGCTGGGACTTTACGTCTACAGGCAGATAAAGGGGCGGTCTCCCCATCTCCGCGTCAGTATCGCCGCACCCTGGCTCCAGAAGGGCGGTGTGGCGCTGGCGGTGCTGAGGCATCTGCCGATGGCGCTGTTCACGGCGGCCATGGCGCTGCTGGTCATCGCCCTTGCCAGGCCGCGCTCGTCGAGCGAGGTGGAGAAGGTGAATTCCGAAGGTATCGACATAGTGTTCGCGATGGACGTGTCCACCTCCATGCTGGCGCGCGACTTCACCCCCGACCGCATCTCCGCAGCCAAGGACATAGCCGTCGAATTCATCTCCCAGCGGCCTTCCGACCGCATGGGAATAGTGGTGTTCGCAGGTGAGAGCTACACCCAGTGCCCCCTCACCACCGACAGGGCCACCCTCATCAACCTCATGAAGGAAGTCCAGACCGGCCTCATAGAGGACGGCACCGCAATCGGCAACGGCCTCGCCACCGCGGTGGCGCGCATGATGGATTCGGATGCGCCCAGCAGGGTGGTCATCCTGCTCACCGACGGCGTGAACAACTCCGGGGAAATCGCCCCCGAAACTGCCGCCGATATCGCCGCGACCTACAACGTGCGCGTGTATACGATAGGTGTGGGCGCCAACGGCGAGGCTCCGTATCCGGTCATGACGCCATGGGGCGTGGAGGTCCGCCGGGTGCCCGTGGAGATAGACGAAGACCTGCTCCGAAGGATAGCCGAGACTACCGGCGGGCAGTATTTCCGGGCCACGGACAATACCAAACTCAGTGAAATCTACTCCCAGATCAACAAGATGGAGAAGGTGCGCACCACCATCGACAGTTTCCCGGTCTACAAGGAACTGTATGGCGGATACGCATTCGCGGCGCTTGTCTGCCTGCTCCTCATGCTGGCTCTGGAATTATTTGTAAGGAGGCTGCCGTAATGCTGTTTTTTGCCAATGAAAAATTCCTCTGGCTGCTTCTGCTGCTTCCCGTGCTGCCGGTAGTGTATGCGCTGGTGCTCAGAGCCCGCCGCGCGAGGATACGGAAATTCGGTGATCCCGCCCTGGTGGAGCAGCTAATGCCCCATTATTCCCGCGGGAAAGGCTGGGTGCGCCTCATCCTCATCGACCTTGCGATAGCCTCCCTGGCCATCGGCCTGGCCCGCCCGCAGATAGGCGCGAAGCTCTCCAACCGCGAGACCAAGGGCGCGGAAATCATGATCTGCCTGGACGTCTCCAATTCCATGCTTGCCAGGGATTATTCCCCGAACCGCCTCGAGAGGGCCAAACTGGCCATCAGCCGCCTTGTGGACAAGCTCCAGGACGACCGCATCGGCCTCATCATTTTCGCAGGTACCTCGTTCGTGCAGCTGCCGGTAACCACGGATTACGTGTCCGCGAAGATGTTCCTCGGCAGTATCAACCAGCAGAGCATCCCGGTACAGGGCACGGCCATAGGTGATGCGGTGCTCACGGCCATAAAGAGCTTCAGTTCGCAGAGCGAGAAGAGCCGCGCCATAATAGTCATCACCGACGGCGAGAACCACGAGGACGACCCGGTCGAAGCGGCACGTCAGGCGGCCGAACTGGGCATCAAGGTATATACGATAGGTGTCGGTTCCCTGCAGGGCGAACCCATCCCGGTGGGCGGCGAACTCCTGAAGGAAAAAGACGGAAAGATTGTGGTCACCAAGCTCGACGAAGCCACGCTGCGCAAGATGGCGCAGGTGGGCGGCGGTGCGTACGTGCATGCCGGCAACGAGGAATTCGGCCTCAATCCGATTATCGACGACCTCCGGAAACTCGAAGACGAGCATTTCCGGAGCGTAGTGTTCGAAGAGTATGACGAGCAGTACATGTATTTCGTCGCCGCCGCAATAGTGATGCTTGCAATTGCTTTCCTGGTAGGCGACAGACGCGCAAAAAGGAGATTGTTCGAATGAAGCGTATAATTTATTGCATATTGCTCATACTGAGCGCATTGCCCCTCTCGGCCCAGATCGACAGGAAGGAGGTGCGCGCGGGCAACCGCAAATTCCGCAAGGGAGATTTCGCCGCTTCCGAAATCGATTACCGTAAGGCGGTCCTCAAAGACTCCCTGTCGGTGGCCGGGGAATACAATCTGGCCTCCTCGCTGTACCGCCAGCAGAACTATGAGGAAGCCGCCGAAGCCCTGGGGCGCGCCGACGCCGAGGTGGCCGGAACTCCGCACGCAGCGGACTATTATTACAACGAAGGCGACGTGGCCCTGCAGCGCAAGAACTACAGCGCCGCCGTGAACGCCTTCAGGCAGTCCCTGCTTCTGAATCCGGGAGATATGGACGCTAAGGAGAACTATATCTATGCGAAAGAAATGCTGAAGAACCAGCAGGGGGGCGGAAGCGGCCAGGACAATCAGGACCAGCAGAATCAGCAGAATCAGCAGGACCAGCAGGATCAACAGGACCAGAACCAGGATGACCGGAATCAGGACAACCAGGACCGGCAGAATCAGGACCAGCAGCAACAGCAGCAGGATCAGCAGCCTCAGCCGCAGGAGCAGAACATCTCGCAGCAACAGGCCAGACAGATGCTGAAGGCCATCCAGGCACAGGAAAAGGAGACTCAGGACAAAGTCAAGAAAGAGAAGGCGGCTATGCTCAAGAGCCGCCAGAAAGAAAAGAACTGGTAGAGATGAGAAAGTTATTCGGCATATTGGCATTTTTGGCCCTGGCGCTGCCGCTCGGGGCGCAGGAGCTTTCGATAGACGCCCCCAATCTGGTGGCGTCGGACGAGCAGTTCAACGTGACCTTCACCTTCGACGGCGAGGACGCCCCTTCCGATTTCAGCTGGAGTCCCGGAAGCGATTTCAAGCTGGTCTGGGGCCCGCAGAAGGGCACTTCCACGTCTATCAGCATAGTGAACGGCAAGCGCAGCAAGAGCTCCAAGACCACCTACACTTATGTGTTGATGCCGAATAAAGCGGGCACCTTTACGATAGGCCCTGTCACCGCCACGGTGAAGGGCAGGCAGATCAGTTCCGGAACCAAGTCGATCCAGGTGGTGGCCGAAGGGCAGCAGCGCTCCGGCCAGGGGAATACCGGAAACGGCAGGCCGGGGACGCCCGCTGCGGACGGAACCATATCCGACAAGGATATCTTCCTGCGGCTCTCGCTCAGCAAGTCCTCCGCGGTTGTGGGGGAAACAGTTTCCGCAACCCTGAAACTCTACCAGAGGGTATCCATAGCGGGTTTTGAGGATGCAAAGTTCCCCTCATTCGACGGCTTCTGGAGCCAGGAGGTGCAGGCGCCTTCCAATATAGAATTCCACAGGGAGACGGTTGGCGGGCAGATTTACAACGCCGCCGTACTGCGTTCGTGGAATCTCATCCCGCAAAGGGCGGGGGAACTCAGGATAGACCCGGCCGAACTGGTGTGCCTGGTGAATGTCCGGGTGTCTTCCGGCAACAACGGCAGTATCTTCGACTCGTTCTTCCAGGACGATTACCGCACCATCCGCAAGCGGGTGGTCACGCCTGCATATACGGTGCATGTCTCATCCCTTCCGGCCGGAGCTCCGGCATCGTTCGGCGGGGGAGTCGGAAAGTTCTCCCTCAAGGCGTCGCTTTCCACCGATTCGCTCAAGACCCACGACGCCGCCTCGCTGGTGGTGACCGTGAGTGGTACCGGCAACGTGTCCCTGCTGGATGCTCCCAAGCTGTATTTCCCGCCGGATTTCGAGGTGTACGACGTCAAGACTTCCGAAGGAAAGGGGAGCAAGACCTTCGAGTATCCCTTCATTCCCCGCAGCCACGGCGACTTCGTCATCGGGCCGGTGGAATACTCCTATTACGACATCGCCGAGGGAAGGTACGTGACCCTCTCCTCGGCGCCCATGCCGCTCCATGTCGAACGGGGGGCGGTCCAGGAGCAGCAGGGGCCGGCGTCGGGCCAGTTCATTCCCTCCTCCCAGAAGGACGTGAAGGACCTGGGGACCGACATCCGCTTCATCTCCACTCGCAAACCGGCATTTTCCGGGGCCGGCGTCTTCTTCGTGTGGTCTCCGCTTTTCTGGGGCATCCTGGCGCTGCTGGCGGTGCTTGCCGCCGCGATCTGGTTCGCCTTCCGCAAAATGGCTGCCATGAGGGCCGATGTAGCCGGCAGCCGCAACAGGGGTGCGGTGAAGATGGCGCGGAAGCGCCTCGCCGCGGCGGGAGAGTATCTGCATAAGAATCTCTATACCGCATTCTATGAAGAGCTGCACAGGGCGCTGCTGGGCTTCGTTTCCGACAAGCTCAACATGGACTCCTCCGACATGACGAGGGAGAACATCGCGTCGAAGTTCATGGAATCCGGTGTGACCGAGAGGCTTGCGGAGGAATTCTGCAGCCTGCTCGACGCCTGCGACTATGCCCGCTACGCCCCCGATGCGGGTCATGACGCCATGAACGCTCATTACGAAAGCGCCGTCTCCGCGATATCCAGAATAGATTCCTGCATGAAGAAGAAAGTTTCCCCGCGCACCGCGGCCCTCGTGGCGCTGCTGTTGCTCGTGCCGATGGCCGGCCGTGCGGCCGATTATCCCGATTCCCTCTGGAATGCCGGCGTGCAGGCATATACGGAAGGGCGGTGGTCCGATGCCTCAAAAGCCTGGGGCGAGCTGGTTTCTGCGGGCATGGTTTCGGCGGAGCTCTACACCAATCTGGGCGACGCCTTCTTCAAGAACGAAGACTACGCCCGTGCAATCCTGAATTACGAACGCGCCCTCAAGCTGGATCCGTCGTTCAGCGACGCCAGGTATAACCTGCGCTTCGCCGGGCAGCGGATTCAGGACCGCATCGAATCGGTTCCGGAATTCTTCCTGGTTAGCTGGATGCGCTCCGTCGGCTGGAAGCTCTCTTCCAATGCCTGGGCGGTGCTTTTCCTGGTGCTTTTCGCCGGGGCGCTGGCCATGCTTCTGCTCTTCCTTCTCGGCCGCTCGGCCGGTGGCAGGAAAGCCGGATTCTTCACCGGAATCGTGCTCCTGCTGCTGTCTCTGGGCGCTCTGGGCTTCGCCTCCTGGCAGAAGAAAGACTTCGAGAATTCCAACGCAGCCATAGTCATGAGCCCGGTGGTTTCGGTCAAGAGCGCTCCGGGCGGAGGTGACAGCAAAGACCTGTTTGTCCTTCATGAAGGGACCAAAGTATCTGTGTTTGATTCGGTTGCGGAATGGCTGAATATCGAATTGCCCGACGGCAGACAGGGTTGGGTAAGAGCAGATAATGTTGAAAAAATTTGATTTTCTAAATATTTTTCATAAATTTGCGGCTTGGAGCACTATTGTGTGCGCCAATTGTTAATAACGTGTTAATACTTTTATATTAAACTTAATTTATATCGGTATGAAAAAATTTTTCGTATTTGCAGCCGCTCTTCTCGTAAGTGTTGCAGCTTTCGCACAGGAAACCAACAAAGACGAGAACGGCAAGACCATCTGGGGTCCGTATGAAACCAATTCGTTCTTCGACAACACTTTCATCAACCTCGGTGGCGGCGTCAACACTGCTGTCAAGTCCATCAAGAACCCCAAGACCTGGGGCAACTTCGGAATCGCCGCTCAGGCAGACTTCGGCAAGTGGTTCACTCCCGATTGGGGTGCCCGCATCGGTTATCGCGGCATCGCCAACGACATCAAGGACTATGCAAACGTAGCCAAGAAGTTCCACTTCGGCAAGGCTGACCTCCTCTGGAACCTCTCCAACGCTGTTGCAGGTTACAAGGAGCTCCGCTTCTGGGATATCGTTCCCTTCGCAGGTGCAGGTGTTCTCGCTACCAGCCAGGGCAATGGCATGAACCTCGAGTACGGCGCTGAAGGCGGTATCATCAATAACTTCCGTCTTGGCAACCGTGTCGACCTCAACCTCGAGCTCGGTACCATCGTCGGCCGTGGCGCTGCCTACAACGTGGGCGCCGGCCGTCTCATCCTCTTCCCGTACGCAACCCTCGGCCTCGGCTTCAACCTCGGCAAGACCAACTGGACCCGCAAGGCTACCACCGTTGCCGCTTACACCGCAGCCGTTGCAGCCGCTGAGGCAGCAGCCAACGCAGCCAAGGCTAACGTAGACGCAGCCCTCGCTGCCAAGAACGCAGCTGAGGCTAACGCCAAGAACCTCGCCGACGAGAACGCCAAGCTCCGCAAGGAACTCGAAGACGCTCTCGGCCAGGCCGGTGACTACAGCGCTCTCTTCGACGAGCCCATCTATGCTTTCTTCAAGATCGGTTCCGCCAAGCTCTCCAACGCCGAGAAGCAGCACATCGAGTATGCTGTCAAGAACATCATCTCCCGTGGCGACAAGGTTAAGCTGAACATCTTCGGCGACGCTGACAAGGGCACCGGCACCAAGAAGTTCAACGAGAAGCTCTCCCAGAAGCGTGCAGACGCTGTCTACAAGCTCCTTACCGCAGAGCTCGGCCTCGATCCCAGCCGCTTCGAAGTTGTCAAGGGCAAGTTCGATGGCATTGACGATCTCACTCCTGCAGAACTCAACCGCTGCGTTGTTATCACGAAGTAGTGATCTGCAATCGAGAATAAAAGAGGATGGCCAAACGGTCATCCTCTTTTTTTGTGGCTTGTACTGCCTGATTTACTTCTTCAGCGAATCCAGGTAGGACACGACGTCACCGACGGTGACGAAGGTGGCGAGGGCCTTGTCGGGAATGACAATGCCGTAGTCGTCTTCGAGCCTCATGAGAAGCTGGAGAATGTCGAGTGAATCGGCGCCGAGGTCTTTCTTGATCTGAGCGTCGAGGGTAACCCTTTCGGGGTCGACCCTGAGCTGGCGGGCCAGCACTGTCTTAACGATGTCGTACATAAGGGTCAATATTCGTAATGTTCGTATTTGGCTATTATTTCTTCCATGCGCTCCTGCATGCCGCTCTGTTCCAGGCTGTAAGCCTGCCAGATGCACTTGCGTACGGCTGTAGCCTTCGACGAGCCGTGCCCCTTGACCACTGTCTTGGAAGTGCCCAGCAGCACGCTGCCGCCGTAATTCTGGTAGTTCATGAATTCCTTCTCTTCCTTGAACATGCGGCTCATGAGCGCGGCGCCTATCTTGTATATTGTGCGGGAGTAGATGTCTTTCTTCAGTTTCTTCAGCAGCTCCAGGGCGGTGCCTTCGGTGGTTTTCACCAGCACGTTGCCCGAGAAACCGTCCGCCACCACCACGTCGTAGTTGCCGGAGAGGAGGTCCCGGCTTTCCATGTTGCCCACGAAGTTGATTTCGGGAGTCTCCTGCAGCATCCGGTAGGCTTTCTGCCTGATTTCATCGCCCTTTTCGGCTTCTATGCCCACGTTGAGCAGGGCTACCCTGGGCTTTTCCACCTTGAATACATATTCCATGTAAAGGCTGGACATGATGGCGAACTGCCTCAGATGCTCTTCCGTCACCTCTACATTGGCACCGGTGTCGCAGATGCCCACTATACCGCCGTTCATGGTGGGCAGGATAGGGCAGAAAGCGGGGCGGATGACGCCCTTTACGCGGCCTACCCTGGTGAGCGCTGCGGCTACCAGTGCGCCGGTGGAACCGGTGCTGACCATCGCCGAGTAATCGTCGCAGTCGCGAAGGAGGCGGATGGCCTTTATCATGGAGCTCTCTTTCTTGAGCCGGACGGCGTCAATGGGCTTTTCATCGCCGCCTATCACTTCGGGAGCATGGATTATCTCGACCCTGGACACGTCGTACTTCCTGCCCTCCAGGCAGCTTTTGAGTATAGTTTCGTCTCCGGTGAGCACTACAGTGAGATCTGCGAAATCCTGCAGCGCGAGGAGCGCCCCTTCCACGTTTGCCTGAGGGCTGCAATCGCCCCCGAAACAGTCTATAAGTATCTTCATATCAGCGGTTTGACGTATGAACGGTGGAGTTTGATCTTCTGCTCGTCGAAGCGCTTCCACTGGTTCTGGATGGCCCAGTTGTCTTCCAGGTTCATGTTGGTTTCGGCATACTGGATGCCGGGTTTGCGGAGCATGCCGATGAGCCCTGCGGAAACGATGACACTCACGCCGCGGTTCAGCCATTCGGGATCCACGCCCACGAGGCCCAGGTCGATTACCGAGGGGTGCCTGCGGGCTTTCAGGAAGCGCAGGATAGCGCCCGGAGTGAGATGTCCTCCCGAGGGACGGAAGGCGTCGCCTATGGATGGGAAGGCTATTCCGAAGCAGACCATCTTCTCGTTTTCATCGAGGATAACAGCCACCTTGTCGGTGTCGACTATCATCTTGAAGTTGTCCACCATCAGCTTCTTCATGCCCTCGGTGAAGGGCACGGTGCCGTAGAGCAGGTCGTAGGACTTGTCAATCAGGCTGAAGATGCCGTCGGCGTACTTCTTTATGAATTCCGTAGTGTTGCGGGCGGTGCCGAGATGCAGCTTGTAGCGGCGCATCACGTAGTCGGACATCTTCTGCAGGTCTTCGGCTCCCTCCTTGGGCAGGCGCAGGCGGCTGCTGGTCCAGTCCACCTCTTTTTTGTAGCCGAGCCTTTCGATGAACTCGCCGTAGTATGGGGGATTCCATGTCTCTTCGAAGGTGGCGGGATACTCGTAGCCGCCCACCATGAGGCCCTCGCGCTCGAGGTCCGAGAAACTCAGGGGCCCGCAGGCGGTGTCCATTCCCTTGTCGCGCGCCCAGGTTTCGACGGCATTGAAAAGGGCCGCTGCAACCTGGAAATCCTCGATGCACTCGAATCGGTTGAAACGTACCCTCTTCTCGCCGTTCTTGGCATTGGCATCCTTCTGGATGATGCCCGTGATACGGCCGGCCATGGTGCCGTCTTTGTAGGCGTTGAAGCATACGAAATCGCAGCTTCCGGCATATACGAAGCCCTTCTGGAATATCTTCTTTTCGTCTATGTACAGCGGCGGAGTATAGCAGGAATTGCCCTTGTACAGCTTTTCCGGGAAGCGGAGGAATTCCCTCCGCTGGCGGCATGTCGTCACCTTTTCGACGCTGATCATGGCCTATCTGTGTTTTGCATGGAAGCAGATGCCCAGTCCGTTGGGGCCGCAGTGGCTGCCGATGGTGGGATTCACCTGCGTTTCGACTATGCGGAGACCGTCGCCGAACTTTGCGCGGAGCATCTCCCTGGCCATGTCCACAAGATCGGGGCAGTCGGAACTGCCTATCACCACGCGGTGGGCCTGAACGTCCTCGCCGAGTTCCTCGACATACTGCACCAGCCTTGCCACGGCCTTGTTGCGGCCGGTTTCCTTGCCCACGGTGACCATCTTTCCGGCGTCGTCCAGATGGATGACGGGGCGGATGCCGATGAGACCGCCCATCGTGGCGGCCAGGCCGCTCACGCGCCCGCTCCTGCGGAAGAACTTGAGGTCGTCGGCGATGAAATACATCGGGAACTTCGGCACCTCGGCCTTGGCCCATTCGACCACCTCTTCGGGGGTCTTGCCGGCCTTGAGCAGGTCCGCCACCTCGAGCACTACATTATACGAAAGGGCGCTGATACCCAGGGTGTCGATGCTCCAGAACTTGCGCGCGGGATACTTTTCCTTCAGCTTGGCGACCGCCATGTCCATGATGGTGAAGGTGTTGGAGGTGCCGGAAGAGAAATGCACGTACAGGATGTCGTTGCCTGCCGCGAATTCGGGCTCGAAGATCTTGATGTATGCCTCCTCGCTCATCGCGCTGGTGGTGGGAATGGTGCCCGCGCGGAGCATGTCATAGAAGGCATGGGAATCGAACTCTTCGAAGTCGACATATGGATAGATTACCTTTTCGCCCACGGTATAGGGCATGCTGATAAGTTTAATGCCGTATTCGGCGCACTCTTTCGGAGTGATGTCGCAGTCGGTGTCGGAGAAGAAAGCTAACATAATACAAAGATATAGTCGTATACGGGCTGTGAGCCCTTGTTCATGATAATTTCGAGATTCGGATATGCCGAGGCGATTTTCTGCCTGGTGGCGGCAGCTTCATCGTCGGGAACGTCGGCCCCGGTGAAAACCAGCATCACGTCGCGCGAGGCGGCGCCCAGCGCTTCGCAGAGCCTGAGGGCGGCCTGCTCCCGGACCGCGTCGCCCGCGAGGATGGTCTTGCCGCTGTAGCCGACGTAATCGCCTGTGTGTATGGAGATTCCGCCATTCTCTGCGTCGCGGACGGCGGCGGACACCATGCCGGTCTTGACGTTCTGCATGACTTCGCACACCCCTGCAAGCATGGCGTCGGTGTCGTCGCTGTCGCGGTCTACCGAGCCGATGCCGTAGTATCCCTGGCCGAAGTCGGCCGACGGCACGACGTCGACGTCGGCGCCCTTGAAGAGGGTTGCAGCCTGCTCGGCCGCCATGCGGATGTTCGGATTGTTGGGGAATACCAGTATGTGCCGGGCGTTCACCTTGGCGAAAGCATCCAGGAAGTCCTGGGTGGAGGGGTTCATGGTCTGCCCGCCGGGGATGACCACGTCGGCCCCTATCTGCCGGAAGGCCTCCGAGAGCCCCTCGCCGCTGGCGACGGTGACGATGCCGTATTTTTTGGCCGGTGCACGGAAGTATGCATTGTTTTCGTTTCCGGTCTGGTGATGCTGCAGTGTCATGTTCTCTACCTTGACGGTGAGAAACTCGCCGAACTGCTGCATGTAGTTGAATACCTCTCCGGGATGGAAGGTGTGCACGTGGACCTTGAAGATGCTGCCGTCGCGGAACGCCACCACCGATTCGCCGTGGCTGTTCAGCCAGTCGACCAGGGGCTTCTCGTCGAAGCCGGCAAGATCGACTTTGGAACTCTGGAGGCGAAGCAGAAACTCGGTGCAGTAGCCGAATTCAAGGACGCTGTCCTCTCCGAAGATGGAAAGGTCTACGGAAGGTGCCTGCCCGGAGGCCGGAGAGAGTGCGGAGCCGTCGTCCACGGCCCCTTCCACCGCGTTTTTCATGCCTTCCACTATATACACCAGGCCGGCGCCGCCGCTGTCCACCACGCCGTTGTCCTTGAGTACTTTAAGCAGTTCGGGCGTGTGTTCCAGCGAGGTGCGCATCGCGCCCAGCAGGGTATTGAAATAGCGGCTGAAGTCCCCCTGGCTGTCGGCGCCGGCCACACCCTCCCTGAGGACGGTGATGATGGTGCCTTCGACCGGGTTGGAAACAGCCGAGTAGGCTTCTTTGACGGCGAAGGTCATGGCATTTGCGAAATCGGCGACTCCGGCCGATTCCAGGCCTTCAAGCCCCTTCGCGAGGCCGGCGAAGATACGGGAGAGTATGACTCCGGAATTGCCCCTCGCTCCGAGGAGCATCCTGCCTGAAACGGCGGAAGCGGTATCGGAGACGGAACCGGGGGCGCCGGCGTCGAGAGCCTCGCAGCCGGTCTTGATGGTCATGTACATGTTGTCTCCGGTATCGCCGTCCGGAATGGGGAATACGTTAAGGTCGTTGACGGCTTGCTTCTCTCTCCCCAGAACTGCCGCTCCCGTCCGGAGCATTCCCGCGAAGGACGGGCCGTCCATAGTGTAGGTTTCGGTCATCAGTGAGTTGCTTTTCACGTCTGTCTTTTGTATGCAACCACAAAGATAATCATTCTGACGCGTTTATGCATATTATTATGTATTGAAGAATCTGATGTATTGCTGTAATTTTGTCCGGATACACACAATTACATCATGGAAAAGGTTAAAGAAAAGGGGTGGCTCCTCATTATTCTGGGTGGCCTATGGCTGATTGCCGGTTCTTTTATTTTGATTTACAATGGAATAGAGGCGAAACGCGCTTCATCCTCATTCGCAGAGGCGGCGAAAGCCTGTGTCGAATTGGCCGACGGCCCTGCCCTGGACGGGCAGCTGGTGCATGCCACGGGTATGGTAACCACCGATGAAACGCTTACCGACCGGGCGCTCGGAATGAGCGAAAACCTGATAAGGCTCGACCGTAAGGTCGAATACTTCCAGATTGTGGAAAGCACCGGGCAGGAAAGGGAAAAGGACGGTCAGGGGCGCGAGACGGTCACGACCATCTACAACTACGACGTCGCCTGGACGGATAAACCAGTCGACTCGAAGTATTTCTACAGTGATAAGTATGCCGGCAAAAACTTCGTCATCAAGGAATACCCGCAATGGTCGGCCACTGCCTCGGATGTGCGTCTCGACGGCCGAAAGCTGCCGGCTTCCATGGTGGAACAAGCGGAGGTCAATAGTGAAATCAGCACCGCCGGCGTGGATATCATCGAGATCATGCTTTCTACCGGCCGCAAGGGAGTGAATGTCTCCGCGTATGACAATATCATATATATCGGAGACAATCCGGATGAGCCGCACATCGGTGATGTCCGCATAACCTATACGGGAATAGAGCCGGGTACCATGTCTGTCATGGCAGCTCTGATGGGAGACGAGTTCGTGCCCTACAAGGTGGAAGGCGGCAAGAAAATCGCCTGGCTTATGGACGGCGAGCGCTCCGTGAAGGATTTCATTGCGGCCCGTAAAAAGGAAGCCGGTTCCACTGAAGGACTGGGCTGGGTGCTCGGGGTATTGCTTTGCATAGTCGGAACCTGGGCCCTTCTTGGGGGAATCCGCAAGCGCCTCACTCCGGTTCCGGTGCTGTCGGTATTTGCAGAGGCCGACAAACTGTTCCTCTGCTCCCTGGGCGTCGCCGCCGGATGGTCGCTCTTCTGCGTCGGCCTGGGCAGGCTGGCACTGACCCCGCTCATCTCCCTTCTTCTTATGGCTGCAGGAGCCGGATTGCTGTACGGACTGTACGTAATCAGGAACAGGTAATCCCGGCTATTTCAGGGTGTCCGTCCATCCGCCTACGGTGGGCACTCCCAGTACCAGGTTGCCGCAACCGTGCACGATCACCTCCGACCCGTCGTCAGGTACGAGCACGGTTGCATCTCTTCTGCCGTCTCCGTTCCATGCGGCGTAGTAGTGATAGACCTTGCCGGCGTAGGCGGAGGAATATTCCCCCTGGACCACGTTGGGATTGTCGTTCCAGATGAAAGTCAGCACATAGGGCGTGCCGGGAGTGTAATTGTTCGACTGGGTGGCACCCTTCAGATAGGAGGCGACCAGATAGGGCTGGTCGAGCTTTTCCTTGAGGCGGGGGATAGTCAAGGTGGCGTTTGCGCTCGTGTTGATGAGCCTTACGCACTGTTCGCCCACGCTCTGGTTACGCCTGTACATCTCGAAGGAAAGAAGGCACAGAGCCACCGTCCCGGGCCTGGAGCTGCCGAGAAGACGCTCCCTAAGGGTCCTGAACTCGTTCAGGGTGGACGGGAAGTGCGAGAAGCTCAGGGTGCTCGTCTCTTCTCCTTCATTCAGCGTGAAAGTATGTGTCCCCGAGCTGTATTGGAAAGTCAGGGTGTTGCCGTTCAGTGAGACCGACTGGAAATCCTCTTCCGTTTCCGGTTCGTCTATCGGAAATTCGCAAGAAACAAAGCCGGCTGCGGCCGAAAGCACGGCCAGGATGCAGAATAATCTTTTCATCATATCTTATTATCTTCTGAACAATGACTTTATCAGATCCAGGGAGCCCAGCAGGCCGATAAACAGCAGGACAAGACCTGCTATGCGCACCAGCCATCCGCCTCCTCGGTTGTTTTCCCTTTCCTCGTCGAATATTTCGCTTGCCTTATGCTTCCCCTCCATGATATTGAGGATGTGGTATTCCCTTCCTTCGCCGTACTGCACTATTTCGTCGCCCTGCGCTTTCCCGATAATTTGTTGTTTGCCATATTCTACGCGTATTATATTGCAAATATAAAAAAGACTTGCTCCCCAACCCATACATAAATTTATGTATTGTTCCTGTCGGGCATTCCCGGTATTTTTGTAAAAACGCAATAAACACAAGCATTATGAGTAAAAAGTCCCTCAGGGTTTCGCTTGTACTGGCGGCCCTCCTTTTCAGCATTTCTGCAAACGCCCAGATCTTCGGCGGAGGCCAGGTTGAACAGCTCATGCAGCGCAAACGCGAGGCCGAGGCTGCGATGAAACAGAAGAGCGATGCCCAGCAGAACACCGGATGCAAGATAGTCGACAGCAGCGCGGACACCCTCCTCGCCGCCTGGCATTCCAGCAAGGACATGATTATCACCAAGAAGATGCACGAAGACGGTCCTGCCAAAGGAAAGTTCATATCCTACAAGTATTACCCCGACAAGGGCGCCATCGCCTGCAACGACGGCGTCGTAGTGGCCAAGATTGTTGAGGACGGGCTCGAGATTCTCGACCGCGACATGAAAGTGACGATCAAAAACGGCGGCGTTGCCATCAATGGCGAGCCCTGCGGCGTGGTGACGCGGGACGACATAACCATCTACGGCCGCAGGCTGGGCTATTTCTCCTGCGAAGCCACCCGTGAACTCGTGGCATTCTACTTCCTGCACGACTATCTGAACCCCGATGACCTGCAGAAGATGAAGGTCGCCCGCGAAGAGCAGAAGAAGCGGGAGGCCGAGGCCGAAGCCGCCTTCAAGGCCAATATGATGCTGGTCACCGCCGGCAACTTCACTTCGCCTACCGGAACCGTCATCGGCAAGATCGCAGCCAACGGCGACGTCTTCAACAAGGCCGGCCAGCGTCTCGGCCACGTGTCGTCCGACGGCAAGGTCACCGACTTCGGCGGCAACGCCGGCTCTTTCAACGCCAAGGGCATGGTATATGACAAGACCGGCTCCCCGATAGGCCACATCCAGCCGAACGGACCCGTCGAAAACGCAAGCGGCTCCCGCATCGGTCACATCTACAATGACGGCAGGTTCGGCGACAGCTCCGGCTCCACCGTGGCCAAGTTCTCCGGAAAAGGCAGATACGTCGCAGCAGTCTGCTACTACTTCTTCTTCAAGTCGATAAGGTAAAAAACCGAAGATCGAAACCGCAGCTGACCGGCCTTACAGGCTGATCAGCTGTTTTTTAATGGCGTAAAGGACGAGCTCCACGGTGTTGTTGATTCCCAGTTTGCGGAAGATATTGTTCTTGATGGTGACCACCGTGAGGTACTTGATTCCCAGTTCGCCGGCGATTTCCTTGTACTGGAGTCCGCGGCAGCTGAGGCGGATGACGTCCAGCTCGCGCGGGGTGAACATGCTGTCGGATGCCTTCTTGGCCAGGGAGATGCGCTCGATTAGACGCGCGATGTCCGTCCCGAAAAACTCATAACCCGCGGCCACGCTGCGGATGGCGGACAGCATGGTGGCCTCGTCGCTCGTCTTGGGCAGGAATCCGTCTATGCCGATTCCGAGCAGGGTCTCGAGGGTGGCGATGGAGGTGTCGCTCGAGAGGACCAGCAGCGCTACGTCTGGCATTTCGGCCCGCATCCGCCGGGCGAGTTCGATTCCGTCCATCCCCGGCATCACCACGTCCAGCATCATTACGTCGGGGCGCAGTTCCGAGGCCTTCGAGAGTGCCTGGAAACCGTCCGAAGCGGTCCCCGCGACCTCGATTCCGAGTTTGGCCTCAAGCATTGAACGGATGCCCATCAGCATGAGCGGATGGTCGTCGACAAGGAGTATTCTAATGGGTTCAGGCATCTTCCTCAAGGTTTTTGATGTGGATGGCAAAGGTGCTGCCGCTGCCCTCCGTGCTTTCGACTGAAATGCTGCTGCCGCACTCGTCCAGCAGGGCCTTGCTCACCGCAAGGCCGAAGCCGTTGGTGGGCTCTCCGTCGGTTCCGCTGCGGCGGAAGGGGGAAGCGGCATCGAAAATGGTGTCGAGCTTGTCGGCGGGGATTCCGATTCCACGGTCGCTTACGCTCAGCAGGGCGCCGTCTTCCCGCGGTTCGAGGGTAACGGTGACGCTGCCTCCGCGCGGCGAGAACTTCACAGCATTGGAGATGACGTTCCTGAGCGCCAGAATCAGGTTGCTGCGGACCGTGCACACGACTACGTTGCCAGGAGACTCCATCATTATGCCTATGCCCTTGGCCCGGGCGCTCCCGGCATGCTGGTCGATTACCTCGCGCACCAGGTCGTCCAGCACGAAACGCACGGTTTCGAGCTTTCCGGTGCCCGACTTCGTACGTGCCCAGCGAAGGGCGTTGTCGATCAGCTCGACTTCCGACTCCGCCTGCCTTTCCAGCTGGAGGAGCACTTCCGCAAGTTCGTCGTGGCTCATATTCTCTCCGTGCGAGCGGAGCATCTGAAGCCCCCGGAGCTGGGCTATTGCGGGGGAGTGGATGTCGTGCGAAATCACCTTGAACAGGAAGTCTTTCTGGGTATTGCTCTGCCGGAGCTTGCGCTCGCTGCTGCGAATCCTGAAGGCGAAGGCGGCTATTACTGCCGTACCCGCGAGCAGAAGCAGCGTAATCGCCGCCCAGGCCTGCTTTCTCTTCTTTTCCCTGCTGATATTGATTTCCTGCAGAGCAATTGTCTGCTCCCTTCGGGCGGTCTCGTATTCGATGTTGAAAAGCTCCAGCGCATTGCTGCTTTTCCTGCGGCTGATGCTGTCCTGCAGGGCGGCGCTTTCCTCCAGGTAAAGGAAGGCCTGAACCGGATCGGAATTCCTGAGCGAGGACGCCATCCGGCTGCATATCTTCTGGAGCAGGGGAAGGTCGCTGAGTTTCCGGGCGATGGCGGCCGCCTCGAGAAGGAATTTCTTCTCCAGTGCAGCTTTGCCCTCGCGGCCGTACTCCTGCGCCAGCTGGAAGCAGACGATGCACAGCGACTGCTCCAGGGAGTCTCGCCGGAACACCTTTTCCGCGAAAGCGAGGTCCTGCATGGCGTCGGAATAGCGGCCCAGGGCTTCCAGCGCATAAGCCCGTTGGCTGCGGCGTATGGCCTGGGCCCTGTCGTCAAGGTCTTTCGTGGCAATGGCTACCGCGATGTCGGCATATCTCAGCGCGGTGGAATCCCGGCCGATTGCATGAAAGACGTCGCAGGCCTTGCCGTATGCCATCGCCAGCTTGTCTGGCCTGCCGACCTGCTCCTCGTTGGCTATCGCCTCCAGGGCGTAGTCGGCGGCAAGATCCGCCTTGCCGGCATAGACATACATCGAGGCCAGGTTGATAAGGGATGAAGTGAGCCCCTTGGCTTCCCCGTGGGCCTTGTCGTACTCATAGCAGCGTATCATGTAATCCGCGGCCTTGTCGAAGTCGCCGAGGCGCGAGTAGGAGGTGCCCAGGATGGAATACAGCTCCACCGCCGCCTCTTCGTCGATATCCGGCCGGGCGATGCCCTCGAGGGCGATCATTATGGCCTCGGAGTAGCGCGACGCGTAATATGCCTCCTCCGCCTCGGCATAATAATCTTTACCTCGGAGCGGGAGGACCGGCAATAACAGCAGTATGAGCAGGGCTAGCTTTCGCATAATGCAAAGATACTCGTTCCGGCCAAATTATCGATACAGAATTATATGTATTGGTGCTGTCTTGCAGCGGCAAAAAATCATTATATTTACTACAACATTATTTTTGCCCGAATATCAACCCATTCTGTAAGATGATGCAGCCCCTCATACGAAGAGCGGAACCCCGCGACCTTGAAGTTGTCAACAAACTCCTGCAGCAGGTGCTGTCGGTCCATCACGACGGCCGTCCCGATCTCTTTCGGGAAACCGGTAAGAAATACACCGACGAAGAGCTTCTCGCCATTTTCGCCAATCCGGACACCCCGGTGTTTGTCTACGAGCTGGATGGAGCCGTGCTGGGCTATGCCTTCTGCGCGCTTCAGCATTCCGGCAGCGGAAGCCTCCGCCCCCTTGCCACCCTGTACATAGACGACCTTTGCATTGATGAGAACGCCCGCGGCCGGCACATCGGAACGGCCCTGTTTGAATACGTGAAAGCTTTTGCCAAAGAAAAGGGCTGCTACAATGTTACCCTGCATGTATGGGAATGCAACCCCGGAGCCAGGGCCTTCTACGAGTCGTTGGGCCTGGCTCCGCAATTCACCTCCATGGAGATGATTGTCGCTGAGTGATGCACGATAGGCAATGCCTTACGGTTTCGGCGTCAGCGTCCATTTAATATTCAGCGAGTTACAGTGATTTTGAAAATTTGGGTAAAACAATGGGACAACAATTTAAAAGTATCTTTAGATTTCGAATAATAATTCGTACGTTCTGCGAATTAATTTTGTTATTTATTCGCAAATATTTATATTTGCTGCGAATTATACGCCGAATCAACTATGTGGATATACGAAAGATACGATTGGATGCACTTCAATTGGGACAGAGACAAGATTTCAGCACTTGCAGAAAGGGTCAGCACCAGTATCGGATTTCTGCATGGCCGAATTGCTTCTCTTACGGAAGATGACAGGTCAGGCGCATCCGTAGAGATTCTCACGCAGGACATCGTTTCCTCTTTCCGCATCGAAGGAATCAGTCTCAATACAGATGATGTGCGTTCTTCCATCGTCCGGCGCTTGGGTGTTACCAATATCGAAACCACCGGCACTTCCACCCATTTTATGGAGGGCGTAGTGGACATGATGCTGGACGCAACGCGGGGCTGCAGCATCCCACTGGACAGGGAACGCATCTTGGGGTGGCACAGTGCACTGTTCCCCACTGGGAAGAGCGGATCATATCCGATTACCGTAGGAAGCTACCGAGAAGGAGATGTCCAGGTAATCTCCGGTTCCATGGGACGTGAAAAAGTTCATTACATGGCGCCGCCAGCCTCCGACGTGAATGACTATATGGAAGAATTCATGTACTGGTTCAACAACGAGACCGGAATCTCCCACATCATCAGGTCTGCCATAGCCCATCTTATCTTCGTG
>CAMHKQ010000020.1 GCA_946185745.1 uncultured Bacteroidales bacterium
AGGCTTCGCGGGTGATGGGATCCATTTCGTCCTCGAAGATGCAGGCGAGACCCCAATACTCCGGGGCGTCGGAGGTCATCTTTATCTTTCCGGGAATGCGGTCCGTGACGTGACGGACGAATTTGAGGAGCTTCGGATTGGGATTCTTGTCGCCCTTGTGCTTCGGGACGAACTTGGTTGACATTTCGGGCATAGTGCTCTATTTATTTGATTTCTGTTGTTTCACTTTTTCCAGTAGCCAGGCCGCGAAGCGGTCAAGGCCTTCCCCCGTCTTTGCGCAGACTGGGATGATTTCCGCCTTCGGATTGCGCATGTGTACGTACTCCTCGCATTTGGCCATGTCGAAGTCGAAGTAGGGGAGCACGTCGATTTTATTTACCAGCACGAGGTCGCAGACGCTGAACATGAGGGGATATTTTAGCGGCTTGTCGTGGCCTTCGGGGACTGAAAGGATCATTGCGTTGGCGGATGCGCCGGTGTCGAATTCGGCCGGGCAGACAAGGTTGCCGACATTCTCGAGGATGACGAGGTCGGCCCCCTCCATGTCGAGGTTGTCGATGCCCTGGCGGGTCATTTCGGCGTCGAGATGGCACATGCCGCCCGTGTGGAGCTGGATGCTCTGGATTCCGGTGGCCTCCTTTATCTTGACGGCGTCCACGTCGCCGTCGATATCGGCCTCCATGACAGCCACGTTGATCTTATCTTTCAGCAGGTTGATGGTGCCGATGAGGGTGGTGGTCTTGCCGCTGCCGGGCGAGGACATCAGGTTGAGGAGGAAAACCCCTTTCTGCCTGAGTTCGGCGCGCAATTTAGCAGCGTCCATGTCGTTGTCGGCAAAGACACTTTTCTTGATTTCGATGACTTTCATGGTCCGGTTCAGTGCGCTTGTGGTAAATCGGCCCAATATACGAAGATTTTCGCGACTTTCAAAACCGGAAAGCTCTGCCGTCATTCCAGGGTGCGGGCTACCTCTTCGAGAAGCGAAATTATGGGCAGATGCTGGGGACAGGCCTCCTCGCACTGGCCGCACTGCACGCATTCGGAAGCCTGCGGGCCGCCTGGACGCCATGTGTAGTCGTTCCTTGCCAGCTTCAGGTCCCCGTACATCTTGTATACGTTCATCACCGAGAAGATTTCGGGGATGTGTATGCCCATCGGGCAGCCGGGGGTGCAGTAGTGGCAGGCCGTGCATTTGATGTGGTCCACTGAAAGCAGGGCGGTGCGGGCCTTTTCGATTACGGCGGATTCGGCTTCGGAGAGGGGTTTGAAGTCCTTCATGAAGGACAGGTTGTCCCTCATCTGCGCCGGCGAGGACATTCCGCTCAAGACCATCATGACCTGGGGGAGGGAGGCTGCGAAACGGATGGCCCAGGAAGCGCAGGAGGCGTCGGGGGCGACTTCTTTGAGGACTTCCTGCACCGGAACGGGAGGTGCTGCGAGGGTGCCGCCCTTGACAGGTTCCATGACCACCACGGGCACATCGTGCCTGGCGGCGACCTCGTAATTGGCCCGGCTGAGGATGTTGGTGTCTTCCCAGTCGGCGTAGTTTATCTGGAGCTGGATGAATTCGGCGTCGGGATGCTCGGTGAGAAGGCGGTCGAGCAGCTCGGGGCCGTCGTGGAACGAGAAGCCCCAGTGGCGGATGAGCCCCTGCTCCTTCAGGCCCTTCACATAGTCCCAGAGCCCGTAGGAATCGTACAGCTGCACGTTGCTGTTTTCCAGGGAATGCAGGAGGTAGAAGTCGAAATATCCGGCGCCCGTCCTTTCCAGGCTCTGCCGGAACTCCGACTTGGCCGCGGCCTCGTCTTTCGCGGCCCAGGAGGCCGCGTTCAGCTTGGTGGCGAGGTAGTAGCTATCCCTGGGATGCCTTTCCACCAGGGCCTCCCTGATCGCAGCTTCGGAACCGTCGTAGATGAATGCCGTGTCGAAGTATTTCCCGCCTGCGGCAAGGAATTCGTCCACCATGGTCTTGGTCTGTTCAATGTCAATCGGGCCGGTGGAATTTCCCCCGTTGGTCCTCGGGAGCCTCATCAGGCCGAATCCGAGCTTGATGCAGTCATGGACAAGTGTTTTCATGATTCCAAAGATATGAAAAAAGGCAAAAAAAACCGCGTTTCCACGAACAATTAAAATTTTTTAATAAATTTACGATTCTTTTACTGATCGAGACATGATAGTCGAACCCGCTCAAAGGACACTGGGTGTCCGCGAATACTACTTCTCCCGGAAAAATCCGGAAATCGCCCGCCTGTCCGCAGAAAGGACGGCCCGCGGCGAAGATCCCGTGATAAATCTCGGAATCGGGGCTCCCGACCGTATGCCTCCGGCTGCGGCGATAGAAAAGCTGCGTTCCTCCGCACTCCTCCACGATAGCCATAAATATCAAAATTACAGGGGTTTGCCTGAACTTCGCGAAGCATTTGCCTCATGGTATGCCCGCTATTACGGCGTCACTCTCGACCCGGCGCGCGACATCCAGCCGCTGGCCGGATCGAAGGAGGGCATCATGCTCATCTCCATGGCCTTCGTGAACCCCGGCGACAAGGTGCTGGTGCCGGATCCCGGTTATCCCACCTACACTTCGGCATCAATGATGGCGGGAGCCGAAATGGTGAACTACCCGCTGCTGCCGGAAAACGGCTGGTACCCCGACTTCGACGCCCTTGAAAAGCAGGACCTGAAGGGTGTCAAGATCATGTGGCTCAATTACCCCAACATGCCCACGGGCGCTCCCGCCACAATGGAGGTTTACGAGCGTGCGGTGGTCTTTGGCCGCAAGCATAACATTCTGATAATCAACGATAATCCCTATAGTTTCGTGCTTACCGAAAAGCCGCTTTCCATATTTGCGGCCGCCGGTTCCAGGGAGTGCTGCCTGGAGCTCAATTCGCTCAGCAAGGCCCACAACATGTCGGGCTGGCGTATCGGAATGGTGTGCGGCGGCAGCGAATATATCGCCCAGGTGCTCAAGGTCAAGAGCCAGATGGATTCCGGAATGTTCCGCAGCGTCCAGCTTGCTGCTGTCGAGGCCCTCTCGCAGGGTCCCGAATGGTTCGATGAGCTCAACCGGGAGTACCGTCTCCGCCGAGAGAGGGTGTTCGCCCTCTTCGACGTGCTGGGGGCGGAATACAGGCGCAATTCCGCAGGCCTCTTCGTGTGGGGCCGCATGAAGGCTGACAGCCGTTTCTGCTCGCCCGACGGGGGCAAGACAGTGGGAGAGCGCGTATCCGACCGCCTGCTCTATGAAGCGGGCGTGTTCCTGACCCCCGGAATAGTGTTCGGTAAAGGGGGGAGCGACTACGTGCGCGCCTCGTTATGTGCAACTGCGGAGCTGATCGACAAGGCCCGCGAAAAAGTGGCTGCATTATGAAAGTTGGAATAATCGGACTGGGCCTCATCGGAGGCTCGATGGCGATAGACCTCAAACGCAGGGGATTCGCCGATACCATACTGGGAGTCGAATCCGACCCGCTCCACGCCGCGGCGGCCGAAAAGATAGGCCTGGCGGACGAAGTAGTGGGCTTCGACGAGTGCGTTTCACAGAGCGACATAGTGGTGCTGGCGGTGCCCACCGACGCCGCCGTAACCATGCTTGGGAAAGTTCTCGACAGTTTCGAAAAAGCGGGTGCGCGCGACAGGATTGTGATCGACACCTGTTCCGTCAAGGCCGCCCTGGCCCAGGCGGTGCGGTATCATCCGATGCGCAAATGCTACGTGGCCACCCACCCGATGGCGGGTACCGAGTATTCGGGCCCGTGGGCGGCGATGCCCGGCCTCTTCGACGGCCGCGCATGCATAATAGCCGACGCCGAGGAATCTTCGGAAAAGGCCGTCAGGACAGTCGAGAAGCTCTACAACACCCTGAACATGCGCCTGATCCGGATGAATTCCGACAGCCATGACGTGCACACGGCCTACGTGTCCCACATCTCCCATGTCTCGTCCTTCGCCCTCGCGCTTACCGTGCTGGACAAGGAGCGCGACGAAAAGCACATCTTCGACCTCGCTTCCGGCGGTTTTTCGTCCACGGTGCGCCTTGCGAAGAGCAATCCGGACATGTGGGTTCCCATCCTCACCCGGAACGGCGACAACGTGCTCAGGGTAATAGACACATACATCGAGAAGATGCAGGAGTTCCGCGACGCGATCGCCGGCTGCGACTCCGACAAGATACGGAGCCTTATAGAAGAGGCCAACAGAATCAAGAAGATAATACGCTGATATGGCAACGAAACTCGACCTGGTCCCCGTAGGAGAATGGGGATTCTTCACGCTCCCGCGTCCTATGGTGATAGCGGGCCCGTGCAGCGCTGAAACCGAAGAGCAGGTAATGAAAACCGCCGCCGGCCTCGCGGCCGAAGGCATCCATATGCTTAGGGCCGGAATCTGGAAGCCCCGCACCCACCCCGGCTGTTTCGAGGGCATAGGTCCCGAAGGGCTGAAATGGCTCCGCCGCGTGAAGGAGGAGCTGGGCATGTTCGTGTGTACGGAGGTGGCCGGCGAAAAGCATGTGGCCGAGTGCCTCAAGGCGGGCGTGGACATGGTCTGGCTGGGCGCGCGCACCACGGTGAATCCTTTCCTCGTGCAGGAGATTGCCGATGCGCTCCGCGGCACCGACATTCCCGTGCTCGTGAAGAACCCGGTCAATCCCGACATCGACCTGTGGATAGGCGCGCTGGAGCGCCTGAACCGCGCGGGAATCCGCCGTCTGGGCGTCGTCCACCGCGGTTTCACCACTTACGAAAAGATCCAGTACCGCAACACTCCGGGCTGGCAGGTGGCGGTGGAACTTCGCACTCGCATCCCCGATCTGCCCTTCTTTGTGGATCCGAGCCACATGGGGGGCAAACGCGAATTCGTGGCCGAAATCTCGCAGCGCGCGCTCGACCTCGGCTTCGAGGGCCTAATGGTCGAGAGCCACTGTAATCCCGACTGCGCCTTGAGCGATGCTGCCCAACAGCTGACGCCCTCTGCGCTGGGAAAGATGCTGTCTTCGCTCAACGTACGCGACAAGGACAGCGACGACCTCTCCTACCGCGAAGGAATAGGCGCCCTGCGCTCCCGAATAGACCTTCTGGACGAGGAACTGATCTCATTGCTGAAGTCCAGGATGGATATCAGCGCCGGGATAGGCCGCTACAAGAAAGAGCATAACATCTCCATCATCCAGGCCGCCAGGTGGGATTCCCTGATGGCGGACATGATAGAGAAGGGCGGAGAAAAAGGCCTGTCGGAAAAGTTCCTGCGCGAGCTGTTCGGCGCCATCCACGAGGAGTCGGTGGACGTGCAGAACAGAATAATGGAGGCTGACTAGCTGTTATTCGACGGGGGAGCAGGGGATTGTGACCGTTCCGTCGGCGTCCGCTGCCAGCCAGAAAGGAGCCGCTTCGGTATCGAAGAAGCGGCGGATATCTGAAGTGAAACAATATTCCCAGCCCGGGACGGAAGGCACTTCGCGCGAGCCGAAGCAGATGGCGATGTGCCTGCCGGGCGCGTCTGCAAGGGCTTTCAGCGCCGCGGAGCAGCTGCGGCAAGAAGGGTTGAGCACGAGCACGGTGAGTTCTTCACCCCCCGGAAGCTCCACTGTCTCGCCGCCGGGGCGCGTGAGGTCCTTCGGAAGAGAGATAGGCTGCCCCTTCAGGTTCAGGGAGTTGTATCGCCTGAGCGAGCGAACGCGCTCGAGCCCGTCGGTCAGGATGCCGTCGTCTTCGATGCGGGAGGCTATGTGCTCGAAAAGGGCGGCGTTGCGATACGGCGAAAGGATGTTGTAGAAGGCCCCTTCGCACCACTCTTCATAGACATAATACGCCACCTCGTCGGCGGCCAGCCTGTCGAACAGGACGTCGATGGCTTTCTCCGCCTCTTCGGACGGGGCTCTCAAGGTAAGCTCCGCGAATTCGGTGAAATGCTCTCTGGCCCCGTCGAAATCCGACTTAACGGCGGAAATGTCCGCATTGTTCCAGAAACTGCTTATGCCGCTTTTGGGAGAGCAGGCGGAAAGCAGTATCGACAGGGCTGCAAGTACTGATGTGACAATTGGTTTCATCTCGAATATCGACAAACAAAAATAACTGATTCCGGCGTATTATCCAAAAACGAAAGCATCCGAAATATATAATGGCTCTATATTATTTCGAAATGACTATCCAAAGCGAATTATTTTCTATATTTACGGTATCATGAAAACGCGTTTATTTTACCTTACACTCCTGCTTCCCTTCTTCTTCGGTTGTGAAGACAAGCCGGTGGTTCCGGTGGCTGAAAATGCCTACATCACCGCTGCCGACGTAACCGTCGAAGAGGGCAAGACCGTGCAGATCGGTGCCACCACCAATTCCCCTGCACCCATCACATATGTTTCGGCCGACGAAGCCATAGCCACGGTTTCTTCGGAAGGCGAGGTGACCGGCGTGAAGGCCGGTTACACCAGCGTAACCATGTCCGTCGCGGCCATTGAGGGCGTGTACACCGACGCCGAAAAGACGATCAACGTCACTGTGACCGCCGTCGAGACGCCCCCGACACCCCCGGAGCCGACCGACGACGATCTCGATCCTGAAATCAAGAACGGGGACGTCGTGCTCGCCACCAATGCGGATGTGGACAAGTTCCTCAACGACGTACATTACAACACCCACGATTATTCCAAGACCGACCTGCTGACCTGGGCCGAGGCCAACGGCGTGAAGGTATGTCCCGGCAATTCCGACAGGCCTTCGAACTACACCCTCAGGTGGGCCAAAGACCCGTCGGCCACCAATGTGGTCGCCACCGTTTCGGAACCCGACCGCGACTGGACCTATACTCCCTCCACTCCCGAGGACAATTACGTGACCATTACGAACCTGCTTCCGAACACTCACTACACCTATAAGGTCGTTTCGGGCAGCAAGGTGCTCACTGAAGGCGCGTTCGACACCTACGGCAAGGTGCATCAGGTGTTCTTCCGCACCCGCATCCGCAACAGCCGCGACCTCGGCGGCTGGACTACCACCGACGGCAAGACCGTGAAATACCGCAAGGTATACCGCGGCGGGCGTCTGGAATCTTCGTATCTGGCCAAATCCGGCAAGGCGGCAATCAGGACCGAAGGCATCAAGGCCCAGCTGGACCTGCGCGGCCACAGCGACGTGCTGTCGGAAAGCACCCTCAAGGGCATTGTGGACGACTATGAATTCTGCGCTCCCGTCATCGAGGAGGGATATGACCAGATGCTCCGCAACGACAAGGAGAAGACCCGTCAGTGCATGCAGTTCATCATGGACTGCGTCGACAAGGACAAGCCCGTGTATTTCCACTGCTCCCTTGGCCGCGACCGCACCGGCACGGTGGCAATGCTTACCCTGGGCATCCTGGGTGTTCCGGAAGGCGACATCTCGCAGGAATACGAACTCACCCAGTTCGCTCCCCACGGCTATGCAACTTCCGACGGCGAGAAGTCCAAGATGACCCGCATTGTCGACTACAAGAACGCAGCCAACGTTATCTGGGGATATGTAAACGAAACCATAGGCGAGACCTTCCAGGACGGCGTGAACAAGTACCTGCTCGAGATCGGTATCACCCAGGCCGACATCGACAAGTTCAAGGCCAACATGCTTCAGTAGCGTAACTGCCAGACACAAAAAGAGTCCGCATTTTTTACGTGCGGGCTCTTTTATTTACAGTTCGTAAGTTTACTGGATGTCGAAGTCGTCCATTCCGCTGAACTCGTACTTGTAGAGGTAGGAGGGCGAGCCGTAGTCGTCGGCAACCCACACGCAATTGCGTGAGCGGTCTACGACTATGCCTTCCTCGTTGGACCTCGTCTTGAGAGGATATACGCAGAGAAGCCGGGTTGCGTCCCCGTTGAACACGAATATCTTGTGGGCCTCGGAGTCGATCATCCAAAGCCAGTCGGTGCGCGGGTCGTAGGAAAGGCCGGCAATCTCGAGAACTCCGTAGAAACGCTTGCGGAGGGATACGGGCTCGGTTACCAGCGTGGTGTACTTGTCCCCGTCGACAGCCGCATTAAGGTCGCACAGGAAGAGATTCGCGTCGGTCTGGGTTCCGCAATAGACCAGATCCCTGTCACCGTCTTTCTTGTAGTAGGTGATGCCTTCCAGGCCGGAGTTCCCGTAGCCCTTGGCCTCTTTTATCTTGAAGACAATGTTCTGCTTGTCGCCTTCGCTCACAGGGGCTTTCACGATACCCACGGAAACCGGTTCTTCATTTCCGACGATGAGGTCTCCGGTTTCGGGATGGATGGAAATGCCCTCGGGATCTCCTCCCAGGCTCCAGGAACCCAAAACCTCACCCACATTGCCTGAAATATCTATCTGGCAAAGCTTGCCATTGTCGTCGATGGCCCAGAGGAATGATTTGTCTTCGCTCAGACAAAGGCCGGAAAACTCGTTGACCTGGACCGTGTACTTGGTGTAATTCACTACTTCCGGCATATGGGGCTTGCCGCCGGAGTAGGGGACAAGCTGTGCGGTGATGTCTCCCAGCTCCAGTTTGTGCCCTGCCTTGAGGGGCAGTTCTTCGGAGTAGGTGTATTTGGCGCACCAGTCGTCGCCCTTTGCGAAATAGAGCGTGAAGCCTTCGTAGAAGGTTATGCCACCGGGGAACCAGACGTGGTTTTCGCCCGTTTCAAGCTCGCATTCGCGGAATGGATACCCGTCGTCCTTTGGCTTTGCTGCCTGCTTCTTTGCCGTCGAATACTCGTTCTTATAGACACCGGTGTATCGGAGCCCCGGGCGCTGCTCGCCGGCAATTATGAAACGGTCGTAACCGCCGGAAACGGTAAATGAAATGAAGGACGTGATATCGGCGAAGGCGAATTCGGTCCCGACCAGATATGCCTGGGTGAGAAGACAATCGGTCACGGCATAATTGATTACCTGTCCGGTGAGCCCGTCTTCCTTCTGTACCGATTCAGCTGGCCAGACGGCATACAGCGGGTCGGGGGTGGTGAGGTATTTGAAAAGGTCGCCGGTGAGTTCTGCAGAGGCGGTGGTGCCGTCTGCTGAGATCTGGTCGGAGCTGAGTGTGACGACCTGGGCTGCAGGCCCGAATCCGCCCTGGATATAGATGCGGTCGCCAGCCTGCCAGGCGCCCTTCAGCGCAGAGACTTTGAAAGTATAAACTCCGGGCTTGGGCTTGCCGTCGTCGGGCGGTTCAGGCGGTAGGGAAGCGGCGATAACCGACACGTTTATAGCCTTCTGCGCATCGGTGAACTTGCCTTCAACCGCATCTACCGAGAGCGTCACCGTGGTAAAGCCGGCTTTTATGCCGGTCACTTCGCCGTCCGCAGTCACTGTTGCTACAGCTTCGTCGGCCGAAACATAAGTGATTGGGGCGGTGGAATTCGTGCTGGCGTTGATCTGTGCCTTTGCGCCTTCCTCGACGCTGATGTCAGCCGCCGTGATGGTAGCGGTTACAATATTCTCCTGCTCTGTAGGCTTGCAGCAGAGCAGGCAACAGGGCAGGAGAAATGAAACGATGATTCTATTCATCGAGAATCTGCTAGTTGAAAGTAACCCTCAGCAGGTAGCCCCAACCGTTGCCTTGTTCTTCGTCCATGTCGCAGTTAGGCATGTTGGACCATTCATCCCAACCGTTGCAATAGAAGCGGATACCGGTCTGGAAATGGTCTTCCATAGGCATGGGAACAGTGCTGGTGTATGCAACTTGGTTGAATATAGTGCGGTTGAATGAGATTTCATACTCGCTGCCGTTGCCAACGCCGTAAACGAGGTCGTTACCCGGCTCAAGAAGAGATACCCAGCTGCCGATTCTCTGATGGAGAGTTCCGTCGAATTCGATAAAAGCGCCGTCGGAGAGGAAGCAGCCTTCCACGATGAAGTCATAAGCTTCAAGGAAGTAGTTGGCGTAGCCGGATTCAAACTCATCGTCAGTGTTGATGCACAGGCGGAGATGAGCTTCCTTCGTAGCCCAGTCTGCAACTTCGGCGAGAGACTCTTCGTCGAACTTGATATAGTAGTACACCATGTCGTCTGCAGCGTAGCAGCGGATTTCCTGTACGGATTCCCAGGGTGCATTGGGGTCGCACGCGGCCCTGGCATAGGTTCCGTCCTCAAGTTCCGACCAGTCGGAGAAATCACCGTCGATGGTGATGCCCTTGGCTGTGGGAGTGGGCGGAGTGGGAGGAAGATCCTCGTTCACGGTAACCTTGATGGTCTTCTCGGCTGCGGTGAACTTGCCGGCAACCTCGGCGACCTTCAGGGTGATATTGGCGCTGCCTGCCGCTACGCCGGTAACTTCGCCGGAAGCGGTGACGGTAGCCACGGCAGCGTTGTCGCAAGCGTAGCTGATAGCGGCGGAAGAGTTGGTGGTAGCACCGATGGAAACTGTCTTGCCCACGTCTACAGTTACATCATTCGCGGTGATGGTCGCGGTAGTGGGGACTGGATCGGTTTCTTTCTCCTTGCAGGAGACGAAGCCGAACATGGCAGCAACTGCCAGCAGGGTAAGAATCTTTTTCATGTTAATGCTGATATTATAGGTTGAACGTGTATAGCTTATTGTATCCGGTAGCCTCCATCCATGTGTTTTCATTGGCCAGGCGGATGGAGTAGAGGGGATTGTCGTGCAGATTGGAGCTGTGGTCGGGCAGGTTCAGGTACAGAGTCATCGCCCCGGAGATGTTGTCCGGCAGGACTATGCTCTGTTCGATGACGGTCTGCTGCGCCGGCATCCAGTAGCGCGGGTCGCTGTCAAGCGTCCAGGTTTTCAGGACCTTGCCGGATGCATCTGCGAGGACGAGTTCCGCATCCCTGGGATTCTGGACGGGGGAGAAGCCGTCGTTGCGCAGTTTGAGGGTAATGGAGAACGTTTCACCGGCCTTCGGAGTCTTGGGGAAGATACCTTCTTCAAGGACATAGCGGTAGCCGAGGCGCCTCTTGATCTCATCCATGCAGCCCTCGTCTTTCCAGCGCCTGAGCACGGCCTGGTGATAACCGTTGTTGAGGTAGGTCATATGGTATCTGGCCATGTCCTTGAGGGCTCCGAGGTATTTCTCGGTGCCTTCGCAGTGGCAGTATTCGGTGAGTGCGCAGGACTCGCCGCCCATTATGGTGTACAGGGTCTCCGAGCCCCAGTAGTTGCGCTCGTTGGTGCTGTTGAAGGTGCCTACGTCGTTGGAGCTTGAGACATAGCAGTCGTTGTGGCCGCCCAAGCGGGCCTGCGGGGTAGGCTGGTGGGCCGTAGCCCTCGTTATGGTGTCGGCTTTGGAGAAGCCGTAAAGTTTCATTTTATATGACGGGGTGCGTAGTTCTATCTGCCTGTCGGCGGGAACCGCATCCAGCAGTGCGTCCACCAGTTCCTTCCTGGACGCCAGGGAAGTAAAGTTTTCGGTGTAATACCACTCGCCCCAGCTTCCGATGAATCCTGCCTGGACGACCATAATAACGTCGGCATATTCCTGGATGAGGGGTTTGACCTGGGCGACGTGCCGGAGGACCTGCTCCGGGGTGGCATCCCAGGGTTTGTCTTTTTCATCCATTCCGTTCGAGTAGCAGAAACGGAGGATGCACTTCACTCCGCCTTCGCGCAGCGAGGCGAATTTGGCGCGAATCGTCGCGAGATAATCGTCGGCAATATCGCAGTTTACATAATCCGTGAGATAGAATTCCAGCAGGAAAAGGGTGCGGGCCTGCAGCCTGGCGGATTTCATGCTGGACTCTGCAACTCCCTTGCCGTCAGCGGAATTGACAGCGACAGCGCTGTAGAAGCCTCTTTCAGGGTTGGGGAAAATCTCGTCGGAAGCGGTATAGACCAGGGTGTCCGCCTTTACTTCATCGATCGGTTCCGGTATGACTATGGGCTTTTCCTTGCAGCCGCAAAAGGCCAGGAACGGGAGGAGCGCTGCGAGTAGCGGGATATTGCTTATTCTTTTCACGTTTTTCTTTTTTTAAAAGCCATAGGCAGGCCCCTTGACAGGGGCACCGCCTATGGGATAAAATTAACAGTCAAGCGATTACTTCCAGGTGACAACCTTCAGGGACGGCATGAGGCCGGAAGCGTTGTCCTCGCTGGGAGCGGCATTCGGGAGAATACCTACGGAATCCCAGCTCTGCTGGATATCGAAACCGATAGAGAACTCGTCGGCAATCGGGAATCCGAAAGCGTCGAAGGAAGCGCGGGTGAGAGAGAACTCATACTTGCCGTCTATGCCAGCGCCGTCGGCCTCAACCTCGCCGGCATCTGCCCAGCTCCAGCCGGAGCCGTTGGGATCGCCAGCCCAGGAGAATGCCCAGGGGCTGTAGGGACCCATAACGCCGCCATCATAGAGGAAGCCCTCGAGGAGGATGTCGGTGCAAGCGTCGGAGAACTGATCTGCGAAGCCGCCGGTGCTTTCATCGCCGTCGGTGTTGATGTAGCAGTGGAAGGGAACGTGCTCTACGTCAGCCTCATAGGTGATCTGATCGGTATCCCACTCGATGTAGACATAGACCTTCTCAGCGTTTGCGAAGACCTTGCAGTGGGTGAGGGCCGGATGGGTGGCTTCCTCATCGCCATAGGTCTGGGAGAAGGAGCCTTCGGGAAGCTCGGCCCAGTCGGAGAAGTCACCGTCGATGGTAATGTTTGCGGTGGGAGCGGGAGGAATGGGAGGAAGTTCTTCGTTTACGGTAACCTTGATGGTCTTCTCGGCAGCGGTGAACTTGCCTTCGACGGCAGCGACCTTGAGGGTGATGTTAGCGGTACCCTTGGCGACACCGGTAACCTCACCGGCGCCCGACACGGTTGCAATAGCAGTGTTGTCGCAAGCGTAGGTGATAGCGGCGGAAGAGTTGGTGGTAGCACCGATGGAGACGGTCTTGCCAACGTCTACCGTAACGTCATTAGCGGTAATGGTTGCGGTAGTGGGGATCACTTCGGGTTCTTTCTCCTTACAGGAGACGAAGCCGAACATGGCAGCAACTGCCAGCAGAGTCAATACTTTTTTCATAATGCATTAATTAAAAATAGTGGGTTTATAAAAAATGATGTTTGTTATCTGGGATTCTGGGGGATTCCGGAGGAATTGATTTCATCCTGCGGGATGAGCACGGCGATCCTGGGATCTCCGGGCTGGATAATCTCCCAGGTATGGTAACCGACATAGCGGCGGTCCATCGGGAGCCTGTTGCGGAACACGTCGAAGAAACGGTGGCCTTCGAAGCAGAGTTCCATGCGGCGTTCGTCAAGCACGAGGTCGAGGGTGTTGCTATAGCCGAGTTTGGAGACGTCTGCACTGCTCAGTTCGGGAATGCCCGCCCTGCTGCGGATGACGTTGACGTCGGCAAGAGCTTCGGCGTCGCGGCCCTTCTTGGCGAGAGCCTCTGCGCGGTTGAGGACTACTTCACCCCAGCGGAGGAAGACGGGAGAGGTCATCATGACCTTGCCGCCCTGGCCGCTGAACTTGGTGTTGTAGTAGCGCATGTAGAAGCCGCCGTTGTCGGTACGGCCGATGGCAGCCTTGTACCTTGCGTTGGCGTCGGCCTGGGTCTCGGGATACTTCTCGCCGGTGTTGGGGTTGGTCTTCTTCTTGGGAGCGGGTTCCGCGGTGCCGGGACGTACCCAGACGCGCTTCACGCCTTCGATCTCCTTGCCGGGGAAGTTGGGATCGGAATTATCCACATAGTAGATGACCTTGCCGTTTTCGACTTTGCGCTTGGCAACGTGGTCGTAGTACTTGAATACGGGAATTTCCTTGCCCATGCCGTCGAGCGTGGTGCCGATCTGCTCGCCCTGGGTCTTGAAGTTGACGGAACCGTCCTTGTTGGCCTTGCAGCCGATGGTGCAGGAAGCGGTGCAGTACTCTCCGGAGCCGCCGGGAACGGGGAAGACAACGGAGAGATAGCCGTCTACGGAAGCCTCCATCTCGTCGTAATTCTTGAGGGGCTTGTATTCCACGCCGGCCTTTTCGGACTCAGCCTGAGAGCGGGGATCCACCATGCGGAAGTAAGCCTTGAAGCGCTTGTCTTCGGGATAGCGGCGGAAGAGGTCGATGAGGTCTTCCCTCCAGTAGTGCTCGCCCCAGCCTATGCCGTCCTTGATGTACATGGAAGCGATGGACGCCTCGCCGTGGTCGACGGCCCACTCGTGGGTGTCTTCCAGGCGGATGCACCAGATGGTCTCGGGATGGTCGAAGGTGTGGGTGGGATAATCGGCGAAATCATAGCCTCCGGTTACGGAAGAGGGTGCGTGGTCGAGAAGCTCGTTGCACTCGGCGATACACTCGTCGTTCATTCCCATGTACAGGTATACGCGAGCAAGGAGGGCCCTTGCGGCATCGAGGGTGACATATGCCTTGCTGCCGCCCGTGCGCTGGGCTTCGCCCTTCGCGAGATATTCCTTGGCCTTGATGAGGTCGTCTTTAATCTGGTCGTAGACCTCGCCTACGGTTGCGCGGGTGGTGGCGCCGAAGGTGTCGGTGCTGGTGCGCAGCGGAACTCCCGGGTTATCGCGTCCGTCGGCATACGGCATGGCGAAGAGAGTCACCATGTTGAGGTGGGCGAAAGCGCGGAGGAAGTAGTTCTCGCCGATGAGGTGGCAGAACAGGTCCGAAGTCTCGGGAATATACTCGATGTTGGAGTTGGCTGCATAGATTATCTTGTATGCCATCCACCAGGTATAGTAGATGTTCTTGGCCGTATTGTCGTCGGTATAGCGGTACGGGTTGATGAACGGGTCTTCGGTAATGCCGGAAACCGTCACGTTGTCGCCGCGGAGCTCGGACATCTGAAAGTAGTGGCGGACATAGTAGTTGCCGCTTTCTCCGCCGTCCTGACCCTTGTAGGCGATCCTGTCCTGGAAATAGGTGTAGATGCCGTCCGTGGTGTAAAGGGGAGCGTCGGGATTCTGTGCCAGCTGTTCTCCCGTCATTGCGTCGGAAGAATAGAAGTCCATGTTGCAGGAGACCAGCGCCAGGGCTGCAAGCCCTAATACAAATATCTTTTTCATAAAGCGATCTCTGTTAGAAAGTGACATCAATGCCCATGGTAACGGTCATAGGAATAGGATAGTTCTGCGTGTACATGCCGGCGTGATGGTAGGTGTCGGCGTCCAGGCGAACTTCCGGGTCCATGCCGGAGAAGCGGGATAGGGTGAAGATGTTGTCGGCGGAAGCGTAGATGCGCAGGCCGGCCATCTTGATCTTCTGGAGGAAGGTCTGAGGCAGGTTGTATGCCAGGGTGACGTTCCTGAGACGGAAGAAGCTGCCGTCCTCGAGGAAGCGGGAAGAGGTGTTCTCGGAACCGTCCTTACGGCCGTTGACCGGCTTCGGATGGGTGGCGACGTCGCCGGGATTCTCCCAGCGGCTCCAGCCGAGACCGTTGTCGATGCTCATCAGGTTCATGCCGATATAAGCACCGTCATGGTCCATGGACTGGCGGATCTTGTTGTAGATCTTGTTGCCTACCACGAAGTTGCCGTTCGCGCTGAGGGTGAAGCCTTTCAGGCGGAGGGAGGTGTTGAGACCGCCGCTGAACCACGGGGAGGCGGAGCCAACCACCTGGGGGGTGGCCTCGCTCCAGTTGTTCACCACGGTGATGCTGGTCACCTTGCCGTTCTCGTCGGTTTCGAGTTTCTCCCACGTGGGAAGACCGGTTTCGGGATCGACGCCGAGCCACTTGGGCATATACCAGGAATAGATGTCCATGCCTTCGGAGATGATCTGGTTGACCTCGCCGCGGGTCATGACAATATCCTGATGCTCAGGAAGTTCGAGCACGCGGTTCTGGTTGAAGCCCATGTTGAAGCCGAGGTTCCAGCCGAAGTTCTTGTTGTTGATGATGGCACCGTCGATGGCAAGTTCGGCACCCATGTTGCGCACCTTGCCGACATTGTCCATTACGGCATAGAAACCGGAGGACGGCGGCATGGGGGACTGGAGGAGAATCTTGCTGTTGATGGTGTGGTAGAGGTCGAGGGTGATGTTCCAGTTGTCGCGGAGGGTGGCGTCGAGACCGACGCTGGCCATGTAGGCCTCTTCCCAACCCAGGTAAGGATTGGACATGCGCTCCAGGGTACCGGCCTTGGCGCCGTTGTACTGGCCGCTCATGCTGTAGGTCTCCTGATATGCGAAGTTGGGAATGTTGTCGTTACCGGTCTTGCCGTAACCTGCGCGGAGCTTGAGGAAGGTGAGGAACTCGTTGCCTTCGAGGAATTTCTCGCGGGAGATGATCCAGGCGGCGGAAGCGCCGGGGAACCAGCCGCCGCGGTTCTTGGGACCGAACTTGGAGCTTTCGTCGTAGCGGATCGAAGCCGTTACGATGTATTTGCCCATATAGGAGTACTGCGCCTGTCCGAGAACGGCCCATGAGCGGGTGTGGTAATCGGAGCCGCTGCCTACCCAGTTGGCGGTGTTGGAGATGGCGCGCTGTCCCTGCGGGATGTTGTCGCCGGATACACCGAGGCTGCGGGCGTAACCTTCGCCGTATTCCCAGCCCACGATGCCGTTGACGTCGTGGTTGCCGAAGGTCTTGTAAAGCTTGGCGAGGTTGGTGGTGCCCCAGCCGTTCCACTCGGAATTGCTGTTGTCCAGGGCGCCGGAGGTGGAGATGCCTTCAAGCGTGCGGGGATCGGTATAGTCTTCCCAGAAGGAGTTGGAAGTGTCGTAGCGGTTCATCGAGGTGAAGGTGAGCCAGTCGGTGGCGTTCCAGACGAGCTGGAGGTCTCCGGTGAGGCTGTCACCCCAGCCGGCGCCGTAGTTGTACTGGGCCGAGTGGAGGATGTTGCCCGGGTTCTGGGTCCACCACTTTTCACCGTTGTCGGGACGGATGTTGTTTTCCATGTACACGTAGTCGGAAGTATAGCTTCCGTTCTCGTCCATCAGATAGGGAATATCCCACGGCATTGCGTAGTAGGAATATTCCATCATGCGCCAGCCGGCCTCCGTGCGGTCGTGCGACTTTGCATAGTTCAGACGGAGGGTAAGGGTGAGGCGGTCTGCGATGGGTGCGGACAGGTTCATGCGGGCGGAAGTCTTGCGGAAACTGGTGCCCACGAGGGTGCCCTGCTCGTTGTAATGGTCTGCGCTGAGGAAGTAGTTGACCTTGCCCGACTTGCCGGAAACGGAAGTGTAGTAATCCTGCACCACGCCGGTCTTGAAGCAGTTGTCGAGCCAGTTGAAGTCCTGGTTGAGCAGGGACTCGGGATAGCTCGAAGCAAATGCTCCCGGATCGGTCATGGACCTCGTGAACTCATAGAGCTGCGCGGAGTTCATGGGGTGGAAACGGCCCATCAGTGCGCGCTTGATACCTCCGCTGGCCTTGAATTCGACATTGGTTTTGTCCTGCTGGCCGCTCTTGGTGGTGACCACGATGACGCCGCCGGATGCTGCCGCACCGTAAAGGGCGGTGGCCGAGGCGTCCTTCAGGACGGTGATGGTTTCGATATCATTCGGGTTGAAACTGCCGCCGGCAACGCCGTCCACGACATACAGGGGGCCTGCACCTGCGGTGATGGAGCCTGTACCGCGGATGCGGATGTCGGCGCTCTCACCGGGACGGCCCGAGCCGTTCATGACCACAACGCCGGCCACCTTGCCCTGGAGCATATTGCCGACGTCGTTGGTGGCGACGTCGCGGAGCTTTTCACCGCTCATGGAAACGACAGAACTGGTGAGTTCCTGCTTTTTCTGGGTGGTGTAACCCAGCACGACCACTTCGTTGAGGAGCAGGTCGTCGGGAGCAAGCTCGATGTTGATCACCGTCTGATTGCCCGCCTCCCTGGTAACGGACTGGTATCCGAGGGAGGAGAAGGTGATGACTGCGTTCTCCGGCACGGAGATGACGTAGTTGCCGTCGTAGTCAGTCACAGTGCCGCCGCCTGTCGAAAGCAGCACGCCGGCGCCGATGACGGGCTCCCCGGTGGAGGAGTCGGTAACCTTGCCGGTAACGTTGTGCGTCTGGGCTGACATCGTCACTGAGAGTGCCAGAGTTGCCAGCACTGTCAGGATTCTGATGGGAGTTAATTTCATTTGTTGTATCGGTTAGTAATTCAATCCGTGGTTAATCGATACCGCATATTGGACGCGAAACTAGATGTACAGTTTAACGCCTTCCACTACGCGGGATATGTTTCCTGAAACGGACGGGGTGTCGGGATTGAGCCCCATCCGGATGGATTTGAAGAGGCCGAGCATCTGCCCTGCGACCACGTAGGCCACCCCGCCGTAGCAGGAGGGGAATCCTTCGGGCAGACCGGTTTCGATGCAGAGATCGAGCCCGGCATCGCCGAGTTCGGCGGCATTCCGGCACACCGCGACGTAAGCCAGAGCTCCGCGGCCGGCCTTGATCTGGCGGATCAGGTCAAGTTCATAGCGACGGATTTCCTCGGTCGGAGAAATCAGGTAGACGAGGAGCGCGTCGGGAGTGACAAGGGCCTTGGGGCCGTGGCGGAAGCCCATGAATGAGTCATAGGCGCACATGATGGCACCGTCGGTGAGTTCCTGGAGCTTGAGCCTCGACTCTTCCGCAACGCCCTTCAGCGTGCCGGAACCGAGGAATACGGCCCTCTTGAAATCTTTGCCGGCGACGGCCCGGATGTCATCCTCGAATTTGTCCATCATCTTGCGGACTTTGTCGGAGAGGGTGTCGATGAGGCCGCGCTGCAGCTCTATATTGTCAATGTTGGCGATGAGGGAGCAGGCTATGTACATGGAGGAATAGCTGCTGGTCATTGCCAGTGACTTGTCGTCCGTTTCGGGAGGAAGGAGTATGGTAAGGATGTTGTCGCCCTTCATCTTGGCGAGCTGTCCCTCTGCGTTGCAGGTGATGAAAATGTGGGCGACCTTGCCCGCGGTTTGTTCGATGGCCTTTACGGTGCCGACGCTTTCCGGGCTGTTGCCGGAGCGTGCGAAGGAGATGAGCAGGACCTTGCTCGATTCGTTGAACCAGAACCAGGGGGAAACGAGAATGTCGGTGGTGGCTATGGCCTTTGCGCCGCGCAGGCAGGTGCCGGACAGGGCGGTTTCGAGGGCGTCGCCTATGTATGCCGAAGTGCCTGCGCCGGTGTATACTACTTCATAGCCTGCATCGAGGTATTTGTGCAGGAAAGCCTTGATTTCGCCTTTGCGTGAAAGAATTATATCGCAGGTCTTTTTCCAGACCTCTGGCTGCTGGCGGATTTCCCGGTATGTGTGGAAGTCAAGTCCCATTTCGTTTCTTACTGGTTATTATTGGTACAAATATATATATTATTTGAATAAATGTTTCGTTTTGAAACCGTCGAAATGGTTAAAAATGTTTCGGGAGGTTTCGATTATCAAACGAGTACTGTTTCGACATTAATCTTCATGCCTCTCAGCTGAATCGCGATCGAAGACGGAAGATTCTTGTCGGTGATAACGGTGTTTATCTTGTCGGGCATAGCGATGAACGCCAGGGCGCGCTTGTTGATTTTGGAGGAATCGAACACGGCTATGACTTCGCGGGCACGCGATATCATTACCTGATTGGTGCTTGCCTCTTCTATGCTGGGAGTGGAGAGGCCCGCATCCACGCTGAAGCTGTCCACGCCGAGGAACAGTTTGTCGCAGTAGAACAGCTTGAGGTTCGATTCGGCCAGAGAGCCGACCAGGGACATGCTGGACTCCCTGACGCTGCCGCCCATGAGCATTACCCGGAAACGCTTGTATTTCAATGCTTCCATCATCGCGTTGATGGAATTGGTGATGATGGTGAGGTCGTGGAAGCGGTCGAGATGCCTGGCAACTTCTAGCGCCGTGGTGCCGGAGTCGATCATGATGGTGTCCCCGTCCTTGATATGGGCTGCCGCCGCCCGTCCGATGGCCTCTTTTTCCCTGGCGTGGACAAGACTCTTGAAGTTGACGTGCTGTTCGCCCTCTTCGGCCGCCGCGATTGCGGCGCCTTTTATAGCACCGCCGTGGACGCGTATCAGGAGCTTGCGCTCCTTGAGGATACGGAGGTCTTTGCGGATCGTAACTTCCGAAACGCCAAACTGTTTGCTCAGTTGGGAAACCGAAACCGACGAGTCTTCGCGCAGTTTTTGAAGAATTGCGGAGCGTCTCCCTTGTCCAGTGTCATAAATGTTCATGTGGTTGCTCTTTTCCGCAAATATAGCAAAAAAAAGCATACGAAACCAAACGAAAAGACAAAAATCTTTCGTAAGGTTTCGTTATTTCATTCCGGAAGTGTGCTTCCGCTACTTGGTGTGCTCCTTGAAGAAGTTGCCGGTCTTTCCAGGCCAGTTGCCCGGAATCTCGTGCTGCAGCTCCGGATAGAACCAGACCTGTTTGTCGCTGACCTGCAGGTTGTTGTACGGGGCGATGTTGGTGTGGGGAGGGCAGGTTCCGTCCTGGAGGCATACGCTGGCGATGACGGGGCAGGTGATGCGCGTGGCCAGGTTCTTGGTGTCGAAGTACGAGAGGAACTTGTACATGTCCTCGTCGGTCAGGCCAGGATGGTCCGCAACATACTTCTTCCAGGATTCCTTTGCGGTGTTGCCGGGCCAGTCCACGATGGCGAAATAGTCCGGGAAATCGCCGAGGAAGGCGACGCACGGGGCGATTGCGGCGAACGGATAGTCGCTCAGGGCCGCGGCTGCATAGGTCAGGGCGCCGCCCTGGCTTGCGCCTTCGGCAAACAGGTTGTTCATGTCGCTCGTGGGCCTGGTGGCCATGAAGCGGACGGCCTGGACGCAGTCCATGTAGGCTCCGCGGTAGTAGTAGCCGTCCCTGTAGCCGAAATTGAAGGCGAACCAGTCTCCGTATTCACTGGTGAAATCCATGTCCAGACCGTCTCCGCGCTTGTTCGCCGGAGCGCGGTTGATGTACTGGCCCCGGTGCGAGAGATAGAACTCGGCAAAATCGCCTCCGTTCGCCCCGGGGCAGGAGACAAAGGTGCCCGGAGTGTCATACCCCAGGAAATGCATGATGACCGGGTGCGGCTTGCCGTCCTGGGGCTCCAGGTAATAACCGCGGACGATGACGGAATCTCCCTCCGGGCCGTCCGGGACGGACGGGAACTCCGCCAGATAGACCTTGCATTTGTCGGAGCTCTTCTTGGTGATCTCTATGAGGTTGGGTTTCAGTTCGATGGCTTCCAGCTGGGCCTTGGCGGCGTCCCAGAAGGCGTTGAAGTCGTCCTGCATGTCGGGAGCCGACACTATTTCGGTGGGATTGATGCCGAATACGAAGCGGCGGGTCGATTTCTTGTTGACGAAGCAGGCCGCCTTGTAGAAGCCCGGAGCCAGGTTTTCATCGGTTGTGACAGGAAAATCGATGGATCCCTTGGCCGGCACTTCCATCTCTTTTTCTATGGTCATCAGAACCTCCTTCAGGTCCGTGGTAATGCGCAGCATGGCCGTGGCTTTCACCGCAACTTCGTTGGGATTCTCCACGTGGAAGGTGATGACCGGTCTGTCGGTATAGACCCAGTTCTCCGTCACAGGGACGGAGGCTGTCACGTCGACCAGCTTGACCGTATCAGCAGGGGGAGTGGGAGGCGTTTCCGGTTCGGTTTCGGTTTCCGGCTCGGTTTCGGTTTCGATTTCCGGTTCCGGTGGATTGCAGCAGAAGGCAAGCATCGCCGAAATAGCAATGGCGGCAAGGAAATAGAACGGTTTCCTGTTCATGGTAAATTATTGTTCAATAGCGGTTTACAAAGTCTGTCACCAGTTTGAAGACGGGTTCGTAGCTGTCGAAGACGGCGGTTTTCCAGTTGTCGAAAATGGTGTGATAATACTGGAAGGCGTCGCCGTTTTCATTCTCGAGGAAAATGCAGGGCACGTGGCGGGTAGCGAAGGGGTAGTGGTCGCTGTTGGCCGCCAGGGCTCCGCGGTTGAGAGCCTTGAAGTACTGTTTATCGCCGTTGATCTGCTCAAATAGGTCGAAGCCGCGGAGGCCTTCGTCGCTGCATTCGCAGTACTGGACGGGATTGTTGTCCCCGATCATGTCGATATTGAACAGATATTTGATCTGTGACAGCGGCACCAGCGGGTGCTCGGCATAAAAGGTGGACCCCCTGAGGTTGGCGTCTTCGCCGGAGAAAGCGATGAAATACATGTCGAACGGCGGTTTGTGAGTGGCGTAATGCGCTGCCAGCGTGACTATTGCCGCGGTGCCGGAGGCGTTGTCGTTGGCCCCGGCGTAGAAAACCTTCCTGCCCAGGTTGCCCAGGTGGTCGTAATGGGCCGTAAATACATAGCAGCTGTCGTGGCGCACACCCTCAACCTTGGCTATGACGTTGAAGAGTCCGTAATCCTTAAGGAAATGATTGTCTACGTTTGCGCGTATGGTTTTGACGCCTTTGATTGCCTCGGGCGTAACCCAGATGATGGGCTTGTCCACCACCTTCTCGCCGTAGGCCTTGAAGAACTTGATGGGGGAGGCCCAGGTGAAGATTAGGCCGGCATTGGGGCATTCTCCCGCCTTCTGCAGCCTGGAGAACACTTTGCGGTGTTTGTAGGTGAACCAGAACTCGCAGACAACCAGGCAGTTGGCATTTTCCGGTTTTTCCAGGTCGGCATAAATCCGGTCCGGGTCGAAATTCAGCGTGTCGATGTAATACAGCGGAAACTCTCCCTTGATGCCCGGGGAATACTCGCGCATGGAAAAATCGATGCCGGGAGTGAGTTTCTTCCCGTCCGCCCAAAGCTGCATTTTGCCGGGGAAGGTGTTGATGTCGATAGTGAAAGGCTGAAGCGTCACTTCATCGGCGCCGGACTTGATGAACTCCTTCTGCAGGTACTTTCCGGCCTTGTTGGCTCCGCCCCTGGCATAGCCGCGGCCCTGGTATCTGGCGCTGCTGAGTTCCTTTACGACGCGTTTGTAGTGCGGAAGGTCCTGCGCCTGCATCGGCAAAGCGCACAGAACCATCAAAAACAATAAATATTTTTTCATCGTTTAATTATTTTCGTATGCGAATATACACTTTTTCGTGCTGATATTTCATTGTTTAAAAAAAACCATTATATTTGCCGTAGAACATAGTATTTGTTTTATATACCTTTAAATTTCAACACAATGGAAGCAATTATCGCAAAAATCAAGGAGCAGATCGCTGCTATCGAAAAAGACATCGACAAGATCGACAACAAGGCTGCAAAGGCCCGCGTCCGCAAAGCTACCCTCGCCCTCGAGAAGCTCGGCAAGGAGTATCGCAAAGCCAGCATCTAATCTGCTTTAGATGAAAAAATCAGCCGCCCCGGAAGAGGCGGCTTTTTTATGTTCCATGTCCGGATGGATTATTTAACTTCCGACATGTACATGGTGACGGTACCGCTGTAGGTCTTGCTGCCGTCGCTGTTCTTGAGAACTGCATTTACAGAGAAAACCAGCTGATTGTCCTCGGCAACGTAATTGACGCTTCCGTTGGACGAGGCGTTGAAGAAGTCGTTGCCCGAGTTGCCTTCGAAATCGTAAGAGAAGGTGTTGTCGGCCTTCAAATCGAATTCACCCACGAACGGACCCTGTCCGGTAAACTCTACGACGAAAGTCTTGGACTTGGTGAATATGACGTCTTTGACGGTATAGCCGGCAACCCTGTCAGGATTAATCTTAACCCCCTTATTCACGAGTTCCGCTGCAACTGCGGGAAGATCGCAGCCGGGCTTTGTAACGGTGACGTTCTTGCCGTCTGCATTTACGGTTATGCGCGAATTGTCAACCTTCCAGGTACGGGCTACAGTGGTGTAAATATCGCTCCCGGGATTCTGTGTCACATCGGAGAATGTGGTGTTGATCTTCGTGCCGTTGTCGGGGTTCACCGTAACCCCGTTGCCGTCTATGGTAACCGAGCCGAAACCCTGGAGTTTGTAGGTGTTGCCGCTGACTGTATAGCTGCCGGTGAGGTAGCTGAGCATATCGCCGGCGGCCTTGGTGGGTGCTGAGCTGACAGGAGCGACTTCAAGGAACGCAATGAGGTAACGGCCTGCCTCGGTGAATTCGATGGACTTGATATTCAGGGCGTTGTCGGACAGCACCAGCTTCTTGGCATTGGCAGCGTTGGCCGGAGCGGGAAGCACTTCGGGCTGGTCGATGGGTTTCTCCTGGCAGGAAGATGCCGCAAGCAGCGCGGCGGCAATGACGGTAAAGTAAACAAGCTTTTTCATATGTGCGGATACTTTAGAATAAATTGACGAATACATTGAGTTTCATCATGGGGAAGATGGGAATTTCGTCAAGGATCTTTGCATATTTGCTGAAACCCTTCGTCAAACTGTTCTTTCCCATCAGCTCGGGTGTCAGTGTCACTGTCTTGACGCTCTTGAGGGAGTAGTCATAAGACTGAAGAGCGTGGCTGCCCCATATCATGGCCCCCATGTCGAAGGTCACGCTGACGCGTTTTGCGGTGTTGACGGCACGCCCGAAGCCGAGGCCGACATAGGGGCGTATCTTCCAGGTGTTGAGGTCCACATTGAGGTGGCCCTGCTTGTCGGAGGTGATATTGGTGTTGGGATCGTTCTCGTCGAGCTGGAAGCCGTAGCTGGCGTACTCGTCGGCCTGGAGCACCTTGCTGAAGTCGAGATCTGCCTTCACCATCAGGGGATCGCCGAAATATGAACCTGCGGTGATGTGGAAGCCTACGTCATCGACAGGGAAGATGTCGACCAGGAATTTGCCGCCGCCCGTATTGATTCCGATGGCTGCAGATGCGACGCTGCCGAGGGGACGCTGCTGGCCTTCCACCGTGATGGATTCGGGGACGCCCAGCTTGGTGAGGTTGCTGAGCTTGACGGATGAAGGTACAAAGAAAGAGTACCCTGCGCGGAGCTGTACGTACGGAGTGAGCGGTGCCGCCAGCTCGAGGCCGATGCCGTCGAGACCGAGGGTGACGCCGGCTGCCATGTGGTTGAAAATCTGTTTGTCCTGAGCGGGAACCTGTGCGAGGGCGCTGGCGCCGATGGCCAGGGCTGCCATTATTGCAAGAATCTTTTTCATAACGTTTTCTTGTATGTATTGTACAAATATAGTCAATTTTATGAACATTTTACTTCCGAAACACAGCGTAACACTATTTTCCATGTTGCCAACGGATTTTTTTCCGATTATTTATATCTTTGGTTGACCAACATTTTTATCCAGATGAAAAAACTGTTTGCTTTCATCCTCCTGAGCCTGCTCACGACAGCCGCATTCGCGCAGAATACGGTCACAGGCTCGGTTAAGGACGCCGTCACGGGCGAGCCCCTCATCGGCGTCGGAGTTATTGTTTCCACCGGCGGAGGCACCGTCACCGACCTGGACGGTAGCTTTTCCGTAAACGCCGGGAAAGACGCCACTCTCACCTTCAACCTCCTCGGCTACGACGACGTGGTCGAAGCGGTGAACGGCAGGAGCAGGATCGATGTCTTCATGAAGGAAGACATCAATTTCCTGGACGAGGTGGTAGTCATGGGTTACACCTCCCAGAAAAAGAACGAGCTCTCCAGCTCCGTCGTGTCGCTCAGCAGCGAGGAACTCCTGGACAACTCCACCCCCGACCTGGGCAACATGCTCCAGGGCAAGGCGGCCGGCGTGGTCGTAATGAACGCCAGCGGCCAGCCAGGTGAGGGCGCCCAGATCCGCATCCGCGGTACAGGTTCCATCGCGGCGAGCGCCGATCCTCTCTATGTGGTCGACGGTATCGCCGGAGGCACCTTCAACCCCAATGATGTTGAGAGCGTCACCATTCTGAAAGACGCCTCCGCAACCGCCCTGTACGGAGCTTCCGCCGCGGGCGGCGTAATCGTGGTAACCACCAAGAGCGCAAAGGACCGCAGCCGCACCGACGTCAACTTCAAGGCGAGCGCCGGTATCAAGCAGGCCCTCTCCGGGCGTTTCCACCCGATGAACAGTGAAGAGCTATACAACACCCAGAAGATGATGATGAGCGAGAAGCAGTTTGCCAATCTTCGCCCCGAAACCCTTCTGGAACGCGACTACGACTGGTACAACAACATCTTCAAGAAAGGCATTGTCCAGGACTACTACGTTTCAGTAGCCGGCATCTCGGGCCGCATGAACTATTTCGCCAGCATCGACCATTACGACGAACAGGGTTCCCTGATCTTCACCGGCTTCAAGCGCAATTCCGCCCGCCTGAACCTCTCGGCACCCATAGGCGAAAAGATAATGTTCAACGTCCGCCTGGCCTATAACCGCGCCCAGAGCGACTACACCTCCGACTGGAAGGATCTCTCCATGGCGTATCAGGGAATGCCCTGGGATATCCCGTTCGACGAAAACGGCAATCCATACGCCATAGGCACTCCCGAGGGAGATGGCGTTTCATGGTACGGAAAGGAGCAGTACAACCCCTTCCATACGCTTCTCTACAACACCTCGCAGAGCTGGAGCGAAGAGTCCGTGGCCGACCTGCAGCTGGTATGGAACATTACCGACTGGCTCAGTTTCACCAGCACGGGCCGTCTCGCTTCTTCCAACTGGAACAGCAAGACATACAACGACAGCCGCACCAACGCCGGTTCCCTCGGGCAGGGGTATCTCTCCCAGAGCGACGGCCGTGGCTGGGGCGTAGGCCTTACCGAACTCCTCAAGGCCCATAAGAACTTCGGTGCCCATGCCCTCAACGGTATCGTCGGCTACGAGGTAGGCTGGGGATACGACGAGAACATGGGCGCAACCGGCGGCTTCATGCCCACCGGCATGAAGGCCCTCAGCAGTACCGCCTCCGGTTTCGGCGTATGGGGCAGCGACGCCCGCTCGGCTTCATGGGCCGTGCTCGGGCAGGCGCAGTATTCCTATAAAGAGAAGTACGTGGCCACCGCTTCCATCCGTTACGACAAAACCTACAAATTCGCTCCCAAGACGCGCGGCGGCTTCTTCCCCGGCGCCTCGGCCGCGTGGATCATCAGCAAGGAAGACTTCATGAAGGACGCCAAAATGTTCGACCTCCTGAAACTCCGCGTAGGTTACGGCAAGACCGGCAACTCCGACATCTCCCCGTTCCTTTACATGGATTCTTTCTCCACAAGCTACACCTACAACGACAAGGTCGTGGCCGTAGCGGAGAGAATGGCCAACCCGGAACTCGGATGGGAGGTCGCCTACATGGCCAGCCTCGGTCTCGAAGCCCGCATGTTCGACCGTGTTAACTTCTCGCTCGACCTTTACAACACCGACAATAAGAATCTTCTCCTCGACGTGCCCCAGGCTGCATCCAGCGGCTTTACCTACTTTACCGCCAACGTCGGTACCATCAACAACAAGGGTATCGAACTGGCAGTGGACGCGGACATCGTCAAGAGGAAGAACTTCAACTGGAACGTGGGCTTCAACTTCGGCCTCAACCGCAACACCGTCAAGTACCTGCCCAACGGAGCCTTCCGCCGTGGCTACGGCACCCCGAAGGTAGAGCAGATCGTAGCTGAAGGTTACGACATCTATACCTGGTACATGCCCGAGTGGGCCGGCGTTGATCCCGAGAACGGAGATCCGCTCTGGTGGAAGTACGAGAAGGAAACCGATGCCAACGGTGCCACTCTATACTACGTCCTGGACGAGCGCGGAAATCCCACTTCCGAGAAATCCACGGAAGAGACCCCCTGGCCCGTCTTTACCGGGAACAGGGAGACCACCAACCTGTACGACCAGGCCGATTACCGCATGGTAGGATCCGCCACTCCCAAGTTCACCGGCGGCGCCACCTCTACCATCACATGGAAGAACTGGAGCCTCGGCGCCAACCTCCACTTCGTGTACGGCAACCTGGTCTTCAACCGTTCCCGTATCACCAACGACTGCGACGGCTCGTACATCGACTACAATATGATGAGCATCAACAACGGGCTCGGCTGGGTCCGCTGGGATCCCGAAGACGAGAGCACCCACGCGATCGCCACTCATCCCCGTCCCATGCAGAACGGCAACAAGAAGAGCAACAGCTACTCCACCCGTTACCTCGAAGACGGCAGCTTCCTCCGCGTGAAGAACATCACCCTGGCCTACAACATAGGCAAGCCCCTCTTCAAGGGCTTCCTCCAGGGCGGCCGCATCTATTTCACGGCCGACAACGTATTCACTTTCACCAAGTTCTCCGGCGCAGACCCGGAAGTCAGGCTGGAAGGCAGCGGCTCGTCGCTTGCCGGTACGTTCAGCGACAACTATCCCGTCCCGAGATCTTTCGTCTTCGGTATCGACCTCAAATTCTAAAACAGGACGCGTCATGAAAAAGATATTCTCATTCATATTACTTCCCCTGCTTGCCGCAGGATGCATCAATCTCGACTTCATTCCGTCGGACACCCTGAACAGCGAGGCCCTTGCCCAGAATTCGGCAGCCGCGGTATACACCACCGACGGCATCTACTCCATGATGAAGGATATGCAGGAATTCCGCGGCGGCATCAGCCTCAACAACACCTTCGCCCGCCAGTACTACCTCCTCAACGAGGTTAGGGCGGACAACATCTGCTTCTCGTGGACCAGTACCGACCCGTTCTGGACATCCGCCCAGTACATGGACGATGCCAACTCCGCCGACGCGAGCTATTTCTGGATGGCCTGCTACAAGATGATATATGCGGCCAATTCCAACATCGCCGCACTCCAAGAGACCGACACCCCGAGCGAGACCAACCAGCTGAAGGGCGAGAACCACTTCCTCCGTGCCTTCTTCCACCTGGTGCTCTGCAACCTGTATGCTAAGCCTTACAGTTTCGGCAGGGAGAATCCGGGCGTAGTGCTCCGCATAGGCACCGATTATACCACCACCGAACGCGCCACCGTGGGTGAATGCTACGACGCCATCGAGGCCGACCTTCTCGAGGCCATACGCCTTATGGATCCTTCCACCAAGAGGGGAGACAACGGTTATGTTTCCAAGGAAGCCGCACAGACCCTGCTTTCCAGAGTTTATCTGTATGAAGGGGAGTGGCAGAAGTGCATCGATGTGGCTACCGAGGTCCTTGGGGCCGATCCCGCCTCACATCTTGAGGCCGAGGTCACCGACCTGTACTCCAAGGCAAGCAACAACAAGGAGGTCCAGTGGTGCATAGACGTCACCGATGCGGATGTCGTCAACTGGAGCGTGAAGGGCTTGATAGCCAGCATGTACGATTCTCCAAACGGCACCCAGGGCATAGGCTGGGGCGAGCTTTACGTGGCAGACCCCCTGCTTGACCTCATGGAACGTTTCCCGAACGACAAGCGTTATACCGACCTGGTACGTCTCCATCTCGGCGTGGACGGCCTCTTCATCACCTGGGGCGAGACCGACGAGGTGAACGGCTGCCTCACGAACGTGAACGTGTATCCCGAGGTGGTCCTGTCAGGCAGCGGCACCAAGACCGATCCCTGCGAGCTCAAGGAACTTGTTTCCAGCATCAAGGACAACGGCGACGGCACCTACTCCTTCACCAAGGACGGCAAGTCGTACAAGGCCATACCCGACAACACCTCCACCAAGGTCTGCAAGGACTTCCCGGGCTACATCCTCAACGACAACGCCCACACCAGGTGCTATGTCCGCCACAAGATGCCGACACCGCAGGTGCTTAAGAACGGTACCACCATTTTCGAACAGAACATGTACAGCGTGCGTCCGGGCGGCTATCCCACCTGGTTCTGCAACAAGTTCAGCATCCGCGAGGGTTCCGCATACGACCTGAATGCATCTTACATCATGGTGCGCTACTCCGAGGCCATCCTGAACAGGGCCGAGGCCTATGCTCACCTCGGAAAGACCGCCGAGGCCATCGCGGACGTGAACATCATCCGTACCCGTGCCGGCCTCTCCGGAAACGCCCTCATGTCCGAGAGCAATCTGGCGGGCCGCGGCTATGCCGATCCGGTTGACATGGTTCTCGACGAGCGCCGCCTCGAGTTCTTCTACGAAGGCTTCCGTACCATGGACCTTATCCGAAACAAGAAGGACATCGACCGCCGCTTCCCGAGCCGCACCAAGACCGAGGTCATCCCTTACAACAGTCCCAGGATCCAGTATCAGATTCCTCTGGACGAGACTTCCGTAAGCGGCATCCCGACCAACGAGAGGTAACACTTTTAACCAGCCAATACAATCAAACCACATAATGTACAAGATTGCAACCCATCCTATCCTCGCCGTTCCAGGCGAGGATAGGTATACTTTCCTTTTTGAAGGACAGCCCGTCGATGGTCAGAAAGGGCAGACCATCGCGGCTGCGCTGCACCAGGCGGGCTTTCCTATCCATCATCACAGCCTGAAAGGCCGCGGGCGCACCATGGAGTGCGGCATCGGCAAGTGCGGTGCCTGCGAGATGCTCGTGGACGGGCACATCCGCCGCATCTGCATCACGCCGGTGGACGGTGTAAAGGAGGTGAAACGCATCGGAATCGACGCGTTCTCCGAGGTCAAAACGCCCGAGGACGAGCCGGCACCCAAGAAAATGTACAAGACCACGGTGGCCATTATCGGGGCCGGGCCTGCCGGCCTGGCGGTCCGGGAAGAGCTGAACAAGGCGGGGGTGGACAATCTGGTGATTGACAACAACAGCTCCGTGGGCGGTCAGTTCCGGATGCAGACGCACCAGTTCTTCTTCTTCGAGAAGGAAAAGAAGCTGGGCGGCATGCGCGGGTTCGACATCGCCAAAAACCTGGCAGGAGACTCCCTGGAAGGCATTATCCTGGACAGCGTAGTCTGGGATATCCTGGAAGGGAAATGCCTGGCGGTAAAGAATGTCGCCACGCAGGATATCTTTTACGTGAAGGCAGATGCGCTGGTGGTGGCCGCGGGAGCCCTACCCTTCATGCCGGCCTTCAAGAACGACGACCTGCCGGGCGTCTACACTGCGGCGGTTGTCCAGCGGATGATGAACACGGAGTTCACCCTGCTGGGAAAGAGCATCCTCACGGTAGGTGCCGGCAACATCGGCTACCTGACCTCGTACCAGGCCATGCAGGCCGGGGCGAAGGTGAAGGCCATCATCGAGGCGATGCCCGCTGAGGGCGGATTCCCCGTCCAGGCAAACAGGGTGCGCCGCCTTGGCATACCCATCCTCACGTCTTACACACTGGTGGAGGCCATTCCGAATGCCGACCGGAGCGGCGTTACCGGGGCCGTCATCGCCCGCTGCGAGAATTTCCGCCCGATTCCGGGAACGGAGGTCCGCATCGACGGAATCGACTGTATCAATATCTGTACGGGCCTTCTGCCTGACAATCAGCTGCTTAAGAAGGGCGCTGAGGTCTTTGGCCGAGCCTGCCACGGAGTGGGTGACGCCGTCCGTATCGGTGAAGGTACATCGGCAGTCCTCCGGGGGCGCCAGTGTGCATATGAGGTGATGCAGGATCTGGGCATGAGGATCGACTATCCCGCCTACCTGGCAGTTTCCAAGGAGTACATCGATTCGCAGCAGAAGCCCGTACGTATCCTGCAGGAACCCGTCGTGCCTTCGCCCGAAAGGATGGCGCAGAAGGGGTTCGTCGTGGCGGACTGCCTCTACGGCTTCGCCTGCAATCCCTGCTCCTTTTCATGCAGGCAGGGGGCCATCACCAAGAGTTCCACGTCGGTGACGCCGACTATCGACTACGACAAGTGCATAGGCTGTATGGAATGTGTGGCCCAGTGCCCCGGACTGGCTATTTTCGGCTACCGGCCCGATAAGGACCTCCTCTATTTCCCGCTGGAATTCACCGTTCCGGAGGGCCCGAGGGAAGTTTTCCTTGTGGACGACAACGGGCAGAAGGTGGGCGAAGGCGTCATCGAAAAGGTGCTGCCGAAGCCCGGAAAGACTAATATTGCAGTGGTAAAGGCCACCCGTCTGGACGGTAAGCTGCTGGATGCCAGAGGCTTCATCCTGAAAGAGAATTACCCGGAGCCGCTCGAGCTCACGCCGTGCACCCCGGAGGAGGCCGACACCTATGTCTGCCATTGCGAAGACGTATCCCTGGAAGAACTGTTGAAGACCTTGAAGGGGCGCACGCGGATTACCGCCCAGGAGCTCAAGCACATCACCCGTCTCGGAATGGGGCCCTGCCGCGGAAGCCGCTGCCTTCCCCGTGCGAAGCAGGTGCTGCGCGCCCACGGAATCGAGGTTACTGGCGAATTCACGCCCCGGGGCCCCATGGCGAACCTGGTGGAAATCGGCAATGTGCGCAACACGGCCGGCCTGTCTCTGGTGACTTCGCCGAAGTTCTCCGAAGAAGGGGCCGTGGAGGTGGGCGCCCTGGTGGCCGGCGGCGGCATGGCCGGAACGGCGCTCTTCCGTTACCTTGCGGAGGCTGGCTTCAAACCGGTCCTCGTCAACAAGGAGCACGGCAGTTCCTGGCGCTGCATCGGCGGAGGCCGTCCGGCATTCTCGCTGCCGGCCCTTGCGGAAATCGCCGTGGGCAACCTCGCTATTTTCCGGGAGCTGACGGCCAGGGCCGACATCGACTTCAAGATGACGCGCTACGTGAATTTCGTCCATGACGAGGCCACATACCGCAGCCTGGATGCTTCCCGCGCGTGGTCCGATGCGTACATGGTGGAAAGGAAGGACTTCCGGAAGGAGGTTTCACCCTGGTTCAATCCTTCCCTGGACATTTACTCCCACGCCCTCATTTCCAACGACTGCTGGCAGGCGAGTCCGGGCAAGACCATCGACTTGGTCCGCCAGATCGGTATAGAGCATGGCGGAACCCTCCTGGAGGATACGGCTCTGGTGCGGGTGTCCAGGAAGGACGCAGTATATCTGGTGACCGTGCAGCTTCCGGACGGCCGTTACCGCACCTACAAGACGCCTGTTTTCGTGAACGCCCTGGGCGCCGGCGCGGAAGAATTCGCCCGGCAGCTGGGAATTGACACGGGCCTCTATGCCGTCCGGCATCAGGCGTTCATCACAAAGAGGCTGCCATTGCTGGGGAAGGACGGCGATTCGCTGGACATGCTCATCGACCGTCGCCATTACAAGGGCTTCTCCGCCGTATATGGCCAGCAATTTGCCTCCACGGGGCAGATTATCGGCTGCGCCTCGCCGGCCCAGGATGCTTCCGAGGCCTGGAAAAACCTGAAGGTGAATACGCAGGAATTCCTGGAGATTGTCACGGAGGTGTTTACGGAATGGATCCCGCAGCTTCGCGGAATGAGCATCCAGGCCACCTGGTGCGGCTATTATACCGAGCCACGCTATATCATCGACCCCGCCCTCGGCCTCTTTACGGGCATGCGGGGGCACGGATTCATGCTGTCGCAGTATATCGCGAAGCTATACGTGGATTCGCTGCTTGGCCGTCCGGTACCGGCGTTCTTCAACGCCATGGCCCTTTCCGGCCCGGGCCTTAGCGAGGTGGCGTTCAAATGAAATAACAATTTAAACCGAAACAATGAAAAGAATACTAATAATACTCGCAGCTATGTCGGCATGTCTTTCGGCTTCTGCCCAGCAGGCCCTTTGGAGCGGCTCCCAGGTGGAGTCTCCCGTAATTAACGAAGACGGAACCGTCACCTTCCGCTATCAGGCCCCCAAGGCCATAAAGGTGGAGGTGACCGGCGATTTCCTTCCCACGCAGAAGATGGAGTTCGAGATGAACGGCCAGAAGGTGTCCTACGACGCCCCCGGCGTGCGTGAACTCAAGGAAGGCCAGAACGGCGTCTGGGAGTATACGACCGATTTTGTCGTGGCTCCGGACCTGTACAACTACACTTTCCGAGTGGACGGAAACAACGTCATCGATCCCCTCAACATGTGGGTGAACCGCGATGTGGCGTCGCTGACCAGCGTGCTGCTGGTTCCCGCTCCCGGTGAACGCAGCGACCTCTACGCCATCCACAGGGTTCCGCACGGAACGGTTTCCAAAGTCTGGTATTACAGCGAGACTGCCGGTTTCGACCGCAGGCTCACGGTGTACACCCCTGCCGGCTATGAGACCACGAAGGCGAAGTATCCCGTGCTGTACGTGCTGCACGGTGTCGGGGGCGATGAAGACGCCTGGGTTACCCAGGGTCGCGCCACCCAGATTCTGGACAATCTTATCGCCCGCGGCGAAGCGGTGCCCATGATAGTGGTGTTTACCAACGGCAACATCTCCCAGGAGGCCGCTCCCGGCGAGAATTCCACCGGTTACACCCGTCCCACCATGAGGCTTCCAAAGACCATGGAAGGAACTTTCGAAACCGCTTTCCCGGAGATAGTGAAGTTCATAGACGGCCGCTATCGCACCATTGCAAAAAAGCAGAGCCGCGCCATCTGCGGCCTGTCCATGGGCGGTTGCCACACGCTGTTCCTCTCCCTGAACTATCCGGACATGTTCGCATATTCCGGTATGTTCTCGGCGGCGGTCGGCGTGTCGGATCCTTCTGTAAGCCCCATCTATCAGGATGTCGACGCCAAGCTCGCCGCCTATTACTCCAAGAAGCCTGCGCTTCTTTGGATTGGCTGCGGCAAGACCGACTTCCTGTATCAGGCCAACATGGACTTCATGCAGAAACTTGACGCCAACGGTTTCAAGTACACCTACATGGAGACCGAAGGCGGTCATATCTGGCGCAACTGGAGAATCTACCTGACCGAGTTCGTTCCGCTGCTGTTCAAGTAGCGTTTCCAGTTTCCGAACATGAAAAGAGTCTTATTGCTTTTAGGCCTGGCGGCCGTTGCATGCGGCGGCCCGGGCCTGTCTCCGCAGGAGAGGCTCACAGTGAACGACGCCGCAATCGACGCACTCATCGCCCAGATGAGCCTGGATGAAAAGGTGAACATGCTGCACAGCAAGACCAACATGTCTTCCGCCGGCGTGGAGAGGCTGGGAATCGCCGACATGAACTACGCCGACGGCCCCTTCGGCATCCGCGAGGAAGGCCAGCCAAACGGCTTCATGAGCGCCGGATGGACGCTGGACTCCGCCACTTTCTTCCCCACGGGCAGCGCCCTTGCCGCCACCTGGAGCGAGGAACTTGCCTACAAATACGGCACCGGCATGGGACGCGAAGCCCGCCTCAGGGGCAAGGACGTGATCCTTGGTCCCGCCGTCAATATCCAGCGCCTGCCTGTGGGCGGCCGCACCTACGAGTACCTGAGCGAAGATCCCATCCTCTCCGCGGCCCTTGCGCTCGGTTACACCAAGGGCGTTCAGGATCAGGGAACGGCCGTGTGCATCAAGCACTTCGCCGTGAACAACCAGGAGACCAACAGGGGAAGCGTAAATGTCATAATCGACGAGCGCACCCTGCGCGAGATCTACCTCAAGCCCTTCGAAAGGGCTGTAATTGAAGGCGGTGCGATGAGCGTGATGCCGGCCTACAACAAGGTGAACGGCGACTACTGCTCCGAGAACGAGCACCTGCTGAACGAAATCCTCCGTGGCGAGTGGGGCTTCAAGGGCTTCACCGTGAGCGACTGGGGCGGCACCCACAGCACCATGGGGGCCATGCTGCACGGCCTGAATGTGCAGATGACCGGCTCCAACTACCTCGGTCAGCCCGTCATCGACTCTATTGCCACCGGTGCCCTCACGGAGGCCATGGTGGACGAGAAGGTGCGCCAGATCCTGCGCGTACGCATGGCCGTCGAGGCCGTTCCAGCCGACGTGGCCAACACCGTGATGACTTCGCAGCCTGAAAGCCAGAAGATTGCGCTCGAGGTGGCGGAGAAGTCCATAGTCCTCCTCAAGAACGAGGGCGTGCTTCCCATCAAGTCCGATGTCCGCAGGATAGCCGTCATCGGCCAGAACGCCATGCTGAAGACTCAGAGCGGCGGCATGGGCGCAGGCGTGAAGGCCCTTTACGAGATCACCCCGCTGGAGGGCATCCGCAAGCGCGCCGGTTCCGGCGTGGAGGTGGCCTACGCCCCCGGTTACAAGAACTATCCCGGCTTCCGCTGGGGTCCCGCTCCGGCAGTGGCCAATCCGCTTGAAGCCGCCGCCATCGACGAACCGGCCGATCCCGGACTGCTCGCAGAGGCCGTGGCGCTTGCGAAGGAAGCCGACATCGTCCTGTTCTTCGGCGGTACCAACAAGAGCATCGAAACCGAGGGCAGCGACCGCAAGAGCATCAAGCTGCCCTGCGGGCAGGAAGAGCTGGTGAAGGCGCTCCGCGAGGCGAATCCCAAGCTGGTAAGCGTGCTGGTTTCCGGCGGCCCCACCGACCTGCAGGTGCTTGAGCCCGAATCTCCCGCAATTGTCCAGGCCTGGTGGAACGGTACAGAAGGCGGCACCGCGCTGGCGGAAGTGCTGTTCGGCGACATCGCACCTTCCGGAAAGCTCCCGTTCACATTCCCTATGAAACTTGAGGATTCTCCCGCCTTCGCCCTCGGGAATTTCCCGGACAAGAATGTCGGCGTGGACCTTTTCACCCTCATGTTCCGTCCTGATGTGCTTGCAATGTCGCCCGCCGAGCGCCAGGCCTTCCTGGCCTCCCTGCCGCAGCCTGAATCCCATTATACGGAAGAGTCACTCGTGGGTTACCGCTGGTACGACACCAAGGCCGTGAAGCCCATGTATGCCTTCGGCCATGGCCTTTCCTATGTCGATTTCGAATACGGAAACGTGAAGGCAAAGACTGGCAGGAACTCGGTGAACGTGAAGTTTACGCTCAAGAACTGCGGCGATATGCCCGCCGACGAGGTCGTTCAGGTGTACGTGCACCGCGTGGATTCCGCCGTCGAGTGGCCCGAAAAGGAGCTCAAGGCGTTCAGGCGCGTGACGCTGAAAGCGGGGGAGTCGCGCAGAGTGACGCTCTCCATTCCGTTGGACGAACTCCGCTACTGGGACGAGGCGGCATCTGCCTGGACCCTGGAAAAAGGCGGCCTGCAGATTCTTGTGGGTGCCGCATCCGACGACATCCGTCTGAAAACTGAAATCAAACTATAAACGTCATGAAACGCATTGTCACTTTTGCGCTGGCTCTCGCTTTTGCAGCCGGCCTTGGCGCCCAGGAACTCAGCAACTTCGCTTTTTGGGGCCAGAAGCCCATCATCTCGCCTGAAATCCAGAATGACAGCGTCACGTTCCGCCTGAAGGCAGACTACGCGACCGTGGTCAAGCTGAACGGCTCGTGGATGGAGAATCCCTGGATCGGGACCATCGACATGAAGCGCGGCGAAAACTGTGTATGGGAGGTGAAAATCCCCCTTCCCGAACCCGAAATCTACACCTATCATTTCGTGGTGGACGGAGTGGTGGTGAACGACCCGCAGAACGTGCTTGTGCAGCGCGACGGAACCCGTTACCTGCCCATGCTCATAGTCCCCGGCGAACGTACCGAGAATTACGTCGAGGCCACCCGGCACGGCTCGGTGAGCCATCCCTGGTACACCAGCAAGATCCTCGGCATGGACCGCCGCCTGACCGTCTACACCCCTTACGGCTACGAGAACAACCCCAAGAAGAAGTACCCGGTGCTCTATCTCCTTCACGGCGCCGGCGGTGACGAGGAGGCCTGGATTTCCATGGGCCGCACCGCCCAGATCCTCGACAACCTCATCGAGAAAGGTCTCGCCGAGCCGATGATAGTGGTAATGCCCAACGGCAACCCCGGCCAGGCAGCAGCCCGCACCCTGAACATCCCAGAGAAGGCCATCGACTGGCGCGCTCCCGAGAACCGCGAACTCTACGTGAAGAGCCTCTGCACCGAGATAGTACCCTTCATCGAGAAGAACTTCCGCGCCATTGCGAAGCCCGCTTCCCGAGCCATCGCCGGTCTGTCAATGGGCGGCGGCCACACCATCAGCGCCAGCATTCTGTATCCTGAGATGTTCGACTACATCTGCCCGCTTTCCGCTGCCGGCAACATGACTCCCGAGCAGGTCGCGATCCTCAAGAAGGCCGGCGTCAAGCTCTACTTCCTCGCCTGCGGCAACACCGACTTCCTCTTCCAGAACGCAGAAGAGATGCACGGCAAGCTGGTGGAGCAGGGCCTCGAGCACGAGTACTTCGTGAGCGAAGGCGGCCACGTCTGGTCCAACTGGCGGCTCTACCTGAATACCTTCGCACGGAAGCTGTTCAAGTAGCAGCTTGCGAAAAACGGCCGTCGCCCACTATCTGAACAGAGTGGGAGCGAGAACCTCCAGGTCGGCACGCCAGGTGATCCAGCTGTGGCCGGCCTGGGCGTTTTCCATGTAGTCGTACTTAATGCCGGCGTCTTTCAGATAGCCGAGGGCCTCCCGGCAGTTGTTGTAGGCGATGTCAGTTGGGCCGCCCATGGACAGGCCGGCCATGGCGCGGTGGGCCTGGTCGGCAATCACCCGGTAATTCGCTTCCACGAAGAGGATGATGCTGCGCACCATGTCTTCGCCGAAGAGGGGCAGCTCGCCGGTAACGGCGACGGATTCGGCCTCGGGAGCGTAGACCTGGAAAAGGACCTTGCCGTCGGGGAGTACGCGCGTGCTTTGCAGCGTGTCGTTGGGAGTGGGCTGCCGGAACCACTGCGCCTGAAGGGGCAACGTGCAGCACAGGGCTGCCAGAATCAGTATTCTTTTCATATCTGTTTCATTGCATGATTACCTGGAGGCGAGCTTCTCGCTGAACTTTTTCACGTCGATTATGAAGCGTTCGTGCGTGCCCTGGCCGACTATGCCGTTGTCGTCGTAGACGGCCACTTTGAAGGTGATTTTCCGGCGGTCGACGTCAATGACCTCGGACTCGCACCATACCTTCCGGCCCACCGGAACGGCACTGTCGTGACTTACGTCCACGTGTGTGCCGACCGTCTCCTGGCCTGCCTCCAGATACGGTTTCACCGACATCTGGCTGGTCTTTTCCATCAGGGAGATCATCATCGGCGTGGCAAACACCAGCACCGCTCCGCTCCCGATATGCTTCGCCGTCAGTTCCTTGCTCACCACGAGCTCCTGCCGACCCTTTATTCCGATTTCTACCATAGTGTGAATGAATTAGTTGATAGTATGCACAAAGATACGACATTTCCGGTGAAATATATTGTTTATCTTTGCGCTGAATCAAGATTGACATGAAGGAAACTCGCAAACTTTCAGCGGCGGAGAAGAAGCGCTGCAACTCGCATAACTGCGCACAGGCGGTGGTCTGTACCTACTGCGACCTCGTCGGCCTGCCGGAACGGACCGCACTGGACATCGCCGGGGCCTACGGCACCGGCATGGGCAACATGGAGGGGACCTGCGGCGCTCTTGTCGGTGCCGGAATGATTATCGGCCTTGCCACAAAGGAACGCAATCAGTCCCGTGCCCGGATGAAGGAAATGATGACCAAGTTCCGGCAGCGGAACGGCGCTACCCAGTGCAGGCTTCTGAAGGGCGTGGGCACCGGCACCCCATTGCGAGACTGCCCGGACTGTGTGGCCGATGCCTGCGAGTTTTTGGAAGAGTACCTGTAAGGCATGCCCGGGAGACGGACAGTCAAATTGTATTGCTATATTTGTAATCACCGTGCCATGCAATCAGGAACAGAAATGATGAAAAAGATCTTGATATGGGTTCTGGTGCTGTCGGCGACGTTTTCCATGGCCGCCCAGAACAATCCATACGCCATCGACGACGAATGCTACAAGTATTTCCGCGAGGCGGAGAACCCGGGTTACGTGACCTATGCGGTCACGGACACCGGCCCAGGCGTGCCCCCCGAGAAGGCAGAGGCCATCTTCGAACGCTTCACCAAGCTCAACGAGTTCGCGCAGGGCACGGGTCTCGGGCTCAGCATCTGCCGCGACATAGCGGACCGGATGGGCGCCAAGGTCTATCTGGATACTGACTATACCGGAAAGGGTGCTCGGTTCGTGTTCCTGGTTCCGCTTACTCCGCCGGAGATTAAATAGAGTTGGCGGCGGAGAGGGTGCGCACCAGCGACGGGTAGTCATAGCCGGTCAGGACTCACCCGAAATCGAATAAATAGTTTTTGATCATCTGCTAAAACGGCAATGGCAGTGGGGTTTTGGATCTCCTCATCGGTGCCGTCCATGCTGCCGTAAAATGCAATCGGCTGACACACAGATATTTACGCAAAATGACCTATGCGAAAATACATAGGTCATTATGGATAATTATTTGATTTTCAGCCAGTTGCATTTTACGCTCGCGGAATTCCCCGCCACAGCGCAAAAGCCCCTAATATTCTTCCTCGTTAAAGAAGAAATCTTCTTTGGTGGGGTAGTCGGGCCAGATGTCTTCGATGGTTTCGTAGATCTCGCCGTCGTCTTCGAGTTCGTTAAGGTTCTCTATCACCTCTTCGGGCGCGCCGGAGCGGTTTGCATAGTCTATAAGTTCATCTTTTGTAGCCGGCCACGGAGCATCGTCCAGGGAGCTGGCAAGTTCCAAAGTCCAAAACATGGTTACAGTCGTTTTAAATTTTGCGCAAAGATATACATTTTTTCGATACATCCAACATATTTTTATTTTATTTATAAATAGCTGATTTTCAGCTGTTTGTGGTGCCCGAAATGCCTCCTGTGGCCGTGAGTGGCAGGGAAGGGGTACGCGCCCGGCCCGAGGCCGTGAAGTGCCAGTCTGGAGGAAGGGAAGCGCCTGGCCTGAGGCAGAGCATCGCCCGGCCGGAGGCGTAGAAATGCGCGCGAGCAGGAAAATTGTTATCTTTGCACTGCTATGGCATATACTAAAGATGAAATCTACGATCCGGAGGTAACCGGAGAAATCGCAAAGCATGTGAAGGAAGTGCTCCGCCTGCTGGGCGAAGACGTCGATCGCGAAGGTCTGCTGAAGACGCCCGAAAGGGTGGCCAAATCGCTGCAGTTCCTCACCAAGGGCTACGGCGAAGACGGCAAGGAGATAGTCCAGAAGGCTATTTTCGACGAAAAATACAGCCAGATGGTCCTGGTCAAGGACATCGACCTTTACTCCACCTGCGAGCATCATCTGCTGCCGTTCATCGGCAAGTGCCATGTGGCATATATCCCCAACGGCAAAATCACCGGCCTCAGCAAAATAGCGCGGGTGGTGGAAACCTACGCCAGGAGGCTGCAGGTGCAGGAGCGCCTCACCGAGCAGATCCGCGACTGCATCCAGGATGCGCTGCATCCGCTCGGGGTGGCCGTCGTCATCGAGGCGAAGCACACCTGCATGCAACTCCGCGGGGTCGAGAAAGACAATGCCGTCACCACCACTTCGGCGTTCTCAGGGGTGTTCCTCTCCAGCGCCCGCACGCGCAACGAGTTCTTGAATCTTATCAGGTAACGGGGCTGCTTCTTACGGAACCACGCCATTTTCATGCACCGTCATCACCCTGACAATCAGCGCAAATCATGAAAAATTCAGTATTAATTCTTTTCGCAACCGCTTTGACGCTTATGAGCTGCAATCAGAAGTCCGGAAACGTACAGCTCGGGGAGGCAACAGTTTATCTGACCAGGGAGATAACCCCGAAGGCCCTGGTGAGCATCGACAAGCAGTGAGGTTCAAGCATACCGGCAGACCAGGATTTCTGTTCGGCCTGATCGATTTCTGTACGGCCGGACTGTTCTTCCTGTTCTATATGCCCCTGGACGGGCTGCAGGATGAGCTGGATTTCATCCTGGGACATAGGACGCAGCGTTACTGGGCGGCGTATCTGCTTGGCATTCCGACACTGTTCATCTACACGCTCGTGTGGATGGCGAACATCGCCGAAGAGCTGAAGGCGAAAGCAATTGAGATGGGCATTGAAGGGCCCCACACGTCCTGGTGGCATATGTTCGGATGGAACACGTTCGGCGTCCTGTTTATGGGGCCGGCCGTCGCCACGGGGCGTTTCTTCAAAACGCTCAACCGGATTGAGGCGAAGATGAACGGGAATGATTAAATTTGCGGCATGGAATACCTGTCAAAAGAGCGATACGACGAGATAGCCGCCGAACTGAAGCATCTTATCGAGGGGGTCTACCCCAAGGTGCAGGAGAACCTGGCGGAGATGAGCGCCCAGGGGGACCGGAGCGACAATGCGGGATACCGCGAGGCAAGGCGACTCCAGGGGAAAACCATCAGCCGTATCCGCTTTCTGCAGAAGATTCTGGAGCATTCCCGCGTGCTTGACACGGACGCCCTGCCCAAAGACAGGGTCTGTCTTCTGAGCCGGGTGGAATTCACCAACCTCTCTACAAATGCCAGGATGCGTTTCCAGATAGTCAGCCCCCACGAGATGGACCTCGAGGCCGGCAAGATTTCGCTGAAATCCCCGAT
>CAMHKQ010000021.1 GCA_946185745.1 uncultured Bacteroidales bacterium
GGATTTCGGCGTTGCTTGCCTTGGAACCGGTGGTGTTGATTTCGCGCCCCATTTCCTGGATGATGAAGCCGAGCTTTTTGCCGGGGCAGGGGTCTGAATCGATGGTGTCGAGGAAATACCTGCAGTGCTGGCGGAGGCGGACCTTTTCTTCGTTGATGTCGAGCTTCTGCAGATAGAACACCATTTCCTGCTCGAAACGTTCCGGATCCAGCTTTATACGGGCTTCTTCCGCGGCCTTGAGGATGTTCTCCTTTACGAGGGCGAGCCTTTCAGCCTCGTGGGATTCGACTTCGTCTTCGAGCCTGAGGATGGTCTGGACGCGGGAGGTGACATCTTTGTAAAGGGCGGCGCCTTCCTTGATGCGGTAGTCGTTCAGGTTGGCGAGGGCGGAGTCGAAGGCGGCATCGACCAGAGGCCAGTTCTCCTCATTTATGATCTCTGCCTTGCCGGTGTCGAGGACGTCGGGGAAACGGAGGATGGAGGAGAGCAGCACGGCGCGGGCACGCGAGTCCATGGCGGCATCGGGAACGAGCCCGACGGTCTGGTCGAGATACGCCTTTGCAGCCGCGGCGTTGATGCTGCGGGCGTTTTCGGCGGCAGCGGCCTCGAAGGTGATGAATACGTCTATGGTGCCGCGCACCAGCGAATCCGCTATTTTCTGCCGGACCGGCAGGTCCTTGTCCTTGGGGAGGAGAGGGCTTTTGATGTTGATGTCGGCGCTCTTGGAGTTGAGCGAACGGATTTCTATTGTGAGCCGGCCGGAGGAAAGCGATACTTCCGCCTTGCCATATCCCGTCATCGATTTAATCATGATACAAATTTAAGAAATCTTTTACACTTTCCGCGGAAATAGTTAAATTTGCCTTTCAATAAACTGACCTGTATGGAAGACGAAAAGAAGAACCTGAATTTCCTGGAAGAAATAATCGAAGCCGACCTCGCAAGCGGCAAGGTCGACTCCGTCCTCACCCGCTTTCCCCCCGAACCGAACGGATACCTGCACCTGGGGCACGCCAAGAGCCTCTGCATCAACTTCGGGCTCGCCAAGAAGTATGGCGGCAAGACCAATCTGCGCTACGACGACACCAATCCTACAAAAGAGGATACCGAGTACGTGGACGCCATCAAGGAGGATATCACCTGGCTCGGCTTCAAGTGGGAAAAGGAGCTCTATGCTTCCGACTACTTCGACCAGCTCTACGAGTGGGCTGAACAGATGATTCTCAAGGGGCAGGCCTACGTTGACGACCAGAGCCAGGAAGAGATTTCCGAAGGCCGTGGCACCGTGGAAACTCCCGGAAAGGAAAGCCCATACAGGAACCGCACCCCCGAAGAGAACCTCAGGATCTTCCGTGAGATGCGCGACGGCAAATACCCCGACGGGGCCAAAGTGCTCCGCGCAAAAATAGACATGGCGTCGCCCAACATGATGTTCCGCGATCCTATAATGTACCGCATCAAGCATGCTTCGCACCATCGCACCGGCGACAAGTGGTGCATCTACCCGATGTACGACTTCACCCACGGCCAGAGCGACTCCATAGAGCATATCACCCACAGCATCTGCACCCTCGAATTCGACGTGCACAGGCCGCTGTACGACTGGTACATAAAGACGCTCGGCATCTACCCGAGCCACCAGTACGAGTTCGCCCGCCTCAATCTCACCTACACCCTCATGAGCAAGCGCAAGCTTCTGGAACTGGTGCAGAAAGGAATTGTGAGCGGATGGGACGACCCGCGCATGCCCACCCTCTGCGGAGTCAGGCGCCGCGGCTACACTCCCGAGGCCATCAAGATGTTCTGCGACAAGATAGGCGTGAGCAAGCGCGACCAGCTCATGGACATCCAGCTGCTGGAGTGGTGCGTGCGTCAGGACCTTAATGAGCGTTCCAACCGCTACATGGTGGTGCAGGATCCCGTAAAGCTCACCCTCACCAACTGGCCGGAAGGCAAGGTGGAGTGGTTCGACTGTCCGCTCAATCCCGCCGAACCGGAAGGAGCCTCCCGCAAGGTTCCGTTCACCGGCAAACTGCTCATCGACCGTGCCGACTTCATGGAAGACGCCCCGCACAAGTTCTTCAGGCTCAAGCCCGATGGCGAGGTCCGTCTGAAATACACCTATATAATCAAGTGTAATGAAGTTGTTAAAAACGCTGCAGGAGAGGTAGTTGAGCTCAAGTGCACATTTGATCCCTCCACCCGTCCCGGCTCGGGTGAATGGCGCAGCGTAAAGGGCACTATACACTGGGTGAGCGAGGAGCACGCGAAGAAAATCACACTCCGCAACTACGACCGCCTCTTCACCCTGTCAGACATGAGCCAGGTGCCCGAAGACAAGGACTACAAGGACTTCCTGAATCCCGATTCCCTTACTCTCGGATCAGGTTACGCCGAACCGGCGCTTGCAGATGACGCCAGTGGTATCGCCGTGCAGTTCGAACGCACCGGATATTACGTAAAGGATTCCGACAGCACGCCCGGGGAACTCATCTTCAACAAGACAGTCTCGCTGAAGGATTCCTACAAGCCGGAACAGTAAGGCCCTAAAACTACAGCAGATCCAGCAGTTTGGCCCGGCTGAGGAGGCAGTCGCCGATGGCGGCGGCGGAGCGTCCCAGCCGACTGAAGCGTATCTTCGTATCGGTGCTTACCTTGCTGAGACTCAGCTTGTTGACCGCAGTGCGGATGGGGAGCATGAGGTAGTCGCGCCCCACTATCAGACGGCCTCCGATGACCACCAGGCCGGGATTGAACACGTTGATGAGGCCGGCAATTCCACGGCCGAGCGTGGCGCCTATTTCGCCTATGCCCTCGATCGCGAGGACGTCTTCATTTTCGACGGCGTCAAGCACGTTCTGCAGGCTGATATCCCCGGTTTCGTCGTAGATTTTCCAGAGAGGGGAGCGCCGGCCTTCCTTGAGCCTCCCCTTTATCCAGCGGGTGAGGGCGGAGCCGGAAGCGCCGGTTTCGAGGCAGCCTATCTTGCCGCAGCGGCAGATGATGTCGTTGTCGAGCATGGGGAAATGGCCGATTTCCCCGGAGAATCCGGATTTGCCGTAGTAAAGGTGACCGTCCAGGATCATACCCATGCCCAGACCCCAGCTGAGGTTGATGAACAGCATGTCCTGGTCGGTGTCGCTGCCCTGGGACATGTATTCGCCGTAGGTCATCGCCCTGGAATCGTTCTCTATGGTGACTGCGGTGTCGAGTTCGCGCTGGAAGATGTCCTTGAGAGGGATGTCGTCGCTGACGAAATAGGACAGGCTGAAGCCCTTTTCGGGATTGACGCGGCCTGTGAGGCTGATCCCGACGCCGAGCACCTTGTCCCACGATATGCCGGAACCGGTGACCGAATCCATGATCTTGCGGCACATGCTGCGGAACGAATCGGCATTGGCCTCGAGGACGAAGGCGATGTCCTGGATGTAGAACTTCAGCTCGCCCTTGAAGTCGGAGATTGCGATATGGAAATGCTGGCGGGCGATGTCCACGCCCACAAAATAGCCGGCTTCGGGATTGAGACCGTATGTGCTGGGCCTTCTACCGCCGCTCGTGCCAACCTTTCCGCAATCCTGCAGATAGCCGTCTTCGATGAGCTGAAAAACAATTTTGGTTGCCGTTGGGACGCTGATATTCAGTTCTTTACTGAAATCGGCAATGCTGCAAGCACCCTTTCGGATACACAGTCTGATGATTCCTCTCTGTTCTTCGGTCATGATTGAATAGAAGCTGCAGCAACAAATTTAAGAAATAATTATTATATTTGTTTTCGTTTTATGAAAATTTTTAAAAAATTGTCACTTCGCACCAAACTTTGGCTCAGTTTGGGGTCTGTCGCAATAGTGCTGCTCGTTTCCAGCATAATCTCCGTCATGGAGTACCGGAACATGAGTTCGTACGTATCCGACATGGTCGCCGACAATATCAGAAGCATTAACCTTGCCCAGAGGCTCTCAGATGCGGTTAACGACTATAACCTCGCCGTCCTTTCCGTCGTTGGCGACGACAGTTCGGTGAACATTCCGTCCTTCGACCACAAGGCCTTCACCGCAACATGCGACAGCCTTCGCGCGGCCGTTTCCACGAAGGACATCATCCCCCTGGCAGATTCGGTGGAATACTCCTATGCAGCCTACATGCTCACGTCGCTCGAGCTCCAGGATGTAATCCTGTCCGATTTCATAGACACCCGTTCCTGGTTTTTCGAGAGACTGCAGCCCCGCTACAGGCGTCTCTGCCGCGATATCAACGAGCTTACAGATTCCATCTACAAAGATCTCGAACAGAACTCCGTAACTTTCCAGAGCACTTATTACCGCAGCATCATTCCGGGAATCGTAACCGTCGCGGTCGGGCTGCTCCTGATAGTCCTGCTGATGTTCTTCCTCACCGTTTACTATGTAAAACCCATCTGCAAGATGCTCGACTCCCTTGTGATGTACCGTTCGAACAACCTGCCTTACAATTGCGATTTCGCGGGGGACGACGAGCTTCAGGAACTCAATACCAACATTTCCGAAGTGGCCGGTGAAAACAGGCTTCTCAGAAAGCGCATTTCCGCGATGAAAGGCCACTCGAAAGAAACGGCAGACGAATGAACTGGAGTACCATAAGCCGCAATGTCGGGTACGCGCTCCTCGTGGACGCGCTCTTCATGTTCATATCCTGCCTGATCGCCATTGCAGATCCGCAGGATACGGCATTCGCACCTCTTGCGGTCAGTTTCCTGCTCACCCTTACGGTAGGTTTCTTCCCGTTTATCTTCGTAAAGAAAACGGCCGCCATCACGCTGCGCGAGGGATATGTCATCATTTTCCTGTCGTGGCTGCTGTCCTTCGTCTTCGGCATGCTTCCGTATGCCCTCTGGGGAGGTCCTTTCACCGTGGCCAACGCCTGGTTCGAGAGCGTGAGCGGCTTCACCACAACCGGCGCAACCATCCTGGCCGATGTGGAATCCCTTCCCAGGGCGCTCCTGTTCTGGCGCAGCAGCACCCATTTCATCGGCGGCCTTGGTGTAGTCGTATTTCTGCTGCTGGTTATCCCGAATACCAGTCAGATGCGCCTCCGCCTCACGAACCTGGAGCTTTCTTCGCTCTCGCGAAGCGGCTACAAAACCCGTTCTAACCAGACCGTCTACATCTTCACCTGGGTTTACCTCGGGATATTCGTATCTGCCTTCATTCTCTATATGATTGCAGGAATGAGCCCGTTCGACGCAATCAACCATGCGTTCAGCGTGAGCGCTACCGGCGGGTTCAGCACAAAGAACCAGAGTATAGCGGCATTCAATTCCGTGCCGATTGACATCGTCACGATGGTGTTCATGTTCCTCTCGAGCATCCACTTCGGCATAATATGGATGATACTGGTAAAACGCACGCTCAAGCCGCTTCTGAACGAGGTGCTTTGGCTGTATGTCGGATACCTGCTGCTGTTCAGCACCATCATATCCGTCATCCTGAAGGCCGAAGGCTTTGCCGCCAGCTGGGGGAGCGCCTTCCTCGAAGGGGGCTTCCAGATGCTCAGCTACGCATCCACGACGGGCCTTGCCGTTGCCGACAACGCCAATTATCCTTTCTTCGTGAGCATGTTGATGATGATGGGCGGCATGGTGTGCGGCCTGGCCGGCAGTACCACCGGCGGCATCAAGAGCGACCGCCTGCTGATACTCCTGAAGGGCATCCGCGCCCACCTGCACAAGGCCCTGCATCCCACGAGCGTCACCGAAGTCAAGTTGTACGGCCGGAACATCTACATGCAGGACATGTATCCCCACATTCTCTACATCGCCATTTTCGTTTTGATCTGGCTGGTTTCGGCCGTCCTTGCAATGGCCTCGGGCGTGGACACCCGGAACGGCATGATGGCCGCGCTCAGCTCCCTGTGCAACGTAGGTCCGGCCGTGGGCGCCCTCGGTACTTTCGGCAATTTCGACGCCCAGCCCGAATTCGCCAAGCTAATCTATACCCTTGACATGTTCCTCGGCCGCGTCGAGATTTATCCTGTCATGTCCATCGTCTACATCCTTTTCGAGCGCAGGAGGGTCAAGTGATGCAGTCCAGGGCCGATTTCCTGTATTCCGAATTCCGGGGACGGCTGAGTGTCGACGCCACGGCCTGTCAGGACAGGTTCCTGCGCACCGCCGCCGACTTCCTCATGGGGGACGACCACGACATAATGGTAGTGAACGGCTATGCGGGAACCGGCAAGACGACGGCGGTATCCGCCGTCGTGGCCACGCTGGAAGACCTGAAGCTTCATACGGTGCTGCTTGCCCCCACCGGGCGGGCGGCGAAAGTACTTGGCGAAACCTGCGGCCGTCCGGCCTACACCATCCACAAGCATATCTACAGGCAGAAGTCTGTCGGCGAAGACGGCTTCGGCCAGTTCAGCATAGTGCCCAACAAGGCCAGGAACACCCTTTTTGTGGTGGATGAAGTCTCTCTGCTGGGCATAGAGGAAGGAGCCAGGCAGTCTTCCGCAGCCTTCGGCACCGGCAACCTGCTCGCCGACCTCATCGGTTTCGTGCGCGCCGGAACCGACTGCCGCCTGCTCCTCATCGGCGATGCCGCCCAACTACCGCCCATAGGCCTCGAAGCCTCCCCGGCGCTGGCCCCCGACTTCATGGATTCCTTCGGAGGTGTCTGCTATGAAAGCCTCACCACGGTTGTCCGGCAGGCCCGCGAGTCCGGCATCCTGCACAACGCCACCCTTCTCAGGGAGATGATATCCTCGGCATCTCCCGACGACAGTTTCGAGGGCATACGGCTTCAGCTCCAGGGCTTCGACGACATCTGTAGGATAGGCGGAGGCGAGCTGATAGAGGCCATAGGAGATGCCTACGCCAAGTTCGGCGAGGACTCCGTAATGGTAGTCTGCCGTTCCAACAAGCGGGCAATACGCTACAATCTGGGAATACGCTCGCAGGTGCAGTTCAGGGAGGAAAGGCTCGTTCGCGGAGACAAGCTCATGATAGTGAAGAACTGCTATCAGTTCGTGGACGGCGTGGAGGGAATGCAGTACATTGCCAACGGCGACATAGCTACGCTGGAGCGTATCGGCCGCTACGAAGACCGTTACGGCCTCCATTTCGCCGACGCCACCCTTACCTTCCCCGATTACGACAACGCCACGCTCGATGCGAAGGTGTGCCTCGACACTCTCGAATCCGAATCCGCCTCGCTTACCTACGAGCAGCAGAATCAGCTGTATCAGGGCGTATCGGAGGACTATTCCGGCATAAAGGGAAGGAAAGCGCGTTACGAGGCGGTTCGGGAAGACCCGTTCTACAATGCGCTGCAGCTCAAGTACGCCGAGGCCATCACTGCCCATAAAAGCCAGGGCGGCCAGTGGGACTGCGTGTTCATCGACTGCCCCTTCTGGCAGGACGAACAGACCCTGGATGATTTGAAATGGCTTTACACCGCCCTTACCCGTGCGGTCAAAAAAGTATATCTGGTCAATTTCCCCTCAAGGTTTTTCGAATGAAAAAGATACTGTTGACATTGCTCCTGGCCGTTCCGGCCATGCTTTGCGCCCAGGAAAAAGAGTGCAATTTCCGCTGGACGGCGGATTCGTCCTACTGTGCGTACAACCTCCGCGGCGATCTCTACGTAAAGGACAGAGCGGGGAAGGTGACGCGCATCACCACCGACGGTTCCGACGTAATCCTGAACGGCTATGCCTCCTGGGTTTATTTCGAGGAGATATTCGGGCGCCCGCACGACTACTGCTCGTTCTGGTGGAGCCCCGACGGCAAGAAGCTTGCCTTTTACCGTTACGACGACAGCGAGGTGCCCATGTTTCCCATCTATTCGCCCTTCGGGCAGGACGGTACGCTCCGCCGCACGCACTATCCCAAGGCGGGAGAGAAGAATCCCGAGGTGCGCATAGGCTTCGTGGACCTTTCGAAAGCCAGGGTCAGGAACGGCACCGTCAGGCCGCGCGACATAGTCTGGGCCGATTTCGACCCGACCGCCGACCAGTATTTCGGCATTCCCTTCTGGGGGGCCGACAGCAGGCATTTCTACGTCGGCCGCGAGCCACGCATCCAGAATACCTACGACCTGTACGAAGTGTCTTCCGCGGACGGCTCCAAGCGGGCCATCTATCACGAAACCTACAAGACCTGGCTCGACTGGCCCGACGACATGCTGTTTTCCGATACAGGTCTATACATGGTGCGGGCTTTCGAAACCGGCTGGGAACAGATTTACTTCCTTTCCTATGACGGCAAGGTATTCAGAAGGCTTACCGACGGCGAGAACTGGAATACGCGTCTCATCCGCCGGGATCCTTCAAACGGTGACATCTATTTCACCTCACAGCGCGATTCCCGCGTGAGGCAGTCGCTCTACAGGCTGTCTCCCGACAGCAATGTGGTCGCCGTCACCGATCCGGCCTACAATGTCGACAGGGTGTCCATTCCCGAAGACTGCAGCAGCATTTCGGCGGTGCTGTCCAACGCCCGCACTCCCAATTTCAAATGGAAAGACGGCGAATGCGACATCCCCGCCGTTCCCGACACCCTTGCCATGCCGGAAATAATCGGCATTCAGGCCGAAGACGGCCAGACCATGTACGGAAGCATAATCTATCCGCTCGGCTTCGACCCGGCTAAGAAATACCCCGTCCATATAGAAATCTACGGTGGCCCCGGTACCCAGTACGTGCAGGACCGCTGGAGAAAGCCAAACCAGTGGTGGAGCGAGAACGGTATAATCCACCTCACGGCGGACGTAAGGGTGTCGGGCCACACCGGTCGCGCAGGCACCGACCTCGATCATAAAGACTTGACAACCAGTGCAATAAAAGACTTCTGTACTTGGGCTGAGTGGCTCCGGAGCCTGCCATATGTAAGCAAGATAGGCGTCGAGGGCTTCTCTTTCGGAGGCACCAACACGGCACTCCTGCTGCTGGACCATTCCGACCTTTTCTGCTGCGGGATAGCAGGCGGGGGAGTGTATGACTGGATGCTGTACGACAGCCATTACACCGAGCGTTTCATGAGCACTCCCGAAGACAATCCCGAAGGCTATGCCGACAAGGTCCTCGACCATGTAAAAAACTATCCCGGCGACGGAAGCGTGATGCTCAGGCTCACGCACGGCACCGGCGACGACAACGTGCATTTCCAGAATACCCTCCAGCTTGTGGACGCCCTCCAGAGGGCCGGCAAGCAGTTCGAGCTGATGATATATCCCGACGGCATGCACGGGTACCGCGGCGCGCAGGGGGTGCATTCCTGGGAATCCGACAAACTGTTCTGGCTGAAATACTTGAAAAACTGATATACCATGAAAGAATTTGAAAAAAGAGCACAGGCCTGGCTGGACGGCGATTTCGACGCCGCAACCAAGGCGGAAGTCCGTGAACTTCAGAAAGATCCGGCAGCCCTTGAGGATGCATTTTACCGCAATCTTGAATTCGGCACCGGAGGCCTCCGCGGCACTATGGGCGTCGGCACCAACCGCATGAACAAATACACGGTTGGAATGGCCACCCAGGGTCTCGCAAATTACATGAAGGCGAACGTGAAGGGCCCGCTCAGCGTGTGCGTATCCTTCGATTCCCGCAACCACAGCCGCGAATTCGCCGGAATTACGGCGGACGTGCTTTCCGCCAACGGCATCAAGGTCTACCTGTTCACCGAACTGCATCCCGTGCCGCTGATGAGCTACAGCGTGCGCCATCAGAAAGCCACCGCCGGCGTGATGATCACCGCTTCGCACAATCCCAAGGAATACAACGGCTACAAGGTGTTCTGGAGCGACGGCGCGCAGATTACCGCCCCCGTCGACAAGGACATCGTGGCCGAAGTGGCGAAGATCACCGACCCGTCCCAGGTGAAGTTCAAGGGCAATCCGGAGCTCATCGAGCCCATGGGCCGCGAAATCGACGAGGCCTATTTCCAGAGCGTGCTGCCCTTGACCCTCAGCCCGGAGGCCCGCGGCCGCCATGCAGACATGAAGATAGTGTACACGCCCCTCCACGGCTGCGGCGTGCGCATCGTCCCCGAGGCCCTGAGGCGTCTCGGCTTCGTGAACGTGATGTCGGTAAAGGAACAGCAGGAGCTCAACGGTGATTTCCCCACCGTTCAGTCTCCCAATCCCGAGGAGCCCTCGGCTCTCAAGATGGCCATCGAACTGGCCGACAGGGAAGGGGCCGACCTCGTGCTCGGCACCGATCCGGACGCTGACCGCATGGGCATCGCCGTGCGCGACAACAACGGCAAGATAGTGCTTTTCAACGGCAACCAGACCGCCTCCATGCTGGTCTATTACATCCTCCGCCGCTGGAAGGAGCTCGGCAAGCTCGACGGCAGCAAGTATGTGGTCAAGACCATCGTGACAACTCCGCTCATCAAGGATATTGCCGAGAGTTTCGGCGTCAAGTGCTACGATGTCCTCACCGGTTTCAAATACATCGCCGAAATCGTGAAGCGCAACGAAGGGGCGGGAGAGTTCATCTGCGGCGGCGAAGAGAGCTTTGGTTTTAACGTGGGCGAGCACGTCCGCGACAAGGACGCTCCGATTTCCTGCTGCATGGTAGCCGAATGCATGGCCTGGGCCGCTGAACAGGGCCTCACGCTCTATCAGCTTATGGAAAAGATATACGAGGAATACGGCTACCGCAAGGAAGGGCTTGTCTCCCTTGTGCGCAAGGGCATTACCGGCGCACAGGAGATCCAGCAGATAATGGCCGGGCTGCGTTCCGATCCGCCGAAGGCCCTGGCAGGCTCGAAGGTGGTGCGTACCGTCGACTACAACGAGCCGGAGAAGACCGGCCTGCCGAAGAGCAACGTGCTGCAGTTCTTCAGCGAAGAGGGCGACGTGGTCACTGTACGTCCCTCGGGAACCGAACCCAAGATCAAGTTCTACTTCGGTGCGAAGGGCTCCGACGCGGACGCCAAGATAGCCGCCCTCAAGGAACAGTTCAAATAACCGGGGAACAGATGCGCCGTCAGGCGCCAGCGAATTGTTTGCAGTAGCTCGAAATGGGGCATTCGCCGCATTTCGGGCTACGTGCCTTACAGACGTAGCGTCCGTGAAGGAGGAGCCAGTGATGGGCCGCGGGGCGCTCGTCCTTCCGGATATGCTTCTCAAGGTCCTGTTCCACCGCATAGGGGGTGGCGCCGCGCGAAAGCCCCAGGCGGTGCGATACCCGGAAAACGTGGGTGTCCACGGCAATTACGGGCGCTCCTGCAAGCAGGGATGCCACCACGTTGGCAGTCTTGCGGCCGGCCCCCGGGAGAGTCATTATTTCATCCACTCCCGTGGGGATCTGCCCGTCGAAATCCTTCACCACCTTTTTTGCCATTGCAACGAGGTTCCTGGCCTTGTTGTTGGGATACGAGACGCTGCGGATATAGGGGAGCAGGTCTTCCGGAGAGGCGAGGGCCATGGCGTCCACTATAGGATAGGCCTCGAAAAGGGCGGGGGTGACCATGTTCACCCGCTTGTCCGTGCACTGGGCGCTCAGGATTACCGACACTATGAGCTCGTACGGGTTCCTGAAGACGAGCTCAGAGGCCTGCTGCCCCACGTTCCGGCGGAAATAGTCCAGGATGCCGGCGTATCTTTCTTTAATCGTCATATCGTAAGCGCGAGTTCAATTACTTCGTCCCTTGCGCTCTCTTCGCACTTTTCGTCCTTGCAGACGAAAACCCTGCCGGGATAGTTGCGGAAGATGTTGCGGTTGTGTGTGACGATGACGACGGTGGTGCCGTTCTCCCTGTTCACCTTGGTGAGCAGCTGCATGATGCCGTCGGCGGTCTCCTCGTCGAGGTTTCCGGTAGGCTCGTCCGCCAGGATGGCCTCGGGCCGGTTGAGTATGGCCCTTGCGATGGCTATGCGCTGCTGCTCGCCGCCGGAAAGCTGATGGGGCATCTTATGTGCCTTGGTTCCCATGCCTACGGATTCCAGCACCTCTCCGATCCGTGCGGATATTTCGTCTCTGTTCTTCCAGCCGGTGCTGCGGAGCACGAACTCCAGGTTGTCCCAGACGCTGCGGTCCATGAGCAGCTGGAAATCCTGGAAGACGACTCCGAGTTTGCGGCGCAGAACGGGCACCGTCCGTGCCTTTATGCCTTCCAGTGTGATGCCGCACACCTCGCCGTGACCTTCTTTCAGCGGATTCTCCGCCGTTATGGTACGAATTATGGATGTCTTTCCCGTGCCGACCTTGCCGACGATGTAGACGAAGTCGCCTTTGGCGACGGACATGTCAAGACCGTAGACGACCACGTTTTCGCCGTTGAGAATGTCGGCCTTTTCGAACAGTATGAGATTGTCCATAAATTGTGAAGATTTTCCTTTGCAAATATACATTAAAATCCGTCAATTTTTGTTAAGTTTGTATTCTTTGTAAAAGAACTGTAAAGACATGAAAAAAACAGCCATATCCATAGCCCTGGCGGCTCTTCTTGCATCGGGCGTGAACGTCTTTTCCCAGGAGGTCCCGCAGACTTTCAAGGAGGCGCTTACCCTCTTCCAGAACGGAGCCTACGACCAGGCGAAGTCTCTCTTCGACAAATGCGACGAGCCGCTGAGCCGCGCCTGGTCGGTGCTCTGCGCCGTGAAGGGGCGGGCCCCCTCGTACCGTGTCCTGATCGAAGACCTCGAGCGTGAAACCCCGCGTAGCGCCCTGTACAATCCCATCCATTTTGCAGCGGCGCTGAACCTTTTCGACGAAGGCGACTATGCGGCCGCCGGGGACGAACTCGGCAAGGTGGACGAAAAACTCCTTCCCGAGGGCGAGATCGGGGAGTACGTATTCAAGAAGGCATACTGCCAGTACGCCCAGGAGAACTATGTGCCCGCCATGATTCTGTTCAGGAAGGTGGTGGACATGCCCTATTCGGTATATACCGCCCCGTCGCAGTATGCCCTCGGATACATCGCATACAATCACGGAGGCTTTCCGGAGGCCGAAAAATGGTTCGGACAGGCAGGAGCCGACCCCCGTTTCGAAGAGCTGGCGAACTACTACATCATGGAGTGCCGCTTCCTCGACAAAGACTACGACTATGTCACAGCAAACGGCCCCGCAATGCTCGAAACCCTTCCCTCGGAGCGCCGCGGGCGTCTTGCCAGGATGATAAGCGAATCCTTCCTGGTGAAGGGAAATGACAAGAAAGCCCTCGAATACCTACGGCTGGAGGAATCGGCTCCCGGCAGCCGCAACCGCGCCGACTACTTCCATGCCGGCTCGGTGCTCTACGCCGTTGGCGATTACGCCGGCGCCATCGACAATTTCACCAAAATGGGCGCCCTCCGCGATTCGATAGGCCAGGTGGCAGCCTACGACCTCGGCTATTCCTATATCCGTACGGGCAACAAGGTTGCCGCTGCCGGAGCCTTCGGCGATGCGGCGGCCCTGGCCTTCGACCCCGCCATCAGGGAAGACGCCGCCTTCAACGCCGCCAAGCTCGCCTTCGACCTTAACGGCGACACCGCCCCATTCCAGGATTATCTGGCAAAGTATCCATCCGAAAAACGAGCTCCCCAAATCTACAACTACATGGCCATAGCGGCTCTGAACAAGCGCGATTACGCAGGAGCCATAGAGAATTATTCCAAGATTGAAGAGCTGGATGAAATTCAGCAGGGCAACTACATAAAAGCCAATTATCTGCGTGCCAGCCAACTGATAGAGAACGGAAGCTGGAGCGATGCCATTCCCTTCCTCAGGGCGGCCGGTTTCCATTATCCCAGGACCGACCGCTTCAACCAGCTCAGCCGGTACTGGCTCGCCGAGGCCAATCTCAATGCCGGCAACTATACTGAGGCCGAGAGCATTTGGACCGACCTCTACAACAACTCCGCCCTCAGGGGCATGAAGGAAAACCGGCTGCTTACCTATAATCTGGGCTATGCCTGCTTCAATGCAAAGAAATACGAGGCGGCCGCCCGCTGGTTCGACCTGTACGCCGCGTCCAACGACAAGACCAGCCGCGAGGACGCCCTCACGCGCCGTGGCGACTGCGATTTCGCCCGTCACGATTACCGCAGCGCCGTAACGTCTTACGGCAGGGTCCTGGGCGAATACCGCAGCGCCGACAAGATCTATCCATATCTGCAGCAGGCCATCGCCTATGGTCTGTCCGGCGACAAGGACTCGAAGATAAAAGTCCTGTCCGCCGTCAGGCAGGCATCGGCCTCGGCGCCGCTTTATTCCGAGGCCATGTACGAACTGGGCCGCACCTACATGGAAACCGAACAGTACAACACGGCTCTCGACGTCTTCGAGAAGCTCAGGCGCTCCACCGCCGACAACACCTTCGTCGCCCGGGCCCTCATCGGCAAGGGCATGGCCTACCGCAACATGAAGGAGTATGATACCGCCCTCACGCAGTACAAGAAAGTGGTGGAGCTCATGCCGGGCAGCCAGTATTCGCAGGATGCGCTTCTGGCCATCAACTCCATCTACCAGGCCCTCGGGCAGCCAGAAAAGTATATAGAGTACCTCGAGGGCAACGGCATCGGAGTGGGCAGGAATGCCTCCGAGAAGGAAGACATCTACTTCAACACCGCCGAACAGGTGTACCTGGCCGGCAATTATTCCCAGGCCCTCAAGTCCCTGCAGAAATACCTCGACGACTATCCGTCGGGCGCAAAGAGGGGAGACGCCCTGTTTTATCTCGCCGACTCCTACAGCCGTCTCGGCCAGAAGGAGAAGGCATGCGAAAACTACTTTGCCGCCTGCTCCGTGCTGAAGGAAGGCCCGTTCGCCGAAAGCTCGGCCCTCGGCTATGCCGCACTCTCTTACGAGCTGGAGCGCTATGCCGACGCCTACAAGGGCTATGACATGCTTCTGGGCATCGCCCAGATGCAGGAGAACAAGTCCGCCGCCCTCACCGGCAGGCTCCGCAGCGCCTTTGCCGGGAAGATGTGGTCCTCCGTGGTGAGCGCGGCCGAAGCGGTCAAGGCTGCAGGAGCATCCGGAGAAGCCCTGCGCCAGGCCAACTTCTTCGAAGCCCGCGCCCTGCTCGCCCAGAGCCGCAGGGACGAGGCGTTCGAGCTCTTCAATATCGTGGCAAAAGAGCCCTCGACCCGAGAGGGCGCAGAATCCACATACATGATAGTCCAGGACCTGTTCGACAGCGGCAAGTACGACAGGGTCGAATCGCGCGTCTACGATTTCGCGGGGAAGAGCGGCAACCAGGGCTACTGGCTCGCCCGATGCTACATAGTGCTGGCCGAATCCTTCGCCGCCAGGGGCAATTCCGCCCAGGCCAGGGCCACTCTCGAAAGCATACGCGACGGCTACACTCCGTCGTCTTCCGGAGATGACATCCAAAAGCTTGTGGCTGAGAAACTTGCAAAACTTCAATAGGAGACCGGAACAATGAAAAAGATATATATCGCAGCAGCAGCGGCCCTGCTTTCCGTCACTTCGTTTGCACAGAACCTCAATCCCGAGGTGGAAGTGACCAACGATTATGAGGCGCGTATCTCCGAGATGCGCAAGGACGTCCTGCCAATGCTGGTGCCCGATTCTCTCACCAGATTCGGCACCGTCGTCGACTACAGCGTCTTCGAAACCAGATACAGGGGCGCTTACGATTTCACCCCGTACGAGATTACAGTCACCCCTGAGGCCCGCGCTTGGGACGGGAAACGGCTTTACGCGCGCGTCGGAGCCGGCTATCCCTTCCGTCCGCTGGCGAAGATCTATTATTCTCCCAGGATCGAAGGGGCGCTCAGGAACGTAAACCGCCTCGGCTTCCAGGGCTATGGCGGAACCTACCACACCGCGCTGGGAGGGCCCTCTTACCAGGGTTATGACTACAACCCATCAGCAGGAGTGGACATCAGCTGGGCGGGCTCCCGCTGTGCCGCCGGCTTCGAACTGGGATACAACGGCATCCTCACTTCCGACTATGCCGCGAAGTATTCCTTCCACGATTTTTCGCTGAACGGCGAGGTGCGTTCGACGGGCGAGGCAAGGGTGCCGTACGTTTTCAAGGTCGGCGCCGCCTATGCGCTTGACAATCTGTATGAAATGACGCCGGCCATGCTCAACGAAACGTCCTATGTGGTCGACGGCAGCATCGCTCCGAAGCTTTCCGTGGGTTCCGCGGCCATTGTGTTCGACATTCACAGCCAGGGCAGCTTCTACTCGCAGTACTTCGGGCCGGTACTCGTGAACAGCATCACTCCGAAGGCAAGGCTCTCCGTCCTCGGCGGCCTGCGGCTCGACCTGGGTGTGAAGCTTAGCTACGGCGACTCTTTCGGCATATTCCCCGACGTGCATGCCGTAATAATGTCCGACGGTTCCGCTCCCGACGTGTACGCGTCGTTCACCGGGGGACATAACGTCACGGACTATTCTGCCGCGAAAAACGCCAACCACTGGGTGAATGCAAGCTACTTCCCGGCCACGCCGGGCGGCTCAGTGAACCGGATCAGGGTTTCCACAGAAAACCTGAACGCCAGGCTCGGCATCCGGGGGAGCATAGCCGGCCGCATGCAGTACGACCTTTCCGGCGGATGGGCGTCCTTCAATGATATGCTGATGGACGCCTTTGCGCCCTCCATTAAGCTTTACGGTAACGAAAGCATACCTTCCATGTGCTTCAGCTATGCCGATTACAACATGGCCTACGCGGCACTCAGGCTTTCCTGGGCATCCGACCGCTTTAACGTGGACGGAAACTTCCTCTACAGGCACACCAACCTGGAGCCCGACGCCGTCATCCTGGGCATTCCGGCAGTGGCGGGGGAGCTGAACGCAGTATACAACTGGAACCACAGGCTCTTCGCCGGCGTGCGAGTAAAGGGCCAGACGGGCCGTCCGTCCCTGGTCTGGAATGATCCCGGCTACATCGATCTGGGCCTCTTCGCCGAATATGAATTCGCCCGCGGAGTGTCGTTCTGGCTGCAGGGAGGCAACCTGCTCAACATGGATATTCCGGTTTCGCCGACACACGTGCCGGCAGGCATCAATATTACCGGCGGAATCTGCCTGAAATTGTAATATTTTTCGTAATTTTGTAAGATTTACAAGGACAATAAAACAAAGACAGCATAAATGATCGAGAAAGAAAAAATGATCGAGGCGGAAGAGCAGTATTCCGCGAACAGCATACAGGTTCTGGAGGGCCTGGAAGCGGTGCGCAAGCGCCCGTCAATGTATATCGGCGACATCTCCGAGAGGGGCCTTCACCATCTGGTTTACGAGGTGGTGGACAACAGTATTGACGAAGCCATGGGAGGCTTCTGCGACCGCATCGACGTGGAAATCCTTGAGGACAACTCCATCCGCGTCACCGACAACGGCCGCGGCATCCCCACCGGAATGCACGAAAAGGAGCACCGCTCCGCCCTCGAGGTCGTCCTGACCGTCCTCCACGCAGGCGGCAAGTTCAGCAAGAGCAACTATAAGGTATCCGGCGGCCTCCACGGCGTCGGCGTATCCTGCGTGAACGCCTTGTCCGACCTGCTCGTAGCCGAGGTGCACCGCGAGGGCCAGGTCTTCGTCCAGAAGTATTCCAAGGGCAAACCGATAACGGAAGTGAAAGTGACCGGCACATGCAGCGACACCGGCACCATCATCACCTTCCATCCCGACCCGGAAATCTTCGTCCAGACCACGGTATACAAGTATGATACCCTGGCAAACCGCCTCCGCGAGCTGGCGTTCCTGAACAAGGGCATACGCATCTCGCTCACCGACCGCCGCGAACAGGTGGACGAAATGGTGATTGACGAAAACGGCGACAAGAAGGCCACCGGCCGCAAAACCGACAAGAGCGAGGTCTTCTACAGCGAGAACGGCCTGCGCGAGTTCATAGACTATCTTGACGCGGGAGCCGAGAAGCTCATTCCCGAGCCCATCTGCGTCGAGAGCGACAAGATAATTCCCATCGACATCGCCCTCCAGTACAACACCGGCTTCTCCGAGAAAATCTACTCCTATGTGAACAACATCAACACAATAGAGGGAGGAACCCACCTGCAGGGCTTCAAGATGGGCCTCAGCAGGGCAATGAAGGCCTATGCCGACAAGAACGGCCTCCTCGAAAAGGCAAAGGTCGACCTCGCCCCCGAAGACTACCGCGAAGGCCTCACCGCCGTCATCAGCGTAAAGGTCCAGGAGCCCCAGTTCGAAGGCCAGACCAAGACCAAGCTCGGCAACACCGAGGTTACCTCCGCAGTGAGCCAGGCCACCTCGAACGCCATAGGCATCTTCCTCGAAGAAAATCCCAAGCTGGCGAAGCTCATCATCGAAAAGATAGTCCTCGCCGCCACTGCCCGCAACGCCGCCCGCAAGGCCCGTGAAATGGTGCAGCGCAAGACGGTCCTCACCGGTTCCGGGCTTCCCGGCAAGCTGGCGGACTGCTCCGACAACGATCCCGAGAGGTGCGAGCTCTTCCTGGTCGAGGGCGACTCTGCAGGCGGCACCGCCAAGCAGGGCAGGGATCGCCGCTACCAGGCCATCCTCCCGCTCAGGGGCAAGATCCTGAATGTTGAAAAGGCCGCCGAAGGCAGAGCTTTCGACAGCCAGGAAATCCAGAATATCTACACCGCGCTCGGCGTGCGCGTGGCGCAGGAAGACGAAACCGGCGAGAAGCACCTCGACCTCAGCCGCCTCCGCTACCACAAGGTAATCATCATGACCGATGCTGACGTGGACGGCTCGCACATTGCCTGCCTCATCCTCACCTTCTTCTTCCGCTACATGTTCGACCTCATCAAGAACGGCTACGTATATCTGGCCACTCCGCCCCTCTATCTGGTAAAGAAGGGCAAGGAAGAGGAATACTGCTGGACCGAGGAGCAGCGCGAGGACGCCGCCTTCCGCATGGGCAAGGGCTCCGACAAGGGCTACACCGTGCAGCGCTACAAGGGTCTCGGTGAAATGAGCGACGAACAGCTCTGGCAGACCACCATGAACCCCGCCAACAGGCGCCTGCGCAAGATTACCATCGACAACGCCATCCAGGCCGAACGCACCTTCAGCATGCTCATGGGCGACGACGTCCCGCCGCGCAGGCAGTTCATCGAAGAGAACGCGCATTACGCAAACATCGACGCATGACACGCAACAGATTACTTCAGATCGTCATCCCGCTCGCAGTCCTCTTCGTGCTGCTGGTGCTGGTGATGCCCCGTAACGCCAAGCTCGGCTACGATTACCGCAGGGGCCAGCCATGGAAGTACGAGACGCTGATAGCTCCCTTCGATTTCCCCATTCTCAAGACCGACGGGGAAATCCTCGACGAGCTGGCGCGGCGCTCCACTCCCACCGTTCCTTACTACCGCTATTCCGCAGAGATAGAAAACAAGAACCTGCGTGCGGTGGAGGGGCTCGACCTGCCCGGTTCGGAGGGCCTGCGCAGCTCCATAGTTTCCGCCATGAACGACATATTCGAGAAGGGAGTGGTAGGGGACGACGGGGTCGTTTCCGTGGAAGGGGCCGACGCATCCGAAATAATCTACGTTCAGAGGGGCAAGCGCGCCACTTCACGCCCGGCCACCGAGGTATACAGGCTCTCGGATGCCCGCCTGGCCCTTTTGGCCGCCGTTTCCAACGCCAATCCCGGAGTGAACGTAGATTCCCTGCTCCGCAGCAACGGAATATACGATTTCATAACCCCGAATCTCATTTACGACCGTCAGATCAGCGAGCTGGTTCAGGCCGAAGCCTCGAAAACGGTTTCTCCCACAGTCGGTTTCGTGAGCGCAGGGCAGCTGATAGTGTCCCGCGGTGAAATAGTGACTCCCGAGATCGAGCAGATGCTCGATTCATACAAGAAGGAATACGAGAACAGCATGGGCTCCACCGGTCCGGAATTTCTGTACTGGACAGGCAACTTAATCCTTGCCTTCGCCCTCGTCGCCCTGCTGTTCCTGGCTATCTTTTTCTCGAATCGCAAACTGTTCAGGAACAGGAGTTCGTATGTCTATCTGGTGCTCATCGTCACCGTGACAATGCTCGCAGCCATAGTCGTCCCGAGGGTCGAGAGCGGCCTCATCTACATGGTGCCGTTCACGCTCTGCGTGCTGCTGCTCAAGCCCTTCTTCGACGACTCTCTCATCTACATGGCATATACCGTGGCCCTGCTGCCGCTGCTGCTTTACTCCGAGTCGGCAGTGGTTGTATTCAGCATATTCCTCGTCGCGGGAATCATATCTATCTACACCTTCAGCCATTTCAACAAAGGCTGGTTGCAGTTCGTGAACGCCATCATAGTCTTTGCGGTCATGATGCTGGTGTACATGGGCTTCCGCCTGACCGACGTCACCGGAGGGGGAATGCTGCGCATCTCGGTGTACCTGTTCGCCGCCGCCATGCTGCCGGTGGCCGGATATCCGCTCACGTACCTGTTCGAGCGCATCTTCAACCTGGTGTCTCCCTTCAGGCTTTCCGAGCTTGCCGACACCTCGAATGTGGTGCTGCAGGAACTCGAGGCCAAAGCTCCCGGAACCTTCCAGCATTCGCTGCAGGTCATGAACATGGCCGATGCCTGCGCCCGCGCCATCGGGGCGGACGTGCAGCTGGTCCGCGTGGGTGCCCTTTATCACGACATCGGCAAGATACAGAATCCGCTATGCTTCGTGGAGAACGAGTCGCTGGTGAAGAATACCGCACCCAGGTATCATGCCGGCCTATCACCCCTTCAGAGCGCGCAGGATGTCATCAGGCATGTCCAGGACGGTGTGGAAATCGCGGAAAAGCACCATCTCCCCGGTGTCGTCATAGATTTCATCAAGACCCACCAGGGAACCGCCCATACAGGGTTTTTCTATACCCAGTACCTCAATGACGGCGGCGATCCCGCAAATGCCTCGGAGTTCCAGTACCCCGGGCCGCGTCCGCGCACCCGCGAGCAGGTCATCCTTATGCTCTGCGACAGCATCGAGGCGGCCTCCCGAACCCTCAAGGAGTATTCTCCGCAGGCCTTCGACGAATTCGTGGAGAGGATAGTGGAAACCAAGACCGAGGACGGGCAGTTCGACAATGCGGAAATCACCATCAAGGACATGGGCAAGGTCAAGGATGTGCTCAAGAACTACCTTTCGCAGATGTACCACGAACGGATTGCCTACCCCAACAGAAAGAAATAACAAATACACATAAAATGAAGACAAAAAAGAAAAAGATTGACGACCTGAACCTCGAGCTCACGCTCACGGTGGAGAAGGATGATTATTCGGAGATTGAACGCAAGAAACTCGCCGAGCGCAGGCGCACGGCCGACCTCAAGGGCTTCCGCAAGGGAATGGTGCCCGAGGGCATGATACGCCGCATCTACGGCGAGCAGGCCCTTGTAGAATCGGTCAACCAGGTCATTTCCAAGGGATTGGAAGACTTTATAGAGGCAGAGAAGCTGCATGTCCTGGGCGAGCCCCTCGGCAGCGAAAAGCAGCCCGAAGTTGAATGGAAAGACGGCAACGATTTCACCTTCATCTTCGACATCGCCGTATATCCCGAAATCAAGGTGAGCGCCGGCAAGGAAGACGAGATTCCCCAGTACAATATTACCGTGTCCGCGAAGGAAAAGAAGGAGATGGTCGAGAACCTCAAGAAATACTACGCCGATAAGAAGGAGGAAAAGAGCGACGAAGACGTCGAGAAGGAAGTCACGGAGCGCCTTAAATCGGAATACAAGAGCGAATCCGACTGGAGGCTCGGCGCCGACATCCGCAGGTACTTCGTAGACAAGGCCGACGTGAAACTCCCCGAGGCCTTCCTCAAACGCTGGCTCCAGGCCACCAACGACAAGGTCAAGCCCGAAGACCTCGAAAAGGAATTCCCCGGCTTCCTTGCGGATTTCCGCTGGCAGCTCGTCCGCAGCGAATTCATGAAGAGCTTCGGCTTCAAGATAGAGAAGGCAGACCTTGAAGAGGCCGCCAAGGCATACGTGACCTATCAGTATGCCATGTACGGCATGGGCAACGTCCCCGAGGACATCATCGCCGGCAGCGTCAAGCAGATGCTTGAAGACCGCGGCCAGATCGACCGTCTCGCCGAACAGGTGGAAGACAGGAAGGTGATGGAAAAGCTCAGGGAGCTCGTCACCCTCACCCCCAAAAAGATCACCTCTGAGAAATTCCGCGAACTCAAGTAATCTATGACCGATTTCGAGAAATTCGCCGCATCGGCGGGGGTAAACGGCAATACCCTCCGCCGATATGTCGACTACGTAAATCCCACGATCATCGAGGAGCGCAAGCTCAACGTGCTCGGGATGGACGTGTTCAGCAGGCTCATGATGGACCGCATCATCTTCCTCGGAGCCCCCATCGACGACGACGTAGCCAATATAGTGCAGGCTCAGCTGCTGTATCTCGCATCCTCCGACCAGGCGGACATCTCCCTCTACATCAACACTCCCGGCGGCAGCGTATCGGCCGGCCTCGGCATCTACGACACGATGCAGCTCGTCGAGCCGGCGGTGTCCACCATCTGCACCGGAATAGCCGCCTCCATGGGCAGCGTGCTCCTGTGTGCAGGCGAAAAGGGGAAGCGTCACGCCCTGCCGCATTCCAGGGTGCTGATTCATCAGCCTCTGGGCGGCGCCAAAGGGCAGGCTTCCGATATCCTCATCGCGGCGAAGGAGATAGAGAAGTACCGCACCGAGCTCTACGAAATCATTTCGGAGCACAGCGGCCAGCCCTTCAAGAAGGTGTTCAAGGACGCCGACAGGGACTATTGGATGACCGCCGCCGAAGCCGTGGAATACGGTATGGTGGACAGCATCCTGAAAAAACGCGTAAAAGATGGAAAATAAATCCTCGGAAGCCCTTAACGTCCCGAAGCCAAAGCAGATAAAGGCCTTCCTCGACCAGTATGTGATCGGCCAGGACAGGGCCAAGAAGATTCTGTCCGTAGCGGTCTACAACCACTACAAGCGCATCATCAACAACGTGCTCCAGGAAACCTCCGACGGGGTGGAACTGGAAAAGAGCAACATTCTTCTGGTCGGCCCTACCGGTACGGGTAAAACCCTGCTGGCCAAGACTATAGCAAAGATGCTCTATGTGCCGTTCACCATCGTGGACGCCACCGTCCTCACTCAGGCCGGCTATGTAGGCGAAGACGTCGAGAGCATCCTTTCCCGGCTGCTCCAGGAGACCGACTACGACCCGGCGCGCGCCGAGATGGGGATAGTCTTCATAGACGAGATAGACAAGATCGCCCGCAAGAACGACAATCCCTCCATTACCCGCGACGTTTCAGGCGAGGGTGTCCAGCAGGCCCTCCTCAAACTGCTCGAGGGCTCCGTCATCAACGTGCCGCCTTATGGCGGGCGCAAGCATCCGGAACAGCAGTTCATCCAGGTGAACACCCAGAACATACTGTTCATCTGCGGCGGTTCCTTCGAGGGGATAGAGCGCAGCATCGCCTCCCGCCTGAACACCCAGGTAATCGGTTTCGGGGCTGCGGAAAGGCAGAACATAGACAAGGACAACCTGCTCCAGTACGTCGAGTCACAGGACCTCAAGAAATATGGCCTGATTCCCGAAATCGTAGGGCGTCTTCCGGTAGTCACGTATCTGGACGAACTCGACCGTGACGCCCTCAAGCGCATTCTGCTTGAGCCGAAGAACGCCATAATGAAACAGTATACCAAGTTGTTCGAGCTCGACGGCATAAAGCTGGACGTCGAGGACGGGGTCTACGACCTTATAGTAGATACAGCCCTTGAGAAGAAGCTCGGCGCACGCGGACTGAGGTCCATCTGCGAGCAGATAATGACCGATGCAATGTTCGAGGCGCCGTCCCGCCGGAGCAAGACTTTCCGTCTTACAGTCGACTATGCGGAACAGCGCCTCGGAGGGGTTTAGGCAGTATTATTCTACTCCCAGCTTGATCTTCAGGTTCTTGATCATGTCGGCCGACATGCCTGCGAGACCGTAGTGCGGGGTCCATCCCCATTCCTTGCGGGCGCAGCTGTCGTCCATCTTGTCGGGCCAGCTGTCGGCTATTGCCTGGCGTACCGGATCCACTTCATAGCGCATCTTGAAATCGGGATATGTCTTGCATATCTCGGCATAGACATGCTCGGGCGCGAAGCTCATGCTGGCTATGTTGAAGGAGTTGCGGTGGACCAGCCTGGAAGGATCGGCCTCCATGATGTCGACCGCCGCCTTGAGGGCGTCGGGCATGTACATCATGTCCATGAAAGTGCCCTTTGCGATTGGGCAGACGAATTCTTCGCCCTTGACGGCCGCGTAGTAGATTTCAACGGCATAGTCGGTGGTGCCGCCGCCCGGAAGGGTAGTGTAGGAAATCAGGCCCGGGAAACGCACCGAGCGGGTGTCCACGCCGAATTTATGGAAGTAATAGTCGGAGAGGAGTTCGGTGGCCACCTTGGTTACGCCGTACATGCTGGTAGGCCTCTGGATGGTGTCCTGGGGAGTGTTGTCATGGGGCGTGCTGGGGCCGAAACTGCCGATGGAACTGGGAGTGAAAACGGCGCAGTTGTTTTCGCGTGCGACTTCGAGCACGTTAAGGAGGCCGTTCAGGCCTATGTCCCAGGCCATCAGGGGCTTCCTTTCGGCTACCGCCGACAGGAGAGCGGCGAGATTGTAAATCGTGTCTATCCGGTACTTTTTGACCACTTCGGCTATCTGCTTGCCGTCCAGCACGTTGACAACTTCTGCCGGACCGCTTTCGAGAAGCTCGCCTTTGGGTTCCGCACCGGGAATGTATCCGGCCACGATGGAGCCGTCATACATATTCCTGAGTTTCATTGTAAGCTCGGAGCCTATCTGCCCCGTGGAGCCGATTACAAGAACGTTTTTCATTTTGCCTGCAAAATGTTTGGAATGTCTGGTTATTCTCAGTTGTAGTGTTTCAAATGTTCAGCAAATTTACTAAATTTGTGACAAAACTAAAACTAATTCTTAAAATGTACGGTAAATTCAAAGAATATCTCCAGGGTGAACTCAAGTCCATCGAGGAGGCCGGCCTCTACAAGCACGAACGTACCATCTGCTCCCCCCAGGGGGCCGAAATAACTCTTGCCGACGGCAGCAAGGCGCTCAACTTCTGCGCCAACAACTATCTCGGCCTTTCCGACAATCCGCGTCTAATCGCGGCCGCCAAGAAGGCCATGGACGAACGCGGCTTCGGCATGAGCAGCGTCCGCTTCATCTGCGGCAAGTGCGATCTTCACGAAGAGCTTGAAAAGGCTGTCAGCAAGTATTTCCACACCGAGGACACCATCCTCTACGCCGCCTGCTTCGACGCCAACGGCGGCGTCTTCGAGCCGCTCCTCACCAAAGACGACGCCATCATTTCCGACGCCCTTAACCACGCCTCCATAATCGACGGCGTAAGGCTTTGCAAGGCCGTGCGTTATCGCTACAACAACGCCGACATGGCAGACCTCGAGGAAAAGCTCAAGGAAGCCCAGGCTCAGCGTTTCCGCATCATCTGCACCGACGGTGTCTTCAGCATGGACGGCAACGTCGCCCCCATGGACAAGATATGCGACCTGGCAGAGAAGTACGACGCCCTCGTAATGGTGGATGAAAGCCATTCTGCAGGCGTCGTCGGTCCCACCGGCCACGGCGTGGCCGAGCAGTTCAATCTCTACGGCCGCATCGACATCCACACCGGCACGCTGGGCAAGAGCTTCGGCGGCGCAGTCGGCGGATTCACCACCGGCCGCAAGGAAATTATCGACATGCTCCGTCAGCGTAGCCGTCCGTATCTTTTCTCCAACTCGCTGCCGCCTATGATCTGCGCAGCGGGCATCGAGATGTTCAAGATGATGGAAGAAAGCACCGAACTGCACGACCGTCAGCAGGAGAACGTCGCCTATTTCCGCGACAAGATGACGGCCGCCGGCTTCGACATCCATCCCACCCAGAGCGCAATCTGTGCCGTGATGCTGTACGATCCCATCCTTGCAGGCAATTTCGCCAAGGCCATGGCTAAGGAGAATATTTTCGTAACCTCCTTCACCTATCCCGTGGTGCCCAAGGGGCTTGACCGCATCCGCGTGCAGCTCTCGGCCGCACACACCCGTCCCCAGCTCGACAAGGCTATCGCAGCCTTCATCAAGGTTGGCAAGGAACTCGGCGTGCTGAAATAAGTTTTAAATGTGTAAAAAAAGGCTGCCGGATCCGGCAGCCTTTTTTTACAGCCAGGCTTCGAAGAAGCCGGTTATTTTATCATGAAGATGGACACGCCAGTCTCCGAAGACGTTGTGCTCGCTCATCGGGTAGGGGAAGTAGTCGAGCTGGACGTTCTTCTCGATGCACTTCTGCACGAAACTCAGGCTGTGCTCCCACACCACGGTGTTGTCCACCGCTCCCTGGCAGATCAGGAGCTTACCCTTCAGGCAGTCCACCCTGTTAATCAGTGAGGTCTGTTCGAAACCTTCGGGGTTGGAAGCCTGGGTGTCCATGTATCTTTCGCCGTACATCACCTCGTACCATTTCCAGTCTATCACCGGACCGCCGGCCACTCCGACCTTGAACACGTCGGGGTAGTTGGTCATCAGAGAGATGGTCATGTAGCCGCCGTAGCTCCAGCCGTGGACGCCTATCCTCGAGGAATCTATCCAGGGCTGTTCCATGAGCCTCCGTACGCCAACCATCTGGTCGGCCATCTCGGCCTGTCCGCAGTGGCGGTTGATTGCCTTTTCGAAGGCCGCGCCGCGGTTCTGGGTGCCGCGGTTGTCCTGCACGTAAACCACGTAGCCCTTCTGGGCCATGAGCATCTCCCACATTCGGATGCTGCCGCGCCAGGAGTTCGTAACCATCTGTGAATGAGGACCTCCGTACACATATACTATGAGCGGATACTTCTTGGAAGGGTCGAAGCCGAGGGGCTTGTAGAGGCGGTAGTAATTCTGGAAGGCGCCGTCTGCGGACGGCACGGTGCCGTACTCCATCTCGCACTGAGCGAAGTCCGCAAGCGGATCGGGTGACTCCGAGAGGATCTCGCAGGTTTTGCCGTCGGTGGTGCGGACCGCGAGCTTGCCGGGTTCGTTCCAGCTGCTCCAGCGGTCCAGGAAATGCGTGAAGTCGGGGCTGATGCTCACGTTGTGCCAGCCCGGTTCGGAAGTCAGGCGCTGCGGTGCGCCGAAACGGGCCTTGGCCACGCTGCGATGTTTTTTGATCTCCATCCTGAAAAGATGATTCTCGACGGGGGAGACCTCGGCCGAGGTGTAATAGACGTAGCGGCCGTCGTTGGCAATGTATGCGACGTCGGCGTCGACTGACGTAAGGCGCCTCACGGTGCCGAGGGTATCGCAGAGGTAGAGGTTCCTGTAGCCGTCGCGGTTGTCGGTGCGGTAGATGAACTCTCCGCAGCTTCCTTTTATGAAATACAGGGGGTCGAGGGGCTCCACCCAGGCGTCGTTATGCTCTTCCAGCAGGGTGCGGACCAGCGAAGCGTCGGAAACCCGGTACATGTTCAGCACCATGTTGTGCTGCTCCCTGTCCAGTACCTGGATGAATATGTATCTGTCGTCGGGACTCCAGGTGATGCCGGTAAGGTAGCGCTCCTCCGCGAATTCGGAGGGGATGATGCTGCGAAGCACGCACCCGAGCGTATCGCAGATGCAAAGGCTGAGCTTTTCGGAAGAAAGCCCGTTCATGGGGTAACGGAGCGGAATCAGGCTGCCGGTACGGGTGCTGATATCCAGCAGCGGGAACTCGGCCACGGCACTCTCGTCCTTTCTGACTACGGCAAGCAAACTACCTGAATTCGAGGGGAATACGCCTGTTTCAATGCCGAACTCGTTTCGGGAGTAGCTCTGCCCGTACACTATTCCTTCGGCCTCGCTGGCGGGCAGGTTCCATTCAGCACGCGGGAATGGACCGGGTTTCTCGGAAAGCTCGTGCCCTTCTGCCCAGAAATAAGGTTTGACCGAAGGGTAGACGCTGCGGCTGCGAAGGGCGTCGCGCATGGTGAGCATCCTGCCGTCGGGGTTGGCGGCAGGGGAGACGGCAATCACGTCCTGTGCCTGCACGCAAATGCATAGCGACAGCACTGCCGCCGCTGAAAAGAAGAGTTTTTTCATTGGTTATTCAGTTTCTACTGGAATGGCGGTGGAGGGAATGGGCTCCGTTACCGAAAGGATGTCATAGACTATATATCTCTGGATGCCCCTCCAGGGAAGGGAACCGCGGTATTCCCTGTAGCGCACCTGGACGTTCTTGCCGCTGCAGCGCATGAGGGAGTCTGCTATGGAATAGACGGAACCGTTGGGCCTGTAGCCGATGGCCTTCTTGTCTACCGAGAAGTTGAATTCGTTGCTGTGCAGGCCGCTGCCGTTGGGGGTCTTGTCGTTCTTGAAGCCGGACATGATTATGCGGCCTTCGTAGGTTTTCCAGATCCAGCCCTTGTACACGAGTTGATTGAGGTTGCCGGCCTTTACCCCGTCGCCCCACTTGAACCAGAAGTGCATGTAACAGAAAATGCCGAGGCCGAGGAGGAGAATCAGGATAATCCAGAGCAGAATTTTCGAACCAGTTTTCATATTCGCAAAGATATATTTTGCAAAGATACACAAATTGGGTAAAAAATATTTGGGAGTTTCATAAAAATACCTATCTTTGCAGTCCAAAATAATGCCGGTGGGTTCGTATAACGGTTAGTACTCGAGATTCTCAATCTCGCAATAGGAGTTCGATTCTCCTACCCACTACAAAAAAAGCAGCGAATCGTCGCTGCTTTTTTTGTAGCGGCAAATGACAACCCCCAAACCCCCTTGGTAGGGGGCTTGGTCGCTTCGCTCCGAATCATCGGATATCGTTCTTTTTTTTTATATTTGTATTTTTCAAAACGAAAATTGCAATACTATGGCAGAAGAAAAGAAAGTCAACATCAATATCGACCCGTCGATCGCAGGCGGTCTGTATTCGAATCTGGCCATCATCTCCCACTCCCGCAGCGAGTTCATACTTGACTTCGCGACGGCGGTTCCGGGGCTTCCCGGTCCCAAGGTGGGCAGCCGCGTCATCATGACCCCGGAGCACGCAAAAAGGCTCCTGAACGCCCTGGCGGAGAATATCGGCAAGTACGAGAACCAGTTCGGCAAGATTGAGATAGTCGCCGAACAGCCCCGCGGCACCTTCAATCTGGCCGACTTCAATCCGGGCGGCGCAAAGTCGTAAAGATGGACCTTCACGGCAAGAGGGTGATACTTGCGAGCGGCTCGCCCCGAAGGAGGGAGCTCCTCGCGGGGCTCGACGTGGAATTCGAGGTCGACACCCGCAGCAGCTTCACGGAAAGCTTCGATCCCTCGACTCCCCACGAAGAGGTCCCCGCCCTCATGTCGCGGGGCAAGAGCCACGGTTTCCTGCGTCCGCTTGAGAAAGGCGAGATCCTCATCACTTCCGACACCATGGTGCTGCTGGACAAGCTCATCATGGGCAAGCCTCACGGCAGGGAAGAGGCCCTTGAAATGCTCAGGAAGCTCAGCGGCCGCACCCATGAGGTGATAACGGCCGTAACCGTCCGCGACCATCTCCGTGAAGAGACGGTCTCCGACACCACCCTGGTCACCTTCCGGAATCTCACCGAAGCCGAAATGGAATATTACGTGGATACCTGCCGTCCTTTCGACAAGGCCGGCGCCTACGGCATCCAGGAATGGATAGGCTATGCCGCGTGCACGGGCATCGAGGGCTCTTTTTACAACGTGATGGGCTTCCCCGTGCACAAAGTTTACGAGCTTTTGATTAAATTTGCATCCTATGAATGAATTGTCAGCCAAGTATAATCCTTCCCAGGTGGAAGACAAGTGGTACGATTACTGGATCCGCAACCGCTTCTTCCATTCCGAACCCGATTCCCGCGAACCCTACACCATAGTGATCCCGCCCCCCAACGTGACGGGCATACTCCATATGGGACACGTGCTCAACAACACGCTCAACGACGTGCTGGTGCGCAAGGCCCGCATGGACGGCAAGAACGCCTGCTGGGTTCCCGGCACCGACCACGCTTCCATCGCTACGGAAAACAAGGTCGTCGCCAAGCTCAAGGGCATGGGCATCGAAAAACACGACATCTCCCGCGAGGAGTTCCTCAAATACGCCTGGGAATGGAAAGAAGAGCACGGCGGAATCATCCTCGAACAGCTCCGCAAGCTCGGCGCATCGTGCGACTGGGACCGCACCAAGTTCACAATGGAGCCCGCGCTCAACAAGGCGGTCACCGCAACTTTCGTGTACTTCTACAACAAAGGCTTGATATACAGGGGAGTACGCATGGTCAACTGGGACCCCGAAGGCCATACCGCAGTGAGTGACGAGGAAGTCATCCACCAGGAGACCAAGAGTCATCTCTACCATGTGAAGTATTTCCTCTCCGACGGCAGCGGCAAGTATCTCACCATTGCCACCACCCGCCCCGAAACCATCATGGCCGACGCCGCCATCTGCATCAATCCCAACGATGAGCGTTACGGATGGCTCCGCGGCAAAAAGGTGCTGGTGCCCCTCGTGAACAGGGAAATCCCCGTGATCGAGGACGATTACGTCGACATGGAGTTCGGTACCGGCTGCCTCAAGGTCACTCCGGCCCACGACGCACACGACTATGAAATAGGCATGAGGCACAATCTGCCCGTGCTCGAAATTATCGACGACCACGGCCGGCTGAACGAGAAGGCTGTAGTCTGCGTGGGACAGGACCGTTTCGTCGCCCGCGAGAACGTGGTCAAGATGCTCGAAGAACAGGGCAATCTTGAAAAGATAGAGGATTACACTTCGCCCGTTGCCTACTCGGAGCGCAGCCACGCCGTAATCGAGCCCAAGCTCAGCACGCAGTGGTTCCTCAAGATGGAAGACCTCGCCAAGATGGCCCTGGAATGCGTGGAAAGCGGGCGCATCAAGCTCATTCCCGACAAATACAGGGCAACCTACCGCCACTGGATGGAGACTGCCCACGACTGGTGCATCTCCCGTCAGCTGTGGTGGGGCCAGCGCATCCCGGCGTGGTATTTGCCCGACGGGCGCTTCGTGGTGGAGGAAACTCCCGAAAAGGCGCTTGAGGCGGCGCAGAAGCTTCAGCCCGGCATCACCCAGGCAGAACTCAGGCAGGACGAAGACGTCCTCGACACCTGGTTCAGCAGCTGGCTCTGGCCCATCAGCGTGTTCGACTCCGACCGTCCCGGCCATCCCGAACACAAGCCCAACCGCGACCTGTCGTATTACTATCCCACCAACGACCTCGTAACCGGCCCCGACATCATTTTCTTCTGGGTCGCGCGCATGGTCATGGCGGGCGGAGAGTTCATGGACGACATCCCGTTCCGCAACGTCTATTTCACCGGCATAGTCCGCGACAAGCAGGGCCGCAAGATGAGCAAGCAGCTTGGCAACAGTCCCGATCCGCTGGTGCTCATCAAACAGTACGGCGCAGACGCCGTCCGCATCGGCATGCTGCTGTGCTCGTCCGCCGGCAACGACATCTTCTACGATGAAAGCATGATCGAGCAGGGGCGCAACTTCTGCGGCAAGATATGGAATTCTTGGAGACTCGTCAGCGGCTGGAGGGTGGACGACGGCGCCGCACAACCCGAATCCGCCCGCGTGGCGGTGAAGTGGTTCGACAACCTGCTTTCCCGCACCATATGCGAGGTGGAGGAGTTCTACTCCAAGTTCCGCATTTCAGACGCCCTGATGGCCATTTACCGCCTGTTCTGGGACAGCTACTGCAGCTGGTACCTCGAAATGGTGAAGCCCGCCTTCGGCGAGGCCGTTGACCGCCGCACCTTCGACACCACCGTCACCTTCTTCGACAAGCTCCTGAAGCTCATCCATCCCGTCATGCCTTTCATCACCGAAGAACTGTGGCAGAGCATGGACAAGCGACGCGAAGGCGAAACCATCATGTTTCAGGGCACACCCAAGGCGGGGCCGGTGGACGACAAGTTCCTGGCGGCCTTCGAAACAGCACAGGGCATGATTGCAGGCGTGCGCGGTATCAGGGCGCAGAAGCAGATAGCCCCGAAACAGGCCCTCGACCTGTACGTGGCCGGCGAGACCCTCCCGGAACTCGACCCGGTGCTGGAGAAGCTCGCCAACGCGAAAGTCTTCAGGGGAACCGCCGAAGGGCCGGTGAGCAGCTTCCTTGTAGGCACCGTCCAGTGCAGCGTGCCGGTTAGCGGCCTCATCGACACCAGCGGCGAGATAACCCGCCTGCAGGCCGAACTCGAGCACCAGAAGGGCTTCCTCGAAAGCGTCCGCCGCAAGCTCGGCAACGCTTCCTTCGTGGCCCACGCCCCCGCAGCGGTGGTGGAAGGTGAGCGTAAGAAGGAGGCAGACGCCCTTTCCCGAATCGAAGCCCTCGAAAAATCCCTGGCAGCCCTCGGGAAATGATACGCTTCGAAGACAGCATAAAGGTCCGCTACTACGACTGCGACCATATGGGGGTGATGCATCACAGCAATTACCTCCGGTATTTCGAGAGCGCCCGCGACGACATGATGGAATCGTGGGGCTACACCCTCGAGCAGTGCGAGAAGGACGGCATCTACCTTCCGGTAGTGAAGGCCGAGCTCCGCTATCATCGTCCTGCGGTAAGCGGCGAAGTGGTGAGGATTACCGCCGAGATACCTGAAGTTCCGCTTGCGAAGATTCATGTCAGCCAGCAGATGTTCAACCCAAAAGGCGAGCTCTGCTGCGAGGCGGAGATTACGCTCGGATTCCTTTCGGCAGCTACCGGCCGCCCTGTCCGTTGCCCCGAAAAGCTGGCCGCCCTGATGGAACGGCTCTCGGAGTAGCATGGTAAGCATAAACAATCTCACGGTCGCATTCGGCAGCTACGTACTGCTGGATGCGATTTCGTTTCATATTTCCGACGGCGAGAAGATCGGCCTGGTTGGCAAGAACGGGGCGGGGAAGAGTACGCTCATGAAGATAATCCTCGGCCTTGAAAAGCCCGATTCCGGGCGTATCGAGATGCCAAGGGAGCAGACCATGGGGTATCTGCCCCAGATAATGGAACACGGCAGGGGCCTGAGCGTCCTGGCCGAGGTACGGAAAGCCTGTCCCGACGCGGCCCCCGGAGAGGCCGAGAAGATACTCCGCGGCCTGGGATTCCTGCCGGACGAGCTGGAACGCGCCACCGAAACCTTCTCGCAGGGCTGGAACATGAGGATAGAGCTTGCCAAGATCCTGCTGGCAAAGCCGTCTCTTCTGCTCCTGGACGAGCCTACCAACCATCTGGATATCGAGTCCATCGAATGGCTGGAGGACTATCTGAAGGCATATAAAGGGGCAATACTCGTAGTTTCACACGACCGCAAGTTCCTCGACGGCGTCACTACCCGCACCGTAGAGATAATGCTCGGGCGTCTGTATGACTACAAGGTGCCCTATTCGCAATATGTTGAGCTCCGGAAGGAACGCATCGCCCAGCAGACTGCCGCCTACGAGAACCAGCAGAAGATGATAGCCAAGACGGAAGAGTTCATCAGGACCTTCCGCTACAAGCCCACCAAGAGCAACCAGGTTCAGAGCCGCATCAAGGCGCTGGAAAAACTGGAGAGGATTGAGATAGACGAAACCGACAATTCAACCCTTCACGTGAAGTTTCCTCCCGCCAGCCGTACCGGCGACGTGGTGTACAGATGCACCGGTCTCGAAGCCGGCTATCCTTCGGAATCCGGCGGGATGAAGATTGTATTCAGCGGAGCCGACGTCGAGATCCGCCGCGGGGAGAAAGTGGCATTCGTCGGGCGTAACGGCGAGGGCAAGACAACTCTCATGAGAGTGATTACGGGGGAGCTGGAGCCCATTTCCGGGGAATCTAAACTTGGACATAATGTAACCCTGGGTTATTTCGCTCAGAATCAAGAAGATATACTAGACCCGAAAGATACTGTCTGGAGCACTGTGGAACGAATCTGTCCCGCTGAAATGCGCACTCGACTGAGAGATCTCCTGGCCCAGTTCCTGTTCCGGGGTGATGACATCGACAAGAGGGTAAGCGTGCTGAGCGGAGGTGAAAGGGCGCGCCTGGGAATGGCAAGGCTGATGCTTCAGAACCGCAACGTGCTGGCCCTGGACGAGCCCACCAACCACATGGACATAGCCTCCAAGGACATACTGAAGCAGGCGCTCCAGGCTTTCGACGGCACGTTGATTATAGTTTCGCACGACCGCGATTTCCTGGACGGACTGGTGGACAAGGTGTACGAGTTCCGCGGCGGCAGGGTTAAGGAGCATCTGGGCGGCGTACAGGATTTCCTCCGCAAGCTCAGGATAGACACGCTCCAGGAGCTGGACAGGAAGGAAGTTTCAACTGCGCCACAAGCCGAAACGGCTGCCGCGGCCCAGCCCGTACAGGACTATGGCCAGCTTCGCGCCAAATCTAAAGAAGAAAAGAAGAAAAGGCAGCGTATTGAGTTCTTGGAAAAAGAGATAGCTAAGGACGAAAAACGCATGAAAGAGATAGAGTCCGTGCTGGCTGCGCCCGGGAAAGACGACGATATCATCGAGCTTACCAGGGAATACCTCGAACTCAAACGGGATGCGGAAGTCTGGACGGAGGAATGGGTAACGCTGAATGACTGACCTATGAAAGAACAGCTGATACGAGTCAGGGGACACCGCCTCAGTTTCTGGGAGGACGGCAGGATGGTATTCGAGACCTATTGCGGCTACGGCCGGAACGGATTCACGTCCGACAAGAGGGAAGGAGACGGCTGCACCCCGGTAGGAACCTTCGGCATCACACTTGCCTTCGGAACCGGGCGAAATCCGGGTACTGCGCTGGAATACAGACAGATAGGCCCTCTGTCCTACTGGTCCGGCGAGAAGGAAAACTACAACAGATGGGTGGAGCTGGAATCTGATTCCACGCCCATGCCCTCAAGCGAACGCCTCTCGGACTATCCCACCCAGTACAGATACGCCATGTTCATCGCCTACAACGCCGAAAGGCCCGAATGGGGCAGGGGATCGGCCATCTTTCTACATTGCCGCGCAAGCGACCACTGGAGCACTGCCGGCTGCATAAGCATAGCCAGGGCAAAGATGCTCCGCCTTCTCCGGGAATGCCGTCCCGGAGTAAGAATAGTCATAGAAAAAGACTAGATATTCTGCACGTGCTCGAGAATCTCCGGCGACGGCAGCTGGGCGGGGGAGACCTTGGTTATGGCTCCGCCGAAGACCAGTACCGCGAAGAGAAGGAAGATCAGGATGAGGATGGTGAGGCAACCGCATCCGAGCTTCAGACCGCCTTTTGCACCCCTCCAAGCAGCCTCGCTTTCCTCTCCGTTTCTGGCGAAAACCAGACCTATTATGGCCCCGATGGCCATCAAAGTCAGAATAAAATAGAACATATCCCGTAATTTTTATAAGTTACTGACAATCAGTCGATTCTGAGTATAATAAGAATCGTTTATGGTTTACATTTGTGCGCGAAACAAAAATGTTATATTGTATAACATCTTTGTTTTATTTGCTATATTTTAACGTTTTACCATATTAATAATGTAACGCCTCAATGTATCGAGGGAAGAGGCTGCAAAACGCTCGATATTACGCTTTCTGTCACCTTTGTAACGGTACCTTTCGGTCACAGTTCCCGCAGGCCCGCTCACTCCGACCCATACCGTGCCGGCCG
>CAMHKQ010000022.1 GCA_946185745.1 uncultured Bacteroidales bacterium
CCCCCTTTAGGGTGGTTTTTTTTATTAGATGAAGTCCGAAATTTGTATATTTACAAACGGTAACGAAACTAAAAACCAAAATGATATGAAAAAATTACTGCTTTCAGTTGCTGTGCTCGCCATGTTTTGCGGGACGGCCCACGCACAGAGTATCCTGGACAGGGTGAAGGATCGTGCCAAGAATGCCGTGGAGAACAACATCGGCAACAAGGTGGAAAGGGGTGTGAATGACATCCTGGACGGTAAGATCGGAAAGAAGAAAGATAAGGGCGGCAATAAGGAAAAGGCCGGTAACGGCGCCGGCTGGACCTGCGAGGAATGCGGCGCGGAAGGCAACACCGGCAAGTTCTGCAACGACTGCGGCGCCAAGAAGCCCGCCCCGAAGGAGGAAGCCGCGGGCGGTTGGACCTGCCCCGAGTGCGGCAAGTCCGGCAACACCGGTAAGTTCTGCAACGACTGCGGCGCGAAGCGGCCGGAAGGCAAGGGCAACGCCTCCTGGACCTGCCCGGAATGCGGCAAGACCGGCAACACAGGCAAGTTCTGCGACGACTGCGGGGCAAGGCAGTCTGATGTAGCCACTCCCACCACTGAGGAAGTCAAGAGCGACTTTGTGCGTGGTAGCGTCGTCCTCTTCCAGGACGACTTCAAGAACGAGCAGGTGGGCGAGTTCCCGTCCAAGTGGGACATCCAGGGAGAGGGCAATGCCGAGACGGCGGTTATCAACGGCCAGAAGTATCTGAGTTACACGACAGACTACAATTTCGTGGAGCCGCTGATGGAGAACATGAAGTCCTATCTGCCTGATGTCTTCACCCTCGAGTGGGATTATTTCTGCAGTAAAGCGGGAGAACTTGGCCAATCCAGCATGGAACTGATCTTTGATATGGGGCGGAATGACCGGGTTGGACGATTCGAGTTTGCATACCGTTCCTACAATCCTGATTGCTGGATACAGTACGATTTTAGCAAACCTAATAGCGACGATTCCGTATCGGGAACCTTGAATTGGGATGAGCTTAAGCCGATCATTAAGGTGGGTCAGTGGAACCATTTTGCCGTGTCGTTCAACAAGCGCGCGCTCAAGATCTACATCAATGACCACCGCATCATCAATCTGCCGAACGTGCAGGCTCCCGAGCGCTTCAAGTACTGGAGCAACGGCGATTACAAGTATAAAGGTTTCACCAACGTGCTCCTCTGCGCCGGCGCCAAGGAGCTCTACGAGCGCGAGACGACCAACCTCTCCGAGGCCGCCAAGGCCGTGGAGCAGGCCATCGCCCAGACCGGCAAGTTCGTGACCAACAACATCCTCTTCGAGACCGGCAAGGCCACGCTGAAGCCCGAATCGATGGAGGAGATCCAGAAGGTCGCCGATTACATGAAGAAGAATCCCACCGCGCGCTTCGAGGTTCAGGGCCACACCGACAACCAGGGCTCCGACAAGGTCAACGATCCGCTCAGCCAGCAGCGTGCCGAGGCGGTGGTGAAGGCCCTTGAGGGCCTGGGCGTGGACGGTTTCAACCTCCGCGCCGTGGGCAAGGGCTCGCATGAGCCCGTGGCCGACAACAGCACCGACGAAGGCCGCGCAAAGAACCGTAGAGTTGAGTTCATAAAGAAATAAGCCATGAAAAAGTTATTCATTGCTATCGCAGCCCTCTCGCTGCTCTGCGCCCCTGCACAGGCCCAGGGCCTGCTCGGCAAACTCAAGGAAAAGGCCTCCGAGGCCATAGGCGGCGCTGTCGGCGGCAGCATCTCCGAGAAGATTGGAGGCGCCCTCGGCATCAACACCAAGGATATGGCAGATGCGCCTTCCATGGACGGCGCTCCCCAGGCCGTTACCGGCGAACAGGCGCTGCCGCCCCGCCGCGCCAGCACTTTCGGCTGGGACGGCCCCGTCACCCTGTCATCCTCCAAGTTCCCCATCCCGCTGATGAACGAACTCCCGCCGGTACCGGCGGCATCCGAGCTTGCCAACCCGACCGAAGAGAACCAGATTGCCTACTACAAGGCCATCAAGGCCGTCACCATGCGGGCGGAGGAGCTCAATGAAAGCACCACCTGCGAAGACGAGGAAACCCTGATGTGGCGCGAGAAGAGCAACAAGATGCTCAGCGACCTCTTCGGCCTCACCCCCGCGGAGATCGCGATGCTCGACGACGAGAATCTTCCCGAAGCCGAGAAGAAGCGCCTGGAAGAAAAGATGCAGAAGGCCCTTCTGGGAGACATGGACGTGAACGCCCTGGAGGCGGAGGCCGCCGAATACCAGGGAATGTCCCAGGATGAAATGGTCGCATCGGTGGGCGGCAAGGCCGTCTCCGCGCTGGATGCAGTATTCGACCGCAACGCCTCCGACATCAAGAAATACATGGGCGTCACCGCCGCCGAGATGAAGGCCGCTTCCCGCGCCCAGATGAATTGGTCCGGCAGCGGGGAGTGCCCCGAAATGGCAGCCCTGAACAAGAAGTCCAAGGCTTACCAGAAGGAGCAGGCAGCCAAGGATCCCTCCTTCAAGAAAGAGGCCGACGCCTTCGAGAAGCGCATGCAGAAAGAGACCATGAACGCCACCATGAAATCGAGCAGCATGATGGGCGGCATCGGCAACATGATGAAACTTGCGGACAAGGCGAAACCCATCATGGAGATGGAGCAGAAGATGGCAAACTACTTCGCCCAGGTGCAGAAGCTGCTCTTCGTCCCGGACAATGAGGTGGACGCCAAGTTCTCGGCCGCCGATCGCAAGAAACTGCTCGAGCTCAAGGAGAAGATTTACGCCACCGACGATCCTGCCGTGTACAATCCGCTGTACCTGCAGGCTCTGGAACTCATCAAGACCTACCGCGAGCGCGCGGCAAAGGTGTGGGCGGCCGACGTGCAGAAGCGCTTCGACCAGATGAAGGCCAACATGTCGGAACTCATCAAGCTCAACCGCCAGGCCGTGGAAGACGAGCTTCTTCCCCAGTGCGCCCTGTGGCGCCTGCCGCTGAACGCGGTAATCGTGGCCGGAGACATTCTGGAAGAGGCCTACAGCGAGTTCCCGTCCAACTATCCTCCGATGTACGACGAGGAAGTCATCCGCGAGGTGTCGCTGGCGGGTGTTCCGGGCACATACGCCGCAGGCTGGTTCCCTGAGTTCTCGGTGTTCGGAGCATCGCACTTCGACGACATCGCGGCCGGCAGGTACTTCTTCGCCAGCAACGCCGAGGGCGAGGTGTACCAGTTCAACGCGGGTTCCTGGAGCAAGCTTACCAACGAGCGCCTCAAGGAGCTGGGCAAGATGAAACTCGACCACGAGACAGGCAACCAGTACTGGACTTCCCGTGACGGCAAGCGCAAGGTGATGTTCAACGCCGACGGCGGTTTCATCGCCCTGCCCGAAGGCGACGAAATCTTCCAGCCGCACGCATGGAAGGCCTATCCCGACAAGATTCAGTGGCTCTACGTGAGTACCACCGAGGACGGCAGCAAGATGCAGCTCGTACTTTGCACCTACAAACTCTAATACTCGGTCTTGTGATGATAGCAGCGCCCTCTTGCGGGGGCGCTGCATCCGTCATGGCCGGCGGGATTGCCGGAGAGGGACGCCCGGCCACGCTGGAGGCCGAAACCGTGGCCGGGAAGGGTTTGAAACGGCTGCCGGCCACAAAAAGCCGCCAAAACGTGGCCGGGAGTGGCGCCGTTGATGCCGAGCTTGATGCTGAGAGTGACGCCGTCGCGGCCGAGCCGGTCGCCGATCCCTCCTGGCAGGAAACCTGGCGTTCGTTCGACGTCGACCCGCTGCTGGCCGAGGCCGTGGTGTGGCCGGAGACGGTGCGCTACCGCAAGCTGCAGGACCTGATGGAAACGGCCGCCAACTACGGCTCCTATATCACAAACGGAAAGGGCCCGGACTATTCCATCGGCATCTTCCAGATGAAGCCTTCCTTCGTGGAAGAGTTGGAGAAGGCGTGGATGCGCAGCGGCCTGGCGCGGAAGTACGAGCTGTGGTTCGACACCGACGACACCGCCACGGCCCGCCGTATCCGCATCTCGCGCATGCGGAAAGAGGAGTGGCAGGTCATCTACGCAGGGGTGTTCCTGAGGCTGCTGTATTCGTCGTACGGCTCTTACGACAAGAACGGGGAGCGCACCCAGGACGGCCTGGAAACCCTTTCAATCGAGGATCAGGTGCGCCTCGCCGCCACCGCCTACAACCGCGGCTGTGTCTGGGCCGCCCCGGGCTACGGCGACCTTGACCGTCTGCGCGAACACGCGGCGGAAAAGCACTTCCACTACGCCGTCATCCCCTCCCGGCACACCCGCCGCTACTGCTACGCCACCCTTGCCTGGCGGCACTACAAGGCTATTCGCCGAGGACGCACCACTTGACCACCGGGATGCGCCTGAGCCCTTCGTAGAGCAGCGGCGAGAGGGCAAAGACCGCGACAGCCAGAATCACATACATCGACCACGGCGGCAGCTGGGTGTAGACTTTCATCATGTAGCCCAGGCTGGCGATTACCAGATAATGGACGATGTAGATGCCGTAGCTGGAGCGGGTCATGTAGGTTGCGAACGGCCCGGTGCGGTCGAAGCGCGCCTTGAACCAACCCATGAGCCCCAGGCACATCAGCCAGCCGTATAAGCAATTCAGTGGACTTCCCAGATACTGCGGAGTTGTGTTGTCCTGCCCGAAAGTGATGACAATCAACACGATACCGCTCGCAACGGCGCATGACAGCAGCGGAATCCAGGCCTTCTCCACCTTCTCCTGCACCTGATCGTGGGAGAATACGAAGTATCCAAGCAGGAAAGGAACCAGGTAGAACAGCGGCTTGTAGAGGTTGATGAGGCCGTCGGCCGACTCCGGGCGCGGATTCTTGATGAGCGTCTGTTCGCCCACCCAGAACAGGATGCCCAGCAGGATGACAACCCAGACCGGGGCCTTGCCGCACCAGTTGTAGAAACGGTCCTGCCTGTCCAGCGTGCGCACCAGCAGCAGTACGATGCACAGCAGCCACAGCAGCTGGATGAACCACAGCGGGCCTATTCCGCTGATGCTCCAGGCGAAGTATTTCACGAAGCCCGGCACCCCTTCCGGCAGCACTGAAGCGCCGTTCACATGGCTGGTTACCGCCGTGTTGAAGTAGCCGGTCATCCACTGGAATACGAACAGGCCGATGGTGCCGGGCACCAGCAGTTTGCGCGTGCGGGCCTTGAACCACTCGCCGGCGCTCTTCTTCTCCAGCGCATAACGGGCGCTGATGCCGGCCAGCAGGAACAGCAGCGGCATGAACCAGGGGTAGAGGATGTACATAACGACGTCCTGGTATTGCTTGCATGTCGGCCATTCGCCGAAACCGCCTATGCCGCCGAAGACTCCCTTGTTGTTGTAGAAATAGACGACGTGGTACAGCAGCACCAGGAGCACCGTCACCCAGCGCAGGTTGTCAATCCAATGCTTTCTCATTTTGTGAGGCCCTCCATGGCCTGGTCTATCGCGTTTTGGAATATTTCAGTCTTGAGCAGGGCCATGCCCTTTTCGTCGCCCAGAAGAATCAGGGCGTCGCCGGGAGTGATACCGTAGATTTTGCGGGCGTCGCGCGGAATCACGATCTGGCCCTTGTCTCCCTCCTTCACTACGCCGAAGATGTATTTGCCGTCTTTTTCCTGCATTTGTGGTAAAAGTTAGAAATTTCCCACAAATATAACACTTTTTGCGATTAAACAATATCTGAAACGAATTCCATATATTTGCAGCCGAATTATCGGAATAATAGAGTTTAGCGCTATATGAATGGTTTCTGGACTGTCCTGATGCTGGTTTTTTCCAACATTTTCATGACCTTCGCGTGGTATGGTCATCTCAAACTGAGCGAGATGAAAATCTCGACGGGGTGGCCGCTCATTCTGGTCATCCTGTTTTCCTGGGGAATCGCCTTCTTTGAATACTGCCTTACGGTCCCGGCCAACCGCATCGGCTTCCAGGGCAACGGCGGCCCGTTCAACCTGTTGCAGCTCAAGGTGATACAGGAAGTCATCTCGCTGATGGTATTCACCCTCATCGTAATGTTCGTGTTCAAGGGAGAGCACATCCAGTGGAACCATCTGGCCGCCTTCGGCTGCCTGGTCCTCGCCGTCTTCTTCGTGTTCCTGAAATAGCGGCGGAGTCTTACAGACGTGCGGCCGGAAATTATTTTTCCCAATATCTTCCCGGCCACGGTTTTGGCCTCCAGCGTGGCCGGCAGGCATTTCTGACCCCTCCCGGCCACGTTTTGGCGTCTTTTCGTGGCCGGCGACCCGTTCTGCCCGGCAATGACGTCTTAACTATGGGTAATTCTGTACCTGCCAATTAGAAGGGATACCATTGTTGCTAGTCGGCCAAGAGGTGTTAGAATCCTTCACGAAGGTTCCCGATGCGCTGACGCCATTCACCCAGTTGGAAGTGCTGTTACTGGAATTAATACCGGTCCGAGCCAGGCACTTGATGTAATTCAAACTGGAACAGTTCCTAAACATCTCAGAATAACAATATGATACAAGCGTCGGGGCTGGCAGATTCGGAGCTGTGGTTATACCGGTTGCCTGGAACATCTGTTGATAACAAGATTGCGCTAACGTTGTGGCCGGGAGTAATTCTGAATCGACGGTTGAGAGGCTGGAGCACAATCTGAACATTTCACGATAGCAGTCTTCCAGCATCGTAGTAGCCGGTAGGCTGATTGAAGAAATATCAGAAAGATTCGAGCAGTCACGGAACATATTGTAGCAACACCTGTATGCTGCCGTCTCCACAGTAAAAGTCGGTGCGTGTGTAAGAGATGTACAATTGCGGAACATCTGCATGTAGCACTTGCTTGCAAGTGTCGTGTTTGGAAGTATCAGCGGATCATTCTCGGCGATGTCGATATATGTAACTTTATTGTTGCCTGACCCCTTCGAAAAGGTCCCCTGGAATGCGCTCTCAACGAGATTATACTTATCGAAAAGCAAGCTCATGATATTACCGGCAATATATACCAGTTTGTTGTTCGACGTCGTGAAAAGCGGGTTGCTGCCAGGCGTGCCATACTGATCTCCGGAGTCATTCTTATAGTTCGCCCGGTTGCCCCTTACGCAAATCGAGTCGCCCGCATTTACCAAAGTATACGGTGTCGTGCCGGCCTGCCAGGTGTAGCCGCCATCTTCGCTATATTCTATATTAGCAGCGTAATTGGCATCGAACGTGACAGTAGTGTTAGTGACCGTTGCCTTGATCCTGAAGCCTTCATAACCAGGGACCATTGAGCGGGAAATGGTATAATAAGAATTGACCGCCAATGTCTGGTCCGACACATCATTAAACACAACCGGCGTCTCTCCACCCCACTGGAGCGAGAACTCAGCACCTGTTAGGGACATACTGCCGCCAGGGAACGCTATCACAAAACTCACCTTGGTAAGGCTGTTGCCTAAGGCGGAAGCGCTGACTGCAGCTGTCCAAATGGGGTCAACGGCTCCGTCATTGAACACCTTTGCGGTGACGCTTGTTCCGTCTGATACTGTTGTCTCGTCAAATTTGACGGAAAAGACCAGGAACGCAGACTGCTGGGAAAGCGTAAACCTGGTGGCCCCGAAGGTGGTGCTGCAGGTGAAGTGGCTGAACTTCTGGACAGCCTCCGCAAGGTCGGCGGCATACTCGTCCGCGGGATATGCAGTACCGGTCAGTTTTCCTCCGCCGGTAGTGTGAATCCTGTCGCCGGAGCTTACCAGGGTCACATCTATCGGAGTATCGGAAGTGGGCTCGAACTCATCTACGCCGACAAGATCGCCCTCGAAATACGCAGTGGTCTCGCCAGCCCCGTAAATGAGCTTCAGGACACCGAAAAGTTGCACTTCACCTGTATTGGAATCCGTGGAACTGACGTAAAGGGAGTCCGTGGCCTGGAAGACATATTTGGTATTGTTTTCGGCGGTAGTAGCCTTCGAGTCGTCGCAGCTCGAAACCTGAACCTTGTAATGAATGGTCTTGAAGCTGTTCTCCGAAGAATCATGCCCGGGCGAAGGCTCCCTTGTGCATGAAAGCGCCAGGGAAGCCAGCATCAGCAGTATGTATCCAAATCTCTTCATCAGTTTACAGATTACCTCCATTTATGGGATCCTCAAAGCCCACACCGCCTCCGGCCGCGTTGGTTTCCGTGCCGTTGCGTACCGCACGGACATAGAAATATGTCGCCCTGGTACGATGTGTTCCCTGGGTGGAACCGATATAGAATGTGTGGGAAGCCAGGATTTGCGCCAGGCTTTCCGCCGCCTTTGCCGGGACTCCGTCCTGGCCACCTTCGTTCCAGTTGGCGGTGTCCATCCACTGCCCGTTCCAGAAGGCTCCGCCCTTCTCCAGACGGAATAATTGCGGATAATCCGGATCAGGCATATAATAATTCCCGCTCTGAAGCTTGAAACCGGTGCCATTTCCACCATTGAACAACTTATAGTTCGTACCATTGGAGGTTCCTGAAGCGGTGGAAATATTGGGCCTCAGCCAGTCTTTCTGCGAATCAACGGGATCGTCATGAGCCGGATAATAGATATGGTAGACATACGGAACCTTGATAGTCGTATTGTGGTCCGTATCCGTTATGCCTATGCTTATGATGTTGTCCTTGCCAAGGGTCTGATTGTTGTCCCTGGCCCCGGTATCCGGATTATACACGGGGTAATAGCTGCAGTTCTTGACATCGATGTTCGCCTCGATGAAGTCTCCTGCAGACATATTCATACCGGTAACCACATCGGGTTCCCACGCAATGGAAATATCGGAGGCCTGCTGATAACCGGACTCCCCGGTCGTTCCGGGATTGGGCACGTAATTGATTCTGAGAATCTCCATCTCGGCGACGTTGGAGAGCGTGTGCTTGCCATCCTCGGTAAGCACATCGAGCTGGAAGGAGTATGTGCCGGTTATCAGGGAGTTCAGGCTGTATGCGAACTGCCAGGTGGTGTTCCAATACCTGGCATCCGAACAGGCGGCAAGGTTCAAGGTATGTGTCTCATTGTCCGGGTCCTTGATGATCAATGTCCACCTTCTGATATCGGAACTCGGAGAATGCACCGTAAGCATCACGGGGTATGATGGATTCTGCGCTCCGTTATATACGCAAGGCAGGAGCCTGACAGACGCAAACACCGGAGAAAGAATCCTGATCGGGGTCTCCAGTACCTTGCGGGTGCCGGCGTTGTTGACCACTATCGCCCTGATGTACATATCTCCAAGAAGGGTGAGGTCGGTCGGGACGGTCCAGTCGACAGTTTCGTCCTGGATGGCTACGCCGGAAAGCTTGACGTCACCCAGATCGATACTCCGGGTCTCTTCATTTCCGCTCGTGCCCACATACACCAGATACAGGTTAAGAGACCGGATTGCAGAGCCCAGGGAGGTGATGTTCAACTTGATCTGGGCATCGTCGCCCATATGGAGCTTGTTTCCTCCGGGCACCGAGATGGTTCCCGTTATCTCTCCCGTGCAGTTTATATCCTTCACGCAGCGTAAGTCTGTTATGATGGTAGCCTCTTTCTCTCTGGAATTGTGCATGTGTACGATGCCGGCATCATAACCCCAGCCGATTTTATGATTTTCTCCCGGAGTTATCTTGCTCCCGCGCACTCCACGGGAATAGAATGTACGGGTGGGGTACTTATTGCCTGAAGTCCAGTATCCGGAGGTCTGCAGGGCGCTCATAAGCAGCATTTCCGTCATATTGGGCAGACGGTATCCGGGCGGGCAATAAGAGTTGTGGCCGGCGGCGGTAATAAGGTCGTTAAGCTCCTCCTGGGTCTTACCTGCAGGTACCGTCACCTCCGCCGTCGGATCCTGCATGATCATTTCCATGTAGACGCGGTTCTGCATCGAATGCTCGTCCGCATAGGGAAGATCCTGCGAAGTGAATTCCCGGATGCAGCGCGGGTCGAGGCGGGAGAAACGCACAGTGTAGGTTCCGTCGTCATTCTGGTTGACCTTGCCCTGGGCATTGAAATCCATGGGGGAGTCATAATACTGGTCCGGAATAAAGCTGAGATCGGCATCGCTGATGTCCTTGACCTCGCCCCCGCTGTCGTAAGTGCCGATATTGCGCACGCAGCGCACGGAACTCACCTGATGCCTGTCTGCCGTAGTAAATTTGACCGTATTATATGTAGTATATGCCCAATCATATGAACTGTAATTGGATTTGGTAGCGCCTTCCTCCGCTCGGATTACCCTGGGATTGGTTATGTCCGAAGCGGTGGAAGCTACCACCCACGACCTCCATTCAAGACCGTTTCCGATGCTGTTCTTGTTCTGTGGCTGATACAGGCGGGCGGAAGGACTGAGAGCGGCATTTCCCACCCACATGCCGACAAGCTGGTTGACGGATGCGGTATACCAGCGTATTTCATCGGCGTCTATCTTGCCGTTACCGTTGTTGTCGCGGTTGCGGGTAAGGCAGGAGTACGCAAGGGCATGATACTCATCCTTGAGCTCAGGATGGTAATTGTCGACGGAATAGTCTAGGATGCCCGAAGCCCCCTCCCAATATGGATTGGTGTCCACGTCGGCGTCCACTTTCCATATCCTGGCGCTGTTGAGGCGTCCGTTGTCGTCGCTGTTGGGAGCGGGACTGACAGAGCCGGATATCCACCAGGGCCAGATAGTCTGGTCGCTGAAACCGCCCTGCGCCGCCTTTTCAGCGCGAATGCGATACTCCATCTCATCGACATGCTCCGTTCCCCAGAGAGTCCTCAAATCCGGAGAATACGTGTTGTAGAAAGTCTGGATGGATTTCTGAATGATCGAGTGGCTGGAAGTGATGACGTCGCTCTGTTCGTCGGCGCTGTAGTGGGCTTCGGAAAGGATATGAAGCTCGCGCGGATCCGCATTCACGAACTTTCTCCAAAGGTCGGGGTCGGGCTTGGCCGTCGCCGGATCGAGTGTCGGGTCAACTTCGTAATAATATTCGTCTATGAACGCCGTGACGCGGATTACATATTGATGGGCCTCGTCAACCCAGGAGGTCGCCGGATCATCGGCCACTCCGGTTTCAAGCGAAGTGTCGACAAGGAAAGCGCCGGTATAATCACCGGGATCGGGGCCTGACGCCTTTGCCGCCAGCCAGTCGTTCCTCTTCCTGGTCTCTTCGAGGATATAGTCATAGAGCTGATGGATGTCCATGAGCTGACCTGCAGCCAATGGAGTCGCGGGAGTCCAGCCGGGCACGTGCGTATTTCCGGGGTATGGCCGTCTGTGGTCGGAATAAGTGCCGCCGCTCAGCTCGTTCATGCCGAACTGCACCCAGAGATAGTCCTTGCAGTTGAATTCCCATTCTCCGTCATTGGGGTCGGCAGTGCTCTCGTCCGGAATCCACTTCGCTCCGCCTTCATCGAAAGGCGTCTTCACGTACCACGACACCCTCTTTCCCTGAAGCCCGGGGGTGTAATTGAAAGTGAGGCAACGGTATTCATAGTGGGCGTCGCAGTTCACCACGTCGTCTGTTGACAGCAGCAGCGAACCCTCCTGGCCCGGCTGGTCTTCCCTTATCTCATTCCCGTTCAGCGGATCGCCTATTACCTCGACGTAAATAGATCTCGAATTGTTGATAGTGACGTAGTAATTGTAGAAAGTGCCTCGATTCACGTCATAATTGTCCCAATCGTGATCGGGAGAATGCTCCGAGTCGTTCGGATTGCTGTTGCCGAACTGTCCGAGATGCACCGTGTACATGGCCTCCGTGGTGAGGGCATGCTTCGCTTCGGGCCCCACTATGTCCTGAATGCCCTGCGTCTTGAGTCCGAGGAGCAAATCGAACTTTACATAAGTCGAATTCTGCGGCGCGTAGATGAAAGTGGGATCATCTGCCGCCGGATTGGTTTCCTTTTCTCTCAGATAATAGTCTGGAGACGGCTGATTCGCGATCCTTTGGCCCGAAGCCGGTTCCTGGCGATTCTCGAGCATGTAGAACGAGAACACCTGATATGTCTGGTTGTCAGCTGTCACCTCCCCTTCGAAGAACGCCTTCTGCGAGTCAAAGAATGTCACGCTGGAAGGGGCTTCGTCGCTCGGAAGAAGATAGCACTCCGACGGCACGTTGAACACCTGCCATTTGCGGGCCTCGCTCTTTTCCGGGTCGATATTGGTGGAATTGTATTTGATCCAGAATTTAACCTTTGCGTCGAGAGGTTTCAGCTGGAGCTGGTAATTGCCGTTGTTTTTGTTGTAGGTGGGGACATCACCTGAAAAACTTCCCCACACCAGGTCTCCGGTGTTGACATTCCGGAGCGTATCCATCATCAGGAAAATGTCGGACCTGTCGACTATCTCCTGCTCCAAAGTCACACGGACGTTTTGAAGATCATTCAGAGATGCAACACTTGACAGTACGTCTACGGCATCCCGGTGATTGAGGGTGGTGATGGTATTGTCCACGTTGGCCAGCAGCACCATCGTGCAATTGCTCTTGGACTGGGTGGCAATCTTCACCACGCCGAAACTGTTGTCGGAATTCTGGACATACCAGCCTTCGTTGCTGTTGGCGTCGAGATTCTGCAGTGAATTGTTAAGATGCTCGAATGTGAAGAAGCGGCGGTAGAAATTGACCCCGTCTTCATCGAAGAGCATGACGTAAAGGTCGCGGACCCTCGCCTCGTCGGAGCGGGAGGATTCCGCTTTGGTGCCTATGGTGACATCCGGCTGATCCGGAACGCCGAAACCGATGTTCAGCGTTACGGGAGTTCCTTCCGGATAGCAGAAACGCGCACCCTCGGGCATCAGCTCCTCCCTCATGCAGGAAAGCGTTGTCAAGAGGGCCAGAATGGCCGCTATGCGTGAAAGGAATCTCATGATTTAGTCGAATGTCAGATAATTATACTTCGGGTCCCAGTCCTGAACCTCGAAATTAAATGAATAGTCGTGCAGGCTTGCCTGCTTGGTGATGCGGGTCTCGATTTTAAGATGCTGGTTGCGACCCAGATAAAGGATGTCCGAAGAGCGGCTGTCGTGTACGGGAAGATCTGGGAAAGAGTATTCGTCGTAAGTCTGGTCGTCCACTGAATTGTAAGTCTGCCCGCTCTTGGTGATGCGGAATGTTATGGTGCACAGATACCGGCTTCCTACCTGACGGGCGGGTGCGACGCTGGGGAAAACCTGCACCGTGTCCAGCGTCGATTTGTGCTGCGCATCAAAAACCAGTTTGTCGTCCCCTCCGATTACCGGGGCGTCTATCACGATAGTGCGCCCGTAACCGGACACTGAGTCGGGAGAATGCTGGAAAAGATATCCGCGGGAAGGATTGATATCGCCTATAGTCACTCTGCAGGCGTGAACCTCCAGGTCGGCGTCACCGGTCTCATTCTTGAAAGTGACGCTGATACGCGCGACGGGCCTGAGGAGCTGAAGGTCTACCTGGCCGTTTCCGCTCGCTAGCACATTGAGGGTGCCCTTTGCGGTAATGGGCATGCAGGTGTTGTGACTGCCATCCTCGAACGCCGGCTGCCCGCTCGCAACGGAAAGCTGCAGGGCTTCCATCTGGCTGACGGTAGTGCATGCTTTCAGGGAGGTGAGCACGCCTGCCGGAAGCCCGGCGGTATTGGCCACTGCATACACGGTATAAGGGCCGTTTGCCCTGAGAAGGCCCGTGAAGAAAACAGTGGAAGTAGTCTCGTCGGTGAGTGAAGTATTGCATTCCGAGGAATAGGTGTCGCTCATCGACGCATCAAAGAAGTTGTCCGGATACCAGGCGACGAGACTGCCGCCCGAATTCGCTATGGCGATCATGAGATCCGGATTTCCGGAACCGTCCACAATGATACCGCCACCGTCGGCCGGGTCTCCGCTCGGAGCCTTGGTAGGCAGTTCGCCGGTGGTGATGGACACTTCTACCCTGCCTTTCACCGGGCCGCGGGGCTCCTTTTCATCGCAGGAGCTCCAGACCAGAAGCAGGGCCGCAAGCAAGGCGGCAGGATAGATTCTCATTGTCATTGCGTAATTGTGACACCGGGTGTCTCTGCGATCACCTCTTCCCAGTCGGTCACGTTGACTGTCACGTTGACGCCTCCACCAAGGCGTATGTGAATTTCGTAATTATACTTTTTCCCCGGCTCCCATCTGGTTATGAAATTGTCCGAGTTCTTGAATTGGATTCCCTCGAGATTGATTCCGAACGGGGAGTGGACAACCTCATCCTGACTGGTATACGGATTGACATGGGTATACTCGTAATCCAGGTACAGCTGCGGAGTATAATTGCCGAACGGTTCAAGCTCCTGGGGAATCATCAGATCCCAGATTTCAGTGGTGGGATAATGGGAGGAGGGAGTAATGACATGGGGTCCGGACGAGTCTCCAAGGACACCGGTGCTCAAGCCGTTGTGAGCCTGCGAGCTCCATGTGGTCGTAGACAAATCGGCAAGGGCGTTTCCGTTTTGGGAAAAGGTTCCGGTCGAAGTGGTTACGATGTTTCGGAAAGTGTAGGCATTCAGCGTGATATCCGGCGTGGAGATGCTGTTCGGAGTGTCATTGTAAATGGTTACGCTGACTGCGCTGAGGACATGCTGGAACGGCATGTGCACGGCGGCGGTGCTGATCGCGGCGGCATTGCCCTTCGCCCTCTGGCAGAAAGCGGCAAGGATGTCATACTGCTCCACGGTAGGATCATAATCCACCGTTGCGGTCATCGAACCGCCCGATGCGGGATTACAGGTAACAGCCGACGCCGGGGGGCCGCTGAAAGCCATGAAATCATAGTAATTGGCTCCGGTATCCCAAAAACGGGTGTTGGTGTAAGTCCAGATGTCGTCCAATGGATCGGCGGCATCGCTGCCGAGGTTTTTCAACGTAACCTTGTCCCCGGTGAAAACCGAGGAAGGCACGCCGGAAACGATCTTCCTGCCCCAGACGAAGAAATGGTCAGCCGCAGCTGCTCCAACTTCATCGGAAGCCTGGTCGAACGCATCCTTGAAAGTGCCTGATTTGGTGGCAGGGGACGTAGCGTCCTGCAGCAGCAGGGAGCCGGCTCCGAAGCGGATGAAGCCATCCTGCTCCGGAGTCCGGTCGCCGAGCCAGTCGCACCCCCCGGCGAGCAGGGAGAGCGAAAGTGCTGCAATTATGAACGTTACGCGGTTAAGCACTTAGTTGAGGAGGTAATAGTGGCCGGTAGCGTCGGTGGTAGCCCAATTCTGGATGCTGGCGGAGAATTCGATGCCCTTGGCGTTGATGGTGATGATGTAGGTGTAGTGATAGCCCGGGAGCCACTTGGCAACGGTAGCGTTGTTGGCGGGATCGGTGTATGCGTCCTCGGTGTCGAACATCCTGAGCTCCACGGGGGCGGGAGTGAAGGTGCTCACCTGGTTACCCTCGTCGGTGATGGTGTATTCGATGGTGAAAGTCTGGGCGCCGGTGCCGGTCTCAAACTTCTGGGGCATTACCACCAGGCCGGTGAGAAGGTCGACGTTTGCGGTTGCATCAGCAGCGCTGGTGGCGGCGGATGCCATCACGTAGGGGGCTGCGGCAGTGTTCACCGTGGGAGTGGCATCGGGAGTCCAGCCGAGGCCGTCTATTCCTGATACACTGGCGCCTACGGGCTCGTTGCTTGCATTGTATTCAGCAACCTCATACGTGCCCTTGGTGCGGATGCCGGCAAGGCTGAAGGCCGTTACGGAAACTGCGGACTTTTCAAGGTCAGCGTGTTTTTTGAACTGGAAGTCGACCAGGGCTCCGCTGTGCATGAACGTGAGGTTCACGGTGTTGCCGAACGCGGCGTTCAGGACGGTCTCCTTCTTGGCAACGAGAAGCTGCTCGGTTTCACCGTCATACGTGAGCTCGTTCGTTACGAACAGGCCGGTCTGAGCGGGAGCGGTTGCAAGGATGTCGTTCGGATAGGCCGCGAAGAAGGTGTATCCGGCGAAGGCCGGATCCCAGTACCTCATGGTCTGGCCGTTGATTCCGGCGTATTCCCATTTGGTGTCTGAAGTCTTCTTGACATCTATGCCGTCGAAGGTGGTGGTGGCGTCGGTCTGCGAGTCTTCCGTGCCTTTCCACTTGTAGCCGAAGACGTCGAAGATGTCGTCAACGGCGAAGTCCGTCATGGCGGCCTTCGTCAGGTTCTCCGCCCAGGTGCCGAAGCCCATCGGCTTCCCATCCCCGACCGGATTCACATCATAGGTTCTGCTGCAGGACATCGCCACTATGGCGACCGCTGCGAAAATGATGTAACGTTTCATAATTGTAATTGTTTAATGGGTTATAAAATAATTAATAGTTTGTAAATCAGTTTGTTATGGTGGTTGTGCCGGTTTCTTCGTTCCATCCGTCGATGAGCGGGTTGAAGCCTCCGCCGCCGGGATCCACCGGCGGGTCCACCTCTTCGGGCGGGAAATCGTCCACGTCTATCTCCAGCGTGATCACTCCGCCGGTGGGCAGGGCGCGCACTTGGTCGGTGACGTCTATGCGCACGTTCCTGTAAACTCCGGTGGAGAAGTTCACGTTCAGCACCAGATAATGCTTGACGTCCGGAGCGGCCTTGACGCTGAGGGAATCGTAGTGGTTGCAGCCCGGCATGCCGAAAGTCAGCACCCTCGCCCCCAGCAGGTCTGGGTCGACAGCCTTGTTGATATGTACGTCCATAGGTATGCTCACCGTCTCGTTAGACGTGATTCCGGTGCGCAGGTTTACCTCTTCGGCCATTCCGGTGAGTGCGGCGCCGCCCATGCTCCCCGTCACTCGGCCGTAATTGTGCAGAAGCCGTATCTGCACCAGATAGATGAACGTGTGCGGCAGCAGGTCGCCCAGGATGCGGATGACGTACTGCCCGTCTATGAATTCGTAATCTTCGAGGTTGCTGGAGATGTAGTGGGCCCCGTCGAAGAGCACGAAAAGCTCGTCCGGCATGAAGGCCACGTTCTCGTTTATCTCGTCTTCCACGGCCTTGGTGGCAGCGGCCTTCTGCGCGGTGGTCTGTACCAGCTTGGAGGTCTTTAAGCCGCTGGAAATCACCCTGGTATAAGCGCGGATGTCGGCGAGCTCGCTGTCGGAACGGTAGAGCAGCACCTCGGAGTCGTTGTTGTGGAAGAGCAGGTTGTGCACTCCCGGGAAGATTTCGGCCTCGCCCCGCAGGCCGCTGAAATTGTAGGTGTAGTGCGACTTGGGCTCGCCGTCGGCGTTCAGGGTGTAGACGTGCATTCTTATGCCTTTCGGCTTGGAATAGCCGAGGGGCCCGAAGGCGGCGGTGTCCCAGGCGAAGGTCCACTCTGTCTGCCAGTCCACCTGCCAGAGGAACTGGGCCTGCACCGAGGTCTCCATCATCGTCTGCACTTCCACGGGCTTGCGGAGGTGCAGGGGCGGCTCGATGCTGCAGCTGCCCAGGACGAGCAGTGCGGCGAGTGCGGTTATGATGGCCCACGGTCTCATTTGTTCTTCCTCATTAAAAGGTCGTATCCGATAGAGAAATACAGGCGGACGGGGCCTGCCCAGAAGAGGCGCTTGCTGCGCTCCACGAAGTCTTCGGGCTTGCCGCTGAAATCATAGTAGTACCATCCGGAAGGGTCGTCTCCCCAGACATATGGGTCGTAGCGGCTCCAGAACACTCCCGCTCCGATGCCGGTGTCGAAGAAGAACCGGCTGCTGCCGAAATAGTGCTTGTATCCGATGCCCAGGGCCGCGCCTATGCCTTCGCCTTCCCAGCCGCGATCGTCCCAGCCGATGCCGTAGCGTGCGGCGTTGAGGCTGCCGAAGAGATAGGCCCCGCGGCATGTGATTCCCGCCTGCCCGAAGTACCTCCTGGCCCACAGGGTGATGTTGTTGATCTGCATGAAATCGTGCCTGTCCTCGTGGCGCCACATGGGCCATTCCACGTCGGCACCGAAGGTGAAGCGGCCCGCCTTGGGGTAGAACTCCGCGCTGAAGCTGGGGATGGAGGTGAGGCCGTATCCGGGGATGTAGGTGATGTCGTAGAGAAGGTTGCTGCTGACTGCCAACACGGGCCTTGGCATCGTTGCCACGGTGTCTTCAGGCTGTGCCGGAGTTCCGTCAAACGGGGCTACCGACAGCAGAATTGTAGTTATGCAGCTCAGTAGGGTCATGGTTTCGGATACCCCTCCAAGCTACAAATATAAAAATTTTATTTTATTCCCAAATATTTTTAAATCCCTAAATATTATTCCACCTTCCGGTACCGGTCGCCCGTCACGGTGCGGATGGCGTCGCGGTACATGTCGGGATAGCCGTTCCGGAGAGGAGCCACTCCGCGGCCTTCGGGGGTGGTGAGGAAGCGGCCGTTCTCCTCGGGCTTCAGGGCCATGTCGTTGAACATCACGATGAGGTGCACGCCCAGCTCCTTCCAGGCCGAGAACATCTCTTCCGCGCAGCGTTTGCCATAGCCGGTAAGGAAGTCGCGCCGCTCCTGCCCATGAAGCGCAAGTGCCTGTTTTTCAATATCTTCCTGCGCTTCAAGATAGCCTTCCTGCAAACCGTCCCGCACCTTCAGGAGGGTGGGATACAGCACGCTGAAACGCGGGTAGACCATGTTCGAAACCCAGTTGCACACCCAGAATGCCGAGTTCCACGAGAAGTCGACGTCGGAGGCCTCGGGATCGTCGTAGCAGGCGGGAGCTTCGGAGGTGCAGCAGTACACTGGAGTATAGGCCACCATGGCCGCGTCGTCGTTGCCGAACCAGAGCACTCCGCCCACCTCGTCGGGGAGGAAGCGGCGCATCTGACAGACCATCACGCAGGCGCTCTGCTGCGAGGCGATGGGACGCTCATGAAAGTAAGTTTCGCCGTCGATTTCATACTCCTGCGGCCTGGGGCGGTAGGGGGAATGCCAGGGGCCTCCGCTCATGTCCACCGTCATGTCGAGGGGCGTGCCCTCGTAGTGGTCGCGCATGGTGTCCATTGCGTCTTTCAGGCTCACTTTCTGGTCTGGACGCACGTAGAGCGGCATTTCTTCGTAGTCGTCCAGATGGAAGCCGTCCACAGTTGCAAGGTAGCGGCCGAAGTCGCTGCGGTAGCGGTTGAAAATGCTCCATACCCTCGCTTCGCAGGCCCTCTGCATGTGGAAATTGGTGGGGCTGTAGGCCTGGCAAAAATCAAAGTCGGCGTCCTCGCCGCTGAAGAAACCCTTCTTCCTTGCATAGGAAATGACGTCCGGCGAGCAGAGCATCTCTTCATGGCCAAGGAGGCTGTGAATACGGCTCTGGTTGGCGTGCGCCGCGATGCAGTCGTCGGGGATGCGCACGGCCACCCAGACCGCGCCCTTCTCGTCGGCGCCCTTGCCAATCATTTCCAGCATCCACACTTCGTCGGGGTCGGCTACGGAGAAGGTCTCGCCGGAACTGGCGTAGCCGTATTCCGCCACCAGGCCGGTCATCACGGCGATGGCTTCCCGGGCGTTCGACGCCCGTTCGAGCGCCAGCTGCATGAGGGCGGTGTAATGCATTATCCCGTCTGGATTCTCCTGCCCCTCGCGGCCCACCCAGGTGGTTTCCACGATGGAGAGCTGGTTGTCGTTGATATAGCCTGTAACCCTATGGGTATAAGGCACTTGCGGAATTGTGCCGAGTAACCTGTGGTTGTCGTAGTCCCACACTTCCGAGAGCTCCCCCGGAGCGTGCTGGCCGCCCGGGGTTACCTTCAGCCTGATGAACATGCCGTAGTTGTCCATGTTGTAGGTGACGAAGGTCGAGCCGTCGGCGGATGCCTTTTTGCCGACCAGCAGGTTAGTGCAGGCAAACGCCTGGATGCCGCCGGCAAGCGCGGCCGCCATGGCTATGGTCAGAAACCTTAATTTCATGCCTTGCGTCCTTTTCCCTGGGTGAAATGCCTGTATTCCAGCGGGGTCATTCCGGTGGCCCGCTTGAAGGCGGTGAAGAAATAGTCTTCGTTTTCGAAGCCCATTTCGAAGGCCACCCGCTTGATGGAGTGGGATGTGTTGGTGAGCGTTTCCTTCACCTTGCCTATTTTCACGTCGTGGATGTAGCGGGCGGGTGAGATGCCGGTGTACATCTTGAAGATGCGCCTGAAATTGGAATAGCCCAGATGCAGGCTTTCCGCCACGTTTTCGGGGGAGATGGTGCGGAACTGTTCGGATATCAGGATTTTGGCCTGATTCACCAGGTCCGCCACGTCCGACAGAGCTTCGTTGCGTGCGTAAAAACGGCCGAGGCTGAGCAGGTGGGCCAGAAGGCCTCCGAGCCGCGGCTGGAAGCCGGACTTCTGCTGCATGGCGGTTTCTATGGCTTCTTCGTAGAGTTCCACCAGGTCGTTGTGCAGGCCTGCCTGCCACACGGGCGTCGCGGGGGAAAAGAAGCTGTTCCGCACCCAGGCGTCCATCTGGCTGCCCTGGAAGCCTATCCAGTATTCGGCCCATCCGGTCTCCGGATCCGGTCTGTAGGAATGCCATTCGCCGGGGAAAAGCAGGAACATGCTGCCCTGCTGCACGTGTACCGGATGTGCAAGGCTGGCGCTGCGGAAGGTTCCTTCGCCGCTGGTGATGTAGAGCAGCTGGTATTCGTCCAGGATGCGTCCGTGTTCCGCAGAGAACAGATATCGTGACGGATGGTTGGAAGGAGGATAATGCTCCCCCGGGTTGACCTGCTGGCGGCCCACGGAATTGACCGCGACTCCCCAGGTGAGGTCATTTGGCCCTATGGCGAGATACTTCAGGTGAATTGAATCGCTCATGGTATATTTGACAGGTTTTCCTCAAATATAGTGATTTGAAATGTATATGTATCAAAAAATAGAGTTTTTATCGCAAAACTCGCATAGCGTCATGGCCGCAAACCCTCTATTTTTGTATGCAATAATAATATTAATGGGCAAACACACTTTTCTCGCATTCGACTGCGGAGCCACATCGGGGCGCGCGGTCTTCGCCACCTTCGATGGCGGAACCTTCTCCATGGAAGAAGTCTACCGTTTCCCGAGCGGCATAATAGAACTGCACGGGAAGTACTACTGGGACATCTTCGCCATCTATGAGCATTTTGTGAAGTGCCTCGATTCCCTTGAACACAAGGGCATCAGGCCCGATTCCATCGGCATCGACACCTGGGGCGTGGACTTTGGCTTCGCGGGCGATGACGGCACGGTGCTCTCGAATCCCCGTTCCTACCGCGACCCATACACTGCCGGCGTGCCCGAAAAGGTGTTTCTGGAAATCCCCCGCGAAGAACTCTATGCCGCCACCGGTATCCAGATCCTCAACTTTAACTCCGTTTTCCAGCTCTGCGCCCAGAAGGCCGAAGGCTTCTCTCCGCTGAAGGCCGCGAAGCACCTGCTGTTCGTCCCCGACCTGCTCGCTTACATGCTGACAGGAAACAAAGTCTGCGAATACACCATCGCCTCCACTTCGGGCATGATGGACCAGCAGGCCCGCCAGTTCGACAAGGCTCTCCTCGAGCGCCTGGGGCTCCGCACCGACATCCTTCTGCCCATCGTGCAGCCCGGAACGGAAGTGGGCCGGTACAAGGGCATCCCGGTGATCGCCGTGGCGGGGCACGACACCGCTTCGGCAATCGCCGCCGTCCCGGCGCACGACGAAAACTTCGCCTACCTTTCCAGCGGCACCTGGAGCCTCATGGGCATCGAGGCGCCCGCGCCCATAATAAACGCCGAGTCCGCCCGCCTCAACTTCACCAACGAGGGCGGCATCGACGGCACCACCCGTTTCCTCAAGAACATCACCGGCATGTGGCTGCTGGAACAGTGCCGCAAGGTCTGGAAGGCCGAGGGGAAAGACTACGGCTACTCGCAGCTCATGGAGATGGCCGCTTCCGAGAAGGATTTCCCCGGCCGCATCGACCCGGACGACCCGCGCTTCGCCAACCCGGCGGACATGGTCGCGGAAATAAAAGCCGCCGTCGGCGGGGATATGTCCGATGCCCAGATAGTCTCCTGCATCTACCACAGCCTGGTGGACACTTACCGAAAGGTGCTCGGAATGCTGCGGAGCTTTGCTTCCTTCCCCATTGAAAGGCTCCATGTCATCGGCGGAGGCAGCGCCAACGAGCTGCTGAACCAGTGGACGGCGGACGCCCTCGGCATCCCCGTCATTGCAGGCCCCGTCGAAGCCACCGCCATAGGCAACGTCATGATGCAGGCGCGCGCCGCCGGGCTCGTCAGGGACCGCTGGGAAATGCGCAGCATCGTGGCCAGATCATTCGACCTCAAACTTTTCACCCCGTCAACTAAAACCCTTTGACCAATATGAAAGAATCCCAAATACTGAAGGCTTATGAGATCGCCAAGGAACGGTACGCAGCCATCGGCGTAGACACCGACAAAGCCGTCGGTGAGCTCGAAAAGCAGCAGATTTCCCTCCATTGCTGGCAGACCGACGACGTGGTCGGCTTCGAAAGCGGAGAGGCCCTTTCGGGCGGCATCCAGACCACCGGCAACTATCCCGGCAGGGCCCGCAACATCGACGAGGTCCGCAAAGACCTCGAGTTCGTGAAAACCCTTCTCGCCGGCAACCACCGCGTGAACCTCCACGAAATCTACGGAGATTTCAAAGGCGAAAGGGTAGACCGCGACCAGGTGGAAACCAGGCATTTCCAGAGCTGGATCGACTGGGCGAAGGCCAACAATTTCAAGCTCGACTTCAACTCCACCTCTTTCTCGCATCCGAAGAGCGGCGACCTCTCCCTCGCAAATCCCGACAAGGGCATCCGTGATTTCTGGATCGAGCACACCAAGCGCTGCCGCCGCATAGCCGATGATATGGGCAAGGCCCAGGGCGACCCCTGCATCATGAACATCTGGGTGCATGACGGCTCCAAGGACATCACCGTCAACCGCAAGTACTACCGCGAGCTGCTCATGCAGTCGCTCGACGAAATCCTCGCTGAAAAGCTCCCCGGAATGAAGTCCTGCGTCGAAGCCAAGCTCTTCGGCATCGGCCTTGAGAGCTACACCGTCGGGTCGATGGATTTCTTCGAGGGCTACTGCGCCACCCGCAAGGTAATCTACACCCTGGACACCGGCCATTACGAGCCCACCGAGAACATTTCCGACAAGGTTTCTTCGCTGCTGCTCTACGTGCCAGAGCTCATGCTCCATGTGAGCCGCCCGGTCCGCTGGGACTCCGACCACGTAACCATAATGAACGACCAGACCCTCGACTTCTTCAAGGAGCTCGTCCGCGCCGACGGTCTCGACCGCGCCCATGTGGGCCTCGACTATTTCGATGCCTCCATCAACCGCATCGGCGCCTATGTAATCGGTGCACGGGCCACCCAGAAATGCATCCTCAGCGCCCTTCTCGAGCCTCTCGCCAAGCTGCGCGAGTACGAGGCGAACGGCCAGGGCTTCCAGCGTCTCGCCCTCCTCGAAGAGGCCAAGACGCTCCCGTTCGGCGCGGTGTTCGACTATTTCAACTACAAGAACGGCGTCCCCGTGGGCGAAGAGTTCATCCCGGCAATCGAGAAATACGAACGCGACGTAACATCCAAAAGGTAAAGGAGATGCTCGGTCAGGCCGGGCATGACGACTATGGAAATTGTAATCGGTTTGCTTATCATCGCCGTCGGCGCCTTCTGCCAGAGCAGCAGCTACGTTCCCATCAACAAAATAAAGGAATGGAGCTGGGAGAGCTACTGGATAGTTCAGGGCGTGTTCGCATGGCTCGTCTTCCCGCTGATTGGCGCGCTCCTGGCGGTACCGCAGGGGGAAAGCCTCTTCGCATTGTTCGCCGCCAATCCCAAGGCGAGCCTCCTCACCATGCTGTTCGGCGTCCTCTGGGGCGTCGGGGGCCTCACCTTCGGCCTCAGTATGCGTTACCTCGGCGTAGCCCTCGGCCAGTCGCTGGCCCTCGGCACCTGCTCCGCCCTCGGAGCTATCCTCGGGCCGGTGCTCACCGGTCACGCCCATGACCTCACCTCCTCCGTCATCATCGGTGTGGTGGTCACCCTGGTAGGCATCGCCATAATAGGCATCGCCGGCGCCATGAAGGCCGCCTCCCTGCCCGAGGAGGAAAGGAAAAAGGCGGTCAAGGACTTCAACTTCGGCAAAGGCATAGCCGTCGCTCTGCTGGCCGGCCTCATGAGCGCCTGCTTCAACATAGGCCTCAGCTTCGGCGAGCCCCTTTCCTGGGCTCAGACCCCCGACATCTTCAAGGGGCTCCCCGCAACCCTTCTGGTAACCGTGGGCGGTTTCATCACCAACGCCTGCTACTGTTTCTACCAGAACGGCAAGAACAAGACCTGGGGCGACTATCGCCGTGGGGACCTGTGGGGCCACAACCTGCTGTTCTGCGCCCTGGCCGGCCTGCTGTGGTACAGCCAGTTCTTCGGCCTGAGCCTCGGAAAGGGCTTCCTGTCCTCCAGCCCGGTGCTCATCACCTTCAGCTGGTGCATCCTCATGGCCCTCAACGTGGTGTTCTCCAACGTGTGGGGAATCATCCTCAAAGAATGGAAGGGAGTGTCCAAAAAGACGGTGGCTGTCCTCCTTCTCGGCCTGGCGGTATTGATAGTGAGTACTTTCCTGCCGCAGTTAATATGATTTTTATTGCAGTTAAATTATAGTAAATGGCATATCCTGTTATAATGCCCAAGCAGGGGCAGTCCGTTGAAAGCTGCATCGTTTCCGAGTTCAAGAAGAAACCGTTCGACCTCAAACTCTTTATCCCCGGAAGATAATATGAGCATATTAGATAACAGACCGGCCCTGAAGGCCGGGATTGACAAGGTGGCCGAAGTGGCCGGGTACCTTTGGATGAAAGGCTGGGCCGAGCGCAACGGCGGCAACATCACAGTCAACGTCACCGAATGGGTGGACGACGGAATGAGGGCCATGCCGGCCATCACCGGAGCGCTGGCCATCGGCAAAACCCTTCCGCAGCTCAAGGGCTGCTGGTTCTATTGCAAGGGCACGGGAAAGCGGATGCGCGACCTGGCCCGCGACCCTATGGCCAACGGCTCCATAATCCGCATCCTGGACGACTGCGCGCACTACGAGATTGTGGCGGATGAGCCGGTGGCGCCCACTTCCGAGCTGCCGTCGCACCTGAGCGTGCACGACTATCTGCTGGCCAAGGGCTCCCCGTACCGGGCCAGCCTGCACACCCATCCCATCGAACTGGTTGCCCTCACCCACAGCAAAAAATGGATGGAAAAGGATGTGGCCACCCGCATGCTCTGGTCGATGATTCCGGAAACCAAGGCCTTCTGCCCCCGCGGCCTGGGGATGGTGCCGTACATGCTCCCGTCCAGCGTGGAACTGGCCGACGCCACCATCCGCGCCCTCGATGACGACTACGATGTGGTGATGTGGGAGAAGCACGGCATATTCGCCGTAGATACCGACATCATGAGCGCCTTCGACCAGGTGGACGTGCTGAACAAGAGCGCACAGATTTACATCTCCGCCAAGAATATGGGCTTTGAACCCGACGGCATGACCGACGCCCAGATGAAGGAGCTCTCCGACGCCTTCGGCTTGCCGAAATGATTATATTTGTATACTGAAACTGATAACGATATGTACGATCTTGCAATCATAGGCGGCGGCCCCGGAGGCTACGTGGCTGCCGAACGCGCCGGCGCTGCCGGTCTGAACACCATTCTCTTCGAGAAGAAATCCCTTGGCGGCGTGTGCCTCAACGAGGGCTGCATCCCCACCAAAACGTTGCTGTACAGCGCCAAAGTATACAATTACGCCGTTACCGGCGACCATTACGGCGTGCACGTGGACAACCCGTCGTACGACTACGCCGAGATCCTCAAACGCAAGGAAAAGGTGGTGAAAAAGCTGGTGGCGGGCGTGCGCCTTGCCATGAAGTCCCATGAGGTCACTGTTGTGCCCGCGGAGGCCTTCATCAAAGGCCGCGGCGCAGAGGGAATAGCCATAGAGGCGGAGGGGGAGGAATATCTGGCGAAGAACCTCCTCATCTGCACCGGCTCCGAGGCCGTGGTCCCCCCGTTCCCGGGGCTTGCCGAAGCCGGCGAAACCGTCGTCACCAACCGCGAAATCCTCGCGCTCACCGAGCGCCCCGCGGAGCTGGTGGTCATCGGCGGCGGCGTGATCGGCATGGAGTTCGCCGCATTCTTCAACACCCTCGGCACGAAAGTTACGGTGGTGGAGATGCTCCCGAAGATACTCGGCCCTCTCGACGACGAAATCAGCGCCATGCTGCAGAAGCAGTACGAAAAGAAGGGCATCACCTTCTGCCTGAGCTGCAAGGTCACCGCCATTGAGGGCGATACCGTGGTCTATGAAGATCCCGAAGGCAACGTGTGCCGCGTACGCGGGGACAGGATCCTCATGAGCGTCGGCCGCAGGGCCAGCCTGCAGGGCTTCGGCCTCGAGAACCTGGGCGTGGAATGCGTCCTGAACAAGGCCGGCCGCCCCGTCGGCATCAAGGTCGACGAAAAGATGCGCACCAGCGTTCCAGGCGTTTACGCCGCGGGCGACGTCACCGGCTTCTCGATGCTGGCGCATACCGCCTCGCGCGAAGGCGAGGTGGCGGTGAACACCATCCTCGGCAAGGAAGACAGGATGCGCTACAACGCCATTCCGGGTGTGGTCTACACAAATCCCGAAGTCGCCGGCGCCGGTCTCACCGAGAGCGAGGCCCAGGCCAGGGGCATCGCCTTCAAGGTGGTCAAGCTTCCCATGGCCTATTCGGGCCGTTTTGTGGCGGAGAACGAACGCGGCGAGGGCATCTGCAAGATAATAGTCGGCGCGGAGCGCCATGAAGTGCTGGGTGTCCATATGCTGGGCAACCCCTGCTCCGAGATCATCCACAGCGCCTGCATCGCCATTGAACAGGGCATGACCCTGGAGCAGCTCCAGGAAGTGGTGTTCCCGCATCCCACCGTGTCTGAAATCATCAAGGAAACCGCATTTTCACTCCAGGAAACAATATGAAAAAAAGCATGATCCTGCTGCTCCTGGCTCTTGCAGCCTGCCAGCCCAAAGTTGATTACAAGGTAGACGTCCAGGCCCACCGCGGCGGAATGGGGCTTTATCCCGAAGAGTCCCTCGCCGCCATGAAGAACGCGGTCGACCTCGGGGTGAACACCCTCGAGATGGACCTCTGCATCACGCAGGACGGTGAAGTGATCCTGTCGCACGACAAGTATTTCCACCACCGCTACGCCACCCGTCCCGACGGCACTCCCGTAATGAAAGAAGACCCGAGGGTGTATCTCTGGACCCTGCCTTACGAGGAAATCCTCAAATGGGACGTCGGAAGCAAAGCCAATCCCGACTGGCCCGAAAAGAATTGCCAGCCTGCCGTGAAGCAGCGTGCGGCCGAGGTGATCGACGCCGTCGAGGCCTATGTGAAGGAAAAGGGCCTTTCTCCCATTTACTACAATATCGAAATCAAGAGCGATCCCGATTGTGACGAAGGTGTCGAGGGCCGGGACTGGCCTGAGTATCACGAATTTACGGATCTCTGCATGCAGATGCTGGACGCCCGCGGTCTCGGAGACCGTCTTGTCATCCAGTGCTTCGACGAGCGCGCCCTCAACTACATCAACGAGAAATACCCCGGCCACATCCTTTCCTACCTGGTGGAAGGCTGGGAGACCGACTACGACGAGTACATGTCCAAGCTGGAATTCAAGCCCGAGTGGCTCAGCCCCCCGCACGAGAACGTTGACGCGGCCCTGATGGAAAGGGCCCATGCCGACGGCATGAAGGTGGTCACCTGGACCGTTGACGATCCCGACGAGATGCGCCGCCTCATGGACCTCCGCGTCGAAGGCATCATCTCCAACTATCCCGACCGTCTCCTCAAGGCCGCGAAGGAATACGGCGCTTTCGCCCCCAGGAAGTAACAATAATGGCATACCTATCATATTTTCCGAAAAAATGCATATCTTTGTTTGAATAAAACCGACCAATTAGGAAAAAACTATAACTACCTAACCAACATTTATCTATTAATCAACCTTTTATGTTTTCAAAGAAACTGTTCGGATTGCTCGCAGGGCTGGTATGCCTTGCGGCAACGTTCAGCGCTAATGCGCAGAACATGACAGTGCGGGGCACCGTTTCTGACGCTGCCGGCCCCATCGTGGGGGCCGTCGTGCTCAGCGGCGGGGCCAACGCAGTTACGGACTTCAATGGTGCATACACCATTTCGGTTCCGTCCGACGCAGTCCTTGAGGTCTCCTGCATGGGTTATTCCACCCTCCAGGTGCCCGTCAACGGACGTTCCGTCATCGACATCATCATGGAAGAGGACACTGAAATGCTTCAGGAAGCGGTAGCCCTCGGTTATGGCGCCCAGACCAAGAAGAAAGACCTGTCCGCCTCCGTGGGTATCGTCAACAATGCCGATGAACTGGCCGCCCGTCCGGTTGCCTCTACGGAGGCCATGCTCCAGGGCCAGATCCCTGGTGTAACCATCACTGCCGACGGCGGTTCTCCTACTTCCACTCCCGGTATTATCATCCGTGGTCAGGGCTCCCGTAACGGAGACTCCGTGCTGTGGGTGGTAGACGGCGTTCCCGGTGCTCCCATCACTTCAATGAACGATATTGAGAGTATCGTTGTCTTGAAGGACGCCGCTTCCGCCGCTATCTATGGTGCTACCTCCGGTGCCGGCGGCGTTATCCTGGTGACTACCAAGAAAGCCAAACAGGGGATCCACGTGGAATATGACCTGGTATCCGGTGTGCGCAAGGCTTACAATCTTCCCGATCCCCTGAATGCCCAGGAGCAGATAGAGATGCGTAAGATTTCCTACCAGAATGCCGGTCTTACCCTGCCTGTCGGCTGGGACACCAGCCGCAACCCGTGGGTTGGCACCCAGCGCACCAGCTGGATGGATGAGATTTTCCGCACGGCTCCTTATCAGCGCCATTCCGTCACTCTCAACTACGGTACCGACGTGTTCAAGAGCCGTCTGACGTTCTCCTACCAGGACAATGAAGGTGTCCTTCTTAACACTTTCAACAAGTCCCTCGGAGTACGTTACTTCGGCGAGTACCAGATGAACAAGTGGATCAAGATCTCCGAGACCATGTCCTTCTCCGACGGTTCCAGCCGCGGTACGGACACCGGCTCCGCCTACACTGGTACCATCCTTTCCGCCATCTATATGCCGCAGAGTGCAGAGGCCTATGCCTCGGCCGGTCCCTACGCCGGCTCCTTCGGCGGTGTTACCACGGAAGATCCCGCTTACATCGCCCAGTATGGCAGCAACTTTGCAGACATCCACGGTGACGCCGTGAACCCGCTGCGTCTCCTGCTGGCCAGCACCCAGAACAATCACGACAACAGCTTCTGGAGCACCACCGGCCTGCATCTCAACCCCGTCAGGGGCCTCACTTTCAACAGCCTGTTCTCCATTCGCGTAGACTCCCGCTTCAACAAGAGTTTCTCGCCCAAACGTCTTGAGGTAGGTAAGCCCGACGGTAACAACACTCTGTATTACGAAACCTTCCGCAACGTGGGCTGGCGTAATGAGAACACCCTCAACTACGACCGTACCTTCGGAAAGCACACCCTCGGCGGCCTGGTTGCCGTTACCCTTAACAAGGACGAGAACCGCTATCTTAACGCCACGGGTAAGGGTTTCGATATGGAGATGGAAAGCCTCCAGTACATGAAGTTCGCCGGCAGCAAGGATGCTTCCGACAGCTACGGGATCGACGCCAACATAGCTTTCGTGGCCCGTGTTTCCTACAGCTTCGACGACCGCTACTTCCTCACCGCCTCCTGGCGCAGGGACTATGCCGGCCGTCTGCCCGTCGCTCACAACTACGGAGACTTCCCGGCCGTTACCGGTGCATGGAAGGTGTCGAGCGAACCGTTCTTCCCCAAGAACGACGTCGTCAACCTCCTGAAGTTCCGTGCTTCCTGGGGCCGCGTCGGTAACCTGGGTTCCATCGGCTGGACCTACAAGAACGCAGACCTGAGTTCCTCCACCTGGAACGAGGGCGCTATCTACGGTATCGCCAACGATGCTATGTGGGGCACCTTCTGGTATCCCCAGAAGTCCGTTAACCAGAACCTCACCTGGGAGACTTCCGAGCAGTTCGACGCCGGTGTTGACATCGACATGTTCAACGACCGCCTGTCCCTGAGTGCCGACTACTACAACAAGCGCACCTTCAACCTCATCCAGGAGCAGACCATGGGTTGGCCCCAGACCATCGGTTTGGATGCCATGCTGGTGAACCAGGGTGAGATTTCCAACAAGGGTGTTGAATTCGTTGCCGCATGGCACGACAACATTGGCAAAGACTTCGGATACCACATCGGCGGTAACTTCGCTTACAACAAGAACAGCGTGATTTCCACCGGTATCCTCGACGACGAAGGCAATGCCGGTAAATGGACCGGTGGCGGCGGCTTCCGTATGATTGACTGGATTTACCAGTCCGAGGCCGGACAGCCCCTGAACTCTTTCTATGTGATTAAGACCGACGGTATCTTCCAGAGCGACGCCGAGGCTGCCGCCTACACCAAGAATGGTGAGCGCATCCAGCCCAACGCCCAGGCAGGTGACCTCAAGTTCGTGGACTTCAACGACGACGGTGTGATTGATTCCAACGACCGCCAGTATGTCGGCAGCGCCATGCCCAAGTACACCTTCGCCCTCACCGGAGGTTTCAACTGGAAGGGCTTGTACATGGACGTCCTGTTCCAGGGCGTAGCCGGCAACAAGATTGCCTATGTGGGTAAGTCCATGACCCTCTGCGACGTTGAAGGCAACTTCAACCGCGACAGCCAGATCCTGAATGCATGGAGCCCCTCCAACACCGGTTCCAAGATTCCTCGTCTGAGCAAGAATGACCCCAACCTGAACTGGTCCACTACCTCCGACTACTTCATTGAGGACGGTTCCTACCTTCGCCTGAAGAACCTCACCATTGGCTACGACCTCACCGATGCTCTGCGCAGGGTACCTCATTTCGCCCAACGCTCCAGCACTTGCTCCATTTACGTGAGCGGTGAGAACCTCTTCACCCTTACCAAGTATACCGGTATGGATCCGGAATGCGGCGGCTACGATACCATCAAGTATCCTGTTTCCCGCATCTTCGCCGTTGGTGTAAAGATTAACTATTAATACGTAGATGATTATGAAAAAGTATATTTCCATTGCGATTGTCGCCATCTGCGCTCTCTGCGTTTCATCTTGCGCCAAATTCCTGGATGTGAACTCCCAGGGCGCCCCGACGCAGAACCAGTACTTCCAGAACGACCAGCAGGCCATTGACGCCATCGATGCCTGCTATGCCCGTCTTCCTCAAGAAGCTGTCCTGGGTCGTGAACTTTATTGGGAACAGGCCTGCGCCAACGATATCGTTTGGGGTCGTACCCGTGGTTATCCTACCCTTGCCACGCTTTCCTACACTGGTGATGAGAGCCCGCTCCGCGGTGTTTTCGAGAGAGCCTATAAGGAGGGTATGAACCGTTGCAACTGGGTTATCCAGCAGCTCCTCATCAAACAGGAAGGAACTACTCTCACCGCCATTGAAAAGCGCAGCCTGGGCGAAGCCTATTTCATGCGCGCTTACTGGCATTTCCTCATCGCTTACCGTTATGGTACCAAAGATCTCGGCGTTCCGTTCGTGGCGTACGAGACCGTGGAAGGCGGTTATAACAACGAGATTCCCGAGCAGCAGGCATCGGTGATGAAGAACTACGAGCTCATCATCTCCGACCTCCAGAAGGCAGAAGAAATCCTCCCCGCTTTCGATGAGTACGACGTGGCGGATCAGGGCCGTGCCTGCAAGCAGAGCGCCGTGGCCGTGATGGCCAAGACCTATGCCTACTGGGCAACCTGGGACAAGAGCCAGTGGCCTAACGTGATCAGCTGCGTGGACAAACTCGAGAATACCTACGGTCGTGACCTCCATCCGGTGTTCACCGACCTCTTCGCTCCTGACAAGACCAAGTTCTTCACCAAGGAGTACTGCTGGGCCTTCCCGTCCAACGGTGCCAAGGATGGCGCCGGCGGCGGTTCCATCGAGTTCCCCGGCGTTTCCCTGGAGAACAAGGGCTGGGGTAAGTTCAATGGCTGGGGCCAGTTCAAACCCTCCTATGATATCTATGCCGAAATGGCCAAGGATAACGTAGGCGGCGAGAAGAACGAGCGCCTGGCTGCATCTATCCTGGAATATGGAGACGTGTTCCCGTATTTTGGTGAAGATCGCGTTTTCTGGTCCACTTCCGATGTCGAATCCGGCTTCGCCATCTACAAGTTCCTGCAGGCTTTTGCTCCCGCAGATCCCCATGAGGCAGGCTTCGTGCTGAACAATCCCGACTGGCCCTGCACCCTTATCAACTGGCCCATCATCCGCTTTGCCGACTGCATGCTTCTCCGTGCCGAGGCGAACCTCGTTGCCGGTAATGGCGCCGCCGCCGCCAAGGACATCAACCGCATCCGCGAGCGCAGCCATCTGAAACCGCTTGCCGGAAATGCCACCTGGGCCGACCTCTACCACGAGCGCCGCTGCGAGCTGGCATTCGAGATGGCCGCCGACCACGCTGCCGACTGCAAGCGTTGGGCTGTCGGTGGAGACGCCGAGATCAAGGCGCTGGCCATTGCTGAGCTGAATGCCCATCCGCAGGTGCGTCACTATGCCGACCGTCAGGATCCCAATTCCGAATTCACGGTGGGTGACTATGAGGACTACACTTCCCCAGCTAAGAACTGGAGCGACAAGTACATGACCTTCCCGTATCCTTCCGAGCAGATCAACAAGAGTGCCGGTAAACTCCAGAATCCTCCTACCTGGAAGTAATATTGACAGGTCTTTTCCGGCTTGACCGGGAATGACAAACCCCTTCTGAGCGGCCCCTCACCGGGCCGCTCTTTTTTCATTTATTTTTTGTAAATTGCAGAGTTATGAAAAAGCTTGGTTTCGCATTGGCTGTCCTGCTCCTTTTTTCCTGTTCCGGCAAGGAGGAGCCGGGCCTCAAACTGATGGCTCCCGTGAAGTTTTCGGAGGTTTCGATCGACGACTCCTTCTGGTCCGTCCGCCTGGATAAACATAAACACAACACGGTCGCCGTCTGCATCGACCAGATCGAAAACCGGACGGGGCGCATCCGGAATTTCGAGAATGCGGCAAAGGGCGAAGGGGAGCATTCGGGCATCTTCTTCGACGATTCCGACGTGTACAAGGCTCTGGAAGGCATGGCCTATTCGCTTCAGTTGTACCCTGACCCAGAGCTTGAAGCCAAGTGCGACGAGTGGATAGACAAGATTGCCGCCGCACAGCAGCCCGACGGCTATATCAACACCTACTACACCCTTACCGGGCTGGACAGGCGCTGGACCGACATGGACAGGCATGAGATGTACTGCGCCGGCCACATGACCGAGGCCGCCGTCGCGTACTATCTGGCCACCGGCAAGCGCAAGCTGCTGGACGTCAGCATCCGCATGGCGGATCACATGATGTCCGTCTTCGGCCCCGAAGGCCGTCACTGGGTGCCCGGGCACGAGGAAATCGAACTGGCGCTGGTAAAGCTTTATGAAGTCACCGGCGAAAAGAAGTACCTGGATTTCGCCGGGTGGCTCCTGGACCAGCGCGGCCACGGCTACGGCTCATATGGGGATGAACGCGCATGGCGTCCCGTCTATTACCAGGATGAAGTGCCTGTAAGGGAGCTTTCCCGCATCACGGGGCATGCGGTCAGGGCTATGTATCTTTATTGCGGGATGGCCGATGTGGCCGCCTATACCGGAGATGCTGAGCTCATCGCCGCGCTGGACCGCCTGTGGGACCACGTGGTCAACCGCAACATGTACATCACCGGAGGCATAGGCCAGTCGGCGCGGAATGAAGGCATTACCGAAGATTACGACCTTCCCAACCTTACGGCCTATTGCGAGACCTGCGCCTCCGTCGGCATGGTTTACTGGAACTGGCGGATGCTGCAGTTCACCGGTGACGGCAAATATGCCGATGTGATGGAGCGCTCCCTCTACAACGGCGCCCTTGCGGGAATCAGCCTTGAAGGTGACAAGTTCTTCTATGTGAATCCGCTGGAATCCACAGGCGGCCACCACCGTAAGGAATGGTACGGCTGCGCCTGCTGTCCGAGCCAGATCTGCCGCTTCCTGCCTTCCATCGGCAATTATATCTATTGCACCTCCGGCGATGCCCTCTGGGTTAACCTCTATATGGGCAACGAGGCCGACGTCACGCTTGCCGGCAAGCCCGTGAAAATCATCCAGGCCACCCGGTATCCATGGGACGGCGCGGTGACCGTCGAATTGCAGATGAGTAAGCCCGTGAAGGGGGAGCTCCGCTTCCGCATTCCGTCCTGGTGCAGGAATTATACATTGGCCGTCAACGGGCAGGCGTTTGCCGCTCCGGTAGAAAAGGGCTATGCCGTGCTCTCCCGCAGATGGAAAGACGGCGACAGCGTCGAGCTGGTCTTCGACATGCCGGTGGAAATGGTCGCAGCCGACCCCCGGGTGAAGGAAGATGAAGGTAAACGCGCCGTGCAGCGCGGCCCGCTGGTGTACTGCCTCGAAGAGGCCGACAATCCCGATGGTTTCGATGCGCTTACTCTCCCGGAGAATGCCGGGTTTGAGTTCGAATACAAGCCGGATAAACTCTCCGGCATAGTGGAAATCACTTCCCCGGGCCTTACTTTCATCCCGTATTATGCCTGGGACAACCGCAGCCCAGGAAAGATGAAAGTCTGGGTTCCTTTAACGCAAAACACAATTAACCAATAAATTATCATGAAAAAATGGTTCACAATAGCTGTGCTGGCGCTGGTGGCGCTGGTCTCCTGCAGCAAAGGGGGGAATGACCCCCGTCTCGTAATCATCACGTTCGACGGCCTGCGCTGGCAGGAGCTCTTCGGCGGGGCCGACGAGGCTCTCATCAACAATCCCCAGTACGCCAAAGACGTAAACGCCCTGAAGGCCAAATACTGGGCTGATACGCCGGAGGCTCGCCGTGAGGCCCTCATGCCCTTTATATGGAGCTATGCCCCCCAGCACGGCTACTTGCTTGGCAACCGCACCAAGAACAGCCGGATGCAGGTGGACAACACCATGAACTTCTCCTATCCGGGCTACAGCGAAATGTTCTGCGGCTGGGCGGACAACGAGCGGGTGAACTCCAACGACCCTGTTCCCAACCCGAACGTGAGCGTGATGGAGGTCGTGAACCAGGATCCCCGCTACAAGGGCAAGGTGATGATGTACTCCTCCTGGGAGAGCATCCGCTTCGCAGTGAACAACGACCGCGGCGGTTTCCCGGGCAGCAGTGCCCACGAGCCGTCCTACACGGACAGCGACGTTGCCCGCATGATGCAGGACATTGACGCCGGCGTTCCCGACGGCGGCTTCGAAGAGAGCGAGCGCCTGGACTGCATCACCTTCGGCATGGCCTTCGAAACCCTGAAGAAAGAGCACCCGAAGGTGTTCTACGTGGGCTTCGGCGATACCGACGAGTTCGCCCACGGCGGCCATTACGCCCATTACCTGGACGCTGCCAACTGGACTGACCTCTACATCCGCCGTATCGTGGAATACTGCGAGTCCGACCCGTTCTACAAGGGCAAGACCACCTATCTGCTGACCTGCGACCACGGCCGCGGCCACGGCGCCGGTTTCCGGAGCCACGGTGAGA
>CAMHKQ010000023.1 GCA_946185745.1 uncultured Bacteroidales bacterium
GTGTGGACCTTGGAAGAAAGCTCATACGGGCCGGGCTGGTAAACCGCGCCGGTGATGCTGAGCTTGTTGTCGAAGAAGCTGTTGAGCTTGCTCACGTTGATTTCGTCGCCGTCTTCCAGGCGGAAGCTGGAGAACTGGGCCTGGGGAACCGTGCGGACAAAATAGCTGCTGCCGTTCTGGCGGGTGACCGTGACGCTTTCGGTAAAGGCGCCGGTTTCGAATCCACCAGCATATTTCAGAAGGTCCGCAAGGGTTTCACCGGCCTTCATTTCAAAGCGCATGGGGCGTTTTACGAGCCCGGTAGCCTTGACTATCACCTCGTATGCGGGGAGCAGGATGACGTCGCCTTCCTCGAGGCGGATGTCGCTTGCGGAGCTGCCGTTCACCAGATAGTCATAGACGTCGACCGTGCCGGCAATCTTGCCTCCGCGCGACACCTTGATGTTCCTGAGGGTACCGACTCCGCTGGGGCCGCCGGCCATGTACAGGGCATGGAACACGGTGGAAAGGGAGGAAATACGGTAGGTGCCGGGATGCTCGACGTTGTCGAGGATGTTCACCTGGATGGTGCGGATCTGCCCGAGGCTGAGCCGGATGTTGGTGCCGGCGGTGCTCCGGTTAAGACCCGCATAGATGCCGGCGAGCTTCCGTTTGAGGTAGGCGTTGGCCTCGTCTATCGTCATGCCGTTCAGGTAGATTGGGCCGAGGACGTCGACATTGATGCTGCCTTCGGGCGAAATGATGCCGCGCAGGGTGCTCTGGTTGGCTCCGAAGATGTCGATGATGACTTCGTCGCCGGGGCCGAGCCGGTAGTTGCGGGGCGTGGCCAGATTCTCGCTGGGAGCGAAACTGAGGTTGCTGTTGCGGAAGATGCTCCGGCCGTAAATGGCATTGGATTCATCGGCGGTGACGGCCGCGGGAGCAGATTGCGTTTCCGTGAGCGTGTGCGCACGGGAAATTTCCTGAACCTGGGTTTCAGTCTGGTTCTGGCTCTCGTAAAGGGCGCGGACCCTTTCGGCCTGGGCCCTGTCGACCCCCTTGAGGGCGAGGTCGGAAAGCATGTCTTCACGGGATTTGCCTTCCTTGACGCCGGTTTTAACATAGTCCAGCACTTGCTGGTCGGTCATGGTGCTCTGTGCCAGAGCCGCGAAACCCGCCACGAAAAGGCAGGCCGCCAGTGTCATGATTTTCTTATGTATGATGTTCATAGTCTGTTTTGGAGCGTGTACGTATCCAATTTGCAAATATAACAATTATTTCAATGTTTTTTTTAACTTTGCAGCCTTACTTCACGGGGATGTTTTGGTTTAGACAGCATCGATGCCGGAAGGTAAGCACGCCGGGCCATGGGGTTATGCCCGTAAAAACACACTCCGAACAATTAGCTGGCAACAGCAACTATGCACTCGCTGCCTAATCTGCCAAGCGGATTAGCTTAATGGGGCCGCCCAGGTGCGGCACCCACGAGTATCCCTCCCGCTTTAAGCCACCTATGCCGGGGTCAAGGGGTATCATTCAAGGCGGATGCCCGCAGCGACTCCTTTAAACTGCGCCAAGATTCAAAGGATAAGGTGCATGTGGCCCGTCTTCCGGCAGCCTGCATCCGACATTCAAAGGAAGAATAAGCGTGTAGAAAGCTTTTGGGTGCGTTGTTTGGACGGCGGTTCGAGTCCGCCCATCTCCACTCTAATCCATGTTGCGCTCATGTTGGAAGTCCGCGCAAAAAAGGCCCTCGGGCAGCATTTTCTCACCGACCAGAAGGTCGCCCGCAAGATCGTCGACGCCCTGGTCACTCCTTTTCCTGCCCTCGGCTGGAGCGGAGCGAAGGCGTCATCAGACGCCCGGCCGGTCCCGTGTCTTTCGCAGAAAGACGGAAAGGGCTTGAAGGCCGCAGGGGGTTCGGGGGAATCGAATTCCCCCGTATTGGAAGTCGGTCCCGGCATGGGAGTGCTTACTCAATATCTGCTGGAGCGGAAAGACATCGACCTGAAGCTGGTGGAAATCGACACCGAGAGCGTGAACTACCTGCTCACTCACTTCCCCGGCATGGAGGGACGGCTGATGGAGGTCGATTTCCTGAAACTCCGCCTGGAAAAATTCTTCCCGTCCGACTTCGCGGTCATCGGCAATTTTCCATACAACATCTCTTCCCAGATCTTCTTCAAGGTCCTGGACTACCGGGAGCGCATTCCCGAAGTGGTCGGCATGGTGCAGAAAGAGGTGGCGGAGCGCCTGGCAGAAGGGCCCGGGAGCAAGACCTACGGCATCCTGAGCGTGCTGCTGCAGGCCTGGTACGACATTGAATACCTCTTTACCGTCGGCTCCGGCTGCTTCGCTCCTCCGCCAAAGGTGGAAAGCGCCGTCATCCGGCTCACCCGCAACTCCCGCACTTCCCTGGGCTGCGACGAGTCCCTTTTCAAAACCGTGGTGAAAACCGCTTTCGGCCAGCGCCGAAAGATGATGCGGAACCCGCTGAAGCCCCTGGTTCGGGCAAAAGCAGACCGCCTTGGCTGGAATGAAGACGAAATCACGGATTTCCTGGCACAGCCAGTCTTCTCGCAGCGCCCCGAGCAACTCTCCGTTGAAGACTTCGTCGCCCTCACCAATCTTTTAGCTTAGTCCGGAACGAGCAGCTGCTGGCGGATCTGTCCACCCTCGGACAGGGGCAGGGGGTAGGCGTCCGTTGATAGCGAGTTATCGCGCAGCGATGACGAAGATAGCAATGGAAGGGGCCGAAATGCAGCGACTGCAGAGCAGGCGCGAATGAAGTTCCGCCGGCAGCAGACTCCGTTCCGGACTAGGACAAAAAAGAAAGGATGACGTCAAGTCAAATCGACTGTCTGTCATCCTTTGTGTTGTGGGAGCGGACGGATTCGAACCGCCGACCCTCTGCTTGTAAGGCAGACGCTCTGAACCGACTGAGCTACGCTCCCTGAAAGCGGGTGCAAAGATACTTCAAAAAAACAATCCGGCAAATTTTTTTTGGATTATTTTTCCGTTTTAGGCCGTATCTTCCTGAATCTCAATTTAATGACGCCCCAGAATGCCTCTCCGAAGATGCCTCCGGACATTTTCGAAGTGCCTTCCTTGCGGTTAACGAAGATTACCGGCACCTCGGCCAGTTTGAAGCCGAGCCTGATGGCCGTGTATTTCATTTCTATCTGAAAACCGTAGCCTTTCATGCGGATGGCGTCGAAGTCGATGGTTTCGAGCACCCTGCGGCTGTAGCAGACAAACCCGGCGGTGGAGTCGAAGATCTTGACGCCCAAGGTCTTACGGACATAAACAGAGGCGAAATAGCTCATCAGGATGCGTCCTATCGGCCAGTTTACAACGCTGACACCGTCTTTGTAGCGCGAGCCTACGGCAAGGTCGGCACCTTCTTTACACGCGGCATACAGGCGCGGAAGGTCGGAAGGGGCATGAGAGAAATCGGCGTCCATCTCGAACACATAGTCGTAACCCCTTTCGAGAGCCCAGCGGAAGCCGGTGAGGTAGGCAGTGCCGAGCCCCAGCTTGCCGCTGCGTTCGAGCAGATGCAGCCTTTCGGGGAACTCCGTCATGAGCTTTTTTACCACTCCGGCGGTGCCGTCGGGCGAGCCGTCGTCGATGATGAGAATGCTGTACTCCCCTTCCAGGCCGAAAACGGCGCGGATTATTTTCTCCGCGTTTTCTATTTCGTTGTAGGTCGGTATGATGACCAGTTTCTTGTCCATAATTATGCGAATATATGATTATTTTTTTAACTTTGAAACATGGAAAGAGTGAAAATCTTCAGACTCCCGGATTTCAGCACCGGAACAATCAAAAATACTGCCATTCAGGCCGATACCGATTACACCCTCCTTTATACACGTCCTACAGCCCTCAGCTTTGTTGACGGCGGCCTCGAACGCATGGTCCAGATAGCCGACGACACCATGGCCGCCATGCTTTACGCCGACCACTTCAACGGCAGCGAGCCCGTACCGGTCATCGAATACCAGAAAGGCGCCCTGCGGGACGATTTCGACTTCGGCGGAGTGCAGCTTTACCGCACCGGCGTCCTCAAGGCGGCTGCCGCGCAGATGGACAAGGATTACAAGTTCGCCGGTCTTTACGACCTGCGGCTCAGGGCATCCAGGATAGGCAGGCTGGTGCATGCCGGAGAGTTCCTGTATTACGAGACCGACACCGACAAGCGCCTGAGCGGCGAGAAACTGTTCGATTACGTGAACCCCAGGAACCGGGAGGTCCAGATTGAAATGGAAGAGGCCTGCACCGCGCATCTGAAAGCGATAGGCGGCTGGCTGGCCCCCGAATTCAAGGAGGTCGACCTGAGCGAAGGCGACTTCAAATTCGAAGCCTCCGTGGTCATTCCCTGCCGGAACCGTGTAAAAACCATTGGGGACGCAATCAGGAGCGCGCTCGGCCAGAAGACAGACTTCCCGTACAACGTCATAGTCGTCGACGACAATTCCACCGACGGCACCGTGGATGTAATCAAATCCTTCCTCGGTGACGACAAACTCATCTACATAGCCCAGGATACCACCTGGCATGGGATAGGCGGCAACTGGAACGCCGCCCTCAAACATTCTGATTGCGGGCGTTTCGCCCTTCAGCTCGACAGCGACGACGTCTATTCCTCCGAAAACACCGTTCAGATGTTCGTGGACGCCTTCCGCAGCCAGGGCTGCGCCATGGTGGTGGGCACCTACGAAATTACAGGCTTCGACCTAAAGCCGCTTCCTCCCGGGGTTATAGACCACCGCGAATGGACTCCCGACAACGGCAGGAACAACGCCCTCCGAATCAACGGTCTGGGCGCCCCCAGGGGCTTCTGGACTCCCCTCCTGCGCAGAATCTGGTTCCCCTCCACAAAATACGGCGAAGACTATGCCGTCGGCCTGAGGGTCAGCCGCGAATACAGGATAGGGCGCATTTACGACGTGATGTACTTCTGCCGCCGCTGGGGTGGCAATTCCGATTCCGCCCTCAGCATCGAGCAGACCAACCGGAACAATTTCTACAAGGATTCCATCCGCACCTGGGAACTGGAGGCCCGAATCCGCATGAACGAAAACAAAAATCACTCATTATGATAAAAGGAAAATACCTGCTTTTGGCAGCGCTGCTCATGTTCTGCGCCTGCAATGGCAATGAGAATACTGAAGAAAAACAGGAAGAGACGCAGACCGTCTTCGCCCGCGGGGCCGACGCCAGCTGGGTCACCGAAATGGAAGCTGCAGGAAAGCTCTTCTACAATGCCCAGGGGCAGCAGACCGAGTGTTTCGCCCTGCTTAAATCGCTGGGATTCAACGCTATACGTCTTCGCGTATGGGTTAATCCCACAAACGGTTACAACGGTTTGGAAGACGTCGTGGCCAAAGCCGTGCGGGCAAAGAACCTCGGCCTGCCTGTAATGGTGGACTTCCACTATTCCGACAGCTGGGCAGATCCCGGCCAGCAGTATCCGCCCGCCGCATGGAAAGACTACGACCTTGACAGGATGGCCCAGGCTGTTGCGGAACACACCACTGCCGTTCTCAACGCACTCAAGGAGAAGGGTGTGCAGGTTGACTGGGTACAGACGGGCAACGAAACCCCCACCGGCATGCTGTGGCCTCTCGGAAGCGTTAGCGACAAAGCGGGCGGGGCCGGCTTCGCCACCCTTGCCAATGCCGGCTACAATGCTGCCAAGGCTGTATTCCCCAAAGCTAAAGTACTGGTGCACATCGACAACGGATACGACCTCGGCCGCACAACCTGGTTCCTCGACCTCGTAAAGCAGAGCGGAGCGAAATGGGACGTCATAGGCCTCTCGCTCTATCCCGACGAAAGCAACTGGCAGTCGTACGTCAAGAGATGCACCTCCAATATGATGTCCCTTGCCAACACCTACAAGTGCGAGACCATGGTCTGCGAAGTCGGGGCCCCGTGGGACGCCACATGGGCAGGCGACTTCCTCACTGCAATAGTCCAGGGCGCGCGCAACACCAGCGGATGCCTGGGCGTATTCTATTGGGAACCCGAATGTTACGGAAATTGGAACGGCTATACCAAGGGCGCCTTCGACAATTCCGGCAAACCCACTGCAGCCCTTGGCGCCTTTGCCCAATGAAACGATTAGCAATCCTGGCGGCGGCCGTTCTCGCCGCTATACCCGCCTTTGCCCAGCGCAGCGAAATCCTCCTCAAAGACGGCTGGCAGTTCCGTAAAGGCGCTGCGGATAAATGGGAAGATGTTACAGTTCCCCATGACTGGGCCATATACGGCCCCTTCGACCGCTCCAACGACCTCCAGGTAGTGGCAATCACCCAGAACGGTGAAACCACCCCGAGCGAAAAGACAGCCCGAAGCGGCGGCCTCCCCTGGGCCGGTACCGGCACCTACCGCACCACCCTCAATCTGCCGGAAGGCAAAAAGGCAACGCTCCTCTTCGACGGGGCGATGTCGGAGGCAAGGGTTTCCCTGAACGGGAAAGAGCTGTGCTTCTGGCCGTACGGCTACAATTCCTTCGTCGTCGACCTGTCCCCCGCCGCCGTGGCCGGAGATAATCTGCTGGAAGTAACGCTCCACAACCGCGAACAGAGCTCACGCTGGTACCCCGGCGCCGGGCTCTACCGCAACGTCCACCTGCTGCTCACAGGCGAGACGCACGTCCCGGTCTGGGGCACATACGTAACGACGCCCGAAGTCTCGGCAGAGCAGGCGACAGTTTCGGTGGAAACCAGGGTAACCGGCCCCATGGAAGGAGTAAAATTGCAGACAATCATACGCGACCAGTCTCATAACGAAATTGTTTCGTCGCATGATATCAAAGCTGATACATTAAACAGTCAAACGCTGGTAGTAAACAGCCCGGAACTCTGGTCTCCCGAACATCCAAGCTTGTATACAGCCGAGACTTTACTCAAAAAAGGATCCGAAATCATAGACCGCCACGAGACTGTATTCGGCATCAGGAGCATTTCCGTCACCGCGGAAGGCGGTTTCCGTCTCAACGGCGAAAGGCGCCAGTTCAAGGGGGTCTGCCTCCACCACGACCTCGGGCCGCTGGGAGCCGCCGTCAACAAATCTGCCATAAGGCACCAGCTTACGCTCCTGAAAGACATGGGCTGCGACGCCATCCGCACTTCCCACAACATGCCCGCCCCCGAACTGGTCGAACTCTGCAACGAAATGGGATTCATGATGATGCTGGAGCCCTTCGACGAGTGGGACGTGGCCAAGTGCGACAACGGCTATCACCGCTTTTTTGCAGATTGGGCCGCGAAAGACATGGAAGCCATGCTCCTTCACTACCGCAACGACCCTGCCGTAGTAATGTGGAGCATAGGCAATGAAGTCCCCTCCCAGAGCGCTCCGGGCGGGATTGAAACCGCAAAGTTCCTCCAGGACATCTGCCACCGCCTCGATCCCACCCGTCCCGTCACCTGCGGGATGGATCAGGTGTGGTCGGTAAACCGCAACGGCTTCGCAGCCGCCATCGACGTGCCGGGATACAACTACCGCACTTTCATGTTTCTGGAAGGCATCAGGATGCTTCCACAGGGCTTCATCCTCGGCTCCGAAACGGCTTCGACCGTGAGTTCCCGCGGAGTCTACCACTTCCCCGCCGAAAAGGCCTTCAGCAAGGTAACACCCGATCTCCAGAGCTCGTCCTACGACCTGGACGCTGCCTCGTGGAGCAATATCCCTGACATCGATTTCGCCCTGGCGGACGATTACCCCTGGTACCTGGGGCAGTTCGTATGGACGGGATTCGATTATCTCGGAGAACCGCATCCCTACGATACCGACGCCTGGCCATCGCATTCCTCATATTTCGGGATAATAGACCTCGCGTCGCTGCCAAAGGACCGCTACTACCTCTACCGGAGCGTCTGGAACACGGAAGATGAAACCCTGCACATTCTCCCCCACTGGACCTGGCCCGGCCGTGAAGGACAGATTACGCCGGTCTTCGTATACACTTCCTACCCGGCGGCGGAACTGTTCGTCAACGGGGTCTCCCAGGGTGTCAGAAGAAAAGCGGAGGCATCCGAAAAGACCGACGGCAGCCAGAATGCCGAAGTCGAAGGTCGCTACCGGCTGATGTGGAAAGACGTGGTCTACGAACCCGGAGAGATCCTTGTAATCGCTTATGATTCAAACGGAAACGAAGCAGAACGCGAGAGCGTTCACACGGCTTCGGAGCCCCGGAAACTGAACGCATCCGCCGACAGGACGGCAATAAGCGCAGACGGCGAAGACCTCTCATACATTACTGTCTCCGTACTGGATAAAAACGGCAATCAGGTGCCGGATGCCGACAGACTGATAAAAGTGAAGGTCCGCGGAAAGTCGGTCCGTTTCCGTGCAATCGGCAATGGCGATCCGACCTGCCTCGAGCCCTTCCAGAAGCCGGAGATGCACCTTTTCAGCGGGAAACTCACAGTAATCGTGCAGTCTACCGGAAAAGCAGGCAACAGTACGGTAATCCTAAAATCAAAGGGGCTGAAACGGACCAGAATCCGTATTTCAGCTAATTAACGGATAAGCTTCAGGGCTATCCTGCCCCTCTCAAGGTCGACGCTCACAACGCCGACCTTTATCTGCTGGTGGAGCCTGAGCACCCTGGAAGGATCGGCATGTCCTTTCTGTCCCATCTGGGAAACGTGGATCAGACCGTTTTCGTGCAGGCCGATGTCCACGAAGGCGCCGAAGGCGGTGATGTTGGTCACGATGCCGGGAAGCTCCATTCCGGGCCTGAGGTCCTCTATGTCGTGGATGTCGTCGGCAAACGAGAATTCCGAAGCGGATTCCCTGGGGTCGAGCCCGGGTTTTGCCAGCTCCTTCAGAATGTCGTTTACGGTGGGAAGGCCCACCCCTTCCGCCGAGCGGGCGTCTTTCAGGCCGACATATTTCGTCGCGTCGATTTTGGAGCAGAGTTCGCGGTTCCCGACGAGCTCACCCACGGAAACCCCCAGGTCCCTGGCCATCCTGTCCACGACGAAATAGCTTTCGGGATGGACTGCCGAATCGTCGAGCGGATTCTGTGCCCCCTTCACCCTGAGGAACCCGGCGCACTGTTCGTAAGTGCCCGGCCCCAGACGGGGCACCTTCAGAAGCTCCGAACGCGAGTTGAAACCCCCTCCGGAGGCCCTGTAGTCCACTATTGCCTTGGCCAGCGACGGACCTATCCCCGCGACATAGCGGAGCAGGTACGGCGAAGCAGTATTAAGGTTCACTCCGACCGCATTCACGCAGGCCTCCACGGTATTGTCCAGTTTCTCCTTAAGAAGAGACTGGTCGACGTCGTGCTGGTACTGTCCCACGCCCAGGTTCTTCGGGTCTATCTTCACCAGCTCGGCGAGCGGATCCATGAGACGCCGGCCGATCGAAACGGCGCCACGCACCGTCACGTCTTCGTCGGGGAATTCCTCCCTGGCCACTTCCGATGCCGAATAGATGGATGCCCCGTCCTCCGACACGGTCCAGACCTTGCAGCCTTCCGGCAGTTCCACCTTCCGCAGGAACTCAACCGTATCGCGCGATGCCGTACCGTTGCCCACGGCAACCGCCTGCACGCCGAATTTGTCGAGCAGCTCCTGCACGGTCATAAGGGCCTTCACCTTGTCGTTCTGAGGGGGATGCGGATAGATAATAGTATGGCAGAGCAGATTACCTTCGGAATCCAGCACCGCTATCTTGCAGCCGTTCCTGAAACCGGGATCCACGGCCATGGTGCATTTCTGCCCAACAGGAGGGCTGAGCAGCAGCTGCCTGAGGTTCTCTCCGAAGATGGCTACGCTTTCCATATCGGCACGGGCCTTGGCTTCCCTTATCACCTCGCCGGAAATCGACGGCTCGATGAGCCTGTCGAATGAATCCTTCACAGCTTCGCGGACCTGGGAAGCGCAGGCTTCGGACGGAAAACCGTTTTCCTTGCAGAAATCATAATATGCCTTGGCCGAGCACTTTTCGGAATCGGTGTCGAGCCCGACGCTCAGGAAACCCTCGTTCTGGGCCCGCAGGATGGCCAGCAGGTTGTGGGCAGCAATCTTGGCCAAGGGCATGCTGTAATCGAAATAAGAGCGGTATTTAGCGGCGTCAGGATTGTCAGCCGCCGCCTTTGATGCGCGCGACAGGAGCCTTCGCTGCCTGAAAGAGGCACGCTGGTTCTCACGTACGATAGCAGTCTCGCATACCTTCTCCGCAATAATGTCACGGGCGCCGGCAAGGGCGTCTTCCACTGAAGGAACGCCCTCCTTTACAAAGGCCTTTGCAGCCTTCAACGGATCTGATGTGCGCTTGTCCATGAGGGCCTCTGCCAGGGGCTCCAGGCCCAGCGACTTGGCAACGGTCGCGCGGGTGCGGCGTTTCGGCTTCCAGGGAAGATAGAGGTCTTCGAGTTCGGTCGCAGAAACGCAGTCTTCAATCTTTTTTTGGAGCTCGTCGGTAAGCGCGCCGGCTTCACCTATCACCTTGAGTATAGTAGCCTTGCGGGTTTCCATCTCATCGAAGACATCAACCCAGTGACGGAGCTCCGCAACGGTGGCGTCATCCATTCCGCCGGTCTTTTCCTTGCGGTAACGTGAGATGAAGGGAATAGTGTTCCCCTCCGCAAACATGTCCGCGCAGTTTTCCACCTGCCACGCCTTGAGCTGCAGCAGCTGCGCGATATGGTTAATGTATACTTCTTTCATCAGTCTTCTATGGAAATCTGCCGGAGCTGCTCCCTGTAGGCGGTGAGAATGCGCGAACGGGAGACGAAGCCGAGGTACTTCCGCCCGTCGTCCAGGACGGGAAGCCTCCATGCATCGGTGCGGTCGAACTTTTTCATGACGCTCTCCATCTTTTCGTCCTTGCGGATGATGCTTGGAGCGGGAAGCATGAGCTCCCGCACAGTGATGCTTGCGGCCTTGCGCGGCTCAAGGATGTGCTTGCGGATTTCGTCCATTTCGAGCACGCCGTCGAACGAGCCGTCTCTCTCGAGCACCGGGAAAACCGCCACGGTGCTGCTGACAACGATCGGAAGTATGTCTTCGAGGGTCTGGTCTATATAGACGCGGGGGTATTTGTCGGAGACAATGTCTCCCAGCTTAAGCAGGGTCAGGACAGCCTGGTCGCTGTAGTGTGTGAGAAGTTCGCCGTTCTGCGCAAGTCGCTTCGTATAAATGGAATATCTCTCCCAGATGCGGTTCACTCCGAACGATACGGCGGCGCACAGGATGAGGGGCAGCAGCAGCTCGTATCCACCTGTGATCTCGGCTATCAGGAAGATGGCGGTCATGGGCGCCTGCATCACGCCCGCCATGAGTCCGGCCATGCCTACAAGCACGAAGTTCTGTTCGGGAAGCTCCAGCCCGGCGAGGCCGAGGGAACGCACCACCACGAAACCGGCGAGCGCCCCTACGAACAGGGTGGGGCCGAAAGTACCGCCCACTCCCCCTCCGGCATTGGTAAAGGTCATGCTGACAACCTTGCAGAGCATCACCAGCAGCACGAAGAGCGGAATGCCCCAGCCAGAATGGAGCATCCACGCAAGCGGGGATTCTCCGTCGAAGTTCCATTCCCCGCCCGTCAGCAGCGAGCCAAGGAAGTTGTAGCCCTCTCCGAACAGCGGCGGAAACAGCAGTATGCATATTCCGAGGCCGGCGGAGCACACCAGCCATTTCACCCAGGGGCTTTTCCACTTTGAGAGACGGTCTTCCATCCAGAGCGTAAGGCGAGTGAAATAGAGCGACATCAGCCCGCACAGCACGCCCAGGATAAGGTAGAAAGGCATGTTTGCGATATTGAACGGGGCGATGGTGCAGGTGAACGGAGTGCCCGGGCCTGTGGCCAGATAAGACACTACCGTGGCGGTGAGCGTGCTGATTAGAAGCGGCATAATGCTGCCGAGGCTCATATTGAACAGCAGTATCTCAAGGGTAAACAGGATGCCTGCCAGCGGAGCCTTGAAGATGCCGGCTATGGCACCGGCGGCGCCGCAGCCGACGAGGACGGTAATCTCCCTGTAGCCCAGCTTGAAGGCCTTGCCGATGTTGCTGCCGATGGCGGCACCCGAATACACTATAGGCGCCTCGGCGCCAACGGAACCGCCAAGGCCGATGGTTAGCATGCTGGTGGCAAGCGAAGACCAGATATTGTGAGGCTTGATGTTGGACTCGTTCCTGGACACGGCCAGCAGCACCTTGGTGACCCCGTGGCCGATGTTGTCTTTGATTACAAAGCGGATGAGCAGGAACGAAAGCAGCATACCCAGGGCCGGAAAGGCAAGGGCCAGCCAGCTGAACCCGCCCTTATTGATGACGGGAAATACGAATGACTGGATGAAATCGATACCCTTGAGAAGCAGAACCGCGGCTGTGCCGGCGCCGAGCCCCACGAGGAAACTCAGCAGGAGGAGCTTGACGTTCTCCGGAAGCCTTTTCCCGACAAGTTTCATTCAGACTCGTCGTCGGAGCCGTACTGGGCGATGTTGTCGTCGGGGAGAGTGTTGTCTTCGGGTTCGGTGTCGCTGCCGGCGCCGGTAACTTCCTGGTTTTCGGCTTCTTCCTCGCCTTCAAGCCAGCGCTCGATATCTTCGATGTCGTCGGTCTTTACCTTGATTTTGACAAGGTACACGGCACCGGGAATCTCCAGCGTGACTGCATAGAAAGAAGTGCCGTCCGGCTTGGGGTACTTTACAAGATCCCCGAGATAGTCGGAAAAGCCCTTCGGATATTTCTCGTTGAACGCAGCCTGGAGCTCCGGTGACATATTCTCGAAACTGACTACGTGTCTCTTTATTTCGGTCTGCGGCATTATGTGATTATTTTTCTGCAATATTAACCCAAAAACTCATAAATGCAAAAAATATTACATCCTTTCAGGCAGATTGATGCCGAGAATGCCCATTCCGCGGCCCAGCACGTCTGCAATGCAGCCGATGAGGTCGAGCCTCATGTCGCGCACGGCGGCTGACGGTTCCTGCAGGATGCGGGTTTCGTGGTAGTACTGGTTGAACTCCTTCGAGAGGTCGTAGCAGTAGTTGGCGACGAGCGCCGGAGAAAGGGCTTCCGCCGCTTCAGCGACCTTCTGCGGGTAAGCCGAGAGCAGCTGCACCAGCCTGATTTCCTTGGGAGACAGGGTGCAGGCGTTCCAGTCGGGCGCGCCGTGAGCCCCGGCCTTGCGGAGGATGCTCCTGATGCGGGCGTGGGTGTACTGGATGAAAGGACCGGTATTGCCGTTGAAGTCGATGCTCTCGCGCGGGTTGAAGAGCATGGTCTTTTTGGGATCAACCTTGAGTATGAAATACTTGAGCGCGCCGAGCCCGATGTCCGAGTAGAGTTTCTCCTTCTCGGAGGCGGGGACGTCGTCCAGTTTTCCGCTCTCTTCCGAAGCGAGACGGGCCTCCTCCTTCATGCTGGCGATGAGGTCGTCGGCATCCACAACGGTGCCTTCGCGGCTCTTCATCTTGCCTTCAGGGAGCTCCACCATGCCGTAGGACAGATGGTAGATCTGGTCCGCCCAGGGGAATCCGAGTTTTGCGAGCACCAGCTTCAGCACTTGGAAATGGTAGTTCTGCTCATCGCCCACCACGTAGATGTGGGAATCGAGGCGGTTTTCTTCAAAACGCCGCTCGGCGGTGCCGAGGTCCTGCGTCATGTATACTGAAGTGCCGTCGGAACGAAGCAGGAGCTTGCGGTCGAGGCCGTCGGCGGTGAGGTCGCACCACACGCTGCCGTCCGGGTCCTGCACGAAAACGCCCATATCCAAACCCTTCTGTACCAGGCTCTTGCCCAGCAGATAGGTCTGGGACTCATAATATACCTGATCGAAGGAGATGCCCAGCTCGCGGTAGGTCTCGTCGAAGCCCGACAGCACCCAGCCGTTCATCTTTTTCCAGAGAGCGCGCACCTCTTCGTCGCCCTGCTCCCATTTCACGAGCATATCGTGCACGGCCTGCATGCAGGGGGCTTTCTTCTTGGCCTCGTCCTCTGCCATGCCGGAAGCGACCAGATCGGCCACCTCCTGCTTGTACATCTTGTCGAAGGCAACGTAGCAGTCGCCCACAAGATGGTCCCCCTTCTTGCCGGTGCTCTCAGGGGTGGCCCCGTCGAACAGCTTCTGCCAGGCGTACATGCTCTTGCAGATATGCACGCCGCGGTCGTTCACCAGGGTGCACTTGATGACCTTGTTGCCCGCGGCCGCCAGAAGGCTGGAAACCGACGAGCCCAGGAGGTTGTTGCGGATGTGCCCGAGATGCAGGGGCTTGTTGGTGTTCGGGGACGAGAACTCCACCATAATGGTTTTGCCAGTGGAAGGCAGGGAGCCGTACTGCGGGTCTGCAGTGATTCCGCGGAACACTTCCTGCCAGTAGAGATTGCTGAGCGTGAGGTTCAGGAAGCCCTTGACGCTGTTGAAAGCAGCGATTTCCGGGCAGTTTGCAGTGAGCCATTCACCCAGTGCGGTGCCCGTAGCGTCGGGGGAAGCATGGCTGATACGCAGAAGGGGGAAGACCACAAGAGTGTAATCCCCCTCGAATTCCTTGCGGGTGACCTGCACCTGCAGGCTTTCCGGCTTCGCTTCCGCGCCGTAAAGCGCCTTAACGGCCTCTGAGGCCTTCAAGGCAATGAACTGCTCCGCCGTCATTATCCAAGATAGCTCTTGAGAAGTTTGCTGGCAGAGGGTTTCTTCAGCTTGCGGATGGCCTTTTCCTTGATCTGGCGAACCCTTTCACGGGTGAGGTCGAGGCGCTCCCCTATTTCTTCCAGAGTCATCTCCTGGCAGCCTATGCCGAAGAAACTCTTGATTATCTCGCGTTCGCGGGGCGTGAGTATCTGCAGGGCGCGTTCGATTTCGATGCTGAGGCTCTCGTTGGTGAGGCCCTTGTCGGCCATGGGGCTGTCCTCGTTGGGGAGCACGTCCAGCAGGGAGTTGTCCTCGCCCTCCACGAAGGGAGCGTCCACGCTTACGTGGCGACCGCTCACGCGCATGGTGTCGGCTATCTTGTCCTCGGGTATGTCTATCATCTCGGACAGTTCCTCGGTTGAAGGCTGGCGTTCGTGCTCCTGCTCGAACTTACCGAGGGCTTTGTTGATCTTGTTCAGGGAGCCTACCTGGTTGAGCGGCAGGCGCACTATGCGGCTCTGTTCCGCAAGGGCCTGGAGGATGCTCTGGCGTATCCACCACACGGCATACGAGATGAACTTGAAACCGCGGGTCTCATCGAACTTCTCGGCGGCCTTGATGAGCCCGAGATTGCCCTCGTTGATGAGGTCGGGAAGGCTCAGGCCCTGGTTCTGATATTGTTTTGCGACCGACACCACAAAACGCAGGTTGGCCCTGGTTAGTTTTTCCAGGGCCGCCTGATCGCCTTTGCGGATGCGTTGTGCTAATTCTACTTCTTCTTCGGGACTCACCAACTCTTCGCGGCCGATCTCCTGGAGATACTTGTCCAATGAAGCGCTTTCACGGTTGGTGATGCTTTTTGTGATCTTTAACTGACGCATAAATGTTTTATTCCTTCGCGAATCCGAAGTAGCCCGTCTTGCCGGAAGGCGAAACGCCCTCGATGTAGACCGTACGTCTGCTCTTCTTCGCTGCTTCTACAACTTCCTGAGGCGTACTTACGGGCTGGTCGTTCACGTAAAGGATGATGAAACCGTCGGAAGCTCCGGCCTCGGCGAGCGCGCCGCTGCCTGCACTTGCGATCTTCACTCCCTTCTGGAGCCCGAGCCTGGCAAGTTCTTCCTTGCCCGCCTGGACCAGTTTGCCGCCGTAGAAAGCGACCGAGCCGTCTTCGGCGACGGTGCCGGTATTATCGGCAGTGCCCTGGAACTCGACCTGCAGGTCGACGGTCCTGCCCTTCCGGATGACGGTAGCGCCCGCCTTGTCTCCGGGATGATAGCTGTTGACCTTTGCCTGAAGGCTGCTGGGAGTCGTGATCGGGGTTCCGCCCAGATTTACCAGGATGTCACCTTCCCTGATGCCGGCCTTGTCGGCCGCCCCGCCCTTCGTAACCTCGTTAATATATACGCCGTCAAGACTGGAAAGTTTCATCTCTTCCGCTATTTTTTCGGTCACGGGACTCATTGCGACACCGAGCTTTGCACGCTTCACGCTGCCGAAGTCGATGAGGTCGCCGACAATCTTCCTGACGATGTTGGAAGGCACGGCGAAAGAATAGCCGGTGTAGGCCCTGGTCTGGGAAACTATGGCGGTGTTGATGCCCACCAGTTCACCCTTCTTGTTGACGAGTGCGCCGCCGGAGTTGCCGGGATTGACGGCCGCATCGGTCTGTATGAACGACTCGATCTTGAATTCGCCGGTATAATTGGGAAGGCTGCGGCCCTTGGCCGAGACGATGCCCGCCGTGATGGTGCCCTTGAGCTGCTCTCCGAGCGGAGAACCGATGGCGAGCACCCACTCGCCGAGACGGAGCTGGTCGCTGTCGCCGAAAGGCACGATGGGAAGGCCCTCGGCATCTATCTTGATGAGGGCGACGTCGGTGGCGGGATCGGTGCCGATGACCCTGGCCTCGTAGGATTTGTTGTTGTTCAGAGTGACTTCTATCTTGGTGGCGCCCTGGACCACATGGTTGTTCGTGACTATGTATCCGTCGGGCCGGATTATGACTCCGGAGCCGCTCCCCTGCTGTTCATAGTCCTGGCTTTCGGGAAGGCCGAAGAAATACCTGAACATAGGAGGAAGGTCGTATTCCTGAGTGGTCTTGACTGTCACCTTGACATAGACTACGGCGTCGGCCGAGGACTCGGCGGCGTAGGTGAGGTCGGGATAGTCGGTATCGGTAAGATTTACGGTGCGGTATGGATTTCCGTCCACTGAATAGGATGTGACAGCCTGCTGAGCTTTCTGCTGCGGGGTAGCCGCCTTTGCCGTGATGAACGCTACGAGTGCGCTGGCAAGCACGGCGACGATTGTCGTAAAGGTTTCTCTTTTCATTTTATTGTCATTTTGTCGTATTGTCCTTTCCCCGGTAAAAAAATCAAAAGATATGCCAAAATTCTCCCATATAATTATTATATTTGCATTCCGCCCCCTTGAGTGAGGGCCTTAACGCTAAAATAAAAGTTTGCTATATGGAATTCAACGTTTCAAGCGCAGAGCTGCTCAAAGGCATGATGGACGTATCGAAAGCCGTCCCCGTCAAATCCGCCCTTCCAATACTGGAATACTTCCTCTTCGAGCTGAGGGGCAACACCCTCCGCATCACCGCCTCCGACCAGGAGCTCACCCTCCGCACCGAGGTTGAAGTGGACGCCAAGGAAGACGGCAGCATAGCCGCTCCCGCCAGCCAGCTCATCGCCCTCTTCAAGGCCCTCCCCGACCAGCCGGTATCCATCCGCACCACCGGCGAATCGTCCTTCGAGTGCGTGTGGAGCAACGGCAACTCTTCGCTTCCGTTCTTCCCCGCCGCCGACTTCCCCGAAATCAAGGGCGTGTCCGACGAGGCCCAGAGCATCGTTTTCCCGGCAGAATCCCTCATCGAGGGCATCTCCAGCACCATATACGCAACGGCCGACGATGAAATGCGTCCCGCCATGAACGGTATCTTCTTCGACATGACGCCGGACAACACCACCCTCGTGGCATCCGACTCCCACAAGCTCATCTGCTACACCACCGCCGATGTAAAGGCCTCCGAGCCCGCCTCCTTCATCCTCCACAAAAAGCCCGCGGGAGTGCTCCGCTCCACCGTCAGCAAGGAAGACGAAGAAGTGAAGGTGTCGTTCGATTCCTCCACCGTGGTGTTCACCTTCGGCTCCACCGTCATGATCTGTCGCCTCGTAGTGGGCAAGTACCCGAAATACCGCGACGTCATCCCGCAGAACAACAGCAATGTCCTCCGGATCGACCGCGAGCAGCTGCTCAGCACCGTGCGCCGCATATCCGTGTTCGCCAACAAGGCCTCGAACCACATCAAGTTCGACCTCAAGGAAGGCCAGCTCGAACTCACCGCCCAGGATCTCGGTTTCGCCATCGCAGCATATGAAAAGCTCAACTGCGACTACTCCGGCGACGACCTCACCATCGGCTTCAAATCCTCCTTCCTCATCGACATCCTGGCAAACATGAGCTGCGAGACCATAGTCCTCAAGTTCGCGGATTCCCGTCGCGCCGCCCTCATCGTTCCGTCGGAAGAAGAGAGTGCAAGCGAAAAGCTGTGCGGCATCCTCATGCCTATAATGGTCTCGTAAGCAGCAAGTTATGGAACTTAACCTGAAAAAGCCCCTGCTTTTCTTCGACATAGAGAGCACGGGGCTTTCCATTCCGTCCGACTCCATTGTCGAACTCAGTTTCGTGAAGGTCTTCCCCGGCGAAAACACGCCCCGTGTCAAGACCTGGCGCATCAAGCCGTGGGACTACGAAGCCCGTGCCCAGAGGCACATGGGCGAAGAAGCCTCGAAGGTCAACGGCATCACCGACGACATGCTCACGGACTGTCCCCGTTTCCTCGAGCTCGCCCCTGAAATAGTGGAGTGGCTCCGCGGGTCCGATCTTGCCGGCTTCAACGCCGCCAAGTTCGACCTGCCCATGCTGGCAGAGGAAATCGAGAGGGTCAGGAGCTACTGCCTCCAGCGCATAGGCTCTTTCAGCACGCCCGAGGCCAACAAGGAAAAGGCCCGCGAAATGCTCAAGGCCATCGAAATCGACCTGCACGAGCCCGCAATGGTGGACGTGCAGAACATCTACCATGCCATGGAACCCAGGAATCTGCGCGCCGCGTACCGTTTCTACTGCGGCGGGAAAGACTTCGAGAACGCCCATTCCGCCGAAGCCGACACAATGGCCACCTACGAAGTGCTCAAATCGCAGCTGGATTTCTACAAGGAGCCTGCACCTTATCGCGAGCAGGTGCTCAAGAACGATGTCCAGGCCCTCTCAGCCTTCGCCGGCAGGAAATACGTGGACTTTTCGGGCCATCTCATCTACGACGACTCCGGCCTCACCGACCCGTCCCATATCCTCATCAACTTCGGCAAGCACAAGGGCCGCACCGCCCGTGAAATCTACGAAAGGGAGCCTTCATATTTCTCTTGGGTAGACCAGGGCAGCTTCTCGCTCGACACCAAGGCCCAGTTCGCCCGTATCCGCAAGCAGATAGACGAGGAAAAGGCCGGCCCCGCCAGCGCCGAGGCCCTGAAAGGGCTCGCCGACAGGTTTAACGGAGGCAAGCTGTTCTAGCTTTTCCTGCTGCCCATGAACATTCTTGTAAGAACGGCCGACGGGAGCGTATACACGCGCCCGGACACATCGTGGAACCGCAAGAGCGACGATTATTACGTGCCCGACTGCGTGAACGGCCTTTCTTGGGCTCCTGTTCTCTTTATCCGCATCTCCCGCCCGGGGAAATGCATCGGCACGGGCTTCGCACCGCGTTATTACGACGGGGCCGGCTTCGGAGTCCTGTTCTATGCTGAACCCATGCTGACTTCCAGCCCTGCCGGCTTTGCAGCCTCGGCCTGCTTCGACCACAGCTCCCTGCTCTCCGAAACACTTCAGGATACTGCCGATATCGCAGGGAAGAGTTTCCTGGTTTGCAAAGACGGGGCACCAATCTTCGAATCCGCGGCCTGCGACATTTCAATCATGAACGGCGCCCTGTCGGCTGCCTCCGCTTCGTGCCTGGTGCGTCACGGCGACCTTCTTTGCCAGGAACTGGCCCCGCTGCAGCACCTCTGCAGCCGCACCGACGGTACGGTACGGCTTTCCTCCGGAGCCCTTCTGGACCTCCGCATCGTATTCGCCTAGCTTTCTTTCCGGGCTTCTTCCTTTTCCAGCACGGTATAGGCCACCTTTCCCACCAGAGTGGTGGGCAGGGATTCGCGGAACTCTATCTCCGTAGGCAGGGCATATTTGGCAATGTGCCGCCTGCAGTGCTGCATGATGGACTGACGCATGTCTTCATCGGCGGGGCAGTTTTCCTTGAGCACTACAAACGCCTTCACCCTCTGCATCTTGAGCGGATCCTTGACCCCGATGATACAGCTTCTCTGCACGGCAGGATGCCCCTCGATTATGTTCTCCAGCTGTGAAGGATACACGTTGTAACCGTTGGTGACAATCATGCGCTTCATGCGCTGGCTGAAGTAAATGAACCCTTCGCCGTCCATGCGGCCAAGGTCGCCGGTGTGCAGCCACACATGTCCGTCAGCGTGGGTCCTGAGGGTTTCCCTGTTCTCCTCTTCATGGCCTATATAGCCAAGCATCATGGACGGGCCGGTGAGGCAGATTTCGCCTTCCTCGCCAAACGGGATTTCGTCGCAGGTTCCGGGCTTGCAGATCTTGAAATAGGTGTCCGGGAAAGGAATGCCGATAGAGCCTTCCTTCTCCTTGTTGTAGGGGGTAAGGCAGCAGGCAGTCACGCATTCAGTGGTACCGTAACCCTCCCTCACGCGCACCGAAGCGTTGTGGGCCGCCAGGAAGGCGTCGAACTTCTTCTTCAGTTCGATGGTGAGGGAATCGCCGCCGGAGAACACCCCGCGCAGGCAGCTCAGGTCGGCCCCGTCCAGATACTTGTTGCGGGTAATGGCCTCGAAGAGCGTGGGAACGCCGGCGATGAAGTTTGGCTGGGTCTTGCGGATGAGCTTGGCGTAGCTCTTCACGTTGAAGCGCGGAACCAGGATGGACGTTCCTCCTATGTACAGCATGGTGTGGATGCAAACACCCAGGCCGAAGCCGTGGAATACCGGCATTGCAGCCAGCATCTTAGCGTGGTGAGTTTCCTTGTTGGCCATGTTGGCGGTCTGCCAGGCGAGAGCGTTGAAATTCAGATCGCTCAGCATGATGCCTTTGGTGGTTCCGGTGGTGCCGCCCGAGAACAGTACTACAGCCTCGGTGCGGTAGTCCTTGTCGGCCACATATCCGTCGGTGACGCTTTCGCCCAGCTTGAGGAAATCCTTCCAAACGATGTCTTTCTCCCCTTTTACCTTGGGGAATTTGCGCTCCGTGAGGAGCTTCTGGCCGATATTGAGCGGGAAGGCAAGCTCGTCGGACGCCCGGCATACCACGAGTTTTTCGATTGGGCGCTGCTTCTTTACTTCCAGGAACTTGTCATAGAACTGGTCCAGCGTCACAGCAATCGAGCAGGAAGCCTCGTTCATGTAGAAGACCAGTTCAGTCACCGCCGACAGCGGATGCACCATTGTGGGAATGGCGCCGATACGGTTGAGACCGTAAAGGCAGAAAACGGCCTGGGGCACGTTGGGAAGGCATACCAGCACCCGCATGCCCGCGCGTACGCCCATGGCATGGAAGCTCCGGGCCACTTTGTCGATTTCGGCCGCAAGACGGGTATAGGAACAGGCTTTTCCCATAAATGAGAGAGCGGGAAAATCCCCCTCCATGGCCGCCCTTTCAATCACCGCGGCGGATATGGTTTTTTCACTGTAATTCAGGTTAGGTGCCACTTCGCCGTAACTCTCCATCCATGGCGTGGCAACATTGTCCAGTTTGTATTGCATGGTTCAGGTTTTAGTCAAAGTCAATCGGGGTATTGGCCGGAAGGTCCAGAAGTTCGGGATTCTGGAAGATCTTCCTCACCAGACGGAGCGTCTTGGCGAAATAATAGCCGTCGGCGATGCGCTCATCTATGGTGAGACCCAGCTTGATGGTATTGCGCATCTCATAGCTGCCATCCTCCTTGAAGAAAGGACGCAGTTTCTTCTCCCCTATCACCACGAAGAAGGAGATAGTTCCCCAGTTGAACAGGTGGTGATAGTCGGCGTTCATCTTTATGGACCCCAGATTGGAGATATAAGCGCTTGAATAGCAGGGATCGTCGATGGCCAGCGACTTGGGATAAATGCCATAATACTGCATTCTTCTCATGCTCCATGCAAGGAGGCGGAAAAGGGGCCTGGGCAGATGGCTTATGACCTTGAGCGCGTCGTCAACGCCCACGCCGGACTTGTCGGAGCGGACCCTTGTGACGAACTTCTGCACGTAGGTATGAACCTGCTCCATCGGGGACTCCCCGTCCGGCCTGAGCACGAACTTCGCCATGGCTTCCTCCCCTTCGTCCGAGAACTGCCGCTTAACGTTGAAGGCCACTTCGATCTGCTTCCGTTCGTAGAAATGGCCTCCGGCGATGAAATAGTTCATCTTGGGCCTGAGAAGGATGGCCTTTGAGATTGCAGCGGTGATGAAATGGAACCAAGTGTACTTGAAATCGGGATTTCCGGCATTCTTCGCGGCAAGGTATTTATCCACTTCGGTAAGGTCGAAGACCTCTCCCAGTACGGCTTCATTCTCGATTCGTGAGCCGAAAATGTACGGCATCATCACATGGACCGGGTCAAGGCCTCTCACACGGTATCCGTCCCAGCGGTCTCCCCATTTTTTCTTTCGGTTTTGCATATTCAGGTTATTATTCATTTGATCTTTCTTCATTGAACAGTTTCTCGAAGACCGCGCGCAGCTCGGACGGGGAATCGATCAGGGCGCGGAGGGCTTCCAGACGGCCGGCATTCGGGCTCTCGGGGATATAAAGGTGCAGATACCCGCCGTAACCGTACTTCTCGCGCAGATGCGCAAGGGTACGTTCCCAATGCCCTTCCTGATCCAGTTCGGGATAATGCGAAAGCCCGTACTGGATGGTGCGGCGGACTATGGTCTCGGCGTCTATCACTCTGTCGGCTTCGGCCAGGATACGGCCGTAGATGCTGCGGGGCTCGTGTTTCGACGAAGCGCGGTGATCTTCCGCCGCCTGGGCGATGGTCTCTATCTGCTCCGGTAAAAACCACTTTGCGAGGGACTTGTCGCTCCGGATGATGCGCCCCGACGCCAGATGGTGGGTTTCGCGTCCTTCGGCAAGGCCGAGGTCGTGAAATGCCGCAGCGGCATAAACCATGTCAACGTTTACGTCATAATGCTTCGCAAGCATCAGGCTCTGCTCTATGACCGTACGCACGTGGTCTTCCCTGTGCGCCTTGTCGAAGGCCGCGTAACGCGGAATGATCTCCCTCTCGCAGTATTCTTCAAGACTCTTTTCCATCATTGTTTCTGTAATGCTGGAGTTCCCAGGAATTGATCATATTCTGGCATACGGCATAAAGCCCGCCGGCTACAGAGGTAATCGGCGTCATATAATTGAATCCCAGCCAGATAAGGAAGCCGGTATTCTTTTGTCCGAAAGTCTGCCCTGCAGTAACGGAGACGCGGCGGCCGTAGCCCTTGGCGATCTTCCTGCCAAGGCAGAACTGCAGCAGACAGCATGCAAGCGCCACCAGGCCGATGAGCACAGCCATCCATATGGAAGCGTGCGACTGTCTGAGAGCACGGGTGGCCAGGGACATGGCAAGCATCAGGCTGATCCCCCAGACATAGAAAGCCCAGCCGGTATAGCGGGCCAGCCATTTCTGTACTCCGGGAAGAGTGAAGCGGATAAGCCATGCCAGGGCACAGGGCAGCACGAGCATCGAGAAAACCCTCTTCGTGACTATCCACAGCAGGGAGAAATACCCTACACCCTCCTGCGGGCACACCAGGGGCACCGTCGCGGGAATGAGCAGGGTCGACATGAGATCGCAGAGCAGCAGGTAAGCCATTGTCTGCTGCAGGTCCCCACCTATCCTGGAGGTGATCACTCCGCAGGCGGAGGCGGTGGGACAGACGAAACAGAGCATCGCGCACTCCGAGAGGATGCGCAGGTTCCCTTCCGGCAGAAGCACCGTTATCGCGGTGAAAACCGCAAAAAGGAGCGCCTGCACTCCCAGTACCTCGGCATGCCACCTGTGCACCTTGAGGTCGGACGGGGCGGTGACGTTGAACTGGAGGAAGAGCATCACTCCTACAAGGAAAGGCTGAAGGTCCCTCGCAACCTCAATGTAGCCGCCCTCGGCCCTTTCCAGGCCTGGAACCATGGCCAGAAGCAGGTACAACCCCACTCCCAGGACCATGCTGATCAGCAGCATCCACTTTCCGAGGAACGATTTGGCCTTATTCGACATACAGGAGAAGCCCCTTCAGATACTCCCCTTCGGGGTGATAGATATTGACTGCGTGGTCGGCAGGCTGGTTGAGCCTGTCCAGGATACGCACACGGCGGCCGGTCTGCGCCGCGGCGGAGAAAACCGCCTCGAGAAACGCCTGGCGGTCGACCACCTGCGAGCACGAGAAGGTGAAGACCAGACCTCCGGGGGCTACCGCCCCGATAGCCGCGGCATTCAGCCGCTGATAGGCCCTAAGGGCCTTGTCGAGAGACCCGCGGTGCTTCGCGAATGCGGGGGGATCGACAATCATGAGGTCGTATCTGCCGTCTTCGAGCGAACCCAGGTAATCCTTGACGTCGGCGCAGATCTCGGAATGCTCCGAAAAGCCGTTCAGGTCGAGGTTCCGGGAGGCAAGCTCTATTGCCCTGGCGGAGGAATCGACGCTGTCTACATGCAGCGCCCCGCCGCCGAGGGCATAAACCGAAAATCCACCGGTATAGCAGAACAGGTTGAGCACGTTGCGCCCCCTGGAATACCGTTCCACCAGGGCGCGGTTCTCGCGCTGGTCAAGGAAGAAACCGGTCTTCTGCCCCTGCGCCCAGTCCACTATGAATTTGTGGCCGTTCTCGGAAACCACCTTTTCCCCTTCCTCGTAACCGTCTGATTTATAAATATATCCGTCGACAAGCTCGAGCCCGGCCTTAAAGGGCGCGGTGCCGCTGCTCTTGTCGTATACCGCTTTGAGTTTCTTGCCGTACACTTCCTGCAGCGCTTCGCAGATCCGCCCCTTGGCCCTGAACATTCCCACCGAATGCGCCTGAATCACGGCCACGCCGTCATACCAGTCCACAATCAGCCCGGGAAGGCCGTCGCCCTCGCCGTGCACCAGCCTGTAGCAGTTGGTGCGGCGCGAGACGGTCAGGCCCATGGCCTCCCTGGCCCTGTAGGCCGCGGAAAGGGATTCACGCCAGAAAGAGGGAGATTCCGGATCGCCCCCGAAGGAAAGGATACGGACGGCAATGGAGCCTATCTGCCAGTGTCCGCTGGCCAGATACTCACCGGCGGAATCGAATACTCCCACGATGTCGCCCTCCGACGGCGTTCCGACCACGTTGGCTATCGCCCCGGAAAACACCCAGGGATGGAAACGTCTCACTGACTCGTCCCGGTGCGGTTTAAGGTAGATCTTTGCTTTCATTGACTGTTATCGGATTTGGGGCGCTGCTCGGGAGGAAGTATCTCCTCGGGGCTCAGCGGATGCTTCTCGCTTTCCAGCAGCCTGAGGTACATCTCGCGGCAGATCCAGGCGTCGGTGGCGGCATATTTCTTCTGCGCGTCGCTGAGCCTGTCGGCCTCCCAGTTGCTCAGCTGCTGGGTTTTGGAGATGCGCACTCCAAGGATTATGGCGGACATCTTCTTGACGCTCTTGTCCCTTATGCCGTATTCCCAGACGCATTTCTGAAGGTCCACGAATCCCCTTTCCTCGAACAGCCTCAGGTGCTGGAGGCCGCGGACGTCGTCGTGGCAGGCAGCTCCCACTTTGATGATGTCGGGATTGGAGAGTATGCTGCAGAGTTTCTTGGGCATCCCGAGCTGCCTCACCCTGAAAAGGAAGGCCTCGTCGGGGCCGGAAAGCTGCAGCAGCGCCACTCCGTTGCCGTGCTGGCCCGGAGTGAAGACAGGCTTGGACTCGGTGTCGAAACCGATTATTCTTTGCTTGCGCAGGTATGACAACGCCCTTTCCAGCTCGAGTCCGGGCTGGGTTATGACATGAATCCTGCCTTCGAAAGCGACGAGGGGCAGGCGTTCGATTTCCTGGGGAGTTATGGCAAGCTGATAGCTCATTGGAGGGGATCGCCGTCGTCGTACTGGGTGAGCAGGAAGGAACCGTCGGAAGTGGCAACGGTCTTGTACTCGATGGAACGGGGATATGCTATGTCGTGCCTGAACAGGTTATCTTTGCGGAGAATCCTGTAGCACTCGGCATTTACCGTGCTCAGCACGTCAAGAATCCTGCAACCCGGAGCGATGAGTTTGCCGTAGGACAGGGATTCTTCGTTGGTATCCGTGGTGATGCGCTTGAGCGTAAGCCTCATGGCGTCGGCGTCGACAGACGAATCGTCCACCAGGATGGCGTCGAACGGGCGGGTTTTGCCTGCCACCAGGCAGCTGTCAAGGAAAGCGAGCAGCGGGTCGGATGCGGAAGGATCCGGGCTCAGCACGACGCAGTCGGAGCCGGCGGGGCCGTTTTCGGCGACGTACGATGCGTAGCTTCCGGCGGTAAGGCTGTCCTTTTCGGCGACCACGCCCACGACGGCACCGGTGTTCCGGCCGTCCAGGACATCATCGAGCATGGACCTGAGGGGGTATACGACCGGGAGGTTGCAGCCCAGGGTGCGGAACAGGGAATCGACGTCGAACTGCCCGTAAGCGGAGGCGCAGGGCGAAGCGAGCACCACGACCTTGGCCTGCGGCTTCGTGGCCACGCCGTTCTTGTCGAATTCGTTGATATAGCAGAGGGTGTCCATGGCGGCAAGGACGGTACGGACCGTCACCTCCTTGAGGGCCTCTTCCCTGCCCGAATCCGCGAACCTGCCGTAAGGAGTGTTGGCGAAGTCCAGGATGGTGCAGATAACCTCTCCGGCAAAGTCTGGAAGGCCGTCACCGACGGCGCGTCCGTCCGCATTGTCGGAACTGTCGCAGCCCTTGAGCGACATCAGAATGGGTTTGCACCTCTCTGGTGCACCGGCCACATAGATGCTTTTTACGGGATCGGCGGCGTCATAGTCTGCCACAAGCCGGTGTTCCGGACTGTCTGCGTCTGCAAGGACTTCCCTGACAAGATTTATGACCGGCCTCCCTTCGGGCTTGGTCCTGTTGCAGGACACCGCCAAAGCGAGAGCCATTAAAAAATATATCCTTTTCATTACCGCAAAGATAGGAAAAATCGCTATCTTTGTAAAACATATGCCACACATTTCCCGTTTGGCGGATAATCTGCCGCAATCGGCAATCCGCGCTCTCACCCCGTTCGCCGAAAAGGCCGAAGCGGACGGCGTAAAAGTCTATCATCTCAATATCGGCGCTCCCGACATCAAATCGCCCCAGGTGGTCGTGGATGCCGTACACAGTTACAAGTTCGACCATCTGCCGTATTCCAACTCCCTCGGCACGAGGGAACTCCGCCAGGGTTTCCTCGACAAGTACTACAACAAACTGGGCCTGAACCTGTCGCTGGAAGACATCCTGGTCACCACCGCAGGCACCGAGGCCCTGGACTTCTTCTTCCAGATCACCACGAATCCCGGCGAGGAAGTGATAGTCTTCGAGCCCTTCTATGTCAACTACAACTCCATAGCGCTCAAGTACGGCATCAAGCTCGTCCCCATCCATACCGACATCCGCGAGGGGTTCAGGCTTCCTCCGGTGGAAGAAATCGAAAAGGCCGTCACGCCCCGCACCAGGGCCGTCCTCATAAGCAATCCGTCCAATCCTACCGGAACCGTCTTCGACAGGCAGGAACTGCTGGCCATTGCCGGCATCTGCCGCAAATACGACCTTTTCCTCGGCAGCGACGAAGTCTACAGGGAATTCTGCTACTCCGACAAGCCCATATTCAGCGTGATGGAAATCGAAGATTTCGATCAATACGCCATCATGCTCGATTCCGTTTCCAAGCGATACAACCTCTGCGGCGCCCGCATCGGCACCATAGTTTCCCGCAACAAAGAGGTGATGAACCTCGGCCTGAGGCTCGCGCAGGCGCGGCTCTGCCCGCCAGTGCTCGCACAGGCCGCCACCCTCGCCGCCCTCGACGCCCCCGAATCCTACTTCGAGGAGACCCGCAGCGAATACATCAGGCGCCGCAACTTCACCGTAGCCGCGCTCAACCGCATCCCCGGTGTCTTCAGCCCCATGCCCAACGGCGCGTTCTACACGATCGCCGAGCTGCCGGTAGAGAGCGCCGCCGATTTCTGCAGGTGGCTGCTCACCGACTTCCGTCTCGACAACCAGACTGTCATGCTCACCCCCGCCGCCAGCTTCTACGGCACAAAGGGCCAGGGCCTCAATCAGGTCCGCGTGGCATATGTTTTGGAAGTTCCGGAGCTCGAAAAGGCAATGGCAGTTCTGGAAAACGCACTCAAGAAATACAACGACAAATAACAGCATATGAAAAAAGCATTGATCATTTCCGCACTCGCGCTCCTTTCGCTGAGCGCCTATGCACAGAGGAACGATATAAAGTTCCCAGATTACGAGTTCACTACAATTAAGGCCAACCCCATCACCAGCGTCAAGAACCAGTACCGCAGCGGCACCTGCTGGTGTTTCTCCACCCTCGGATTCCTGGAGTCCGAGGCCATCCGCATCTGCGGCATCAAAGACCCCGCCAAGTATCCCGACTTCTCCGATATGTTCGTGGTGCACAAGTCATATTCCGACAGGGCCGACAAATATGTCCGCCTCGACGGCAACCTCACCTTCGCCGCCGGAAGCGAGGCCGATGACGTGCTCGACGTAGTCCGCGACTACGGTCTGGTGCCCCAGAGTGCATACAGCGGCTTCAATTACGGCACCGAACTCCCCGAGCAGAGCGAGCTCGACGCAGTGCTCAAGGCCTATGTGCAGGCCGTGGCCAAGAATCCCAACCGCAACAGGCTCACCACCGCATGGAAGAGGGGCTTCGACGGTATCCTGAACGCCTACCTCGGCGAGATTCCAGAGGAGTTCACTGTCGACGGCCGCAAATACGACGCCAAGAGCTACCGCGACGCCATGAAGATCAACCCCGACAACTACGTCACCCTCACTTCCTACACCCACCATCCCTTCTACACCGCGTTCGCCATCGAAGTGTGCGACAACTGGCGCTGGGACAAGGCTTGGAACGTGCCCATCGACGAGCTCATGAACATCCTCGACGCCGCCCTGAACAACGGCTATACCGCCGCCTGGGGCGCTGACGTGAGCGATCCCGGATTCACCCGCGACGGCCTTGCAATCCTGGTCGACACCGAGGCCGCCAACGCAGCCAGCACCGACATCGACAGGCTCCTCGGCAAGAGCGACGAGAAGCAGGAAATCCCCGCTCCCAAGGAGAAGGTTGCAACCCAGGAAAGCCGTCAGATCGGCTTCGACAACAAGACCATCACCGACGACCACGGCATGCAGATCTTCGGCATCGCCCGCGACCAGTTCGGCAACAAATACTACATGGTCAAGAACTCATGGGGCGAGACCGGCAAGTACAAGGGCATATGGTACGCCACCGAGGCCTATGTCCGCAACCAGACCCTCGACCTCGTGTTCCACAAGGACGCCCTTCCCAAGGACCTCAAGAACAAGATAGGGGTCAAGTAGTGTCGCTGCGAGCCCACATACCTAACGCAATCACCTCCCTCAACCTCCTCTGCGGGGTTGTGGGAGTTGTCTTTGCGTTACGCGGCAGTACGGACCTCGCCTTCTTCCTCATGCTTGCGGCCGGGCTGTTCGATTTCTGCGACGGCCTCGCCGCCCGCCTGCTGGACGCGCACTCCCCCATCGGGGGCGAACTCGATTCCATGGCGGACATGGTTAGTTTCGGCGTCCTGCCTTCCGTAATGTTATATACCTGCATGGAAGAGCTCGGGTGCGCCGCCCCGCTTTGTTTCATTCCGCTTCTGCTGGCCGTATTCAGCGGTATCCGGCTTGCAAAATTCAATGTTGACGAGCGCCAGCACGATTCTTTCCTGGGGCTTCCGACGCCATCGTCGGCCATCATCTGCGGCTCCCTGGCCGTATTCTGTCACGCCTGCCCAGAAAGCTGGCTCGCCCGCATTTGCAGCTTCTGGTTCGTCATACCGCTGCTTACCGTCATATTGTGCGCCCTGCTCGTCAGCGAAGTGCCGATGTTCTCCTTCAAGACAGGCCGCTCCGGAGGCGACGGAATTCAGGGCATGAAGCGTACCGCCTTTCTCTGCATCTCGGTACTTATCGTTATTACAGTCCTCGTCCTCGGGCTGCACTGGAGCATCGTCCCGCTCGGTGTCTTTTTAAGCTATGTAATTGAAAATCTGCTGTTTGCGCTATTTCATATAGCGTAAACATCAGAAACGCTGAAGGAAATCGCCCAGGTTGTCCTCGCGGCTGAGCCCGAGCTTCTGCCTGAGCCTGTAGCGCGTCATTTCCACCGACCTTACCGTCATTCCCAGAAGCGGAGCCATTTCCTTGCTGCTCAGGTCCATTTTCAGATAAGCGCAGATTTTCTTGTCGCACACCGACAACTGCGGGTACTGAGTTTCCAGGCGTTTCAGGAAGTCGTCGTAGACAAGGTCAAAATTGGTCTGGAACTTCTTCCAGTCGGTATCGTGTTCTATATTGCTCCGTATCATTTCGGTAAGGGAACGGAGCCGCTGGAGCTGGGTGTGCGGGTCTTCGCCGCTGCGGATGCTTTCTATACTCCTGTCCACTTCCCCGCTGATTTTCTGGAGCAGTTCATTCTTGCGCTGCAGATTCATCGTGGAGGCAGCAAGGTCCTCGGCCTTTATCTCGAACTCCCGCTTCATCTGCGCTTTCTGCATCTCCTCGGCCTTAAGGGCGGCTATTTTATCTGCCCGGCGTTCAGCCGACGCCTCGACGGACTTGTTGACGCCGTACAATGCCAGGATACCTGCAAGCACATAGAAAAGGACAGCCCACCACTTTTGGAACCAGGGTTTAGAAATGACTATTTCCTGGCTGGCCTCGGTCCATGCGCCGCCGAAATGACGGTTATACGCTCTTACCGTGAATGTGTAATGTCCCGGAGGGAGATCGGAGTATTCCTTGGAGCCGGATAAGGAAACAGGCGAATATGCCTTGTCGTATCCGTTCAGGATGCATGAATACTCCACCGCGCCGTCCTCGGTGAATGCGGGTTCCACGAAACTGAATTCGAGGGTGTTCTGTCTGTAATTCAGCTTCAGCGGAGTCGGTTCGGACGCTCCGCGCGAGCAAAACACCGTTCTGTCTTCGTTTACAAGCCTGACTTCTTTGATGAACACTTCGTTGCGGTTCCTGCCGGAGCGGAGGTTGCCTGAATCAAGCACGTCAAATCCGTCTTCGGTATTGACGAGCAGGAAGCCGTCACCCAGCCATAAGGTGTTCTCGAATCCCAGCGGACGCAGGCCGGAAAGATATCCCAGGGTAAGGCTGTCCAACTCTCTTCTGCCGTCCCGGAGAGGATACTCGATGGCCTGGACTCCGCCTGACCAGAAATACTTGACGCTCCTGTCCGGACTTTCGTAGACCATAAGGGAATTGCGGCTCCCTTCGCTGAAGAGGGAGTTCAGTTCGTCGACGGGAAGGGCCTGGCCGCCCTCGAAGCGGTAAAAACCGTCCTCTGTAGTAAAGATTATGCCGCCGCGATACTGTTCCGGATAGATGCCCCTTTCCGACGGGAAGCCCTCGGCGGTGCCATAGTGATCGGCGCGATAGACATGTTGGCTGTCCGGAGAAAGCGTAAGCCTGTAAAGGCCCTTGACATGATGACCGAACCAGATCCGGGAATCGACATCCCTGAAGAACGATTTGCCGGCTTCGTCGAAGCCGTCCAGATAACCTTCGAAACGCCATTCACCGTTCTGTTTTCCGAGCACGAAGAAATGCTCGTATGTGCATCCCAGCATGTGGCGCAGCGGCATCTCGCCGTCGAGCGGTTCGAGTTTCCAGCAACCGTTCAGAGCGATATGCCGGACAGCCCTCTTACCTTCGATTATATATATGCCCTTATCATGGCTGCAGAAAAGCCGGCCGTCCAGTATGCGCAGGTCCCATACCTGCCCATGAATGCCCTGGACCGGCTCGAAGTCAGTGTCGCGGTATGCGCCGGCCAGTTTTGACGTGGCAATACGGAAAACTCCGATGTTGGTGCCCACATAAAGGTGCGAATCGTAGAAGACCGAGGCGTATCCCGTTCCGAAGTTGTCGGGATTACCGAAAAGCCGGAAGAACGGAGCGGAGAGGATCACGTAGTCGATGCCTTTGTCGAGCCCGAGCCAGAGGCCGCCGCAGGAGTCGAAGCACATCGAGAGCACCGTATTGTTCTGCAGGCCGTTGCGCGTGGTCAGATGATAGGTCTGGCCGTCTTCCCTGCGATGGATGTAAACTCCGTCCGAGGTGGTGCCTTCTGCATAATACGATGAGTTCTCCGCCGTGCAGAAAATGTCCCCGGAAGTTTCCGGGACGATATCCGAACGCTCCAGGCCGCCGCTCCGCAGCACATACCGCGCGCCTTTATCCTCGAAGACGAGATCACCCGCACCGTCCTTTTCAATGTTCCAGATTTCCGTGACTGAAATGCTCAGGGAATCCAGCAGCGATTCGTATACCACTCCGCCCTGAGAGCATCTGAAGCGGCCGAGTTCATTTGTGCCGCCCGCATACAGCGACTGTTCCGAA
>CAMHKQ010000024.1 GCA_946185745.1 uncultured Bacteroidales bacterium
TGCAAAGTCTTAGAGGGCGGAAAGGCCGCTAGGGGTAATAGGGGGCGGCATAGCCCCCGTCGCCATCAGGCGACCGGCCGGGCCCGGGACTTTGCTTGCAAAGTCTTAGAGGGCGGAAAGGCCGCTAGGGGTAATAGGGGGCGGCATAGCCCCCTTATTGGAAGTCGGGGTGACATGACTCGAACATGCGACCCTCTGGTCCCAAACCAGATGCGCTACCAACTGCGCCACACCCCGAAATCAGAGGGCCGTGCCCCCTGAAACGAACCCGCCGCAAAGCGGGGGTCCGTTCCTTCGGCCGACAGAGGAGTGGAAGCCACCTCGCCGCCAGGAGGACTGCAAAGATACCAATTTTTTTTATCTTTGCACGATATGATTATCGAAGCACGCGACATTCATAAATCCTTCGGAAAGCTGGAGGTCCTAAAAGGCATTGATTTTCACGCGGAAAAGGGTGAAATAGTGGCGGTTACGGGCGCTTCTGGCGCAGGAAAAACCACGCTCTTGGAAATCCTCGGCACTCTCTCGTCGCCCGACAGCGGAACCCTTGAAATAGACGGCACTGATGTGCTGCGCCTCGGCAGCCGCGAGCTGGCTTCTTTCCGCGGCCAGCGCATAGGCTTCGTCTTCCAGTTCCACCATCTCCTGCCCGAATTCACATCAGAAGAAAACGTGATGATACCGGCGCTCATCGCAGGAAGAAGCGCTTCGGACGCCAGGGCTACTGCGCGCGAACTTCTTGATACCGTGGGGCTTACGGGCAGAATGAACCACAAGCCTTCAGAACTTTCCGGGGGAGAGCAGCAGAGGGTTGCAATTGCCCGCGCGCTGGTCAACTCTCCCGCCGTGCTTTTTGCGGACGAACCTACCGGCAATCTCGATTCCGTGACCAAAGAAGAAATCCACAAGCTGTTTTTCGACCTCCGCGAAAAATTGGGGCAGACAATAATCATCGTCACTCACGACTCCTCGCTGGCCGGCCGGTGCGACCGCGCTCTCACGATGAAGGACGGACGCTTCGTATGAGCGAATTCCGCTTCAGGCAGTTCAGTGTAAAGAATGAGGCGTCGGCTATGAAAGTGGGCACCGACGCCGTTCTGCTTGGCGCCGCGATGACGCTCAGGCCTTCTGACCGCAGCCTTCTGGATGTCGGTACCGGCACCGGCGTGATCGCCTTGATGACTGCGCAGCGCCTTCCAAGCCCAGCTTTTCAGATTGAGGCCATCGACATCGACCCGGAATCTGCGGCGGAAGCTGCGGAAAACTTCGCAGCATCGCCCTGGAGCACGCATCTTCGTACCCACTGCATCCCGCTCTCCCGCTACTGCACCGACGGTCTCGACCTTATCTTTTCCAATCCGCCGTATTACGATTCGTCGCTGAAGAACCCCGATGCGCGCGAGTCCGCCGCCAGACACACGGAGACGCTGTCCTACAGGGGGTTATGCGCCTTTGCCGCAACGCATCTGAAGCCCGAGGGCCGACTGTCGCTGATTCTCCCGTCCGACTGCGAAAAGGATCTCCTCCGCACTGCCGCCTCATTCGGCCTTTACCCCTTCCGCCTGCTCCGCATCCGCACCACCCCCGCCAAACCCGTCTCCCGCCTCATCGCCGAGTTCAGCCGCTCCCGCACACAGCCGGAGGCAAGCGAACTCACCCTGATGGACTCCTCCGGCAAGCGCAGCCGCGAATACGTCAGCCTGACAAGGGAGTTTTATCTATAGGCGGGGGTAGCGAAGCGGTTAAGGGGGCAGAGCCCCCTCGAAAGGCCGCCCGAAATACTCTTGAGTTATACGCAATTTTGTTGTAACTTTGTAGGCTATACGCAAAAACTCGAAACGACATCAAATTACGCTATGACGTCCAAAGAAATAAGAAAGCAGTTCCTGGACTTTTTCGCGTCCAAGGGACACACCGTAGTGCCCTCGGCGCCCATGGTGGTGAAGAACGACCCTACGCTCATGTTTACCAACGCCGGCATGAACCAGTTCAAGGACATTTTCCTCGGCAACCGCACCGCCGGCATGAAGCGCGCCGCGGACAGCCAGAAGTGCCTTCGCGTGAGCGGCAAGCACAATGACCTTGAAGAGGTCGGTCACGACACCTATCACCACACCATGTTCGAGATGCTGGGCAACTGGAGCTTCGGAGACTACTTCAAGACCGAAGCCATCGACTGGGCCTGGGAGCTGCTTGTCGACATCTACAAGATAGATCCCAAACTGCTGTATGCCACCGTGTTCGAGGGCTCGAAGGAAGACGGCACCACTCTGGACGAAGAGGCTCGCGCGGCCTGGCGCAAACATCTTCCCGAAGACCATATCCTGCTCGGAAACAAGCACGACAACTTCTGGGAGATGGGCGATACCGGCCCCTGCGGCCCCTGCAGCGAGATCCACATCGACCTCCGTCCCGACGACGAGAAGGCCCGCATTCCCGGCGCCTCCCTGGTGAACACCAGCGAGCCCCGCGTGATGGAAATCTGGAACCTCGTCTTCATGCAGTTCGAACGCAAGGCCGACGGTCACCTGGAACCCCTTCCCGCCAAGAACATTGACACCGGAATGGGCTTCGAGCGCCTCTGCGCCGTGCTCCAGGGCAAAAAATCCAACTACGACACGGACGTCTTCACCGGCCTCATCTCCCGGATTGAGAAGCTCAGCGGCCACTCCTATCACGAAAGCGAAAAGACCGAAGTTGCCATGCGCGTGATTGCCGATCACATCCGCGCCATCTCCTTCAGCATCGCGGACGGACAGCTGCCTTCCAACGTCAAGGCCGGCTACGTGATCAGGCGCATCCTCCGCCGTGCCGTGCGCTATGGCTACACCTTCCTCGGCTTCGGCGAGCCCTTCCTTTGCCGCCTGGTACCCCAGATGGTGGAAGACATGGGCGAGGCTTATCCCGAAATCGCCGCCCAGCAGCAGCTCATCGAAAACGTCATCCGCGAAGAGGAAATGGCCTTCCTGCGCACGCTGGACCGCGGCATCAAGCTCATGGACGACTACATGGCGCGCAACGCCGCCACCAAGGTCATCCCTGGAGTGGACGCCTTCGTGCTCTACGACACCTACGGTTTCCCCGTCGACCTCACCGGCCTCATCGCCGCCGAAAACGGCTACAGCGTGGACATGGACGGCTTCCAGGTGGAGCTCGGAAAGCAGAAGGAGCGCGCCCGCAACGCTACCAGCAACAGCTTCGGCGACTGGACGGTCTACCACGAAGGCGAAAACGTGCAGTTCACCGGCTACGATGAAACCACCCGAGAAGGCGCGCTGCTCCTGAAGAGCCGCACAGTGGTGGAAAAGAAGAAGGAGATGCTCCAGCTGGTGTTCGACGCCACCCCGTTCTACGGCGAGATGGGCGGCGAAGTGGGAGACAGCGGCGTGATAGTCTCGGCCGACGGCGAAGAAATCAAAATCCTCAACACCGTAAAGGAGAACGACCTCACCATCCATGTGGCGGAAAAGCTCCCGGCGAATTGCACCGGCCCGTTCACCCTCAGGGTGGATGCCGCAAGAAGGCGGAAAATCGAGGCCAACCACAGCTGCACCCATCTCCTCGACCAGGCGCTGCGCGAAATAGTCGGCACCCACGTCGAGCAGAAGGGCTCCTTTGTCTGTGACAAATACTTCCGCTTTGACTTCTCCCACTTCGAGAAGCTCAGCCAGGAGCAGCTCACCGCAGTGGAGAACCGCGTCAACCAGATGATACGCAGCAACTTCCCCCGCTGCGAGAAGAGGGACGCCACCATGGAAGAAGCCAAGGCTATGGGCGCCATCGCGCTCTTCGGCGAGAAATACGGCGACCGCGTAAGGGTGGTCAACTTCGGCCCCAGCACCGAACTCTGCGGCGGCTGCCACACCGGCGCCACCGGCAACATCGGCTTCTTCAAGATAGTGTCGGAGAGCGCCATAGCCGCCGGAGTCCGCAGGATTGAGGCCGTCACCGGTGAAGATGCCGAACTCGTGGTGAACTGCATGCAGGACGACATCCGCACCGTCCGTGCGATGCTCGGCAACGCCCAGGGCATGGTCGACGCCATCCGCAGGCTGGTAGAGGAAAACGACGGCTATAAGAAGCAGCTCGCCGAAGTGGCAAAGGAAAAGACTCTGAAATACAAGGAAACCCTCCTCGCCGCGGCCCAGCCCGTCAATGGCCATAAGGTCGTGATAATCAAGGAGACGCCCGATTTTGTCATGCTCCGCGAAGCGGCCAACCTGCTCCAGAAGGAGGCGTCCGACACGGTGGTCGCGGCGGCGGTAAGCCAGGACGGCAAGCCCCAGCTTCTGCTCATGTACTCGTCGGACCTCGTGGCCGCCGGAAAGAACGCAGGCGCCGACATCCGCGACGCTGCCAAGTGCATCCAGGGCGGCGGAGGCGGCCAGCCCGGCCTTGCAACCGCTGGCGGCAAGCTTCTTGCAGGACTGGCGGATGCATTGGACATAATGTTACAGAAGATTTAGCTTCACCGACCGTTCAGCTTGAAAAAACTCGACCAGTTCATCCTCAAGTCGTTCATAGGACCGTTCGTCGCGATCCTGGCCATCGTCGTGTTCATCCTGATGCTTCAGTTCCTCTGGGTGTACATCGACGAGCTTGTGGGTAAGGGCTTGAGTTTCAAGGTTATACTGGAGTTTATGTTCTGGGGCAGCTGCACCACCCTGCCGCTGTGCCTCCCTCTCGCCACCCTTCTCGGCTCGGTCATGACCATAGGCCAGATGGCAGAGAACAACGAGCTCATGGCAATCAAGTCGGCCGGCATCTCCCTCACCAGGGTGATGGCGCCCATCTTCGCTGCCTCGCTGCTTATTGCGGTGGCCGCTTTCTTCGTCGGCAACAACCTGGTGCCAAAGGCATACAACGAAATCTACACCCTGCGCGACGATATCGGCCGCACCAAGAACGAAATCAAGATTCCGGCCGGAACTTTCTACGACGGCATCGAAGGATATGTCCTCCGCGTGAGGGAACAGGACAACAAGATACTGCGCGACGTAATGGTGTACGACCACACCAACAGCAAGGGCAACACGTCCCTCTCCCTGGCCGATTCCGCCGTCATCAAGATGAGCAAGAACAAGGACTACCTCATCTTCACGCTTTACAACGGCGCCAGCTACATGGAGACCAATACCCGCCAGTTCGGGAAGAGCTCCTTCGAGCTGCAGCACATCGATTTCGACAAGCAGGACCTGGTGATTCCGCTCGAGAACTATTCGTTCGAAAAGTCCGATTCAAGCCGCTTCGGCGACCAGGCGAAGGCCATGAAGCTGTCGCAGCTCACTGAGCGGCACGATTCCCTGGGCGCCCTTTTCCAGGCGGCCCAGGACAATAAATACAAGGAACTCAGAAGAACCGGCCCGTTCATGTTGAGGGACGAGCTCGACACCGCCAAGCTTTCAAAGAAACCGCGCGAGAGCTTCTTCTCCGACCCCATGTACATGAAGTGGAGCAAGGGTGCCGACAAGGAACAGGCGTATACCAGGGCCATCGACGTGGCAAGGCGCACCGCCGGTGAAATCCATAACTACGAGACCGATACTTTCGAATACAACGCCCTTCTCAAGAGGGCCGACATCGAGCTTTACAAGAAATTTGCCCAGGCGCTGGCATGCCTGATGCTCTTCTTCATCGGAGCGCCCCTCGGCGCGCTCATCAGGAAGGGCGGTCTCGGAACCAGCGTAATCGTGGCGGTGCTGTTTTTCGTGCTGTACTGGGTGGTGGACATCTCCGGCACCAAGCTGGCACGCGACGGTTCGGTGGATGCATCCATCGGCACCATGATTTCTGCCCTGGTGCTGGCGCCGATAGGCTTCTTCCTCACCAACAGGGCCATCCACGACGCCACCTTCTTCGACGCCGACCTCCTCAGGACGGGCTGGAGGAAGATCACCAGCCTTGTCGGCCGCTTCTTCAGGCCGAAGCGCATAGTGTTCATGGGCACTCCCGAATTCGCGGTGGCCTCGCTCGACGCCCTCGTGCGGAAGCGCTACAAGGTGGTGGCGGTAGTCACGGTGGCGGACAAGCCGGCCGGCCGCGGGCTCAAGGTGCAGGAGAGCGCAGTGAAGCAATACGCTGTGGCTCACGGCATTCCGGTGCTGCAGCCGCTCAAGCTCAAAGACCCGGCCTTCCTTTCGGAACTGGCCTCCTACAAGCCCGACCTGTTCGTGGTGGTGGCGTTCCGCATGCTGCCCGAAGAGGTCTGGAAGATGCCGAAGTACGGTTCGTTCAACCTGCATGCGGCCCTGTTGCCGCAGTACAGGGGAGCGGCGCCCATCAACTGGGCCGTCATCAACGGCGAGAAGATCAGCGGCGTCACCACGTTCATGCTCGACCATAACATCGACACCGGCGGAATCCTCCTCAGGCAGGAATGCCGTATCACTCCGGAAGATACTGCCGGCACCCTTCACGACAAGCTCATGCCGCTCGGCGCCCAGCTTGTGATAGAGTCGGTGGAGGGCATCTTCCAGCGCAACATCGAGACCCGCGTGCAGCGTTCGTTCATCCAGGGCAGCGAGGTGCTTCATCCTGCACCCAAGCTCACAAAGGAGAACACCCGTATCGACTGGTCCCGTTCCACCAGGGACATCTACAACCTGGTCAGGGGCCTGAGTCCCTATCCTTCGGCATGGACCACGCTGGTTTCGGAAGACGGCACCGCCACGGAGTGCAAGCTCTTCTTCGGGACGGAGCTGCAACCCGGCAGCCTGCAGCCTTGCGCGCCCGGAACGATTTCGTCCGACGGCAAGACCCGTCTGGCCGTGGCGACAGGGGACGGCTGGTACTCCGTGACCGAGCTCCAGCTCTCCGGAAAGAAGCGGCTCGGAGTGGAGGATTTCCTCAGGGGTTTCCGCAACCCAGAATCGTACAGAGCCGTCTGAGTTCGGGCGCTCTTTACTTTAGATAAGTGCTATTATTTCGCTAAAAAACAGTAACTTTGTATTTCCATGCCGAAGTATGTTTTCAACCCTATAACCTTGCAGTATGAGGTGCACGAAGGCCCCCGCTGGGAGCGTCCCGTGCGCATCATCGTGGCTGTCATAGCCGCCGTGGGGTTGAGTTGGCTGTACTTCTGGCTGTATACGTCGGTGCTGGGGAAGGATCTCCCCAAAACAGCCGCGCTCAAGCGGCAGGCCGCCGAATGGGAGGCGCGCATGTCCGTGGTGGAAAGGGAGCTGGACCTTTACGAAATCACCATGGAAGGAGTCGAGGAACGGGACGACCACGTGTACCGTTCCATCTTCGGACTGAACGAAATCCCGGCCGAAGCGAAGGCTGCCGGCTTCGGTGGAGACGCCCGCTACGAGTATCTCGACGCGATGGGCGCGACTTCCTCCCTCAAGACCACCATGCGCCGTCTCGACCAGCTCACGAAAAGGGCATATCTGCAGAGCGCCTCGCTGGACGAAGTGTACGGCATCTCCCTCACCGCCGGCGACATGGTCTCGCACATCCCCGCGGTTCCGCCGCTGCTGCCCGACAAGAGCCGCATCCACATGGCGAGTCCGTTCGGGTACCGAAGCGACCCCGTCTACGGTGGAACCCGCTTCCACGAGGGGCAGGACATGGCCACTTTCGCCGGTAATCCCGTATACGCCACGGGCGACGGAATCGTGGTCAAGACCGATTTCAAGTTCACCGGCTACGGCAACGAAATAGTCATCGATCACGGCTTCGGTTACCGTTCCCGCTATGCCCATCTTTCGCGGATAGACGTGGCGGAAGGAATGGAAGTGAAGAGGGGCGATCTCATAGGGGCGGTAGGCTCCACCGGAAAGAGCACCGGACCCCATCTGCATTACGAAGTGCTCTACAAGGGCGCTCCGGTCAGCCCCATGCAGTATATGAATATGGACATGCCGCTGGAGGAATACAGGGCGATGGTGGCCAAACGCCGCGAAGAGGCGGCGCCCAGGAAGAAATCCTCGCTCGAACTCCTTGAAAATCTTGGTAAATGATGAAGAAGAGGCAATACGAATTCGATTTGAAGAACGTCAGCGTCCGCAAGGTGGGCTTCGATATCCTGAAGCTCCTCCTCGGGGTGCTGAAAGTGTTCATCGTATCGCTGTCGCTCTTCATCGTGGTGTACGCGGTGGTGGCCAATTTCGTCAGCACCGACACCGAGAAGCGCCTCCGCAAGGAAATCCGCGCCTATGAAAAGGTGTACCCGCAGATCGAGCCCCGCATGAAGCTCATCAGAGAGAGCCTTTCCGCGGTAGAGGTGAAAGACAATGACATTTACGAGAGCGTCTTCCACAACGCGGCGCCCAGCGTCGACCCGATCAGCTCGCTGCAGATGCTCCACGGCGCCGACACCATCCCGGACGCCAAGATAGTAAATTACACCAAGGCCAAGGTGGACCGCCTCACGGCGCAGTCCGAACTGGTGCGGCAGTCCTTCGAGGACATCTACCGCAGCCTGGCGGGGAAAGACTTCGTGCTGCCGCCGATGATCCTGCCGGTGGACGATTTCTCCTACCCGCAGACCGGCGCATCCGCCGGCCCGAGGCTGAATCCTTTCCTGAACGCCGAAGTGCGCCACAACGGCATCGACCTCATAGTGCCCCGGGGAACTCCGGTGCACGCCACGGCGGACGGCACGGTGACCAACGTCACCAACTCCACCAAGGGGGACGGCAACTGCGTGACCATCAGCCACGCCGGCGGTTACGAGACCCGCTACCTGCATCTGTCGGAAATCAAGGTTCAGACCGGCCAGAGCGTGAAGAAGGGCAGGGTGATAGGCACTTCCGGAATGAGCGGGCAGGCGTTCGCGCCGCATCTCCACTACGAGGTGATCCTGAACGGGCGGGCCATGGATCCGGTCAGCTATATCTTTGCATCGGTCTCCCCAAGGGAGTATTCGAACATGTTATACATGTCGGTAAATACAAGACAATCAATGGATTAAACAATATGGAAAAACTATTCTGGACTATCGGTGAAACTGCAGGGATACTGGGGGAGAACGTCTCCCTGGTACGCTACTGGAGCACATGGTTCTCTTCGATTCTCAAGCCTTCCCGCACCAGCAGGGGCAACCGGCTGTACACCGCCGACGACATCGAGACCCTCAAGCAGATCCATTACCTCGTCAAGGTCAAGGGCCTTTCGCTGGACGGCGCCCGCCAGCAGCTGCTTTCCGACAGGGCGAAGGTGAAGGGGAAGGTGAAAGCCCTCGATTCCCTGAAGGCTATCCGCGCCCAACTCGTGGAGATAAAGAAAAGCCTCTGAATCCCGGAATTTTTTCATAACTTTGTATTCCTTTAACTGCATATAACTATCTGAACATATGGCAACAACAAAAAAAAGCACCAAGAAAGTGGAGACACCCATAGACGAAAGGGAAACTTTCGTCTCCCTTCAGAAGAACTTTGCGGATTCCGCCCAGAGCGTCCAGGATAAACTCAGGCTGCTCTACACCCTTCAGGGCGCCGACAACGAAATAGAAAAGCTCGTGCTGCGCCGCGGCGAACTCCCCGCCGAGGTGGAGGTTCTCGAAACCGAAATCAGCGGCCTTCAGGAAAAGGTGGCCCGTTTCAAGGAAGCCATCGACGAAAACAACGCCAAGATCGAGGTGAGCAAGAAGACCATGGTCGAGCACGATGCCGAGATAGACAAATACCAGAGGCAGCTCGAGGGCATTTCCAACAGCCGCGAGTACGACTCCATCAGCAAGGAGCTCGAGAACACCAACCTTCTCCGCCAGATAGACCAGAAGAATCTCGACGAGGCCAAGGGCAGGATCGAGGATCTCAAGGAGAAGATCTCCGCCGTGGGCGACCAGATCGAGATCCGTCTCCAGGACCTCGCCGCCAAGAAGGACGAGCTCGACGTCATCGTGAGCTCCACGGCCAAAGAAGAGCAGAAACTCGTCGAAACCCGCAACTCCATCGCCGCCAATCTGGACGCCCGCACCCTCAGCGCCTACGACCGCATCCGTGGCAGCGTCCACAACCACCTCGCAGTGGTTCCGGTGTACATGGGCAACGCCTGCGGCGGCTGCTTCAACACCATCACTCCGCAGAGGCTGGTCGACATCAATTCCGGCAGCAAGCTCGTAATCTGCGAGCATTGCGGGCGCATCATCGTGAATCCCGGTAATCAAGACTAGTCCATGCCTTCCCAGAAAACAGGCGGCAGAAAAACCGACAGGAAGAAAGACCTCGACAACCTGGGCCTTGAGGTAGGCAACAAGCCGCCTCAGGCGCTGGACGTCGAGGAGTCTGTACTCGGAGCCCTGCTGCTCGATCAGAGCAGCCAGAACCTCGCGTTGTCGGAGCTCACCAGAAACTGCTTCTACGAGCCACGCCACCAGATGATCTTCGAGGCCATCCAGGCGCTCTCGGCGGAGCATTCCGCAATCGACATCGTGACGGTGTCCGACAAGCTCCGCAAGATGGGCAACCTCGAGGTCGTCGGCGGAGCCGTGGTGCTTTCCGGCCTGAGCGAGAAGGTCGGGGCCGCCAGCCATCTGGAATTCTACATCAAGATACTCAAGCAGAAGGCGATCCAGCGCGATCTCATTTCCGCTTCGTACGACATCCTGCGCGATTCCTTCGACGAGTCCATCGACGTGGACGACCTGGTCGATGCCGCCCAGACGAAGGTCTTCGACGCCATCCAGAGCAATGTGCGCCGCGAGGTCCAGGCCATAGGCAACGTCATCGAGGTGGTCATCCGCGAAATCGAAGGGCAGCAGACCCAGACCGGCCTCAGCGGTGTCCCGTCGGGCTTCGTGAGCATCGACCGCGTCACCCAGGGATGGCAGCCGTCAGACCTTATCATAATCGCCGCCCGTCCTTCCGTGGGTAAGACGGCCTTCGCCCTCAACATCGCCCGCAACGCTGCGGTGGACCATCACAAGCCCGTCGCCTTCTTCTCGCTGGAAATGTCCAGCAAGCAGCTGGCAAAGCGTCTGATGGTGTCCGAAACCGGCCTCAGCGCCGAGAAGATCAAGGGCGCCCTCAAACTCGAGGACTACGAGTGGCAGCAGCTCGACTACCGTATCAAGAACCTCTCCTCCGCACCCCTCTACATCGACGACACTCCCAGCCTTCCCGTGATGGAGTTCCGCACCAAGGCCAAGAACCTCGTCAAGAACAAGGGCGTGCAGCTCATCGTGGTGGACTACCTGCAGCTCATGCAGGCCCCCGAGCAGGCCAAGGGCGGCCTGCGCGAGCAGGAAGTGGCATACATCTCCCGCACCCTCAAGGCTACGGCCAAGGAGCTGGACATCCCCATCATCGCGCTCTCGCAGCTGTCCCGAAACTCCGTGCAGAGGCAGGGGAGCGGCGGCAAGCCCATGCTGAGCGACCTCCGCGAATCCGGTTCCATCGAGCAGGACGCCGACATGGTCATCTTCATCCACCGTCCCGACTACATCGGCCTTTCCGACAATCCCGAAGACAAGGAGAAGACGCAGATTATTATCGCCAAGCACCGTAACGGCGAAACGCTCGATCTCGACATGGTGTTCAAGAGCGAACAGGTGCGCTTCATGGAGCCCGAGGACGCCCTGGACGTATACGCCCAGAAGCCCATCCAGTCATCCATCAACCGCGAAGAATTCGAATAAATGGCCGAAGTGATATCACATGAGGGCCGTATAGTGGATATTACGTCCCAGTTTACCACCGTCGAAATACTGTCGGCTTCGGCCTGCGGCAGCTGTCACGCCAAGGGGCTCTGCGGGGTTTCCGACGCCGTCACGAAAGTAATCCAGATTCCCACGACCATAGGAAACTGGAAAGAGGGGCAGATAGTTGAGGTTTGCCTCAAGAGAAGCATGGGCTTCAAGGCCGTGTGGCTGGCCTATGTCATCCCCCTGCTGCTGCTCCTTGCAGTGCTGCTCGGGCTTTACACGCTCGGGGTCAAAGAGCTTTACGCAGGGCTCGCCGGTATCGGTGTGGCACTGCTTTACTATTTGATACTCAGGCTTTTCAGGGAAAAGCTCTCGAATGAATATTCTTTCTACATAAAAGAAAAGTCATGACTTCCACTCTTATCTGGACGATAGTAATCCTGTCCTGTCTGGGGCTGCTGCTCGCCCTTCTGCTCTACCTGGTGGCGCAGAAGTTCAAGGTCGAGGAAGATCCCCGCATCGACGAGATCGAGGCCGTGCTTCCGGGAGCCAACTGCGGCGGATGCGGACGCGCCGGCTGCCGTGACTTCGCGAGCTCCGCGGTCGCGGCTCCCAATCTCGACAACCACTTCTGCCCCGTGGGCGGCAATGCCGTCATGGAAAAGGTGGCCGCCATCCTCGGTTACGAGGTGGTGAAGAAAGCCCCCCAGGTGGCTGTGCTGCGCTGTAACGGTACCTGCGCGGCCAGGCCCAAGGTTAACACCTATGACGGCGTAAAGAGCTGCCGCGCAGAGGCTTCGCTATATGGCGGAGAGACCCTCTGTACCTTCGGCTGCCTCGGCCAGGGCGACTGCGTGGCCGCATGCAGCTTCGGAGCCCTCTCCATGGATCCCGAAACCGGCCTTCCGGTAATCGACGAGGAAAAGTGCACGGCCTGCGGCTCCTGCGTGAAGGCCTGCCCGAAGGGGCTCATCGAACTGAGGAACCAGGGTCCGCGCGGAATGCGCATGGTGGTAGTCTGCCGCAACCAGGACAAAGGCCCCGCTGCCAAAAAGGCCTGCGCCAACGCCTGCATCGGCTGCGGGCTCTGCTTCAAGACCTGCCAGCACGAGGCCATCACTTTGGAAAACAATCTGGCTTACATAGATTCCGGCAAGTGCAAGCTCTGCCGCGAATGCGAGGCCGTGTGTCCCACCGGCGCCATTCACGGAATCAACTTCCCCAAGCCGCTCGACAAAGACGCGGTCAAGGAACGCATCGCAGCCAGGAAAAAAGCTTCAGCAGAGGAGGGCGCAAAATGAAAAGACTGACATTCAGCATGGGCGGAGTCCATCCGCATGACAGCAAGTTCGCGAAGGACTGCGCGACAGAGGTCCTGCCTCTTCCCAAAACCATGTATGTGTCCATGGCACAGCATCTTGGCGCTCCCGCCAAGCCCGTCGTGGCGGTGGGGGACAGCGTCAGGACCGGCCAGCTCATCGCCGAGCCGGGCGGGTTCATTTCGGCTGCGGTGCATTCTCCCTGCTCCGGCAAGGTTAAGGCCGTCGCTCCATATGCCGACCTTTCCGGCCGCATGGTCACCCATGTGGTCATAGATGTCGAGGGCGATGAATGGGCGGACGGCATAGACACTTCCGACACCCTCATCACCGCACTTCCCGAAGACCGCCAGTTCATCCTCGACCGTATCAAGGCATGCGGCGTGGTGGGCCTGGGCGGTGCCACCTTCCCCACCCACGTCAAGCTCAATCCCGCTCCCGGCAGCCCTAAGGCCGAGGCCCTGCTGGTCAACGGCAGCGAGTGCGAGCCTTTCCTCACCAGCGACTACCGCCTGATGCTGGAGCGTCCGAAAGAGATACTCGTCGGCGCTGCCATCATGCAGAAGGTGCTCGGCGGGCCGAAGTGCTTCATCTGCATCGAAGATAACAAGCCCGAAGCCATCAAGGTCATGGACAAGGCGCTGCAGGAGCTCGGCTTCGCCGACATGGTTGTCCAGCCGCTCAAAAAGAAGTATCCGCAGGGCGGAGAAAAGCAGCTTGTCGACGCCGTCATGCACCGTCAGGTGGGTTCCGGCGCCCTTCCCATCAGCGTTGGCGCCGTGGTGCAGAACATAACCACCTCGTTCGCGGTGTACGAGGCTGTCCAGAAGAACAAGCCCCTCGTGAGCAATATCCTCACCGTCACCGGCGACTGCCTTCCGGCGGACAGGCATCACAACTACTGGTTCCGCATCGGCATGCCACTGAGCTATGTTGCTGAATATGCCGGAGGAGTTCCCGCCGAAGCCGGCAAGATAATCAGCGGCGGTCCCATGATGGGAAAGGCCGTGGTGAATCTCGATGCCGCTACCGTAAAGGGTTCATCTGCAGTGCTTTACCTGAAGCGCGAGACCACAAAGCGCTGGCAGGAAGGCGCGTGCATCCGCTGCGGACGCTGCGCCGACGCCTGCCCCATGGGGCTCGAACCTCTCCTTCTCAACCGCCTCTACAAGGCCGGCGACCGTCTCGAAGAACTCGAGAAATACGCTGCCCAGGACTGCATCGAATGCGGATGCTGCCTGTACAGCTGCCCTGCCGGCATTCCGCTGCTCGACAACGTACGTCAGGCTAAACAGCAGGTCATGGGCGTCATCAAGGCCCGGGCCGCGGCCGCAAAAAATAAGTGAAATGGCAGAGACTTACCTGATTACCCCCAATCCGCACTGGCATTCTCCGGTATCCACCAAAAGGCTGATGCTGGACGTCGTCATCGCGCTGTGCCCTGCGGTAATAGCATCCATCCTCTTCTACGGATGGAGCGAACTGGCGATCCTGGTGGTGAGCGTCGCTTCCTGCGTGCTCATCGAATGGGCCGTCACCAAGTTCCTCCTCAAGAAGCCCTCGACCATAGGTGACCTCTCCGCAGTGGTTACGGGCATACTCCTGGGCATGAACCTTCCCGCCGGCATTCCGCTATGGATAGTGTTCATAGGCGCCCTGGTGGCCATAGGCGTAGCCAAGATGACCTTCGGCGGCCTGGGACAGAACGTGTTCAACCCCGCAATCACCGGCCGCGTTTTCCTGCTGGTCAGTTTCCCCGCGCAGATGACCACCTGGCCCGAGCCCCACGGGTTCATCCCCAATGTCGACGCTTTCAGCGGCGCCACCCTCCTCGGGCAGGTCAGGCTCATCGGCGCCGACAAGGCCGACGCCCTGGTGAATCTCTCCACCCTGTTCAGGAATATCGGTGGCTCCGCGGGTGAGGTGTCGGCCCTGCTGCTTCTGGTTGGCTGGCTGTATCTCTGCATCCGCAAGGTCATCAAGCCCTGGATCACCCTCAGCATCTTCGCTACCGTGGCGGCCATCGCCGCCATCTTCCACGGGGTGAATCCCGAGATGTACACCGGCCCGCTCTTCAACCTGCTCACCGGCGGCATCGTCCTCGGAGCCTGCTTCATGGCCACCGACTACGTCACGTCGCCCATAAACAGCTGGGGCGGAGTTCTCTACGGCTTCGGCATCGGCTTCATAGTCATGATGATACGCTATTTCGGCTCATATCCCGAAGGCATGTCGTTCGCAATTCTGTTCATGAACATGACGGTTCCGCTGATCAACATGGCGTTCCATCAGAAAGTATACGGGAGGAAATAGCATGGCGGCAAAAAGCAATTTACTCAACATGACGCTGGTCCTTTTCGGGACCTGCCTCGTATGCTCCGCCATCCTCGGAGCCGTATATGGAATAACCAAGGATCCCATCGCCGCCGCAGCGGCGGCGGAGGCCAGGGCGGCCATAGCGGAGGTCCTTCCCGAAGGCGGGGAGATCTCCGAAGCCAAGACGGCCGAAATCGACGGGGTCAAGTACGAATACTACGAAGAATACGGCGGCGGCCAGACGGTCGGCTACGCCGTGAAATCTTCCACCGCAGGTTTCGGCGGCACCCTCTCCCTTATGGTGGGAGTGCTTCCCGACGGCACCATCTTCAATACCAAGGTGCTGTCGCACTCCGAGACTCCGGGCCTTGGTGCGAAGTGCACTTCCGACAAGAAATTCATGGGCCAGTGGTACGGCTTCAACAAGGACGGCAACCTCACCGTCAAGAAGGACGGGGGCGACGTGGACGCCATCACCGCTTCCACCATCACTTCCCGCGCCTATGCGTTGGCCGTGGCCCAGGCGCGCAAGCTTGTGAAAACCCTCGATCCTGACGCCACCACCGGTGCCAGCCTCATAAAGAATAAGGAGAATTAGCCATGGCGAACAAGCTTTCCCTCATAACCAACGGGTTGCTCAAGGAGAATCCGACCTTCGTGCTGGTGCTGGGCATGTGCCCGACGCTTGCCACCACCACTTCCGCCATGAACGGCATGGAGATGGGTCTGGCAACGCTTTTTGTGCTGGTACTCAGCAATATAGTAGTCTCGCTCGTGGCTCCCATCGTGCCCGATAAGGTGCATATTCCGGTTTACATCGTAATTATCGCCACCTTCGTCACGGTGCTGCAGCTCCTCATGCAGGCCTTCGTCCCCGACATCTACCGTACGCTCGGCCTGTTCATCCCGCTCATCGTGGTGAACTGCATAATCCTCGGCCGCGCCGAGGCCTTCGCCAGCAAGCACAACTGGCTGGAGTCGGCCCTCGACGGCATCGGCATAGGCATCGGCTTCACTCTCTCGCTCACCGTCATCGGCATCGTCCGTGAAATCCTGGGCAGCGGCTCCGTATTCGGATGGAAGTTCATCCCGGGCGACGGCATCCTCGCCTTCGTAATGGCTCCCGGTGCGTTCATGGTGCTCGGATATCTCATGGTTCTGTTCAACAAACTGGCTAAGAAGAAGTAATCATGGAATATTTTCTCATTATAATATCCGCGATATTCGTCAATAATATCGTCCTGGCGCAGTTCCTCGGCATCTGCCCGTTCCTGGGCGTGTCGAGCCGGCTGTCCACTTCGACCGGCATGAGCCTGGCGGTGTGTTTCGTGATTACGCTCGCCACGGTGGTGACCTATCTGCTCAACCGCTACCTGCTGGTGCCTTTCGGGCTTGATTTCCTGCAGACCATAGCCTTTATCCTGGTGATTGCGGCGCTCGTGCAGATGGTGGAGATTGTTCTTAAGAAGGTGTCTCCCTCTCTGTATCAGGCACTTGGCATCTACCTGCCGCTCATCACCACCAACTGCGCCGTGCTCGGAGTGGCCATCACCGTGGTCACGAAGGAATTCAGCTTCGGCACCCAGGTGCCTCACATGCTCAATCTCGCCGAATCCACCGTGTATGCATTTGCCACCTCGCTCGGATACGGCCTTTCCATGGTGCTGTTCAGCGGCCTTCGCGAGCATCTTGCCCTCAACGACGTCCCCAAGCCCTTCAGGGGCCTTCCCATCGCGCTTATTACCGTGAGCATCATGGCGATGGCATTCCTTGGTTTTTCGGGGATTGTTTAGTATATTTGACACACTAATTCTTAAATCAAACTGGCAAAATGAAAAAACTTTTAGCTATCGCAGTTGCCCTCATCGCTTTCGCAGCGGTTGCAAATGCACAGCCCAAGGCTTTCGGTGTCCGTATGGGTTATGCCGACGGTGCATCCTATCAGCACTGGCTTGGCAACAACTTCCTCGAAGTTGACGCTATGTTCTGGATTGGCAGCGGTTTCACCGCCAGCGCCATCTACGACTTCCGTATTCCTATCAGCAATCAGGTAGCCCTTTATGCAGGTCCTGGTATCAACGGTGTTCTGTTCAACGGCGGCGGCCTCCACTTCGGTGTTGCCGGCCAGATCGGCGCTGAATGGGAAATCCCGTCCGTACCGCTCAATGTCTCGGTGGACTGGATGCCCGTTTACTGGTTCGGTGCAAAGGTCTTCAACTATACCGGCGCAGCCCTCGGCATCAGGTACAGGTTCTAGACTACAGCTTCTGCAGTATAATCAGGCCGGCTCAAATCGAGCCGGCCTTTTTGTCGCGTATTAATTGTATCTTTGCAATATGTTCAAGATACTCGAAAAGCAGATGCTGAACCCGGTCATCGCGAAGATGGTGATCGAGGCTCCCCGCGTAGCAAAGGCCGCCCTCCCGGGGCAGTTCCTGATTGTCCGCGACGGGGAGAAGGGCGAGCGCATCCCCCTGACAATCAGCGACTCAGACCCGGCAAATGGCACCGTCACCGTAGTCATCCAGCTCATCGGAGCCTCCACCCACAGGATGGTGGAAGATTACAACGTGGGCGACTGCTATGCAGACGTCGTGGGCCCTCTGGGGAATCCTTCCGATTTCGTGAACATGAGCCCGGAGGAGCTCGGCGCGCAGCGCTACGTGTTCATCGCCGGAGGCCTCGGAACGGCACCTGTGTATCCGCAGGCAAAATGGCTGCACGACCGCGGCGTGGCTGTGGACGTCATAATCGGCGCGCGCACAAAAGATCTGCTAATCTATACAGAAGAACTCGGCGGCGCCTGTGACAATCTCTACCTCTGCACCGACGACGGTTCCGTGGGGTTCAGGGGTGTCGGCACGGCGAAGCTCGAGCAGCTTGTGAATGAAGAGGGCAGGAAGTATACCAGGTGCGTGGCCATAGGTCCGATGATCATGATGAAGTTCGCGGCCCTCACCTGCGGGAAGCTCGGCATCCCCGTGGTCGTCAGCATGAACTCGCTCATGGTCGACGGCACCGGAATGTGCGGGGCCTGCCGCGTTTCAGTGGGGGGAGAGACAAAGTTTTCATGCGTGGACGGTCCGGAATTCGACGGCTCCCTCGTCGACTGGGACGAGGCCATGAGGCGCTCCCGTCAGTATAAGCCCGAAGAAACCGCTGCAATGGAGAAGAAGTGATGGCAAACAAGATTCCAAGAGTGCCTGTCCGTGAGCAGGATCCCAAAGTTCGTGCACACAACTTCGAGGAAGTATCTTACGGTTACAATAAAGAGGAAGCGATGCTCGAGGCCTCAAGGTGCCTGCATTGCAAGAAGCCGCTGTGCGTCACAGGCTGCCCGGTGAATATCCGGATTCCCGATTTCATAGAGCAGGTGGCGGGCGGAGACTTCGATGCCGCCGCTGCCGTCATTGCCATGGATTCCAGCCTTCCGGCCGTCTGCGGCCGCGTGTGCCCGCAGGAAACGCAGTGCGAGGGCAAGTGTATCCTCGGCGTGAAGGGCGAGCCTGTCGCCATCGGCAAACTCGAGCGGTTCGTGGCCGACTGGCAGCACGGAGACCAGAATACCGGCGCTGCGCCGGACGGTTTCTCCGCCTGCTCCGGCGCACCCATTGCCGCTCCCAACGGCCATAAAGTGGCCGTAATAGGCTCCGGCCCCGCAGGTCTCGCATGCGCTTCCGACCTCGCCAAATGGGGCTACCAGGTCCATATCTTCGAGGCCCTTCACAAGGCCGGCGGAGTCCTGGCGTACGGCATTCCGGAGTTCCGTCTTCCCAAGGACAAGGTGCTCCAGAAGGAAATCGACGCGGTGAAAGCGCTGGGCGTTACCATCGAGACCGATGTCATAGTCGGCCGCACCGTCAATATCGACGAGCTCTTCGACAAGGAAGGCTATGAGGCCGTGTTCGTGGGCACCGGCGCCGGCCTGCCGCGTTTCATGGGCATCCCCGGCGAGAATCTCAGCGGCGTTTTCTCGGCGAACGAGTTCCTCACCCGCAACAACCTCATGAAGGCGTTCCGCGACGACTACATGACCCCGATCCATGCCGGCAGGAAGGCCTGCGTCGTCGGTGGCGGAAACGTTGCGATGGATGCCGCCCGCACGGCGCTCAGGCTCGGGGCCGACACCACAATAGTCTACCGCCGCAGCGAGGCTGAGCTCCCCGCCCGTCAGGAGGAAGTGCATCACGCGAAGGAAGAGGGCATCCATTTCGAGCTCCTCACCAATCCGGTGGAGATCCTGGGAGACGAGAACGGCTGGGTGAGGGGCATGAAGTGCATCCGCATGGAGCTCGGCGAGCCCGATGCCAGCGGCCGCCGCAGCCCCGTTCCCGTTCCCGGCAGCGAGTTCATCGTGGAGTGCGACACCGTCATCATGAGCCTCGGCACCTCTCCGAACCCCCTTATCGCCAAGACCACGCCCGGTCTCGAGCGCACCCGCAAGGGCGGTCTGGTGGCCGATGAGTCCGGTGCCACCACCCGCGAGGGCATTTTTGCCGGCGGTGACGCGGTGACCGGAGCCGCCACCGTCATCCTCGCCATGGGCGCCGGCCGCAAAGCCGCCTCCGCCATCGACGCTTATATCAAGGGAAAGTAGGGGCGCCGTCCCAGCCGGACGCCACCGTCAGATTACCAGCTCCACGGGGCAATGGTCGGAGCCGAAGATTTCGTTGTGGATGTCGGTGGAGACGATGCGTCCGGCGAAGGCCTCTGACACCAGGAAGTAGTCGATGCGCCAGCCCACGTTCCTTTCGCGGGCGGCCATGCGGTAGCTCCACCACGAGTATTTCACCTCGTCGGGATGCTGGCTGCGCCAGGAGTCCACGAAACCGGCGGCGAGAAGTTCCGTCATCTTGCCGCGCTCTTCGTCGGAGAAACCGGCGTTGAAGTGGTTGGTGTCGGGGTTCTTGAGGTCTATCTCGTTGTGGGCCACGTTCATGTCGCCGCATACGATTACGCCCTTGCGCGAAGCCAGACCGCACAGGTGCGCCCTGAAGGCGTCCTCCCAGCTCATGCGGTATTCCAGCCGGCGCAGGCCGTCCTGCGAGTTGGGCGTATAAACGTTCACGAGGTAATACTCGGGCATTTCGAGCGTAATCACCCGTCCCTCGGTGTCGTGCTCGGGGATGCCGAGGCCGTAAGTCACTGAAAGGGGAGTGAGCTTCGTATAAATAGCTGTTCCCGAATAGCCTTTCTTTTCGGCGTAGTTCCAGTAGGAGGTGTATCCGGGGAATTCGAGGTCTATCTGCCCGGCCTGGAGCTTGGTCTCCTGCAGGCAGAAGAAATCGGCGTCCAGCCCGATGAAGATGTCGGCGAAGCCCTTGCCGGCCACGGCCCTCAGGCCGTTCACGTTCCAGCTGATGAATTTGGTCATTCCAGAGTCCATTCCGCGCCGTCCTTGGTGTCTTTCACATTGATTCCCAGCGCTTTGAGAGAATCACGGATATGGTCGGACAGAGCCCAGTCCTTCTGTTCGCGGGCCTTTGCGCGCTCTTCCAGGACCATCTGCATTAGGCCGTCCACAACCTTCATGGAATCGCTGCCGGCCGCGTCTTCGTCCACCAGGCCCAGCACTCCGAAGACTATGTCGTCGAACAGCTGCACCAGGGTGTCGGTGTCGGCTTTGGAGAACTTAAGGGTGCCGGCCTTCGCGGAGTTGATGAGGCGCACGGCTTCGAAGACCTGCGAAAGGGCCACCGGGGTGTTCATGTCGTCGCAGAGAGCCTCGTAGATTCCGTCGAAGACGGCCTTCACCTCCGCGGAAACGCCGTCAGGGCAAGCGTCGGGGGCGATTCCGGAGGGCATCTCGCCGTAAGCGAGGACGGGCTCCTTGCGCCCGGCCATGGCGTAGAGGTCCTTCGCGGCCTGCATCACTCGTTTATATGCCTTTTCGGAAGCCTGCAGGGCCTCGTTGCTGAAGTCGAGAGTGCCGCCGTAATGGGCCTGGAGGATGAAGAAACGGACCGTCATGGGGCTGTAGGCGCGCTCCAGCTTGGGATGCGAGCCCGTAAAGAGCTCGGAAAGGGTGATGAAGTTTCCGAGGCTCTTGCCCATCTTCTGGCCGTTGATGGTGATCATGTTGTTGTGCACCCAGTAGCGCACGCCCTGAGTGCCGCGCTCGGCGACGTTCTGGGCTATCTCGCATTCGTGGTGGGGGAACATGAGGTCCATGCCGCCTCCGTGGATGTCGAATTCTTTGCCGAGATATTTCTCTCCCATGACCGAACACTCCAGGTGCCAGCCAGGGAAGCCCTCGCTCCAGGGGGACGGCCAGTGCATGATGTGCTGCGGCTCGGCCTTCTTCCAGAGGGCGAAATCGTACGGGGCCTTCTTGTCGGACTGACCGTCCAGAGCACGGGTGCCTTCGAGGGTGGCGTCAAGTGTGCGGCCGCTGAGGATGCCGTAGTGGTGGTCTTTGTTGTACTTTTCGACATCGAAGTAGACGCTGCCGTTGGCGACGTAGGCATAGCCGGCGTCTATTATCTTCTTGACGGCCTCGATCTGCTCGACTATATGGCCTGTGGCGCGCGGTTCGATGGACGGCGGGGCCACGTTGAGCTTGCGCATGGCCTCGTGATAGCGGAAAGTGCAGTTCTGCACGACTTCCATCGGCTCGAGCTGTTCGAGCCGGGCTTTCTTGGCTATCTTGTCCTCCCCTTCGTCGGCATCGTGCTCGAGATGTCCGACGTCCGTGATGTTGCGCACGTAGCGCACCTTGTAGCCCAGGTGCCTGAGGAGCTTGAAGAGCACGTCGTAGGTGACTCCCGGCCTCGCATGGCCCAGATGGGCGTCTCCGTATACGGTGGGACCGCAGACATACATGCCCACATGGCCCTCATTTACGGGCTTGAAGAGCTGTTTCGTACGGGAAAGGGTGTTGGTAAGGTAAAGGTCGCGCATAATGTTTTGTAAAAGCATGCAAATTTAATAAAATAATTGCCTAAATTTGTGAATGGATAAACTCTGAACATCATGAAAAAGATTCTTTCGCTTTTCGTGGCTGCACTTGCGCTTGCAGCCTGTTCCCAAAAAGGTCCCATCAAGACTGAAATCCCGCCGCGTCCCGCCGGTCAGACCGACGTTCTCGGCCTTGTCACTCCGGCCCTCGAGACGGTCCGCGTCGGCTTTGTCGGCCTTGGCATGAGGGGCGGCGACGCAGTCGTGCGCTACACCTATGTGCCCGGCGTCAAAATCACGGCGCTCTGCGACGTAGTGCCCGAAAGGGTGGAAGAATCGCAGAAAGACCTCGCCGGCCGCGGTTTCCCCGCAGCTGCAGGCTACAGCGGCGACCTTGAGGCATACAAGAAGCTCTGTGAAGATCCCAACGTCGACCTCGTCTACATCTGCACCGACTGGGTGCATCACGTTCCGGTGGCACTGTATGCCATGGAGCACGGCAAGCACGTTGCCATCGAAGTGCCGTCGGCTTACTCCCTGGAAGAGTGCTGGGCCCTTGTGAACATGGCCGAAAAAACCCGTCTGCACTGCATGATCCTGGAGAACTGCTGCTACGACTTCTTCGAGCTCAGCGCCCTTCAGATGGCGCAGGAAGGCCTCTTCGGCGAGGTTGTCCACGCTGAAGGCGCCTACTGCCACAATCTCGATCCCTACTGGGATGCATACTGGAACAACTGGAGGCTCGACTTCAACCAGAAGCACCGCGGAGACGTTTATCCCACCCATGGCTTCGGCCCGGTCTGCCAGGTGCTGAACATCCATCGCGGAGACAGGCTCAAGACCCTCGTCGCCCTCGACACCAAGGCTTTCAACGGCCCCAAGCACGTTGCCGCAAGGGGGCTCGCCAATCCTGAGCAGTTCGCCAACGGCGACGTCTCCACCACCATGATCAAGACCGAAAACGGCAAGACCATCCTCATAGAGCACGACGTCATGACTCCGCGTCCTTACAACCGCATGTACCAGCTGGTGGGCACCGACGGCTACGCCGGCAAGTACCCCGTAGGCCAGCTCTGCTTCCGCGAAGAGGCCATGGAGGGCGGCTCCATCGATTATCAGAACCTGCAGGGTGAAAAGATCATCATGGGCGAAGAACTGCAGGCCTTCATGGAGCAGCACCGCAGTCCTATCCTCACCCCGGAACTCGAAGCCCTTGCAAAACAGGTCGGCGGTCACGGCGGAATGGACTTCATCATGGACTACAGGCTCATCTACTGCCTCCGCAACGGCCTGCCGCTCGACATGGACGTATATGACCTCGCGGAATGGTGCTGCATAGGCGAGCTTTCCGCCATCTCCATGGAGCACGACGGCGCACCGGTCGAAGTTCCCGACTTCACCCGCGGCCAGTGGAAGAAGATAAACGGTTTCTCGTACGCTTTCGCAAAGTAGCGTCATGGACACTCTCGAAATCATAAGGCATTTCGCCCTTGACGGCAAGGCTGTCGAGGTCAAGCCCCTCGGGGACGGCTTCATCAACGACACCTTCGTGGTGAAGACCGACGGTCCGCGCAGGTACATACTCCAGCGCAAGAACAAATATGTCTTCCCGGACGTTCCGGCCATGATGGACAATATCGTGGCTGTCACCTCCCACATCAAGAAAAAGGTGCAGGATCCGCTGCGCGAAACGCTCACCGTGGTTCCGACAACCGATGGCAAATACTACTTCCAGACTCCGGACGGCGAATTCTGGGCAGTCTGCCTCTTCATTGAAGACACCGTCACCAACGACGTGGCGTCCACCCCCGACATGGCCCGCCAGGGCGGTCTGGGCATCGGGCATTTCCAGGCTCTCCTCGCCGATTTCGACAAGCCTCTCGCCGAGGTCATCAAGGGCTTCCACAACATCCGCTGGCGTTTCGTCCAGTGGGACGAGGCCCTGAAGGCCAACAAGGCAGGCAGGATCGACGGCCTCTCCGAAGAGATCGCCTTCATCGAAGGCAGGCGCAAGGAGATGCTGGATTTCTGGAAGCTGGTCGAGGACGGCGTGCTGCCCATGCGCGTCACCCATAACGACACCAAACTTAGCAATTTCCTGTTCGACAAGGCCACCGGAAAGGTGCTCTGCGCCATCGACCTCGACACCGTGATGAGCAGCACTTCGCTTAACGACGTCGGCGATGCCATCCGCTCGTATGCCAACAACACCGTCGAAGACGATCCCGACTATTCCAAGGTCTGGATAAGGCTTGACATGTACGAGGCCTACATGGACGGCTATCTGTCGGAAAGGAAGACTACCCTGAGCGAATCCGAAAAGGAATGGATGGCGTTCGCACCGCTGTACATCACCTACGAGCAGGTGCTCAGGTTCCTGATGGACTACATCGACGGCGACGTCTACTACAAGATCAAGTACCCGGAGCACAACCTTGTGCGCACGCGCAGCCAGATGGCCCTGCTCCGCAGCATGGAGGACAACTATCCTGAAATGCGCAAGATAGTGGCCGAACTGCTGGCTAAGGCATAGCCAGGCTGTTGCGCCCGATTATCGTGGCGGCTCTGCGCAGGCAGGGCCGTCACGATTTTTTCTTGCGTGAGATGAAGATTTCCAGCACGGCGACCAGCACCGCCCCTATTACGAAAAACGCGGCAGCCCAGGGAATCTGGGTGTCGAGGGCCATGTCCGGGGGAGCGACGCCGAGCAGTTTGACTGCCTCGGCTCCGGCAACGTCGCCCGCACGACGCAGCTGCGCCGCGGCGATGGACACCTTGTCGGCCCATGGCCAGATGGCCACGAGGAAACCCAGCACGAAGCCGAAGAGAACCAGCATCGTCGGCTTGCCGTGTTTGTCGAGCAGCCAGTGGAGGACCTTGGAGAAGGCGACTATCCCCACCGCGCAGCCTAAGACGAAAATCATCAGGGGTCCCCACTGGGCGGCGCCGGAGCCTCCGAGCACATGAGAGACGGTGCCGTTGAGCACGTCCAGCATGTAGTTGAAGTTCCCCATCATGACCAATATGAAGCTGCCGGCAATGCCGGGGAGTATCATGGAGCATACTGCAAGCGCCCCGCTGAGGAAAGTGTACCACAGCGCGGTGTTGGGATTGTTCTGGTCGGGATGTTTCACCAGGCAGAGCGAGACGCCTATGCCTATGCCCAGGGCAAGCCACAGCACGTCGGTGAATTTCCAGCCCTTGATGTCTGCGAGAAGCCAGACGGTGGACACCAGGATGAGCCCGAAGAAGAACGACCAGGCCGGGATGGGATAGTAGTCGAGCGCCCATTTCACCACCCTTGCGAGGATGAGGAAACCCAGCACCATGCCGATTCCCACTGCCACCAGGAACTGCCCGTTGATGGCTTTCCAGAAGCCTTTGACATCGCCCTTGAAGAGCATTTTCCAGTTCGACAGGGTGAGGAGGGCGTTTAGGGAATCGATGAGCGGCTGGAATATGCCGGTCATGAGGGCGATGGTGCCGGCGGACACGCCGGGGAACACGCCGGCTCCCATGCTGAAGCCTTTCAAGCCGTCTGCGGCTGCTTTGCGGAGATTCATTGGATTGTACTCAGAATAAATGTTATCTGCCGAAACACTTCGGTCTGGGGGAAGGGTTTGCCGGCCGGGTCGCTTACCACCAGATCGAAGACCTTGCCGTGCCTGAGCTGGAAGCGCCCTGCCTTGACGGAGGCCTTGCTGGAGCGCGCAACCCATGACAGATGCCACGAGGGCGAGGGCAGCAGCGAAATGAAGAGGTCCACCTTGCGGCGCGACCAGATGAAATGGTTTTTATGTACGGCCCTGAGCAGCACCGGGATGCCTTTCCCGCGGAAAAACGATTCCGCAGCCAGCGCGGCCTCGGCAAAGTCGGGGGCGTCGGCGTCCAGAAGCACTATCGCCTTCTGCGCACGGGAAAGGAAGGAATCAGCCATGGCACTTGTCTATGAGATCGCGGATTTCGAGTTTGGCTTCTCTCCAGCGGGGGATGTCGATCTTGGTGCCGACCACCTCCACCACTTTCGCGGCGATTATGCTGCCTATCTCGCCGCAGGTCTTGAGCGGAAGATCCTGGGCAAGGCCGTAGAGAAAGCCTGCGGCGTAGGTGTCTCCGGCGCCGGTGCCGTCCACGGGATTGGCGGGCCACGCCGGAATGAAGATCTGCTCTTCTCCGCTGCGGACCCAGCTGCCGTCCTTGCCTACCTTGACCACGGCTATGCTGCACATTTTCGAAAGCTCCCTGAGCCCTTCTTCGGGATTGTCGCACTTCGTGAAGGCCCGGCTTTCGCTTTCGTTGGCGAAGACTATGTCCACGTATTTCTCTACCAGATTGTTGAGGAATGCGGCGTTGCTTTCCACCACGTTGTAGGAGGCCATGTCGATGGAGATGATGCAGCCGGCCGCCTTGGCCATCTGCACCGCTTTGGCGATAAGGTCTTGATTCTGAACCAGATAGCCCTCTATGTGGAAATAGTCGTAACCCTGGAAATATTCTTCTCTGAGGTCTTCGGGGCCCATGTCCAGGGCGGCGCCCATGTAATCGGCGAAGGTGCGCTCGGCGTTAGCCCCCGTGATGAAGACCATGCATCGGCCCGAGGACTTGGGGCTGAGGAGCATGGTGGTTTTCACCCCGAACTGCTCCATGGTGCTCTTGAAGAGCTGGCCGAGCTCGTCGTTGCCTATTTTGCCTATGTAGCCCGAGGGCATGCCGAAGATGGAGGTGCAGGTGATGGTGTTGGCGGCGGATCCGCCCGGAACGTACTTGACGCCCACCTTTTTAAGGGATTCCCAGATGAGGTCTCCGGTTTCCATGTCGACGTGCTGCATGCTTCCGAGGGGAAGATGGTATTGCCTCAGGAGAGAGTCGTCGGGCAGGATTGCCAGAATGTCGGTGAGGGCGTTTCCGATGCCAAGGATGGATTTCATGGGCTGTAGCGTTAAAGTACAAATTTAGTGAAATTTGACAGATAATCATTACCTTTGCAGCCGTATGGGCAAAAAGTTTTGGAACGTCGTAAAGTATGTGCTGTCCGTCGCGCTGGCTGTCCTGCTGGTGTGGCTGGTGGTGCGTAAAATAGACTGGAGCAGCTTCCTCGAAGGCCTGAAGAACACCCGCTGGGTGTATATGCTGGGCTTTACCGTCGTAGCTGTGCTCGCCCTCGTCTTCAGGGCCCTTAGGTGGAAGCAGCTCCTGAAGCCCCTCGACGGCTCCACCACATTCATGGACTGCTGGGACGCCAACAATATCGGCAATCTGGGCAGCCTGGTCATTCCCGGCTCCTGCGAGCCCATACGCGCAGGCCTCATCACTTCCAAAATGCTTCCGTTCCAGACCGTTTTCGGCACCATGATAATGGAACGGGCGTGGGACTTCCTGTTCATTTTCCTCACCATCGTTCTCGCGCTGGTGCTCAAGCTGGACACTTTCGGCGGTTTCGTCCGCGAAAACATCATCAAGCCGATAGCCGGCTCTGCCGCCATCTGGCTGATACTGGCGGCAGGTGTCATCCTCGCCGTGGCGTTCATCTGGGCGTGCTACCGATTCCGCTCGAAAGTGAAGTTCTTCGACCGCATGGCAAGCATCATCGACGGTGTCCTGCAGGGCTTCAAGAGTTTCGGCAAGATGAAGAACAAGCTCCCGTACATCATCTATACCACCATGATCTGGGTGATGTACGCGTCCATGTGCTATTGCTGCCTCAAGGCCATACCCGAACTCTCCGGGCTCGACATGGCCGACGCCCTGTTCCTGAGCGCCCTCGGCAACGTGGCGTCGGTAATACCGGTTCCGGGCGGAATCGGGGCCTACCATTATCTGCTGATGCTTTGCCTGTCATCGCTTTACGGCTTCAGCAACGAAACCGGCCTGCTCTTCGCCACGCTCAATCACGAAGGCCATGCAGTGCTTATCCTCGTGCTCGGAATCATTTCGTATTTCACCCGCATGGTGCGCATGAAAAAGCGCCGGACGGACACGATGTCCTGAAAATTGCTATCTTTGCAGTCCCTTACGGTTCCGTAGCTCAGTTGGATAGAGCAACAGCCTTCTAAGCTGTGGGTCTTGGGTTCGAATCCCAACGGAATCACGAAAATAGCGGTCTCACAGGCAACTGTGGGGCCGTTTCCGCTTTTAGGAAATAATCGCTATATTTGTTACATGCTGAACCAGCCAAACCTCGCATCCCGCATCTGGAGTTTCTATCGCGACGGCTTCAGGAATATGACCTGGGGCCGGCCGCTGGTGTGGCTGATAGTTCTCAAGCTTTTCGTGCTGTTCGCAATCCTGCGCGTGTTTTTCTTCAAGCCTGCGATGGCCGGGATGACCGATGAACAGAAAAGCGAGGCGGTGGGGGAGCGGCTGGCGGGCAGTACGTCAGAACAAGACAACACTCTAACCATTAACTGATATACATTATGGACGTCGTAATCTGGTCACGCATCCAATTTGCCATGACAGCAGCGTATCATTGGCTGTTTGTGCCCCTCACGCTGGGCCTTGCCCTGGTCATGGCGGTGATGGAGACCCTCTATGTAGTAAAAAAAGACGAGTTCTGGAAAAAGACGGCCCAGTTCTGGATGAAGCTTTTCGCCGTCAACTTCGCCGTAGGCATCGCGACGGGCATTATCCTGGAATTTGAGTTCGGTACCAACTGGAGCAATTATTCCTGGTTCGTGGGCGACATGTTCGGGGCTCCTCTCGCCATCGAAGGCATCCTGGCCTTCTTCATGGAAGCCACCTTCTTTGCAGTGATGTTCTTCGGGTGGAACAAGGTTTCCAAAAAGTTCCATCTTGCATCCACCTGGCTCACCGGCATCGGCGCCACCATTTCGGCCTACTGGATACTGGTGGCCAACGGCTGGATGCAGAATCCGGTGGGAACCACCTTCAATCCCGACACGGTTCGCAGCGAAATGGCATCTGCCACGGCCTTCTGGGAAGTCGTTTCCAATCCCGTAGCGGTCAGCAAGTTCTTCCATTCCGTCACCAGCGGCTGGCTCACCGGCGGCATCTTCGTGGTGGGAGTGAGTGCCTGGTATCTGCTCAGGAAAAGGCATGTGGAATTTGCCAGGAAGAGTATTCTCATAGGTTCGATAGTCGGCCTCGTCGGTGCCGGGGCCGTGATGCTCTCGGGAGACTCCTCCGGCGTCCATGCCGCGGAATTCCAGCCCATGAAGCTGGCAGCGGCGGAAGGACTTGAAGACGGAGGCGAGGGCGTTGCGTTCACGATAGTACCCGGCATAAAGGTGCCCCATATGCTCTCGCTCCTGGCCACGCACGACTGGAACGGCTATGTCCCCGGCATCAACGACATCCTCAGGGGATATACCGACAGCGACGGCAACGTGGTTCCTTCCGTAGCCGACAAGATGGCCATGGGACGCAGCGCCCTCGATGCGCTGGCCACCTACAGGGCCAACCGCGACTCCGATCCCGAACTGGCGGCTGCCGCAAAGCAGGTGCTGGAGGCCAACGTGCAGTATATGGGTTACGGCCATCTCGAGAAGCCCGAAGACGTGGTGCCTCCCGTGGGCGTCGTGTTCTGGGCCTTCCGCCTTATGGTCGGCCTGGGCATGCTGCTGGCGCTGGTGATGCTGCTTTCGCTCATCGGTGTATGGAAAGACAAACTGGGCAAGTGGAACTGGCTCCTGTGGGCTGCCATCATCTGCATTCCGCTGGTGTACATCTGCGGCCAGGCAGGCTGGATTGTGGCCGAAGTGGGCCGCCAGCCATGGACCATCCAGGGCCTGCTGCCGGTGAACGTGGCCATCTCGAGCCTCAGCGCCGGAGCGGTGAAAACGACCTTCTTCGTGTTTCTGGCCGTGTTCGCCCTCTTCCTTGCAATCGAAATCCGGATCATGATTCGTGCCATCCGGAAAGGACCCGAAGTTGAACCTGAAAACGCCTAGACCATGAGCTACGAATTCTTACAAAACTATTGGTGGTGCCTGGTGGCCCTTCTGGGCGGCCTGCTGGTCTTCCTGATGTTCGTTCAGGGCGCCAACCTGCACCTTGGCAACCGTATGCTGGACGATACCCGCAAAAGGGTGATTCTCAATTCCACCGGGCGCAAGTGGGAACTCACTTTCACCACGCTGGTCACCTTCGGCGGCGCGTTCTTCGCCTCCTTCCCGCTCTTCTACAGCACCAGTTTCGGCGGCGCCTACTGGGTGTGGGTACTTCTGCTGATCACGTTCGTGTTCCAGGCGGTAGCCTATGAATTCCAGAACAAGAAGGGTAACCTGTTGGGCGTGAAGGGTTTCCGTATCGCCCTGATGGTCAATGGTTTCCTTGCCCCCTTCCTGGTGGGCACCGCCGTGGGCACCTTCTTCACCGGTTCCGATTTCACCGTGAATAAGCTTGCCATAGCCGACCCGTCCGCCCCCGTCATCAGCACCTGGGGCAACGCCTGGCATGGCTTGGATGCCCTGGGGCAGTACCCTGCCGTGCTGCTTGGCGGCGCACTGGTGTTCCTCACCGCCCTCTTGGGGGACCTGTATATCCTGAAAAATGTAGACGATGACAAGGTTCACGCCCAGATGCGCCGCAGCATCAAGATGGGCACCGCCCCGTTCCTGCTGTTCTTCCTGTGCTGGACGGCCATTCTCCTGACTTGCAAGGGCTATGCGGTAGATGCCGACGGCGTGGTGTCCCTGGAGCCCTACAAGTACCTGCACAACCTGCTGCAGATGCCGGCAGTGCTGGCGATGCTGCTCGTCGGCGTAGTGCTGGTGCTCCTCGGCATCTGGAAAGGCGGATTCACCCAGTCCCGCAAGGGCATCTGGTTCGCCGGTCCCGGCACCGTCCTGGTGGTGATGAGCGTATTCTTCCTGGCCGGATTCGGCGGTACGGCCTACTATCCGTCCTGCACCGACCTGCAGAGCTCCCTCACCCTGCAGAACAGTTCCTCCAGCCGCTTCACCCTGCAGGTAATGTTCTGGGTGTCGCTCCTGATTCCCTTCGTGCTCGCCTACATAGTATACGCCTGGCGTGCCATGGACCGCAAGTCCATCACCGCCGAAGAAATCGACTCCACAGAACACAAATATTAATTGAGGTCGCCGCTTAGCTGCGGCGGATAGCAAAAAGAGGTCGACCAAAAATGGTCGGCCTTTTTTTGTGCGCAAGGCTCCGGGCCGGCTGGTAGCAGCCGCTGGCGGACGTGTCCACCCCCGGACACGGGCAGGGGGATGGGGCCCGCAAGATACGA
>CAMHKQ010000025.1 GCA_946185745.1 uncultured Bacteroidales bacterium
GATGATGGACTTTTTGTCACCATAGAAGTGCCAAATAGTCCATTTTGTGGACAGAATGTCCAGGGGCTTCCTATCCGGCTGCCCGGCGGACGGAATTTGCCATGTGCCGGAAAATGTGTGTATATAAGCGACATGTCATTTTGAGATTGACGTCGGCCTCTCAGGCCATTCCTGACCACATTAGAAGAACCACAAAAAAAGCATTTTTTAAGCATATCAATGATAATCTTCACAAAGATAAGAATATCAATTGATTACAAGAGTTTCATCCCACTAAATGTCCATTAGCCCACTAAGTGTTATCTTCCACGAAACCAAGCACTTACAAGGACACAAAAAAATGGAATCTTCAGAAAAATCTGAAAATTCCACTTGGGTAGCCCCACTAGGAATCGAACCTAGATTTAAGGTTTAGGAAACCTCCGTTCTATCCGTTGAACTATAGGGCCGTCACAGGGGCGCGCGGCCCCGGGTAATTACTTCTCGTCCTTGACGATGATCTGACGTCCGCGGTAGTATCCGCACTCGGGACATACCCTGTGGTACAGTACGGTTGCGCCGCAGTTGCTGCAGGTAGCCAGGGTGGGGACGGGAGCGAAGTCGTGTGTGCGCCTCTTGGCTGTTCTCTGATGCGAGAATTTGTGTTTAGGATGTGCCATTGTATGTTACTTTTTAAATTTTATTGCTCAATATTTATGTACTTTGTAGTGTCGCCGTTGCATCCGCCTTCGGGATGGACCCTTTGCATGGGCATGGACGTGAGTACGAAGTCGTAGACGTCCTGGGACAGGTCCAGTTGCGTGCCTTCCGGAGCGTAGGTCTCTTCAAAAGAGGTTTCCACCGGAAGCTGCAGATCCTCCAGGCACCTGTCGCAGGGCACCGTAACGCTGCCGGCTATAGCAGCCTTTACGCCGATGGTGAGTCCGTGGTTGCTCACGACGGCGGTTACGTGGATGTCCGCGTCCAGGATGTCGGGATTCCCGAAAGTTTCAAAGAACTCGCGCCCGGCTTTCCATTCAAAACTCGAATTGCCGGAGGCCAGATTCCTCAGTTCTATTACAAAGGGCTGCAAAGTTAGCAAATTTTTCTTTAAATACTACTCGTTGTCGCTGTTTCTTTTCCGCTGCAGCGGGTCCAGCAGAACTTTACGCATGCGGAGATGGTGCGGGGTTACCTCCACGAGCTCGTCTTCGCGGATATATTCCAGCATTTCCTCGAGGCTCATCTTGACGGGCGGGGGCAGGATGATCTTTTCGTCCGAACCGGCTGCGCGCACGTTGGTGAGCTTCTTGGTCTTGCAGATGTTGATGTTGAGGTCGCGCTCGCGGGTGTGCTCGCCGACCACCTGGCCGCCGTAAATTTCTTCGCCCGGATCGATGAAGAAGCGGCCCCTGTCGAGCAGCTTGTTCATGGAATAGGCGATGGCATCGCCGGTTTCGAGCGAGACGAGGGCGCCGTTGGTGCGGTTCTCGATGTCGCCCTTATAAGGCTGATACTCCTTGTACCTGTGCGCAATGACGGCCTCGCCCTGGGTGGCGGTGAGAAGGTTGCTCCTAAGCCCCATGAGGCCGCGGGTAGGAATCTCGAATTCCAGGAGGGTGCGGTCGGAACGGGTCTCCATGTGGATGAGGGCGGCCTTCCTGCGGGTGGAAAGCTCAATGGCGGCGCCGACGAACTGCTCCGGGACCTCGATGGAAAGCTCCTCGATGGGTTCGCACCTCTGCCCGTTGATGGTCTTGTCCAGCACCTTGGGCTGGCCTACCTGCAGCTCGAAGCCCTCGCGGCGCATGGTCTCGATGAGCACCGAGAGATGGAGCACGCCGCGGCCGTAGACCACGAAGGAATCCGCATTGAGGCCGGGCTTCACGCGCAAGGCCAGGTTCTTCTCGAGTTCGCGGTCGAGACGCTCCTTTATGTGCCTGGAAGTCACGTACTTGCCGTCTTTGCCGAAGAACGGGGAGTTGTTGATGGTGAAGAGCATGCTCATGGTGGGCTCGTCCACCGCGATGGGGGGCAGGGCCTCCGGCGCCTCGAAGTCGGCGATGGTGTCGCCGATTTCGAAGCCGTCAATTCCGACCACGGCGCAGATGTCGCCGCATTGCACTTCCTGCACCTCTTTCTTCCCGAGGCCCTCGAATTCCATGAGGGACTTGATCTTGGATTTCTGGCGGATGTCGTAGCGCTTGCAGAGCGTGACCTGCTGGCCGCTCCGGAGCGAGCCGCGGGTGATTTTGCCCACTGCGATACGGCCCACGTAGGGGGAGTACTCAAGTGAAGATATGAGCATCTGCGGGGTGCCCTCAGTTACCTTAGGGGCGGGGATTTCGGAGAGGATGGTGTCGAGCAGGTAGGTGATGTCCCCTGTGGGAGTTTTCCAGTCGGGACCCATCCAGCCCTGCTTGGCGCTGCCGTAGACTGTCTTGAAATCCAGCTGCTCCTCGGTGGCGTCGAGATTGAACATGAGGTCGAAGACCTCTTCCTGCACCTCCTCGGGCCTGCAGTTGGGCTTGTCCACCTTGTTGATGACCACGATAGGCTTCTTGCCCATGCTGAGGGCCTTCTGGAGCACGAACCTGGTCTGGGGCATGCAACCTTCGAAGGCGTCCACCAGCAGCAGCACGCCGTCGGCCATGTTGAGCACGCGCTCCACCTCGCCGCCGAAATCGCTGTGGCCCGGAGTGTCTATGATATTGATTTTTACGTTCTTGTATGTAACCGACACATTCTTGGCGAGGATGGTGATGCCCCTCTCGCGCTCGAGGTCGTTGCTGTCGAGAATCAGCTGTCCGAGATTCTCCGGCTGACGCACCAGGTTCGCCTGGTAAATCATGCGGTCCACCATGGTGGTCTTACCGTGGTCGACGTGTGCGATCAGCGCTATGTTCCTGATATCCAACATTAAAAAACACTATTTTTGCGGGCGCAAAAATAGTGAAAATAACGGAATATGAGAAAAAAAGTTAGTCGGCTGCCTTCGCTATTGCGTCTTCCAGTTTCTCGCGCGGGATTTCGCCTTCGAAACTGATGAAAGAAGTCTCTCCGGGTTCTACCGAAAGCAGCACGAAGCTCTTGATTATCTTGTCGTTGCCTATGGTGTACATGCGGGTGACCTCGCCGTCTTCCTTGGCCTCCATGAGCAGCTCGTACTTGCCGGTATTCATATATTTGTCAACGTCTCCCCTGAGTCTCTGCGCGAGTTCGGGATCCTCGCAGTTGAGGATGTACATGCCGCTCAGGTTCTTGATGATGGGGGAGATGTCAACGTCGCCTTCCATGCGGATGCTGGGCACCTTGCCGATGAGGCGGAACATGGCGGGGGAGATGTAGACTGCGCTCATTCCCTTTTCATCTGAGTACTTGTTGTAGAGGTTGAGGGCTTTCTGGGCTTTCATGGGCAGCAGCGCTCCGATGAGCAGCAGGGCTGCAAGTATTGTCTTTTTCATGTCTATTTGCTTATGTAATTGAGGAGTTCTTCCGTCTTTTCAAATGCCGGGACGGATTTGCCGGCGGCAGATGCAGCCTTTTGCGAGATGCGGTCGAATGATTTCTGCACTTCGGCATAGGCCAGGAGAGGGTCGCTGAAAGTGTCTTTCGGACGACGGGGAACATTCAGGAAGATGCCCGTGGCGAGCACGGCGGCCACCGCGGCTGCGACGGCCCAGGGGATGAAGGCTGGTTTCCTGCGGGGCTCATCTTCGATGGCGGCCGCTGCACCGACGAGCGCTTCAAGCCTTTCCGTGAGGCTTTCCGGAACCTCCACGGTCTGGTCTTCCGCTATCTGCGAAAGCTGTTCATCGGTAAGTTTTTCTATGTCTTCAATCGTTTTCATATTCCTTTTTTATAGTTTTTCTTGCAATGCTCAGGAGCACTCTCAGGTTGTTTTCGCTCAGGCCTGTATCCCTTGAGATTTCTTCGTAGCTCCTGTCTTCGAAAATTCTCTGCCTGACAACCTCGCGCTGTTTAGCCGGAAGCCCTTCGATGATGGCAAGCACCCTCCGGAGCTTCTCCCTGGTGGTGATGACGTCGCTCTCCACCGTCAGGAAACTGAGTTCGGGACTGTCCTCGCCGCACTCCACAGCGTGGAGCCTGGAGGCCGCCCGGATGCGGTCTATGCACATGTTGCGCATGAGCGTGATGGCATAGGCCTTGGCATTTTTGACGCCGTCCAGTTTGCTGCCGGAGTTCAGGAGCTTGATGAAGAGGTCCTGAACCGCATCCTCGGCTTCCTGCCGGTCTTCCAGAAGATAGAAGGCTACGCGGTAAAGCTGGTCACTCAGCGGCAGATAGGTTTTTCTGAACAGTTCGGCGGTCATACACTATTAAGACGCAAAAGAGCTTGCGATGTTAAAGAAATCCGTGTTTTTTTTTCTTACCTTTGTATTCCTGTATAGCGTATCATGAAAGTCCGTCTCACATCGTTGTTCTGCTGGTTCGCCATTATGGGCGCGGTTTCCTGCTCGCAGGAGACGGCGGCGCCGGAGGTATCGCGCCTGCTGCGCACCGTGCCGTCGCGAAGCGTGGAAATAGCATGCTTCCGCAACGGCGGCAAGGCCCTTGCCATGCTGCTCGATTCTGCCAATGTGTTCAGGAGGATAGAGCTTGGCAGGCTGTCAGACCATGAAGTGGTACTTTCATACGACTACAGCTCCACCATGGTGCCGCTGCTCGGCATCGACGCCGGCCGTTCGGCAGGCGACACTTCCGATGCGGCAAAGGGCGTCATGGCCCAGCTTGGAGCGCTGGGGCTTCACCAGGCCTACTCCGTAGACACCGTTCACAAGCGGGCGTCCCTGCTCATCAGTCCCTCCACCGCCGCAATCTCGGAAGCGCTCACGCACATCCGTTCCGGCGCCAGCATCATGGACGCTCCGGGCTTCTCCGATGCCGTCCGTGAGGCCGACGGTTCCGAAGGCTACGTGATCCTGCGCAATTCCGCCGCGGCCCACGTGCTTCCGGCTGGTTTCCTGAAGGGCAGGGTGGACCGCAAGGCCCTGGCCTCCTTCATTTCCGGCACCTGTGAGTGGACTGTCGTCAATTTCCAGTCCTATAAAAAGAAAGATCTCCGCCTGAGGCCCTGCGGCATCTCGGACAAACGCTTTTTCCTTTCCGTCCCCGCGCAGCTGAAGGGCGCTTCCAGCAAACTGGATGATGTCCTTCCCGCCGGCGCTGACTTCGTGGTGGACATGCCCCTCGACGACTGGAAGGCCTGGTATTCGGCCCGGTGCGACTGGCTGGACGCCAGGTCTGTGCTGGTAAAGCACAGGCGCGTCTGCGACGCGCTCAAGGCCTCCGCCAAGGTGGCCCCGAAGGACTGGGCGGCCTCGCTGAATCCCGAAGAAATCGCACTGGTGTGCTGGGAAGGCCGCAGCGTACTCCTCATCCGCACCAGGGCCAAACTCTCCGGCGAACTGCAGGAAAACGCCTTCGCCGGCTATCCGGAGGCCATTTTCGGGAGCATCTTCTCGCTTGAAGACGAGAGTTCCTGCTGCAGCCATCGAGGCTGGCTCCTGATAGGGCGGAAAGACGACATCGCCGCCTTCGCCACGGCCGAGGAGCACGACTCTCCGGATGTGCTCCGCGAAAAGGGCCTCACGTATGCCGTCGTGGCTCCCGGTTTTTCCATAGCCGGACGTCCCGAAGAGGCGGTTCTAAACATTCAATGAAAAGCAAATGGAAGTAAAATCAGTAAATAAGCTGTTCGAAAAGAGTTTCAGGGAAAACTGGAACTGTCCCGCGCTTTCGAATTACGAAGGCGACACCTTCACCTATGCCGAGCTCGCCACAAAGATAGAGCTTCTGCACATGGGCTTCGAGCGCTGCGGGCTGAAGAAGGGCGACAAGGTGGCCATCTGCGGCCGCAACCAGGCCAACTGGGCGGTGGCATTCCTGGCCTCGCTCACATACGGAGCGGTTCCGGTGCCCATCCTCCACGAATTCAAACCGGGCAACATCCATTATCTCGTGAACCACTCCGAGGCGCGGGCCTTCTTCGTCGACGACGTCATCTGGGAAAACCTTTCCGAAGAGGAGATGCCCGGCCTGATCGTCATCATCGGCATGGGAGACCTCAAGTACATCTACTCCAAGAGTGAAGAGATGAACCGCATCCGCGACGGCATCTTCAGGGCCTTCCTCGAGAAGCATCCCACGCGCCTGCATCCCGAAGACCTCAATTATTATGAAGACACCCCCGACGAGCTGGCGCTCATCAACTACACCTCCGGCACTTCTGGTTTCAGCAAGGGTGTGATGCTGCCCTACAGGGCGCTTTACGCCAACATGTACGCCGCCCGTTTCATAGCCGAGCCCCAGATGGACAACACTTCCAACATGGTTGCCATGCTGCCCTCGGCCCATATGTACGGCATGATGTTCGAGCTTCTCTTCGAAATGACCATAGGCGCGCACACCCATTTCCTCACGCGCACTCCCAGCCCGAAAATCATCCTCAAGGCATTCCAGGAAATCCATCCCGCTGTAATCATAGCGGTTCCGCTCATCATCGAAAAGGTGTACAAGATGCAGCTCAAGCCGGTTCTCGACCGCACCAAGACTTTCAGGATGATTCCCATCCTGGGCCAGGCCATCGAGTACAAGATACGCAATGAACTCATCAAGGCGTTCGGCGGAGAGTTTGAGGAAGTCATCCTGGGCGGCGCCGCCTTCAACCCCGAAGTGGAGAAGTTCTTCCATCGCATCCGCTTCCCGTATACCGTGGGTTACGGCATGACCGAATGCGGCCCCCTGCTCACCTACGAGAAGTGGAGCCGTCTGCCCAAGGGGTCCTGCGGCAAGCCCATCCCGGGCTGCGAGATAAGGGTGGACAGTGTCGATCCCGAAAACGTCCCCGGCGAAATTCAGGTGCGCGGCACCAACGTCTTCATGGGATACTACCGCAACGAGGAGGAAACCAGGAAGGTGTTCACCGAAGACGGCTGGTTCTGCACCGGAGACATCGGCGTCATTGACAAAAACGGCTACCTCTACCTGCGCGGCCGCAGCAAGTGCATGATACTCGGCCCGTCCGGGCAGAACATCTATCCCGAGGAGCTCGAGGCGGTAATCAACAACGTGTCCTACGTGGTCGATTCCCTTGTCATCGAAGACAACAACTCCCTCACCGCGCTGGTCTATCCCGATTATCCCCAGGGCGCGTCCGACGGCTTCTCCAGGGCTGAACTGGTAAAGCACCTGCAGGAACAGCTTCCCGAGATAAACAAGTCGCTTCCCTCGTATGCCCAGATACGCAAGATGGAATTCATGCCGGAAGACTTCGAGCGCACTCCCAAGCGCAGCATCAAGCGCTATCTGTACCAAAGGAACAAGTAGATGAACAAATTCGACGAAAAATACCTCAGGATGGCCAAGATCTGGGCCACCAATTCATACTGCAAGCGCCGTCAGGTCGGCGCCCTGATTGTAAAGGACAACATGATCATTTCGGACGGCTACAACGGCACGCCCTCGGGCTTCGAGAATGTCTGTGAAGACGAGAACGGAGTCACCAAGCCCTACGTGCTCCATGCCGAGGCCAACGCCATCACCAAGGTGGCCCGCTCCGGCAACAGCGCGGCCGGCGCCACCCTTTACGTTACGGCGTCTCCCTGCATGGAATGCTCCAAGCTCATAATCCAAAGCGGCATCAGCAGGGTGGTGTATGCAGACGAGTACCGCCTTGACGACGGCATCAAGCTTCTCCGCCGCGCCGGCATCGAGGTCGAAAAACTGGAAGTGGAATAATGAAAGGAAGGATATCATCGGTTTGGGTGGCGCTGCTCGGCGTGGTCGTGGGCGTGCTGCTCTGCATGGTCTGGAACAGGTCGGTCGAAATGCGCGGGAAAAAGCCCCTTTCCGTGGGGGACGCCGACTGGCGCAAGGTCAACCTGGTGCTGGAATCCCTGGACAGGGAATATGTGGATTCGATAGATCATACCAAGATTACCGAAGCGGCTATAGACGCGGCCCTGGGCGCGCTCGACCCGCATTCCATCTACATTCCTCCGGTCACGATGGAAGGTGTCAAGGAAGAGCTTCAGGGTAATTTCGACGGAATCGGCATCCAGTTCAACGTGCCCAACGACACTGCCATAGTGCTGGAAGTCATTCCCGGCGGCCCCTCCGAAAAGATAGGCCTGCAGCCGGGGGACAGGATTCTTAAAGTGGACGATATCCCCATCGCCGGCGTCAAGTACCCCCAGGACAGCATGGTGCGCCACATGAAGGGCCCCGCCGGCACCAAGGTGCTCATTACCGTCGGCAGGGAAGGGGACGTGATTCCCTTCGAGATTACCCGCGGGAAGATACCCATGCACAGCGTGGACGCCGCCTTCATGGTGAACGACACCACCGGCTACCTGCGTCTGGGCAAATTCGCCCTCACCACTTATACCGAAGTCTCCACCCGCAGCAAGGAGCTTCTCGCCCTAGGCATGAAGCGCCTCATCCTCGACCTGAGGGACAACACCGGCGGTTATTTCGACCAGGCACTCCTCCTGGCCAACCTCTTCCTTCCCCGCAAGGCCTCCATCGTCTACATCGAGGGCCTGCACTGCCCGCGCGAGGAGTACAATGCCAACGGCAGGGGGATCATGCAGGACATAGCGATAGATCTGCTGGTGGACGAAGGCTCGGCCTCTTCCAGCGAGATTGTCGCGGGTGCCATCCAGGACAACGACAGGGGTACCCTCTACGGGCGCCGCACCTTCGGCAAGGGCCTGGTACAGAAAACAGTAGACTTCTCGGACGGCAGCGGGCTGCGCCTCACCATGGCACGCTATTATACCCCCTCCGGGCGCTGCATCCAGAAACCTTACAACGGCAAAAAGGACTACGAGTATTATATCTACGACCGCTACGCCGACGGCGAGATGCTTTCCGCCGACAGCATCAAGGTCGACAGCTCAAAGGTTTTCAAGACGATAGGCGGCCGTACCGTATTCGGAGGCGGCGGCATTGTTCCGGACATTTTCGTGCCGGTCGACACCACCCGCGCCTCGGCATTCTACATGGCCTGCAACCGCAAGGCCACTTCCATGCGCTTCGCCTCCGCCTGGTTCGACAGCCATCGCGCCGAACTCCAGCAGATAGACGATTTCGGCAAGCTCAAGAAATACCTCGACGGCGCCGGTCTCGAGCAGGCCTTCCTTGCCTTCGCCTCGTCCAAAGACGGGCTCAAGCCCGCCTCCCAGGCCGAATGGGCCGCCGAGCGCAAATACATGATGACCCAGGTGCAGGCCCTCGTCGGCCGTTACTCCAAACTCGGCGAAGACGCTTTTTATCACCTCTATCTCGCAACCGACAATGTTTTCCAGGCTGCAATGAAAGAATAATTTTCGTATATTTGCAGCCCCATCAGGAGAGATGGCAGAGTGGTCTAATGCGCCGGTCTCGAAAACCGGTTGTCCCGTAAGGGGCTCCAGGGTTCGAATCCCTGTCTCTCCGCAAGCCAAGAAAAGCCACTGCAGAGCTTGCTCTGAAAGTGGCTTTTCTTTTGGCTTGCAAGGGCCCCGCGGCGAGCGGGGCCGGGATGTGGCCCGAAGGGCCAAATCCCTGGAGAGACAAAGCTAGCTTTTGCATGCATTGGCTCAGATGAAAAAGGAGGCGCAGCCTCACTTGCTGACTGATTGCTTGCGGATAGCCAGGGAAATGGCCTGAAGGGCCAAATCCCTGGAGAGACAGGGCTTTGCCTAAAAAAGAGGCATTGCCTCACTTGCTGACTGATTGCTTGCGGATAGCCAGGGAAATGGCCCGAAGGGCCAAATCCCTGGAGAGACAGGGCTTTGCCTAAAAAAGGAGGCGCAGCCTCACTTGCTGCCATCTCCCTGCTTCACGAACACCGGCAGCACGAACACCAGCGCGAGCATCGAGAAGACGAGCCCGGCAATCGTGCCTACCGCGAAGGAGAACCAGAATACCTCCTTCGGCCCGTCGAAGAGGAACGGAATGAGCCCGAGGACCGTGGAAATGACAGTGAGGGAAATCGCTCCTATCTTGTGATTGAAGGCTTTCACATAATTGTGCCCGTTGTTCTGCCAGGCATTCAGGAGATAGATGCCCGCGTTCACCACGATTCCCGCTAGCATTACGAAAGCCGCGAAGCCTCCCTGGTCGAAAGTGAAGTCCGTAAGCCCGAATATCAGGAAAACCCCTATGAACGACACGGGTATCATAAGAATTACGGCGAACGGGAGCCGCAGCGACTCGAAGAGCATCGAGCAGATAACGTAGATTATCAGGATTACAAGGAGGATGAGCCAAGCGTACCTGTTCTTCTTGCCGGAGTCCCAGCCCCTGTCCCTGGGGCTGGCTTTATACCCTACGGGAAGCACGTGCGCGTTCATGTAGTCCACTTCCTGCTCCTGCAGCTTTGTCACGAGTTCATGCGAACCGAGGAAATCATATCCGACACTTATGACATAGGACTGGTCCTCCTTGTGGACGGAGATGCCCGTGCGCTTCTTCGTGACCGAACCTATCCCTGCCAGCTTCACCGAGTGCGAACTGTCGACCGCCACCTGCTCGTTCTCCACATGCCAGAGGTCGAAGCGGTCGGCGTCGGAGGAGCGGAGCCGCACCGGCGTGGAATGGCCGTCTATCACGACGCTTTCCATAGGAGTGTCGTACAGCATGGAATACAGTTTCGAATAATAGGCGTGCGGGCTGACCCCGAGCGCCGCCATCTGTGCGAAGTCGTAGTCTATCGAGTATTCGTTCAATCCCAGTGAACCGCTTGCGGAGACCATTTCCGGCCTCTGCACCCTCCTGTTGCGTGACAGCCTTTCCAGCAGGGTGTCGGCATAGTCCGCCAGGCGGTCGTAGTTGTATCCCCTCAGTTCTATGCCGTTGCTTTTGTAATTGAACACCACGTTGTTGTTGAAGTACGAGTCGTTGATGCCCCATACCCTCCAGTTCGCTCCGCCGAAGTTCATGGCCATCGAGGTCGCCCGCGATTTGAGTTCGGCGGGGAAGCCGGTGTCTTCCCACTCCGGTTTGAAGCGGACCTCGATAAGTGCATAGCTGTACGAGGAAATCTCGGTTGAGAACGATTCTATCTGGGGGAATCCTGCCAGGTAGTTCTCCATGGACTTCACCACTTCGTTCAGCTGCGCTACGCTGTTCCCTTCAGGCATGCCGGCGGCTATGTAAAGCACGTCCCGCCCCGGCTCGCGGTAGAAATCCGACCGTTCCGTGGCCTTGTGGAAAAGCGCGAAAGAGGTGCCGAGGATGCCGTCAATCTTGTTCCTGTTGTTGGAGTACGGCTTCCAGGCCATGACTGCGTTGTAGCCTTTCTCGAAAATGTTCCGTTCCTCCGGCGCCTTGTCCTTGGCCACCTCTTTCGGGAGGGCGCACAGGGGGATGCCGAAGGCTGCCACGATGGCCACGGCGTACACCCATTTATGCCGGCGGCCCCAGTCTATGTAGCGGGCATAGCGGCGGTTCCACCGCACGACGCGCCTGAGCCTTCGCGATGACAGGCTGTAGCTGCTTCTTTTCAGCGGATACTTGTCGAGCAGGGAGGGGATGAACAGCCACGCGGTAACCAGCGCCACAGTCAGGTTGATGATTATAACCATGCTGAAATCCACCAGGTTGCGCTTGTCCTGTTCGGGGAGAAGCAACACTGTTACGAGGGCTCCTATGGTCGTGGCGGTGGCACCGATGAGTGCCGGCATCACGCTCCGGTTGCGGTAGTAGGAGTAGTGGTCCGTCATCACGATGGAGGTGTCTATGATGATGCCGAGCGAAACGGTTATGCCCGCAAGCGTATAGATGTGTATGTCCAGCCCGAAGAGGGCGTAGAGCGCCATCGCAACCAGAATATCCACGGCAAGGGTTGCGGAGATGATGAGCAGATATCGCCACGACCTGTTGACGAGAAAGACGAAGACCAGGAGTATCAGGATGCACAGGGCGGTGCGGAAATAAATCTTGTCCAGCTCCTTCGCCATGTATTCGGAGGAATCGTAACTGACGGTGCACGAAATCTCCGGCGGGAAGCCGGCCTTCAGTTCCTCCATCTTCTCCTTGATTGCGGATGCCACCTTCAGGAGGTTGGTGTTCGCCTCGGTATAGGTCCTTATCTGTATGGTGTTCAGGCCGTTGAGGCGGTAGTAAGAAGTTGGCGCCGCCTCCTTGTACTGCCAGGTGGCGATGTCGCGCAGGTGTATGATGCGGTCTCCGGCCCTTGTGATTACGACATCCCCGATACTTCCGGTCTGCTTCTGCTGCACCTTCAGGTTGGCGGTGCCGTCCTCCGTCTGCACGAATCCGGCGTTCTCCGTGGACATCGCCTCGCTCCAGGCGGATACTATTTCGGGGGCGGAGATGCCGAGCGCCGCAGCCTTGGGAGCGTCAAAGGTTATCTCCAGCTCGAAGGGTGTAGCACCCTGAAGGGACACGCGCCCTACGCCGTCGACGGTGGAAAGGGGGCCGAGGACGCGGGATTCCACGAAGCGGAGTATCTCTTCGGAGGGCAGGGAACTCTTCACCATGAAACTGACTGCGGGACGCCCCGTGCGCGTGCCGGAGGTGCTGAGGGAAATATTGGGGTAGGTGACACCTGCCGGTAAAGACGGATAGAGGTTGCGTATGGCTGCGGCGGTTTCGAACCTCGCCGCCGCCATGTCCGTTTTTTTGCGGAAGGAAACGGTCACGGTCCCCCTTCCAAGGTATGAATCGGAGGTGATGCCGGTGCAGCCGCCCAGGGATGACAGCACCCCTTCGACCTTGCTGGTGACTTCGGCCTCCACGACCCTTGCCGGCACGTCCGGCCACGACCATGAGACGGTGATTGAATTCTCCCTGACCGAAGGGGCATACTGCACGTTGAGGGCCGGTATGCAGGCGATACCCGCCACGGCAAGCGCGGTCATGAGCAGCAGGACGGTGAAGGCGGGGAGGCGTTTCATGGCTTATCTGCGCTCCTTGCGCCGGTATATCTCCCTGTAGAGCATGGGAACGAAGAAGAGGCTCACTATGGTTCCGACCACCATGCCCGTCACTACGACGAGGTTCAGGGGGAATTGCAGGTCCGCGCCCATGCTGCCGCGCCGCATCGAGGGCAGGACGGCCAGGATGGTGGTCAGGGAAGTCATCACTATGGCCTTGAAACGACGCACGCCAGCTTCCATTACCGCATGGTCGAGCGCCATGCCTTCCCTGCGCAGGCGGTTTATCGTGTCTATCTTCAGGATGGAGTCGTTGATGACTATGCCGCTGATGACCACGAGGCCCGTCAGGGACATGATGTTGACGCTGACGCCGCACGCCCAGAGGATGAGCAGCGAGAAGAAGATGTCGATGACCACCTCCGACAGCACTATGAAAGGCTGCAGGAGCGATTCGAACTGTGACGCGAGGATGAGGTAGAGGAGAATGAGCGCCACCAGGAGCACCAGCAGCAGTTCCCTCGTCATTTTGCGGTTCGAGAACCATGCCCCGGCGAAGGAAGCCTCGAAGTCTCCGCTTTCCCGGAGTGTCTCCCTGATTGTTTTCATGGCTCCGGGAACCTCATTCCCGGGGATGTCCAGTTCGACCGGATAGTAGTTTCCTTCAACGCCGGCGACAATCTGCGCGAGATCTTCGTCGTAGGTGGCGCGCATGAGGGCGCGGACCGGGATTTCCCTGTCTTCTTTCCTGACGGAGGTGTTTTCGAGAATGTCCGCGAGCGCTTCCTGCCGCCCCGAGCCTATGACAACCGGGACGGAGTTGTTTCCGCTTACGATGGAAAAAATGCGGTTGCCGTTGAGCGCGTTCCGGAGCACGCCCAGCAATTCTCCGTAGGAAATACCGTAAAGCGCCATGAGTTCAGGGTCCGCTACGTACAGCAGGTCCCGTTTCGTGACCACGTCCGGCACGCCGGCTGCAGGGAGTGCCTTTGAAATGGAGGCTACCGTGGCCTGAACCCTGTCGGTTTGGAGTTCGGGGACGGATACCGGCCTGAGCCTTGCCTCGAGCGTCGCCTGGCGTTCGGCGAACACGGCATCGAAAATGTTTCCGGACGGGCCGATGCCGGCCACTGCGTATGGATAAGTATCTGAAATATACGTGAGAAGGATACCCTCAAGTTTCCGGAGGCTCTTCGCATCGGGACATTTGAAATAGACAACGGCCTGCGACTGGGTGCTCTCTCCGCTGTGGCTCAGGACGAACTGCTGTTCCCCGACCATCCCGGTCACCTGCGTGGCGCCGCCTTCCCTCATCAGGGCTTCCAGTTCCGCCACACGTTCCCCGTTCGTCTCCGCGGTAAGCTGGGCGTTCCAGTCCACCGAAAGCAGCGCATCGCTGTAGGTCATTTCAGGCAGCCGTTCGCGCGGCATGAAAGCCAGGCACACGGCAAGGCCCGCGGCGGACAGCCCGAAAACGGTCCAGCCAACCCAAGGACGGCGGAAAAGCCAGGCTTCAGCGCGTTCGTATGCAGAGACAATCCCGTCCGTCGAGAATCTCCGCAGCATCCTGCTGGGGCGGAACTCCCTGTCTTTCCTGTACCACCAGTGGTAGTAGACGGGAATTACCGTTATGGTAACAAAATATGAACAGATGAGAACCGTGGTGATGGCTATGGCCTGGTCGTGGAACATCGCCCCCGCGGTGCCGCTGAGGAAGATGAGGGGCAGGAATACCGCCACCGTGGTAAGCAGCGAACTGAGCATCGGCCCCGCCACTTCAGAAGTGCCGCGCAGCACCGCGTCCCTGAGCCCTTCGCCGCGCTGCCAGCGGGCCGTGATGTTGTCGATGAGCACCACGGTGTTGTCCGTCATCATGCCCACTCCGAGTATCAGGCCCGACAGGGAGATGATATTGATGGAGATGCCCGCAGCGTAGAAGACGAGCATCGATATTATGAGCGCAGCCGGCATGGTGAGCGCCACCAGGGCGGGGGAGCGGAAGTCCTTCATGAAGAGGAATATCACGATGCATGCGAGCAGCACGCCCAGGATGATGTTCATGAGGAGATTGTTCACGGAGAACTCCAGCAGCGTGGTCTGGTCGCGGGTGAGCGTGAATTCCACTTCGGGATAGTCGGCGGCGAACTGTTTCAGCAGGTCGTCCATGCCCCTGTGCAGGTCCGCCATGCGGGCGTCGTTCTGTTTTATGACGGCCATCGTGACGGCGTCCTTCCCGTCGGAGCGCACGAAGCCGGTCCTTTTCTGCGCCTGCTCCGTCACCGTGGCAATATCCTTAATCTGCAGGAGCCTTCCGTTGCAGTTCAGGTAGATGTCCGCTATGTCGGAAGCGCTCCCGGCAAAGGAGCGGAACTTGACGCTGTAGCGGTATTCCCCGTCGCGGATGGAAAGGCTGCCGAACTGCAGGTTGGCGGCGGTGACGGCCTGCTCGAAATCGCTCCTGGAGATTCCGGCCGCAAGGAGTTTCTCCCCGTCCGGAACTATGAGGATTTCGTCCTGAGTGCAGCCGCTCAGGTCGACCATGGCGACGCTTTCCAGCTGTTCGATGCGCCTGGACGCCACCTCGAGGGCAAAACTGCTCAGTTCCCGGAAACGGTCGCCTCCGCCATCCTTGAGCGTGAGGTTCAGGTAGAATGCGGGAATGTCCGATGCAGTCGACTTCAGCACCCGCGGACGGGCTATGTTCCCGAGTGAAGACATGCTCCTGTCGACCTTCTCGTTTGCTTCGATGAAGAGGTAGCCGATATCGCTGCCCTGGGTGAAGGAGAGGCTTATGGTGCCGCTTCCGTCGCGGGCTTCGCTGCGTATGTCTTCCATGTCCTGCATCTGGATGAGCTGGGAGCGCAGGGGCCTCAGCACGGTGCGGTCGAGTTCGCGTGCCGAAAGCTCCGGGGCGGTCACCTGCACTGTGATGTAAGGTATGTCCACGTCGGGAATGAGCCCTACCGGAAGCAGGCGCATCGCCACTACTCCCAGGACCACGGCCACCAGCAGGGCCATCGTCACCGTTATCGGTCTGTCCAGCAGGCGTTTGAGCATGGTTTATTATTTGACAGGCTTTACCTGCGAGCCGTCGGCGAGGTTGAGGTTGCCGGAGACTATCACGGTGTCGCCGGGAGAGAGTTCGGCGGCCCTGTCGGCATTGGCTTCTACGGAGTAGGAATCTCCGCTGGAATGCAGGATGTTCACGTAGGTCCATTGTGCCTTGCCTCCGCTGTAGCGGAAGAGGACGTTCATGTTGTCGCGGATGACCACGGCGCTGCGGGGAACCACCAGCTGCCCCGGTATGTCCTTCTCTACCAGCACACGGACGTTCATTCCGTCCACGAGGGTGCCGTCGTTGCGGACAGATGCCGTAACGCTTATCTGGCCGTTCCTGTCCACCGCGGGATTGATGGCGGTAATGATGCCGCCCAGCCTGTGCCCTTCCCCGAAAAACGGCTCAACCTGTACCTGCAACCCCTTTTGAAGCAGGTGATACTCCGATTCCATGACGGAAAAAGTCGCTTCCATGGTGCTGTCGTCAATCAGGGTGCAGAAGGGATCTGAAGTGGTGGCGGCATGCTTTCCCAGTTTCAGGTCGGCTATCTTCCCCTGGAACGGGGCCGTAAGGCTGCATCCTTCGAGATCGTACTGCGCCTTGCGAAGGGCGATTTCGGCTGCGTCGTAGCCGGAGCGTATCCTTGCCATTTTCATCACTGCGTCGGGAATCGTTACAGTGTCGCCGGGCCGGTAACCCTGCCCTATGAGGACGTCCTGCAAATCAAGATTTGCCTTGTCCATCGCCGATTTCGCGCTTTGCAGGGCCAGGGCCTGGGCGGTTGCGTCTATGGCCGCTATGAGCTGGCCCTTGCGGACATGCTCGCCGTTGCGCGCATTCACGGCCGTGAGCACTCCCTGGGTACGGAAAGAAAGCTCGGCCCTGGCCCTGGCCGATACCTTGCCGTTGGAAGACAGCTGGCTGTGGAAAGTCGTCCGCTGCAGCGGCATCACCTCCACCTTGTTTATTTCGGGGGAGGGAATCAGGCGGGAATCGTCATTGTCGGAGGTTTTGTTCTGCCCGCATGCGGCCAGCAGGGCCATGGCGGCCAGCAATGTGTGTATTTGTGTCCTCATGGGCTTATTCTGTCATGTTTTCAAAGTCGACGTCTATGTCGTGTCCTTCCAGGAAATCGTACAGGGTGAGTTTCCGGAGGGCGTAGTAATAGTTCCAGAAATTGGAAAGGTCGGTTATGTATTTGACTGCCGCCGCATCGTTCTCGCTCTGGGCGGTGTTGAGGTCGGTTACGGAAGCGGAGCCGGCCCGGAACTTGTCCATGGTAAGCGAATACCGCTCCTGCGCGATGCGCGCCGCCCTTTCCGACACAATGCACTGGCCGCGCTGCTTGTTGAACTGCCCCACGGCTGAGAAAACGCTCCTTCGGTAGTCGTTCTCGGCCTGGGTTATCTGGGCCTTGACGGCCTCTTCATGGGCTTCGGCTTCCTTTACGCGCCCCTTGCCCATGCCCCAGTCGAAAATGGGAATCGTGAAGGTAAGGCCTACCACTTCCTGGTCGAGCGGGCTGGAAAAGGCGTCGCGGAATCCCGTTCCGGTCTGCGAAAGACCGAAGGTGGCGTTCAGCGCCATCGTGATACCCCTGTTGGCCTTAGCCTTCGCTATGGCCGATTTGGCGTCGAGCAGTTTGATGTCGTTGTCGAGGCTGAAGGAAGAGTTGTTCCAGGCCTTGTCCATTACCATGTCGTAATCCATGGTGATGGCCGGCAAATCCGCGGAACTCGCCGGCTCAAGCGTTTCCGGCCCGTCAAGCCCGAGCTGGGAACTCAGGGCCATCATCGCCTCGCGTACGGCGGTCTCGTTTTCGTTTATCGCTATGCTGTCGCTCAGCATGCGCAGCTCCAGCTGCAGGCACTCGTCGCGCGTTACGCTTCCGGTCGCAAGCCTCTGCTCTGCTATTTCGTGCATCCTGGAGGTATTCTCGTAGTTGGAACGGGCGATGTCGTAATTCTTCCGGGCCATCATGAGGGCGAAATAGTATTTGACCGTATTCACGGTGACGTCTTCCATGGCCTCAAGGTATATGCGCTTCGCCTTTTCATACTGCTTCGGCTCGATCAGCCTGTTCCATTTGAACTGGTTGTAGGAGAAGATAGGCTGGCTGTAGTAAAGGGTGAGAGGCTGGGAGTACCAGGTGCTGTAGGGATTGTCGCCGAACTGGTCTATCCGCGACAGGTCGGAAAACAGCCGCACCGTGCCTCCGGTCAGGGCAATGTTCTGGCTTATGGCCAGCCCCATGCTGTTGGTCATGTTGTTGGTGCGGGTGTAGACATATTCGCCCGTGTTGTAATTCTGGAGGCGTGTGAGATTGCGGTTGAACTGGCCGAGGTCGCCGTAGATGCTCAACGAAGGGAGCATGCTCGCCCTGTATGAACGGTAAGCCCAGTAGCTCGAAATGAACGCGGACCGGGCTTCAAGCGCGGGGACGGACCTGGCCCTGGCTATGGCTACGGCTTCGTCGAGCGTCATGCGTGTTTCCTGCGCGTGCGCCTGCAGGCCAGTGAGAAGCAGGCCTGCAAGCAGAAACCGTTGGATAATCCGTCTGTTCATATCGGCTGCCCGGGAGATTTATTTCAATTTGACGATTGCTATTACAGTATTCCCGTCTTCGGGGATTGAGCTGAGGGTGTTTTTGTCCGCGAGGAAGGGCAGGAGCTCCTTCGGGAAGTTCTTGAGAAGGTAGGGGTCCATCGTGCAATACAGTGAGTCTCCCTTTATTGCCTGTATTCCTCCGGCGAGGGGAGAAACCCCGAGTTCGCCGGCCGAGAACCATTTCCATGCCCCTTTCCTGAAGAGGCCGAGGTGTTCTTCCGCCTTCTTTCCCGGAGCCTGCACCTTGACGTTCACCAGTTTGCTGTCACCGTCTTCCTGATAATTCTCCACGAGGGCGTATGTTCCCGACATCAGAGTCTCCATTGCGGCGAAGGAATCGTCATGCTTGAAGAAGTCTTCGGGAATGGCGTATTTCCCCAAATCGAAGGCAAGGTATGTGGAAACCTCCCCTTCCCGGAAGGATTTTACCGTGTTGCTGTAGGTGTCGGTGAAGAGGATGCAGTCTTTCCCTTCGGAAAAGATGGGTGAGCGTGAATCCGTGTTGAGGACCTTTTCGCTTGAGGGCAGCATATATGCAGTACCCTTGTCCGATACCAGTCCGAGGCGGTTGCCACGCCCGGAGCCATATCCGTAATATGTCAGGATTCCTTCGCCGGTTTCATAGGACTGGCCTCCCAGGTCGTCGAATTCAAGGGCTTCCAGGAACTCTCCGGATAACGAGTATTTCAGCAGTTTCGAAGAACGTGAGAATACGTTGATGCAGCCGTCCTTCACCTGAATGTTGCCCACGTTCACGTATTCTCCCGGACCATTCCCCTGGCGGCCGATTTCGCACAGGAACTTTCCGTCCTGAGAGTAACGGTATATGCGCGTGTTTATCTTGTCCACTAAAAGAAACGAATCGCCGATAAGGTGCAGCTCCACAATCGAGCCTGTCATGTGCGATTCGTCGGCCTCAAGCGGCAGGATTTCTATACCGGATACCTGCTCCGCCAGCGCCCTGACGGACATGGTGTCGTTGAACTGCACCGCGCCTTCGCTCTTTTTCACGGAACAGCCCTGGAACAGTACGGATGCGGCAAGTGCCGGAACGATTAACAATGCTTTCGTGAGATTATTCATGATGGTAATCACTTGCTGATATTCAACTTTATATGGGCCAAATATGTACTTGAATCATTGTCTCTCACTACAGCGAACATCTTGTCCGAATCGCTTTCAACGCATATACGTTCAATTCTGTAATCCGTCTGGATTTCTTTTACCGGGTTGCAATTCCAGTCATATATGGCTACCTTGTGATTGCCTTTCTTGTTCGACCGTACCGGCGTTACGTCGTCATGAGCCGTGTATATCAAGGAATTGTCCACAAACAAATCGCTAAAACCGTAAACGCTCCGTTCGTTGTAGTCAAATGGGAAATAGCCTTCTTTAAGGTCGACATCAGGTTCAATGAAATAACCTATGGCAAGACTGGATATCTGCTCTCCCAAGGAGAAGGTTTCAAGAATCTCGCCGGCGCTGCTTGTCGTCGCTAGTCTTGTATGGTCCGGACTCAACTCGAACCCCGAGAACCAAGTATACAACCTGGGAAGAAGAGCTTTATTCTCTATCTCCGGAAAACTGTCATAAGTTGAAAGAGTGTCGCCAAAATCATTCAGGAGAGTGAGCCTCTTTTGACCGTCTTTTCTTTCCGCCCTGCCTTCGAGCCTGTGCCCCGGCCAAATCTTGATTTTCTCGGGGTAGGAGTCAAGTTCGTTGATACTGGATATGCCGTGTTTCCCATCCGACAGCAGCAAGGAATCAATGTGCACTGTAATATTCTTTGATGCGATTGCATCAAAAATGTCCAGCGTGGCAGATTCGCTGTTGTATGAAGATGTCGAAGGAAACTTAATCTCATTGGGGCCACGCCCTGACCTGAGGGCGGAGAACAGTTTCTCCCCCGACTTGTCGAACAAATGAATATAACATTGATTTTCAGCGTCGTAGGCGTAGACGCAAATCCAATTGTCGCCGCAAAACAAATCGTTGATAACATTGATTCCGATAAGTTCATCGGAAATTACAGTGAACTCGGCATTCTCTTTTACTGGGAATACCGGTTTCTTGAAACCGGATTTCTCGTTATTGACACCACAGCAGGTTAAAAGTAAAGTGACTGCCAGAAATGTAAAACTACGGGAAAAGAATAACTTGATCATATAAGTCGTATTTCGAATAAGCGTAAGTTAATTATATGTTGGATTTGCCGCCATGGGAATCAGTTTATTTATCAGGTACGAACTAATCATATCCAAACAGGTCATTACTGCACAAATATAATACAAAAATCCTCCGGTGGTTCTTTGTCAGTCTGTACAGTGCCGTTTGGGACTTATTGATTTATAATGTGTTATGGGCTCCCCAAAAAGTGCAGTCTGTACAGCAGTCAAAAATGCGGTGAAAAAAGAGCCTCGTCGTATGCCATCGGCAAGCACCGGAACGATGCACAATGATTTCAGTAGCGGCCGCCCCATTTTTTGAACTCGGTTATCATGTTGCTGTAGTCCGTACAGGCGACCCGTCCACTATGAAGACGAACTGCCATCCGGGATTCCTTCTTATCCTGTCTTCCATTTCTCCTGGCCTTTGATGAAAAATCTCCCAACCGCGAGACTTGTAGTATGTGACCATTTTCGGCTTGTCCCTGCTTATTGAATAACCTTCCACTTTACCGAACCTGTCATACACGTTGTCGAGCGGCGGGAATTTCATTTCAACCTTCCTTTCACAGGATGCCAGTAACAAACAAAGGAGGGTGAATAAGGGAATCAAGTGTTTCATATGACATTAGGGGTAAGTATATACAAAAATATCAAATAATAACGGAATATCCAATTATCCTCCTTTTTTCATATACTCGAAAAACCCGGATAATCTTCCGAGTTCAGGTATGTACAATTGTTATCGTTGTTATTGCTTGACCTGATATTGTAGTTTAATAATATATATTTTCTCTTCCGTATTTGCCTCAAAAGTAGTTCTGGCTGTATTGCTCCCGTATTTGTTTTTTGTGTCGATTTCAATATGTATCGTCAACTCTTCCTCTGGCCGAGCGAATCGGCTGCTTATATCGGACATCGTACATGTGCAGTCTGATGTCAACGAAAAAATGTATAAATCCGCATTCCCCGTGTTCTTAACTGTTATGTCTGCTTTCAGCAGAGTGTCTTGGCTCACTCTTCCGAAATCAACGCTCGGATTGTCAATAGTTAATGTGGTAATCCGCACGCTGTCCTGCCGGAAGGAATCTGGATTGTTAGTTTCTCCGTTATGCTGTCTACGACTCGCCAGAAAAAATACTATCCATGCGACAGACAGAATCAAAATCGCCCAAAGAACTATGTTCTGCCACGACTTGTTCTTCATAATTTAAACCTGTAAATGGACAATTTGCGTTGCTCGGCGTCTTCCGATACCTGTGAGTAATAGTAGGGCTTGATATACCCCAGAACCTTAAAACCTTTGGGAACGTCCACATCTGCAATCATTGTTTTGTCGCTCCTGTAGATCTGCAGGCCGTCGGTTTGTGCATCCTTTCCTTTGACATAGGAACGGAACAGCATTCCCGTTTCGTCTATGTATTCCAGCCATGAATAGTATCCCTTTTCTTCCCTGTTCTTCAGGTAATAATTGGAATCGTCATCAAAGCTCAGGCCTGGAATATAATCGTTCTGAATATCTCTTCCCGCAAGTCCGAAAGAGTATATGGGCTTTCCATCCTTGTCGCATTCGTAAAGATGCGGATCCGACTCAAATCCAAGATATAACCTGTCATCGTCGGATATGTCGAAAAACGAGTTTTGGAAGGAACTGTATTTGTCGGGATGCTGGATGTATAATTCCGGGAATCCCTTGACCAGCATTGACATGTTTTCCTTCTTTATAAGGTCGATGCGTCCGATGCGGTAGCTGGTACGCAGGTAATCGTCGGGTGTGGTGAAATAGCTGAATTCGTCCCTGTCAGAAATAGCTGCGATATATAGGATATCATCACGAAGTCTCCCGACAAAATAATCCCATTGATAGGTATATGTGTCGAAATTATCGGGAGCTGTGGAGTTGTGATTGTAGCTGGCGTACATGCTGAAATACTCATGCGTCTTCATGTCGCTCCGGAAATAATCGAAATCCAGCGTGCTTCCAATCAGGGCCATTTCACCGGAAGTTGAGAAAACGGCATCTGCGCCTTGTCCTATTGTAGTTTCTCCAGGGCCCCTGCCCTTGCCTATGGCCTTCTCAATGAGCTTTCCGTTCTCGTCGAAGGTGTAAACGAAATTGAAGTATTTATCATAATAGATGATTCTCCCGGATTCATCAAGGGATGATACCCCTGTGTATGAACAGTATACGGAATCCAACTGCAGGTTATCCAGTTTCAGTTCCGTAAATGCAGTCTCAGGTTCCTTATTTACCGTTTTTGCCGCAGAAAATGTATTTTCAGGATTGCTGCAAGAGAACAGCAGCAATCCTGAAAAAAGTAAAGAAAGATAATAAGTTTTCATTATCTGCAGTTGCCGTCGTACACATTACATTGGATGTTGTAGCCCTGAGCGCAAACATTGCCATTATGCCTCGCGGAGCAGGTAGATGAGACAAACTTTTTGCAGTAACATGTTATTTGCATGCCAGGATCTGAGGGATCCGGGCCATCGGCAAATGCCGGGATTGTACAAAGTGCTCCAGCCAGTGAGAGCAAGGCTGCTACAAGAAGAATGGTTTTCTTTTTCATGATGAAAATGTTTAAAGGTGAATAAAGATAAAAACAATAGTTTGTTTATTGTGTTGTTTCAATTTGGTAACAGTTCAGTAACTTGGCTCTTTCCACACAAAGATAACATATAAATCCTCCAGTGGTTCTTTGTTAGTCTGTACAGTGCCGTTTGGGACCTGTTGATTTACAATGTGTTACAAGTTTGCAAAAAGGAGCGGTCTGTACAACAGCCATAAATGCGGTGTAAAGGAGTCTCATTATATACTTGATATTTCAAACTCCCCGTAATACTGGGTTCCGGAGGAGAGGGTGAAGGTTATGGAGTAATAGCCTGCGTCTCCCGACATCATGATAATCTGGGAGCCGGAATCCGAATCAATTGTTCCGTATGCCGTACCGCTTGTCGAGAGATTGACAAGTTCATAATCCACCTCTCCCAAATCGTACTTAAAATTGACAAGAATGCAGGATGATGACTCCACATAACTTGCCGAAATAGGGACAAGTGCAGGTGAACGGGGGTCATTATACCCAGGAGAAGGATCTCCCAAAGGAATGGGAATGCTTTGAGCACGTGCATTCATGCTTGGAAGAATAAACAAGCAGGCTGTTACAAGAAATGCATACACCCGTTTAAAGCTAATTGTCTTCATGGCGCTGTTGTCTTTCTTTGATTTCTACAAAGTTACCCAGAAAAAAAACGATAATCCAAATTTTGGGTTTAACAATTGACATTCGAAAAACAGCCCCACAGGCACCTGTAGGGCCGAGTTTGCGACTTGTTAGATAATCGAGTCTAACAAAACCGAGGATAACTTACTGACAATCAGTAGATTAGCCAGCCGATAATGTGTGCGATAAGCGGTCTAACTCATTAATAATCAGCGGTTAACCAATAACATAAAGATAAAAATCCTTATGTGTAGACTTCGACTCCGCAATCATTTTCCTGAAACGGGACTTTCTCATATATCCTGCCTCGATGGACTGAAAATTCATAATCATGCAAATAAGTTTCATGCTGAAACCGGCGAACAGGTAGCTTGCAAACTTATAGTCCATCTTTGACAAATCGGGGAAATCTTCATGGAAGAGAGTCATGATGTCATGCATATTATCGTCCAACAGGGATTCAAACTTGCCAGAACCGACATCATCTTTATATATTTCTTCCACCATCTGCTTTGCCTTCCGATAAACAATCCCCGGTGAATCCTTGCTCTTCTTTTTATTTGCTTCGAGTACCGCTTCTCCTATCGTATTGAAATAATGGAACTGATCCTTATACAAGTTGAGAAATTCCTCCTGAACTGAAGCTTTTTCTTTTTCATATTGGACCTTAAGGCTGTTGACTTGTGTTCTTGCCGTCTCGGCAATTTCTAATAGGCGATTCTTTTCTTCTTCTGCCTTCCTATGTCTGTGGCGAATAATCAGGAAGAAGAACAGTATGACTATTATGGATGATAATGCCAGTACCAGTATCCATAGCTTTAGCTGTTCGGTTTTCAACTTCAACAGACTGTTCTGATCTTCATAATATGAACTCCTCACTTTTGATGAAGACCTTTCAAACGCATTAAAAATCAGCTCATTACTATAAGAAATGGCCTTCTCAAGATTACTGAATGCCTCAGGCATATTGCCGGAAACTGATTGCACCTGGCTCAACCAATAGGTGTACTCATATTCATAATCATCCTTAAGCTTTTCTAAAATATCATATGCGGATTGGCTGTCTCCGGTTGCTGCCAGTGTCTTTGCATATGCTCCCCATTGGCTGGCAGTATTAAGTCTTCCGGCCAATTCAAGTGCGTCTTCAAAAAACTTTCTTGCCTTCTCATAGTCCGGATTTGTAGCCGATGTAAGCATATACGCGTAACTGCTCTCTGTTCCGGCAAATGCATTTATGTCGTTTCTTGCATCCGGGGAAGAAAGCAGGACGGAAAACAGGGAGTCCGCCTTGCCGTATTGGCCCAAATTTGCATAATTCCGGGCCATATTGCTCGTAATATTATTAGCGTAATTATCCAATCCCATTTGATTGAATAATTCGCGCGCCATTTCGGAATATCTTATGGCTTCTTCATAATCATATGTCCTGTTTTCCGCTGAAGAAAAAGCAGAGTAAAGCAATGCTTTGTAGTAATCATCGCAATCGTCTAAATACTCGCTTGCCTTTATATAATCAAGGAACGCATTGATGTAATTCTCACTATTATAGTAGATTCTTCCCCGATAATACAAGGCTTTCATCTTCCGGTCTGCACTACCGTGCATCATATAATAATTAACGGCCGGTTCAATGATTGAAAGATCAGTCGTGTCGATGTAATTCTTGTCGAGCACCATGGCATGCAGCAGGGAGTATTGTGCTGCCAAAACCCTGGTATTCAAGCGATTGGTATCAACAGCCTCGATTGCGGCCAACGCGCTGTCCGGACGCTCCTGGATGTAGGACTCGATGTCGTTCAGCTGCACGGAAATCTTCCTGTTCCCGCAGGAAAGCAGCGGGAGCAGGGAGATTACAGCGATTAGTACTGTTCTTGGTCTCACTGTTCGTTCGATTGCGCCAGTTCCTCCTCCGGGATGCCGGTTGCCTTTACGACAGTTTCCATCGGCACACCGAGTTTCAGAAGGTTCCGGGCGGTCTCGAGTTTGGCCTTCTTTTCGCCTTCTGCATGCCCTTCCTCCTTCCCCTGGCTCCAGGCGTAATTGTTTTCTACAAGTCTGGCGAATTCGTCTTTCATGGCTTTATCGTATTCTTCTTTTTGCAGTACCGACATGTTCGCGAACTCTGCCGCTCCGGCAAGCATCCCCAGTAGCTCGTCTTCCCTGATGCCGGCAGGCAACTGCTCGAACGTATGCACAAATTTAAACAGAAAAATGAACTTCTCCAATTTGCTCCGGAAACGGAAAATCTTTTTTTATAATCCTTTAGAAACAGAAAAATCTGCGGTGCGGAAGGTGAATATCGACCTTCCAACTAAGGGACTTTGTGCGAAAGTACGGCAAAAAGAGCAAGGCAGGGCATAACAACTCCCTACTTCTTCCCCGTCGAGCCCCAGCCGCCGGTGCCGCGGGCCGTCTCGGACAGTTCCTCCACCTCTTCCCATTCCACATGCTCGTGGCGGGCCACAACCATCTGCGCTATGCGCTCGCCGGGTTCGACGGTAAAAGGCTCCTTGCTGATGTTCACCAGCGACACCCGCACCTCGCCGCGGAAATCGGCGTCGACCGTCCCGGGGGCGTTGGCCACCGTGATGCCGCGTTTGGTGGCGAGACCGCTGCGCGGGCGTATCTGGGCCTCGTAACCCACGGGAAGTTCAATGAAGATGCCGGTCGGAACGAGAGCGCGGTCGAGACTTCCGAGCACAATGGGCTCGTCGATATTGGCGTGGAGATCCATGCCTGCGGAGGCTTCAGTGGCGTATGCCGGGGCGGGAAAGCGGCTGTGGTTTACGATTTTGACTTTCACTGGGCTATGAATTGATAGATTATGTATCCCGATTGCATGGAAGGGGCCGAGGCGGACGAACTGAACTTCGACGTCCTGGCGGCCCTGATAGCATAATTGCGGAGCGACTGATCGCCGGAAGAGGCGGCCTCGTCAATCTTGACGGTGCGCACGGTCCCCTGGGGGTCGACCCCGATGATGACTTTCACCAGGCCGGCACCGTACCCCAGATAGGCAGGGACCTTCAGCACGGAAGCCTTCCTCCCTTCGAGCGACCACTCGAGCACGGACGGACCGGAGTAGTGGCTCTCCTCCTTTTTCGTGTCTTTGGAGGGCTTGTCGGTGTTTACGGCGGCGAACTCATCGGGCTCCTTCGGAGCTTCGAAACCCTTGTCCAGCTCCTCCTGGAGCCTCGCGGCGTCTTCATAGAGCTTTTTGGCATCCTCTGCGGAATTGCGGTCGTCCCTCAAGGCGGAACGGTCCACCGTTACGTTGCGTATGTATTGGTTGCCGCCTTCGGAGAGAAGCTCGTTCAGGCGTTCGTTGACGCTCTTTTCGAACTCCAGCTGCTGCTGGAGCTTTTCCATCTGCTCGGCCTTGGTAAAGTCGAGCACGAAAGTGTTTTCACGCGAAAGCTGCACCCCGAGCTGACTCGCGAGCAGGATAATGAGCACCACCAGATGAATTATTATGGTAGTGTACAATCCTGCGCGGTCTTCCCTGGGGAGGCGTTTCATTACTTGCTTTCTGCGAGAGCCTTCTCTACCGTGTTGATTATGACGCTGATACCCACGGTGTTATGGCCGCCCTGGGGGATGATGATGTCGGCAAAGCGCTTGCTGGGCTCGATGAACTGGAGGTACATGGGCTTCACCGTGCGGGAATAGCGCTCGATGACCCATTCCACATTCTTGCCGCGCTCGCGGATGTCGCGGGCCATGACGCGCATGAGGCGGTCGTCGTCGTCGGCATCCACGAAAATCTTGATGTCCATCTGGTCGCGGAGCTTCTTGTTCGTGAAGATGAGGATGCCCTCGATGATGATGACGTCGGCCGGAGTCACCGTTACGGTCTCGGTCTTGGAACGGCTGCAGGAGATGTACGAATACACCGGCTGCTGCACCGTCTTGCCCTTTTTGAGGTCTGCCAGCTGCTCGGAGAGCAGGGGCCAGTCGATGGCGTCGGGATGGTCGAAGTTCTGGTTGCGCTTCTCTTCGTCGGAGAGGTTGCTGGAGTCTTTGTAGTAGGCGTCCTGCGGGATGACCACCACTTTTTCCTTGAGGTGGTCGGTGATGGCCTTTACGACAGTGGTTTTTCCTGAGCCGGAACCGCCGGCAATTCCAATTACAAGCATATTCGTTGGGAGGGGTGATCGTTGAACTGCCAGAATGGCGAATTCGTCAGAATTCGGCATTCTTTGGGGTGCGCGGGAAGGGGATGACGTCACGGATGTTCTGCATGCCGGTGACGAAGAGCAGGAGCCTTTCGAACCCGAGGCCGAAACCGCTGTGGGGGCAGGTTCCGAAGCGCCTGGTGTCGAGGTACCATTCCAGGGTGCGGTGGCTCATGTGGAGCTCGTCGATGCGCGCGTTGAGCTTTTCGAGGGAGGCTTCGCGCTCGCTGCCGCCTATGATTTCACCGATGTTGGGGAAGAGGACGTCCATGGCGCGGACCGTCTTGCCGTCGTCGTTCTGCTTCATGTAGAAGGCCTTGATGTCTTTGGGATAGTCGGTGAGGATGACGGGTTTGCGGAAGTGGCGCTCCACGAGGAAGCGTTCGTGCTCGCTCTGGAGGTCCATGCCCCACTCGACATGCTCTTCGAACTTGTGGCCGGCGGCCTCGGCTTCCTTCAGGATGTTGATGCCCTCGGTGTAGGTGAGGCGCACGAAATCGGTGGCTATTACGCTGCGGAGCCTCTCGATGAGGCCGTCGTCGTATTTGTCGTTCAGGAACTTCACGTCGTCGAAGCAGTTGTCCAGGGCGTATTTAACCAGGCTCTTGATGAATTCTTCCGCGAGGTCCATGTTGTCCTTGATGTCGTAGAAGGCCATTTCCGGCTCTATCATCCAGAACTCGGCCAGATGCCTCGGGGTGTTGGAATTCTCGGCCCTGAAAGTGGGACCGAAGGTGTAGATCTCACCGAGGGCGGTGGCTCCCAGTTCGCCTTCGAGCTGTCCGCTCACCGTGAGGGAGGTGCG
>CAMHKQ010000026.1 GCA_946185745.1 uncultured Bacteroidales bacterium
ATACCCACGGTGAAGCGGCAGGGAACGTCCACGCGGATGTTCTGCTTGGAAAGGGCGTTCTGGAGGTTGCATTCGATGCTGATGGGCTTGAGGTCGAGGTATGCGAAGTTCTGGAAGACGGGCCAGATGAAGGCGGCGCCTCCGTGGATGCACTTTGCGGACGCTTTTCTGCCGGTTTTACCGTAGATGACAAGGATCTTGTCGGACGGGCAGCGGCGGTAGCGGCGCAGAATCGCGGAGATGGTGACGATCACCACGAATACGATGATGAGAATCAGATAGAGTTCCATGAGTCTGTAGTATTAGTTAAATGATTGTGGAATCGAGTCTTTCGACGAGGAGGGTGATGCCGTTGATGACATCCACCACTTTTATGGGTGTGCCGGTGGGTATGGGGGTATCCTCTTCGGTCTGGGCGTTGTACTCGCGCACGGCGCCGCCGATGCTGATCTGCACCTTGCCTTCGCCGCTGCGGGCGGCGGGAATGGTGAGATATGAGGTGCCCTGGCATCCCACTGCGGATTTGTAGACGTCGATGTTGCCGCTCTGCTGCATTTTGCCGAGCAGGCTGAAGAGATACATCACCAGCGCGACCAGGCCCGCGCCCACCGCCGTGGCGATTATGAGCAGGAGAGGCAGGCTTTGGATCTTCTCCTGGAGGATTATGGCCGTCCAGCCGAAGCCCAGGAGGAAGTTGACGAGGTTGCGGAAGGTGTAGAGATTGCTCCCGGTACCTCCGGCGGAGGCGTCGCCGTCCATGGATACGTCGGTGGCGTCCATCCCGCCTCCCATGTCGGCTCCGTCGAGCCCCGTGGCGTCTGCATCGGCACCTATGAAGGTGAGGATGGTCTGGATGATGAAGATGAGGGAAGCCGCGAGGGTGACTCCCCAGAGGACTTTCATTGCAGGGGTCAAAGCGCCCCACCAAGTAGCTATCATATCGCGAAACGTTTAATGTTTTCGCAAATATAATAAATAATTATTGATTTGCAATAAAAATTTAAAAAAATTGTATGAAAAAAAATATACTTGGCTCGGAGGGTTGCAATTATATAAAATAGGTGAAAGTGCCCAAAAATGCGTTATAAAAATTTTTTATTAAATTTTTAAAAATAGCCATTTAAAAGAAAAATGCGGTTATTTTGTGACAATTTGCAATTTTGAATGAAAAATAATTTAAAAAATAAATAAAAAGCGTTGTTTTCGTTAAAAGAGAAAAATGAAAAGGCTTCTGGAAATACTTGCAATTGTGAAAAATTATTACGACCTTGCAGTCGATTAGCTCCTTTCGGTGGGTTCCGACTGGCGCCGGTCACTATGAAAAAACTTATTTATATCGAACACAGGTATATTGTTTAACTAATCTTTAACGGCTTATGAGAAAATTTAAGCTTCTTTTAGCATCTGCGGCACTGCTGCTTGCGTGCGCGATGGGCTATGCCCAGGACATCAACGTGAGCGGTACCGTTACAGATGTCAACGGTGAGCCGGTCCCCGCAGCAGGTGTGATCGTCACCGGAACAACCAACGGTGTCATTACGGACATTGACGGACGTTACTCCATCAAGGCTCCCTCCACCGGTTCCCTTACCTTCACCGCACTCGGCTACACCGACCTTGTCGCTCCCGTCAACGGCAAGTCGGTCCTGAATGTGGTCCTGGAAGAGAATGCGGAACTCCTGGACGAGACCATCGTCATCGGTTACGGTACGTCCACCAAGAGCTCCTTCACCGGTTCCGCGTCCATGGTCAAGGAAGACGTGATCGAAAAGAAGATCACCTCCAACGTGACCAACGCCCTTGCCGGTACGACTCCCGGTGTGCAGGTGTTCTCGTCCTCGGGCGACCCGGCTTCCGGCGGCTCCAACACCATCCGCATCCGCGGTTATGGTTCCATGCAGGCCAGCCAGGCTCCGCTCATCATCCTCGACGGCGCACCCTACGACGGCTCGATGTCCGACATCAACCCCCAGGACGTTGAATCCATGTCAGTCCTGAAGGACGCATCCGCAGCGGCCATCTACGGTAACCGCGGTGCAAACGGTGTCATCCTCATCACCACCAAGAAGGGTAATGTCGGCGAGGCACGCGTCAAGTTCGATGCAAGGTTCGGCCGCAACGACCGCCTCATCCCCAACTACGACGTCATCTCCGACCCCGGACAGTACTACGAAACCTGGTACAAGAAACTGTACAACAAATACTACTATGCCGGTCACACCGAGGCTGAAAGCTATGCAATGGCAGACGCAGCCCTCTACGACCGCAACAACGGCGGTATCGGTTACCAGGTGTTCACCCTTCCCGAGGGCGAAAAGCTCGTCGGTACCAACTTCCGCCTGAACCCCAACGCCAAGCTCGGCTACAGCGACGGCGAGTATTACTACATCCCCGACGACTGGTACAAGGAAGTGTTCCACACCGGCTACCGCCAGGAATACAACGTTTCCGCCAGCGGCGCCACCAGCAGGTTCAACTACTATGCAAGTGCAGGTTACCTGCAGGACGGCGGTATCATCAACAACTCCGACTACAGGCGTTACACCGGACGTATCAACGCCGAGTATCAGGCCAAGGACTGGATCAAGCTCATCACCACCATGGGCTTCTCCCACAGCAAGTCGCAGTCTGTCAACGGCGGCGGCGACTGGGGTTCCTCCGGCAACCTGTTCTACCTCGTCAACACCATCGCTCCCGTATATCCTCTGTATGTACGTAAGCTCGACGAGAACGGCCAGCCTTACATCTACACCATCAACGGCCGTATCCAGTACGACTCCAACCAGACCAACCAGCAGCGCGCCAGCACCGTGGGTAACGCAGTCCGCGACAACGAGTTCGACTCTGCCCTCAACCTGGCCGACGTGCTCACCGGCAAGTGGGGCGTAGTCCTCACTCCCATCAAGGGCCTCAGCCTTACCGCAAACCTCAGCCTTACCGACGACAACACCCGTTACAACAGCCTCTCCAGCATATTCGGCTCGGGTGCTTCCATCGACGGTGAAGCCTACGTTTCGCACAGCAGGTTCTTCTCCATCAACAGGCAGTTCCTCGCCGAGTACAAGAACTCCTTCGCAGGTGTTCACAACATCGACGTCCTCGCCGGTTACGAAGACTACAACTACACCAGCCAGGCCCTCAATGCCTACAACTTCCACTTGTTCAACCCGTTCGTGGGCGAACTTAACAACGCCGACGACACGCCCTCCTCTTCTTCCCAGATGAGGTCGTACACCAACAAGTACGCTACCAAGGGCTTCCTCGGCCGTGTCCAGTACGACTACGACGGCAAATACTTCGCCAACGCTTCGTTCCGCCGCGACGCCTCCTCGCGCTTCGCTCCCGGTCACCAGTGGGGTAACTTCTTCTCCGTAGGTGCCGCCTGGCTCGTCAGCGCAGAGAGCTTCATGCAGGGCGCCGACCTGGTCGACATGCTCAAGTTCAAGGTCAGCTACGGTGAATCCGGTAACGACGACGTAGGCTCCCTCTATCCTTACGAGGATCAGTACAGCCACAGCTTCGACGGCACCTCCTACAGCCTTGCCCTTACCTACAAGGGTAACCCGAACCTCACCTGGGAAACCAAGCAGAGCCTCAACACCGGCTTCGACTTCGAGTTGTTCCACGGCTACCTGAACGGTACCCTCGACCTGTATTACCAGACCACCAAGGACCTTCTCTACAACAAGAGCGTTCCCCTGTCCTCCGGTAACCCCACCGCACATCAGTATGTGAACGTAGGTAAGCTGAACAACAAGGGTATCGAACTCTCCCTCGACGGCAACATCATCCGCACCAAGAACGTGCTCTGGAGCTGGAACGCCAACTTCAGCCACAACATCAACAAGATCCTCGAACTCGACCCGAGCGTTTCCGAAAACGGTATTCGCAGCGGTTCGCAGATCATCGAGGTCGGCGGAACCCTGTACGACGGCTTCATGCGCAGGTATGCAGGCGTCGACAAGGAGACTGGTGAAGCCCTCTACTACATGGACGTCCTCGACGATGAAGGCAACGTGACCGGTGAGGAAACCACTGCCAACTTCAGCAAGGCCACCCAGTACAGGATCGGCACCTTCCTGCCCAAGCTCACCGGCGGTTTCGGAACCAGCCTTTCGGCTTACGGCTTCGACCTCTCCGCTCAGCTGTCCTATCAGCTCGGCGGCCGCTACTATGACGGTCAGTATCAGGCCCTCATGCTTTCTCAGGACAACTCCGGTCTTGCAATCCACAAGGACCTCCTCAAGGCGTGGACTCCCGAGAACACCGACACCGACGTTCCCCGCCTCGACGGTGACGCCTCTGTCGGCCAGACCAACGTCGACCGCTACGTCGTCAGCTCCAATTTCCTGAGCCTGAACAACGTTACCATCGGTTACACTCTCCCCGCCAAGCTCGTCAGCAAGATCAAGCTTTCTTCTGTCCGCTTCTACGTCACGGGTGAAAACCTCGCGGTGCTCTCCGCCCGCCAGGGTGTCGATCCCCGCTTCACTGTCGGTCTCGGCGGTTACACCAGCGGTTCCGGTATCAACCAGAGCTACTATTCCGCAAGGCGTACCATCACCGGCGGCGTAACTGTCATGTTCTAATCTTAAAGCAAGAAGACATATGAAACTCAACAGATTAATTCCCGTCATCGCAGGTCTTCTGGCAGTAGCCGCCTGCAACGACTTCACTGATATCAAGCCCGAGAGCGGCACCATGCTTTCTTCGCAGGTGCAGGAAACCAACGCTGCGGTACCCACCCGTGCAAAGGCTGCATTCGACGGTATGATCACCAACATCGGCAAGCCCATCAAGATGTACTCCAATCCCGACGACTGGGAGTTCCTCATGATGATGTTCTGCAACGACCTCGAAGGCGCCGACGCTCTCATCCCCGACTCCGGTTACAACTGGTTCAGCGTGTGTGGTGAATATACTTCCCGCAGCGCCAACTACCGTAACCCGTACATCCGCTACCGTACTCCTTACAACATGGTGGCAGATGCCAACACCTTCCTCAGCGGCTTCGGCGACGACGTCACCGATCAGGAGTCCATTTACATGATCGCACAGGCACATGCGCTCCGCGCGTATTCCTACCTGATGCTCGTTCCCGCATTCCAGTTCGTGACCAAGAAGGACGCTCCCAGCGTTCCGAAGATCACCCTCGAGGAAGTAGACTACGCCAACAATCCCCGCGCTTCCGTGCAGGAGATGTATGATCTCATAATCGATGACCTCACCTACGCGATCGACCATCTTGACGGCTACAGCAGGCCCACCAAGGCTTACATCGACAAGTCCGTCGCCCTCGGCCTCCGCGCCCGTGCATATCTCGACATGCAGGACTACCAGAATGCTTACAACGATGCAGTCGCCGCAGCCGCCGGATATACTCCCAAGTCTATCGGTGAGCTCGAGACCGCCCTCTTCGACGGCACCGCCTTCGAGGACATCAGCGAGCACGACTGGATCTGGGGTTACGACATGAACGCCAGCCTTGCGGCAACCTACCGCTACGCTACCACCAGTTCATGGCTCCGTTCCTTCTCCGGCTGGGCTTACGCTCCCGCCTGCCAGGTTTACACCTGCATCAACAAGATGCTCTGGGAAAAGATTCCCGACACCGACATCCGCAAGCAGTGGTGGGTGGACGAGAACCTGCAGTCTTCGCTCATAGTTGGCCTCAAGTGGAAAGATGCCGACGGCAACCTCCACGACGACGTAGCCAACTATTCCGACGGCGGCGACAGCAAGCTTCCCTTCCTGCCCTATACCAACGTCAAGTTCGGCTGCAACCCCATCGGTACTGTCGACAACGCTGAGGACATGCCCATGATGCGCGTCGATGAGATGATTCTCATCCAGGCCGAGTGCCTTGCCAAGATGGGCAAGAGCGCCGACGCCACCAGCGTGCTCACCAACTATGTCCAGACCTACCGCGATCCCAGCTATTCTGTTTCCGGCAGGGGCCTCTCCCTCGAAAACGAAATCTGGTTCCAGCGCCGCGTCGAGCTCTGGGGCGAAGGCTTCGGTGTATATGACATCAAGCGCCTTAACAAGCCCCTCGTCCGCTTCAAGGACAACGCCAAGAGCAGCAACATCGCCGACGCGTTCCGCTTCAACATGGCAGCCGACGACGGCTGGCTTCTCATGAGGTTCCCCCAGGGCGAGCTTGACACCAACTTGGCCATTGAGGACAATAATGATGGCTCACTGCCCAAGATGGACCAGAATCCCGGTCTCCGTGACGGTGTAACCGACTAATTTTAAAACATTTGCCTTATGAAAATTTTAAGCAAAGCATTATATCTTCTTGCAGCTGTCTGCTTTGTCGGAATCACTTCCTGCAAGCAGGTTGAGGAAACCTTCGAGCCCGGCCCGGAGGATCTGGCAGGTTGCTACAGGGTGTACTTCCCCTCGCAGGAAGTGACCAACGGCGACGTCATCGTCCAGAACCCGACTGATCCCACCTCTATCACCATCACCGTTGCACGCAAGAACACCAGCGGCGCCATCACGGTTCCCTATACAGCCACTTTCTCCGATGAGAGCGTGCTCAGCGCGGGTGACATCAAGTTCGCGGACGGCCAGACCGAGACCACTTTCGACCTCGTCTATCCCAACGCCAAGGATGGCACGGTGTACACTGCAAGCTTCAAGATTGAAGACGAGAACTATGCGGCCAGGTACGGCGAAGAGCCTGCCGGCTGTGACGTCTCCTTCATGAGGGTCGCATACCAGAACTTCTCCGATGAGGACGGCAATCCCATCAAGGTCACCTTTACCCAGAGCTGGTGGGGTCAGGTCCACAGCGCATACATCAAGTATTACGAGGTGGACGGCATCCGTTACTGCGAAACCTTCGACGAAGAAGGCGACCTCTCCGGATCTTCCACTCCCGGTCCGGGTTTCTGGGGCAACAACGGCGACGTTCACCTGACCTTCACCTGGAATGCCAACACCAACTACATCGACCTTCCCGTACAGTACATAGGTTACGACTATCAGGGAGATCCCAGCACTCCCGTGAATCTTTACGACTGCTACGGCTACTACAACGTCCTCAATTCCACCTATGCAGGCAGCTGGGCTACCGCTGACGATTTCTACAATGCGAATTCCAGCATGCTCGAAAAGAGGTCTTACTACGACGGCAACGGCGGCTTCTTCTTCTATGTGGAATGGTACTACATAGTCGGTCTCGGCGGCTGGCATACCGAAACCTTCGACATCGTCGGTATCGGTGAAGGCTTCACCCGTGTCGACTATTCCATCGAGCTTGCTACCGACTATTCCGAAGGCGGTTCCGTTCCGGTACAGTTCACTCTCGGCGCAGACGTTACCGAAGTGAAGTATGCAGTTGTTGAGGGCGCTCTCTCCGAGACTATGGCCGGCAATGTGGCCAACGCCATCATCGATGGCACCCAGGCCGATGTCCAGAGCTTCGTTCCCGCCTCCACCGAGGAGGTTCTCAACCTCACTCTTCCCGCAACCGGCACCTACACCCTCGTAGCCGTTACCTACGGCGGTGAGAAGAAGGAAGCCCAGGAAAGCGCCTACACCAGCTTCAACTATGTCGCCGCCGGTGACAGCAGCTATGACATCAACGTCAACCTGGAGGTTGCCGCAACTCCCAAGCGTTACGAAGCTGACGGCCTCAACGCCCTCAACTCCTTCTCGTATCTCATTTACGCCAAGGATCTTACCGACGTCAAGATGGCTGTCTACACCACAGCTACTATCGAAAAGAACGGTATGGATGCGGTTGTCAACAACCTTAAGGGTAAGGCTTCAGTGAGCGCTGACGTTCTCGCTGAGATCAACACCACCAAGGGTTACTCCTCCGTCGTTTCCGGCCTTAACCCCGACACCGGTTACAGCGTGGTCGTCTGGGCAACCAACGACTATCTGGAGAAAGTTGTTGTAGGTTCCTACAAGACCGATCCTCTCCCGTACGAGTGGACCCTGCTCGGCGAAGGTGAATACACCGACGACGTGGCCTGCGGCCTCTACGACATCGATCCCTTCCCGGTGAGCTGCACCGTCTACGAAGAGAAGACCCATCCCGGCCTCTACAAGATTGCGGACTACCAGCTGTCGTACCTCACCCCGCTCTTCATGGATGAAGGCGACGACTACGACGAGCTCTATGCCCTTCTTGAGGAAAATTACAAGGACGTGTACTGGAGGCCCGCCGAGCTTATCATCGACGCTACCGATCCCACCAACGTCACTATCGAGCTCCAGGACTACGGTATCTGCCTCAACACCAGCGACGGCTTCATCGACGGCGTCACCTCCCTGTACCAGGGCGCACCCTTCTCGGTGGGTACCCTCGAGAACGGCGTGATTGCGTTCCCGACCGTAAAGGGCCTGCTCTGCACGCTCAACGGCGAAGGTTACTACTACGCCAACCAGCACGGTGCGTTCAAGCTCGTCCTGCCCGCTGCCAGCTCTGCTCCCGCAGTCACCAAGGCTCCCGTCCGCAACAACGGCAAGTTCAGCCTCGGCAACTTCAAGGCCTCCGAGGTCCGCACGCTCAGCGTCGGCAAAATGGAGTCCTTCCGTATTGAGTTCGAAGGCGAAGTCAAGAGTGTCGAATTCACCGCCACTCCCGGCGTTCCCTTCAGCGCAGACAGGAACAGCAAGCTCGAGACTCTCTAGTTCGAGTTATCTCAACTGATAATCGGGCCCGGCGAAAAGCCGGGCCCTTTTTTTGCATTGAAAAAAGTACTATATTTACAGGCTATGAAAAGGATACCGATTATTCTTACACTCATTTCGCTTGCGCTTCTGTCCTCGTGCGACAGAACCGAGAGCAAGCTTGCGCAGGAAAACAATCCGCAGTCGGCGCTCGCAACCAAGGCAGTGAACACTGCGGTCGGCGCAATCGACGGCTCCATCCTGCTGTATTTCAATGCAGAACCCACAGAACAGGACCTTGCGGCAATAGCCGGCGCCAGGTCCATAGAGAAGGTGTTCCCCTCCGTTCCAGGCAAGGAAGAAATGGAGAAGCGCTTCGGCCTTGACAAATGGTACGAGGTCTTCCTCGAAGAGGGCGCCGACATCACTTCCGCGGCCGAAGCCGCTGCGCTGCTCCCCTCCGTTCAGAAGGTGGAATTCAACACCATGGCGGTAAGGCCCGAGGACGTAACGGTTGAAGGCCTTCCGGAATATGTCGCTCCCGGTCCTGTGACCAAAGGTGTCTACGACTTTTTCAACGACCCGCGTTTCAACGAGCAATGGGGTTATATCAACACCGGCAACAAGAGCATCTGCAATACCTCCTACGCCGGTGGCGACATCAACGTTAAGGAAGTCTGGGCGCAGCTCACCACGGGCGATCCTTCAATCATCGTGGCTGTCATAGACGAGGCCGTGAAGTATTCCCATCCCGACCTGGTCGCCAACATCTGGACCAATGCCAAGGAAGTCCCCGGCAACGGAGTCGATGACGACGGCAACGGCTACATCGACGACATTCACGGCTACAACTTCGTGGGCGGCAGCGACGGCGTCATCAACTGGACCGCTAAAGACGACTCGGGGCACGGCACCCATACCGCCGGTACCATCGCGGCCGTCAACAATAACGGCCTCGGAGTCTGCGGCGTCGCGGGCGGCGACGGCAGCGGCAACGGTGTCAAAATCATGAACGGCCAGATATTCAGCGGCAAGAACGGTGCATCCGTAGCCGGCGTAGGCAAGGCCATCAAGTATGCCGCCGACAACGGCGCCTCGCTCATCTCCTGCTCATTCGGCTATCCTGCGGGCACCTTCATCTCAGACGGTGCCTACAAGAAATCCGCCGGTGCCGAATACGACGCTCTCCTTTATTTCGAAGCCACCAGCAACAACGCGGCGGTGGACGGTGGCGTAATCATTTTCTCGTCGGGCAACAACTCCAAGGAATACGCAGGTTATCCGGGCGCGCTCAACAACGTAATCAGCGTTTCGGCCTTCGGCCCCGACTTCATGCCTTCGTCCTACACCAACTACGGCCCCGGCTGCAACATTTCCGCTCCGGGGGGAGACATGATGGTGGTCGGAAGCAACAGGCTCGGCGCCGGAGTGCTCTCTACCGTTCCTTCGGAACTTTACAACGGCGACGACTATACCTTCATGCAGGGCACTTCCATGGCCTGCCCGCACGTCACAGGCGTGGCGGCGCTGGGTATCGCTTACGCGCTCAAACTCGGCAAGCACTTCACTCTCGACGAGTTCAAGACCATGATCGTATCCTCCGCCAAGGACATTGACGCCCGCATGAACGGGACCAAGACCCTCGCCGACGGCAAAGTCATGCAGCTCTACAACTACAGGCACCAGATGGGGTCCGGCGGCATCGACGCATGGGAGCTCATGATGAAGATAGAAGGCATCCCCAGCATCATCGTGTCCACCGGTTCCGAGCAGTGGGTAGACCTTTCCACCTACTTCGGCACCTCCTCGGTGAGCCTCACTTACCGCGGAGTGGAGATTCCCGACGCCACCAGGCAGTCCCTCGGCCTCGAGGGCGATCCCTACATCCAGTACGGCCGCCTCTTCATCCATCCCACCAAAATCGGCTCCGGCAAGGTGGTCATCCACGCTGTCGGCGGCGGTGACGAGGTGGGCAGCGACGCCGCAATCGGCGGCATGGCCATCAGCCAGGAAGTATCCATAGTTTCACGTAATTTCAAGGCCGAAAACGGCGGCTGGCTATAATCGTATAGAACATGAAAAAGATATTATCAGTTTTGCTTCTCGCCGCGGCGGCGGTCGTCTGCGCCGTTTCCTGCAAGGATCCCGTTGAGCCCACACCCGATTTCACTGAAGAGATAGTCGGTGAGTGGCAGCTCAAGAGCATCGCCACAAAGACCACCAACCTCGGCGGGCAGACCGTCGACGTTTACATCGCCTTTGAAAAGGGCGGCAGCTTCACCCTTTACCAGATGCTCGGCCAGGGCCGGTACCATTCTTATACCGGCAAGTGGGCCCTCGCCGACGGCACCCTTTCGGGCACCTACAGTTCCGGCAAGGCCTGGGGCTCCACGTACTCCGTCGACATTTCCGGCAGTACCATGACTCTTACTTCCGACATAGGCGGCGAGGTGGACACTTACACCAGGTCGACCATTCCCGATAACATCAAAAAGGAAGCATATGCGGAATAAGCTGTTTTTGTCGGTCTTCGCTCTGCTGCTTGCCTTCCAGGCTCCGGCAGCTGCACAGAGCCGCTATGTTCCCCACGAGAAGTGGCCTTTCCTGAACGAAGATTTCGCCCCCGGCGAAGTTATTGCCTCGGACGGCAGCAGGCTTGTCATGGACAAGCTCAACGTCGGTGTCAACGGAGGGAAGCTCTTCTACGTGGAGAACGACACCCTCAAGATGGCCGGCCTCACGCCCAAGGCGGTGAGGATAAACGGCGTAGACTTCATCAATTCCCAGGGCGAACTCATGCAGGTGCTCCGCCGCACCGAGCACGGGGCCGTACTGCTAGCAACCCGGGTGAACCACGAGGCCATGACCAGGGCTGACGTGGGCTACGGCTTCAAGTCTTCGGTGTCCGCGGTCGAGAAACGCGATTTTTTCGAAGGAGCCAACGGCGCCACGCTGTCGCTCCGCCTCAACCAGCCCTTGACGGATGCCGCCGCCCAGAAACTCGGCGGCGCCGAGCTGATCCTTACCGAAACCAAGTTCATCCATCTGAACGGCGGCTACCGTGTAAGGGCCATAAAGAGTGATGTCAAGTCCGACAGCCGGCTGGACGGTAAAAAGCTGAACGCATTCTGGAAAGCAAGCAAGGTCAAGTATTCCGACGACGATTCTCTCGCGGCTCTCGTTGAATTCCTGTATTCCGAACTCCAGTGAAGCGTTTCCCGCTGATTTTCATACTTCTCGCCACCGCAGCGGCCATTGTGCTGCTGCAGTTGGGGGAGGAGTATGAATTCTTTTTCCGCGAGCAGACGCTCCTTTTCGACAACTCCCTTTCTGGGCTGGGTTCAGGGCTCTTACAGGTCGGCGGACTGTCCGCAGTGCTGGCCGGGCTCATCACGCAGTTCTTCATTTTCAAGTACGCCGGCGCCCTCATCACCGGGGTGCTTGCAGGCCTGGGCGCCTGGAACCTCTGGAAGGCCACGAAGGCTCCTGGTTGGCTGCTGCCGCTGTGTTTCCTGCCGCTCCTTTCAGAATGCATCTCCCTTGCCGACCAGTTCTACTCGTACCAGGGCTTCGTCTCCTTCCTGCTGCTCATCCTCGCCCTGAGGTGGTACCTGCCTTATTGTGAAGGCAAATCCCTTCGTGCAAGGGTGGTGGCAGGTACGCTCCTGACGCTGGCGCTGTTCGTGCTCGCAGGTCCCGTGGCCAGCCTGCTTGCGGCCTGCATCTTCGTCTGGACCCTGGTGAAAGACGCCCGGCACTGGTACGCTGCGCTGATTCCCGCCGCAGCCCTGGCCGCGCTCGGTTACGCCTTCTTCCTTTCCGGCATCACCGACAATTTCTCCAGGACCTTCTTCGCCGCCGGTTATTTCGACGAGTTGGTTTATCCCCGGTTCTTCATCAATCTGTCGTGGTTCCTGCTGCCCGCGGTGCTGGCCGTCGCCGCCATGTTCCGGAAGATCGAGGCCCGTTCCGTTATTCCCGCCGCCGTGCTCACCCTGCTCGCTGCAGGCTTCGTTTTCTTCGGTTTCCGGGCCGTGAACGACCCGCTCCAGTACCAGCTCCTGAAAGAGCTTCATTTTGCTGCCAGGGGCGATTGGAAGGCCATCTATGACGATCCTGCGGGAAAGGACCCGAATTATCTTTTCATCAATCTCCGGAATCTGGCCAAATCTCATCTGGGCCTGCTTCCGGACAGGCTTTTCGACAGTCCGCAGAACGGTGCCAAATCGGTCCTGGCGGCTTCAACCGGCAACAACCAGAACCCCGACATGGCTTCCATCATGGCCTGGGTCTACATGCGCATGGGGGACGTCGCCGCCGCGCAGAATGCCGCGTTCGACGCACTGGTGGGCTACAAATATGGCAATCCCTACATGGCCCGCATGCTGGTGCAGACGAATCTGGTGCTGGGCTCCCCGCAGATAGCCGAAAAGTATATCAGCGCGCTCGAGAAGACGCTCTTCCATGCCCGTTGGGCAAGGGGACAGAGGCGTTTCCTCGGTGACGACTCCGCCATCGCGGCGGATCCGCTGCTGTCGCGCTACCGCAGCTGCGTCCCTTCCGAAGACCATCTGCTGTCAAACCCCGGAAGCGACCTGCGCTATATCCTGGAGGCCGCTCCCACCGATTCCGCAGCTCTCGGCTACTACCGGTCCATCCTCCTTCTGGAGGGCAATCTGGAAGAGATAAAGAATTATGTGGAAGCTACTTACGCTCCAGGTGAGGCTATTCCTCCCAGGCTCGAGGAGGCGTATTTGCTTTATTTCAGGAGCAAGAAACGCATGCCTGACTCCGGCCTGATCAGCCAGGAGGTCGTGGACCGTTATGATTCCTTCATCGCGCGCTTCAACGAACTCACGAAAAAGGGGCTGGATCCGGTCCAGGCCATACGCGGCCAGTTCGGTGACACTTTCTGGTATTACATGATTTCCGTGCAAAGATGAAAAAGCTCCCTGTCATAGTATTGTCGGTACTGGCCTTCATTTCCTGCGGCAGGGTGGCTCCCGCCGGAAAGCTGGCGGAAGACTATGATATCTTCCCTGATTACAAGGAAGTTACGGTTCCGCCGAATATCGCACCGCTGAACTTCTGCATGAGCGGGTCATCTGCTTACGCGCTCACCGTCGAGGGCGCCGGGGAGGTTTTCAGCGTGAAAAGCCGCAAGGGCTGTTTCCATCTTCCCGCAGGCAAATGGAAAAGGCTGCTGAAGGCTTCGAAAGGCTCCGACCTGCGGTTCTCAATTGCCGTCAGGCAAGACGGCAAGTGGCTGGAAATGAATCCTTTCACCATCCATGTGGCGGAAGAGGAAGCCAGTCCGTACATAGTCTACCGCCTCATCCCTCCGGGCTACGGGATGTGGCGCCGCATGGGCATATACCAGCGCAACATAGGCAATTTTACCCAGACGCCCGTCTACGAGAACAAGCTCACCGGCGACAACTGCGTCAACTGCCATTCCTTCCCATCCCGCGACCCTTCTTCGATGGTGTTCCACATGAGGGCCCGCAACGGGGGCACGGTGCTCGTCGAAGACGGCGAAGTGCACAAGCTCAACACCAAGACGGACAGCACCATATCCAATCTGGTTTATCCCTACTGGCATCCCTCCGGAAAGTTCATAGCCTTTTCGGTGAACAAGACCTTCCAGACCTACCACATGGCCGGCACGGAGAGGATAGAGGTATACGATTCGGCATCGGATGTGGTAGTTCTGGACGTGGACGCAAGGGAGATTCTTTCGTGCCCGCTCCTGAAGTCCGGCGCCTCCTTCGAGACCTTCCCCAGCTTTTCCCCCGACGGAAAGAGCCTTTATTTCTGCACGTCGAAGGCGGTGGGCGAGATGCCTGCAGACTACAGGGACGTCCACTACAGCCTCTGCCGCATAGATTTCGACCCGGCTTCACGCTCTTTCGGCGAAAGGGTGGATACCCTCTTCAATGCCGGCGATTCCTCAAGCGTTTCGTTCCCGAGGGTTTCTCCCGACGGCAGGTTCCTGGTGTTCACCCGTCACGAGTTCGGCACTTTCTCCATCTGGCACGGCGACGCCGACCTGTGGGGCGTGGATCTCTCCGACGGAAGGCTGTTCTCCCTGACCGCGGCCAATTCTCCGGAGTCTACCGACAGCTACCATTCCTGGAGCTCCGAAAGCCGCTGGCTCGTGTTCAGCAGCCGCAGGGCCGACGGGCTGTACACGCGGCCGTATTTCACTTATGTCTCCGAAGACGGCAGCGCCTCGAAGGCGTTCATGTTGCCGCAAAAAAATCCCCGGAAGTATTACAGGGAACTGATGTTCTCCTATAACATTCCGGAGTTTATCGACGGAAAAGTGAAGTCAGACCGCCACGGCATCGCCTCGGTAATGAGGCGCAGCGATGGCGAGAACCTGACCTACCACTTGCCCTGATTCTTCATGTTATCCGCATACTGGCGGAGCACGTCTATCTTCTTGTAGCTCTCGAACTTCTTGTTGTTCAGCACCTTTTCGATGAGAGGCTTGGCCTCCTCAAGGGGGAGCTTGGTGTAGTTGTACATGATGTAGTTGGCGGCGTAGAACGAATCGGGATTCTTCTTGGCGAGATCCAGCTTGTAGTCTTCGAACTCGTTCGCGCCTTTCTGTATAATGTCGTTGATTTCGGCCCTGCGCTCCTCGGAGATGTCAGTCATGAGCTCTGCCTGGAGGGCGTTGAGCTCTTTCCTGGGCAGGATTTTCTCCCTCTTTTCCCTGACGAGGTTGTTGAGTTTCTGGGTTTCGCCGCCCTTCACCGTGGCAGCTGTAAGTTTGTCGATATCGGCCTCGACAGTGAACTTGCCGTCTTCGAGGAAGATGGGGATGGAACCCTTGGCGTCGCGCACGTAAATGGCGTAGTCGCCGGGCTTTACCTTGTCGCTCTTGAATTCGAAACGGCCGTCGGTGATTTTTGCGGAATCGACCATGACCTGGCCCATCGGGTTGTAGAGCATGGCGGTGCCGTTCTTGATGGTGACGGAGTCGCCTGTCAGCGTGCCTTTGATGGTGTAACCTTTCTGGCCGCAGGCAAAAAGCATGAGTGCCGCGGCGGACAATACGATTAATCTTTTCATTTTATGAGTATTAGTGATCATTCCTCTGGTTCAGGCGGCGATGCATCTCGCCGGCTTCTTCCTTCTGCTTGCGGAAAAGTTCGTCAAACTCTGAATTCTGCCCCGCGATTTTGCGGATCTGCTGGTTGCGGAAGTTTTCCTCAGCCATGAACAGTTTGGCCGTTTTGGCTTCGCCGATAATCTTGACGAACTCGGCCCGGTGCTCGACCAGGAAGTTCTTCTGGGCCTTTTTTGCAGCAACCCATGCATCGAGGAGGGGCTTGGTTTCGGAATCGCTTTTGCCCGATTCCAGTGCCTGCTGCAGGGCTTTCTGGGAGTCGCGTACCAGCTTGTTGCTCTCGCGCTGCTCTTTCTCGAACTGGTTGTAGACGGGCCAGAACACCTGCGCCTCTTCGGGAGTGAGCTCAATCTCGTGGGTGATGTAGGCGATCTTTTCGGCCTGGATGCGGTCGTGCATGGCTTTGCTGGGGCCTTCCTGCGCAAAAGCTGTTGCGCATATTGCAGAAACAAGGAGAATGATTACTGACTTTTTCATGACGTTAATCTGAATAAAAGATGGCGTCTTCCAACTGGGAGAGGGTGAGGTCGGAGTCCATGAGGTACTCCACCACCTCCCTGGCGCTTGCGGCTGCGGGTGCGGCTGTCCTGTTGATGATGACGTTCCCGACCACGACTGCAACCGCGAACACGGCGGCAAGGGCAAGATAGGGCGAGAACTTCTGGAAGGTAGTCGCCTGCTTTTTGCCGGGGATATCCGCCAGACGCTGCTGCAGGTCCTGGAAATAGCCCTCCGGAGTGGAGTATGGAAGATGCCGTTTCATAAATAAAAAACCGATTATTTAGATTCAAAACCGTCGGAAAGGTTTAATCTCTCCTTGATTTTCTGGGTTGCGTGATAGTAAGAGGCTTTGAGGGCGCCTACGGACGTGCCGGTGATTTCGGAAATCTGTTCGTAGTTCAGGTCTTCGAAATAGCGCATGCTGAAGACTGCGCGCTGCTTTTCGGGGAGTTTGGCGATGGCCTTGGCCAGTTCCCTCTGGGCGGCGTCGCCGTTGAAGTACGGGTCGTTGTCGATCACCCTTTCGGCCTTGGCGTCAAGGCTCTGGAACTGGAGCGCGGCGCGCACCTTTTTCTTGCGCAGGTAGCCCAGGGCCTCGTTGGTGGCGATGCGCCATACCCAGGTGAAAAGCCCCGACTCGCCGCGGAAGCCCGGAAGGGCCCTCCAGATTTTCATGAAGATGTCCTGGAGGAGGTCGTCGGTGTCGTCGTGGTCTCCCACGATGCCACGGACATGCCAGTACAGCTGCTCGCTGTAGTCCGAAACTATCTGTTTGAATGTTTCCTCCAGCTCCATATATTTTGTATATTTGCAAAAGTAGTAAAATATATCCATACTATATGAAAACCATCGAGGAATTAACAGCAATCGCTTCCCAGGTCCGAAGGGATATCATCCGCATGGTGACCATCGCCAAGTCGGGGCACCCGGGCGGATCCCTGAGCAGCACCGACATCCTTACCGCTCTCTATTTCAGTGAGATGAAGCAAGATCCCGCAACATGGCGCAGGGACGCCCTCGGGCAGGACGCCTTCATCCCTTCCGCCGGCCACCTGGCTCCCGTCTATTATGCGGTACTCGCCCGCGCCGGTTATTTCGAGCCCGCCAAGCTCGGCACTCTCCGCAAATTCGGAACCGACCTCCAGGGGCATCCGTCCGTAGGGCATGTCAAGGGTATCTTCCAGCCTTCCGGATCGCTCGGCCAGGGCCTTGCCGCCGCAGCCGGCATCGCGCTCGGCAAAAAGCTTCAGGGCCAGCCCGAAAGGGCCTTCGTCCTGCTCGGAGACGGTGAAAGCGAGGAGGGTGAAATTTGGGAGACCGCCATGTGGGCTGTGCACCACAAGCTCGACAACCTCGTTGCCATGACCGACTGGAACGGCATGCAGATAGACGGTCCCATCGAGAGCGTCACCGCCGTGGGCGAGCTTAACGAAAAGTGGCTTGCATTCGGCTGGGACGTAATAGTTGCGGACGGCCACGACTTCGAGAGCATCCTCGGCGCGTTCGAACTTGCCCGCAAGCAGGACGGCAAGCCCAAGATGATTCTCTTCAAGACTGAAATGGGCCACGGGGTGGACTTCATGTGCGGCAACCACGGCTGGCACGGAAAGGCCCCCAGCGCCGATGAATGCGCGTCAGCGCTTGCACAACTCGAAGAAACATTAGGAGATTTTTAGTATGAAAAAATATACAGATACCGGCAAGAAGGATACCCGCAGCGGATTCGGCGCGGGCCTTGTCCTGGCAGGGAGGGAGAATCCCAAGGTTGTAGCCCTCACCGCAGACCTCAAGCCCTCGGTCAAGATGGGCGATTTCGCCAAGGAATTCCCCGACAGGTTCGTGGAGTGCGGCATCGCGGAAGCCAATATGGTAGGCGTGGCCAGCGGTATGGCCCTAACGGGCCTTGTGCCCTTCTGCGGCTCGTTCGCCGAGTTCATCACCGGCCGCGTGTACGACCAGATCCGTCAGGAAGTGTCGTACGGCAACACCAACGTCAAGCTTGCATCCTCACATGCCGGCATTACGCTCGGCGAAGACGGCGCCACGCACCAGACCATGGAGGACATCGCCCTCATGCGCGCCCTTCCCGGCATGGTGGTCCTCGTGCCCTGCGATTACAACCAGACGGTGCAGGCCACCCTGGCCGCGGCAAGGTATGAAGGCCCCGTGTACCTCCGTTTCGGCCGTCCCTCCGTGCCCAACTTCACCGACCCCGACGAACCCTTCGAAATAGGAAAGATATATAATCTGAATCCGGGCACCGACGTCACCCTCGTCGCCACCGGACATCTCGTGTGGGAAGCCCTTAAGGCTGCGGAACAGCTCGAGGCCGAGGGCATAAGCGCCGAAGTACTGAATGTCGCCACCATCAAGCCGCTTGATTCCAAGACCATTCTCGAGTCTGTCGGAAAGACCGGCTGCGTGGTAGTGGCCGAGGAGCATAACGCCCAGGGCGGTCTCGGAGAGGCCGTCGCAGGAGTACTTGCGGCAGGCAGGCCCGCTCCGGTTGAGTTCATCAACGGCGGCGACCGCTTCGGCGAAAGCGGCACTCCCGCCCAGCTCATGGAAGCCTACGGGCTCGACGCCGCGCACATCGTCGCCGCCGCCCGCAAGGCCATCGGCCGGAAATAGCGCTGCCGCGCGTTGTTTCCGGATGCCGGAGAGGCGCGGCTCTCAAACTCAGAAAGCCTGCCCTGTAGGGTGCAAATCGCCTATGCTGCGGAACTCGGCTTTTTGGCCGCTGTGCGTCCAACAGCCTCAAACAGTCCTCGCATCCCGCTGGACCGGCGTTTTTCCCCCTTCCGGGCCGCCGGTGGCGCCGGCTTTCTTCGCAAGTCGAGCCGCACCTCTCCTGCATCCGGAAGTAATGCCATAAACTGAAATGAAACGCTGGATTTTATTACTCTTCGCTGCAATCGCTGTATTTGTCGGTTCCTGCACCAAAGACGGAATCGACAGATACAGTTTTACCTTTACTGCTGAAGGCGGGCCGCTTCTTTATGAGCTGGATATCAACGGTGCAACCATCTCCATGGAATCATCCGGTGTTGAGGCCGATAAGCCCGTATTCATTGAAAATTACGGCAATCCTGATTACGGTCAATGGTTTACCGAACTCGATTGGATTAGGGTTTATTATACGCCATTTACTGAAACGCTGTACATCAGCGCAGATAAGAATCTGTCAGGACGAAGCAGGAAAGCTTTAATAAAATGTTCCGGTAACGCAACCGCTGTCCGGATTGATATTAGGCAGAAATAGGTTTGCGTGAACGCAACTGCTTGTAAATCATCAAATTAAATGATTTAACCTCGGAAATTTTCCGAGGTTAATTTCATTAAAATAGTGTCTATGAACTACTTGCGTTCACGGCAAAAGACCCTTCGCGGTCACTCATGATGACAGGACACGAGTACAAATCAGCGCGCTACCGCTACAGCTACAGCGGCGGCGCATGCTACAACGGTCACCCCTGTTGTAATTGCGAGTGTGGTCAATAGCGGGTTGTTCACCTTCTCCTCCTTATATTCCAGGTCGTTTATCTGGAAAGTGAATGTGTACTCATTTGTTACATTCTGGATGATTATCGGCATCATGATAGAAACGGTCTTACCGGGAAGGGCGCTGGTTCCGGCCAGATAAGCGGAATCGTATTGCGGGAAAAGCGGGGTTTCTTCCCATCCGCCCGGAATGCTGGAATAGCGGGTATAAGTTCCCTCTCTCCATTGAACATTGTCCGTCGGCAGGACTATGTCAGAGAATGAAGTACCCCTCGGGATTACTGAGGCGGGTTGTGCGGCATTCCTTTCGTTGTACTTGATGCCGGAATGCATCACTTTGTTTGCATTGTTGTCTTCGTCTATGTATACCACTTCGTCCCAGGGAATCTTTATGGCATAGTCCGAAATGTTGGTCAACTTGAAGTTGAAATGGCTGCCGGACACATACCACAGAATGTCGATGTTGTCATCCTTGAAGGAATACTTGGTAACTCCCTCGTCCTGGACGGTGTTGACTTTGATTTCGCTGAACTGTTCGGTCGGCAGCGATGGCTTTTCGACCGATTTCAGACCCACGTCGTAAACGGTGGTTTTTACAAGCGTGCTGCATCCTTCGACAACCAGAAGGGGCAATACTAACAATAATGACAGTTTTTTCATCTGAAATAACTTTGCAGCCAGAGGGCCCCTAACCGGCTTGTGTAAACAACAAAAGTGTGGAGCCCGGCTTATCTGAATAGAGGTTCCGGAAGGACCTTTGCGCAAATAAGACAATTCTCCACACTCGTATTGGGATGTGCGGAGAGCACGTCCAATCAATACAAGTGATGACAGAATGCTTATCCTTGCGCAAATGAAATTTTCCGGATTTCTATTCAAGGATAAAAGCATACACTTTCATCAATTATGTCCGCTGCATGATTGCAACACACCAAATATACAAAAGATTTTTAACAAGTGAATGTAACCAGATTAAAACCAGACAATAATAATTTTTATACAAAAAAGATTTTTTGGCTTTTACCCCTATTTTTACCCCTGATTGTTTGCAATATCTTCCCATTTTGCGGCCATGGGAAAGAGAAGGATTGTGATACCCGGGGCGGTTCATCACTCGTACCAACGCACGCGGCCGGGCAAATTGATTTTTTACTCGGCAAAGGACGCCCTCGTATATTTTACGATAGCGATGACTCTCGGAGAAAAGTTCGGTATACGGCATGTGGGGCTCTGCCTTATGCCGGATCATATCCACCAATTGACAATTCCTGCAGACGTTGCAGGTTTTTCGGATTATCATGCCCGCGTGACTTCTGTGTTCGTCCGTGAGTTCAATGCGGATTGTGGCCGTACAGGCCCATTGTTCGATGAAATGGAACCGTTCGGAAGCGCGCCGAAAATAAAAGACAAGGCAGTAAGGACTAGCATCGCGTATCTTGCAAACAACGCTCCGGAGCGTTTCCTGTGTAATCGAGCGGAACAATACCGATGGAATTTTTTAGCGTATTGCAATGACAAACACCCGTTTTCGAAGCCCATAATACTCCGGAAAGCAAGTAACAAATTGAGAAAAAGCTTGAAGACAATAGACATTTCCTGCTCACTTGGCAGATATCTGCGGTATGGTCAGATAGACGGCCTGTTCGACGGGCTTGCTTCCGAAGAAAGAGACCAGCTGATCGATTATATAATAGTCAAGTATTGCAAAATCGATTTCGGATACACGTTGTCTTATTACAAGTCTTACGAAGATATGCTGATAGCCGTCAATTCTAACACCGGTGCGGAGTATGATATCCACGAAGAGCGAAGCCATGGCTCGGATGCCATCTACAGGGACATGTGCAGGATTGCTGTAAGAAGCGGTTTGGTTTCGAGGCCGAAAGATGTGATAATGCTCCCTCCGAATGACAAGATGAGACTGGCCCGGAAGATTTCAGCTACGACCTGTGCCGATATTTGGCACATCACACGTTTTCTTCATCTGGAATGAATAGTTGCCCGTGAGTGCAAATGGTTGACATTCATGCTATTAACGAAAATCACCTCGGTTTTTTTCCGAGGCCAAATTATCTAACCGGCTAATTTGCAAGGAGTTGCGCTCACGCATTTCGGCCAGCCGTTTGTAATCGTTGTTCAATGCGGATTGATCCGGCATAAGGTGCCTCATAATAGCCGTTTGCTGAGACATTATTTCGGTCTTACGTCTTTTTCCGCTAAAATTATTATATTTGTAATGTTATGAAAACGATATTGCTTTTCCAAAATTTCGGTATCTGGGAGATACTCATAATCGCACTGGTAATCCTCCTCCTCTTCGGCGGCAAGAAGATTCCCGAACTCATGAAGGGCCTCGGCAAGGGCGTCAAGAGCTTCAAGGCCGGCATGGCCGAAACCGAGAAGGAACTCGACGAAATCAAGAAGGAAATCGAGAAGCCGGCCGAACCCGCTCCCGCAGACAAAACCGCCGTCAAGGAAACTCCCAAAGCGGAATAAATGCCGGACATGTCCTTCTGGGATCACCTGGAAGAGCTACGATGGTGTCTTTTCCGGGTGATCATCGCTCTGGTGATCGTTCTGGTGGGGTGTTTTTTCGCCCTGCCCCATGTCTTTGACGACTTCATCCTCGGCCCCACCCATCCCGACTTCTTCATGTACCGGCTCCTGGGCTTCGCCTACGGTCCCGTCCAGAAGGTGGACATCATCAACATCAACGTCGCATCGCAGTTCATCACGCACATCAGCACCGCGCTGTGGATATCGCTGGTGCTGGTCTTTCCTTATCTGATGTACCAGATTTGGGTGTTCGTGAAACCCGCGCTCTATCCTAAGGAAATCAAGGGGGTGCGCACTGCCTTCACCGGAGGGACGCTGCTGTTCTACATCGGCTGCGCCGTCGGGTATATAGTCGTTTTCCCCATCATCTTCAAGTTCCTGACGCAGTACCGCATCGGCTCCGAGGTCACCAACCAGATCAGCCTCAACTCCTACATGGGCATCTTCCTCACCATGATTTTCGTGATGGGTCTGGTGTTCGAGCTGCCGGTCCTGGCCTGGCTGCTCAGCGCCCTGGGCGTCCTCAACAAGAAACAGCTCAAGAGCTGGCGGCGATATGCCGTGGTGGTGCTTCTCATACTCGCCGCAGTCATCACTCCCACCGGCGACCCGTTCACTCTCATGGTGGTGTTCATCCCGCTGTACCTGCTGTACGAATTCAGCATTCTTCTGTGCCGGAACCCGAAAGAAGAAGACCTTGAGCCTGAGGAAGATACCGCATAGTTTCCAGAATCATGGCAAAATTAAAATACTACATTAAAAGCATGCGTCTCCGCACCCTGCCCCTTTCGCTCGCAGGCGTGCTCATGGGGTCGCTTCTGGCCGTGGCCGACTACAGGGTGCCGGCGGCAGTGGTGCTGCTCGTCTGCCTGACGACCGTACTGCTGCAGATACTCTCCAACCTTTCCAACGAACTGGGAGACGTGCTTCACGGCACCGACACCCCCGACAGGGTAGGGCCCGAATACGGCCTGAATTCGGGGGAACTGACAGTAAAGGAAATGAAAGGCTGCATAGGCGTGATACTCGCGCTGTGCATCGCTTCCGGCCTTGCGATGATATGGCTGTCTTTCGGCACGCTGTTCTGCATGGAGTCGCTGATACTCATCATTTTGGGCGCCGCGGCCATATTCGCCGCCATGCGCTATACCCTCGGCCGCAATCCCTACGGTTACAGGGCCATGGGAGACCTTTTCGTCTTCCTGTTCTTCGGTTTGACGGCGGTGCTCGGGGCATATTTCGTGTGTGCGCACACCCTGCACGGATGGCTGCTGCTCATGCCTGCATCCGCAATCGGGCTGTTCAGTGTCGGAGTGTTGAATACCAACAACATACGTGACATGAAGACGGACGCTCCCAACCGCATCACCGTTGCCATGAAACTCGGCGTTCACAAGGCGCGCATCTACCAGACAGTGCTGATAGCCCTCGGCTGGGCCTGCATGATTATTTACAGCGCACTGAGGTTCCCGGACTGGAGGCATTGGCTGTTCGTTTTCACGCTGCCCCTTTTCATCATTCATCTGCGCGGCGTATGGACCCACGAGGAAAGGGAGCTGGACAAGTATCTGCCCATGCTTGTGATGTCCACGTTCCTTTTCTCCTTGCTTACCGGAATAGGATATACGGCTTATCTGTGGTAGACCGCGCGGAATGAAAACTGTTATTTTCGACTTCAACGGCACCCTTTTCTGGGACTCTCCGTATCATAACGAGGCCTTTCTGGAGCAGGTCAGGCTCCATTCCGGCGATGTCGCCCTGAAAGCGCGCCAAATAACAGTGCAGGACATCCGCGAACATATAATGGGCCGCACCAACGACCAGATCATGCGTTATATTTTCGGCGAGAATATTACCGATGCGCAGGTGGATGCCCTTGCCCGCGAAAAGGAGGCCCTCTACAGGGAGATATGTGCGGACAAGACCTGTTTCGCCCCGGGTGCCGAGGAGCTGTTCGCCGCCCTGAAAAACGCCGGAATCACTTATGGGATAGCCACTTCCGCTCCTGCAGAGAACATCGATTTCTATTACGCCCACATGGACATGGAAAAGTGGTTTCCGAGGCGGAACGTGGTTTTTGCAGACGGAACGCTCCGCGGAAAACCTGCGCCGGACATCTTCGTGAAGGCCATGGACATCCTTGGCGGGACTCCGGAAGATACGGCGATCTTCGAAGATTCCGCGGCCGGCCTGATGGCCGCCGAAGCCAGCGGCGCCGCCCTGGTGGTCGCAGTCGATGCCGGCGACCTTCCGCCTTATGCCGAAGGCCGTTTCCCGATAATCACCGATTTCCGGCAGGCGCTGCCGCTACTGGGGCTGTAGGGTGAACTCTAAAAACCGATAGAAATAGTCAGTACAGACGCAACGGCGCTCAGTACCGCAGTCAGTCCGGCCGAAACGGCCACCGTACTCCACAGCGGGCTGAACCTCCTTTCCTCCCTGTATTCAAGATCGTTAATCTCGAATGTGAAGACATACTCCCTGGCGGTATCCTGAACGATTACCGGCATCACGATGGAAACTGTCTTTCCTGGGAAATCGCTGAATTCGGCATCATCCCTGGAGCCGTACTGCGGGAACAGCGGTATTTCTTCCCATGCCCCCCGGAAGTAGCTGTCGTCGGCGTATGACCATTCGTTCCAGTAGACGTTATCCGTTGGCATGATGATGTCGGAGATTGTAGTGCCTTTCGGGATTACTGAAGCAGGCTGCGAGGCGTTCCTGTCACTGTACTTAATGCCTGAATGCATAATCCGGTTGGCTACCATGTCGGCATCGATATATACGACTTCGTCCCATGGGATCTTGATGGTGTAATCCGACAGGTTGGTGAGCTTGAAGTTGAAATGGCAGTCGGACACGTCCCAAAGGATACCGATGTACTCGTCACTGAAAGCGTATCCGGTATAGTCTTCGTCCCGAACCACGTCGACATTCGCCTCACCGGACTGCCCGGCTTCCATGGAGGGCGTTTCGACAGACTTCAGCCCAACATCGTAGGCAGTGGTTTTCACGATAGTGCCGCATCCCGCGACAAACGGGAGAAGCAGCACAAGCAATAATGACGGTTTTTTCATACTTCCATCAAATATACGAAAGTTTTTAATGGATTAAAAATCGTATCTTTGCGGAAATGGAAATGAAGGACATACGCAATTTCTGCATAATTGCACATATCGACCACGGAAAGAGCACCCTGGCCGACCGCCTTCTGGAACTCACGGGTACGCTGGACCGGCGGCAGATGGAGGACCAGGTGCTGGACGACATGAGCCTGGAGCGCGAAAAGGGCATCACCATCAAGAGCCACGCCATCCAGATGAAATACAAGGGCTACACGCTCAACCTCATCGACACCCCGGGCCATGTGGACTTCAGTTACGAGGTGTCCCGTAGCATCGCTTCCTGCGAAGGGGCGCTTCTGGTGGTGGACGCCTCCCAGGGCGTTCAGGCTCAGACCATCGCCAACCTCTACCACGCGATTGACCACAATCTCGAAATAATCCCCATCCTGAACAAGATAGACATGGATTCGGCGCAGCCGGAAGTGGTGGCCGACGAAATTGTCGACCTGCTGGGCTGCAGACACGAAGACATCTTCAAGATTTCCGCCCGCACCGGAGAAGGCGTGGAGCCCATCCTGGATGCCATCATCGACAGGATTCCGGCTCCGCAAGGCGATCCGCAAGCGCCCCTTCAGGCGCTCATCTTCGACAGCGTGTTCAATCCCTTCCGCGGGGTTATCGCATACTTCAAAATCAAGAACGGCAGCATAAGGCGCGGGCAGAAAGTGCGTTTCATGTCCACCGGGCAGGACTACGACGTCGAAGAGACGGGTACGCTCCGAATGAAACTCATCCCCGGACAGGAAGTGGAATGCGGCTCGGTGGGCTATGCCATCTGCGGCATCAAGAGCGCGGCAGAGGTGAAGGTGGGCGACACCGTCACTTCCGCCGACAATCCTGCGGCCGAGGCTATCGCCGGCTTCGAGGAAGTGAAGCCCATGGTCTTCGCGGGTATGTATCCCGTGCAGGCCGACAA
>CAMHKQ010000027.1 GCA_946185745.1 uncultured Bacteroidales bacterium
GCCAGCGGCCGTCGTTGATAACACATACGTCATGTGCAGAGGCAGATCCTTCCTTATTGTGATTACTCACCTCAGTCGGACGTACATAGTCACAGTTAATGGTCTGCTTGTCGAATGACATATTGTAACAAATGGTAAACAACTCCCAGTCTTGCCTCTCATTCTCATGCATTATATCGAGCTCAATACTAGGCGCACCATCCTTGGGACGGTCGTCGAAAAGCATGTCGTACTCCACCGTGAACACATCGCCTAAGTAGTTCTTGATGCCTCCTTTGACCAGCGGCGTAATCCAGCCGTCGCCATCCACAAGGGCGATACACTTCTGCCCATTGACAACTGCGATTTCAGCGTTACCGCGCACCAGATCCCACTTGCTGGGGAACTCGCCCACCTGTTCGCCTTTCATGTCGTCCTCGAACATAACAAGGCTTCCACGGACGAAGTCGCTCTTGGCAGCGGCTGTCTCGAGATGGGCGTCTCCCCTCTTCGCTCCGCACTCTTCGCAGAACTTGCCCGCATTACCCTTGGCACCGCACTCGGGGCAGTCCCAGGTAGCGGAAGCGGCGGGAGCGGAGGCGGGCTGCTTGGCTCCGCACTCGTTGCAGAACTTGCCGGTGTTGCCGGTGGCTCCGCACTCTTCGCAAGTCCAGCCGCCCTTGTCGCCCTTCTTTGCGGAGTCGTTGCCCTTCTTATCTTTCTTCTTGCCGAACTTGCCGTCGAGGATGTCATTCACACCCCTTTCGACCTTGTTGCCGATGTTGTTCTCAACGGCATTCTTGGCGCGGTCTCCGAGCCTGTCGAGGATACTTTGTGCGCTGGCGGTGCCGCCGATGAACATCAGGGCTGCCGCAAACAGTAGAATCTTCTTCATTTTATCACAGTATTTAGTTGATCAAATAAGTTTCATTTCTATGGCCTTCCTGACCACCTCGGCAGAGGTGGCAGCCTGGAATTTGTCGAGGATGCGCTTCCTGTACCATTTGACGGTCTCGGGCTTCAGCCCCATCTCTTCGGCGATGCCGGCGGTTTTGACGCCGTCGGCAATCAGGCGGATGATGTTGCGTTCCTGATAGGTAAGCATTAAGTCTTCGTGTTCTTCAGTGGCCATTGTATATCGTAGCATTCAGTTTTACAAATAAAGTGCTAATAATCATGAAAAACACCACGCAAAAGGGTGGCGATGCCACCCCAAAGGGTTGAATTGGCCGCGATTTGGGATACTCCGTGTTTCACAGAAATCTTTTTTCTGTAATTTTGTACACATGAGAAAAGCCCTGATTCTGCTGGCGGCCCTCGCCGTTTCGATTCACGCCACGGCCTACAACGACCATCGCGGCCACAACCTGGACTCGCTGGAACGGGCGGTCGCGCGCTGGACACCGGACGCCATCGACAAGGCTTCGGAGCAGGAGCTCATCGACCTCAACCGCGCCTACAGGGACCTGATGGTGGGCTATCATGTCATGAACGGAGACAAGTGCGTCTTCTACGCCCGCAGGGCCCTGTCCATCAGCCATCCCCGCGGGTGGCATGCTGCCGATGCCGACGCCTACCGATATATCGGCCAGGATTTCTACGGCAGGGAGCAGTACGACAGCGCAATGGTGTATTATAAGGCCTCCCTCGCCGCAACGGATGCAATGGCTGCCGGGGCCGTTTCGCCCACCGACACCGCAGGCTATTCGCAGAGAACGATTGACGATCACTACTCAGCCCTGTACGGCTCCATCGGCAATCTATACAACATGATGGATTCCATCCCGCAGGCCATGGATTACTATGAGAAGGCCGGCGCCATCTTCGAGAAATACGGCTGGAACGAGAGCAACAGCATTCTTCATTACAATATGGGCGAGACCTGGATAGACGAGGGGGAACTGGGCAAAGCCAGGGCCGAATACGACAAGGCCATGGCTTTCGCCGAGGCGTCCGGCGACAGCCTGATGATCGTCGACGTGTGGAAGGGCTACGGCCGCCTGTATGCCGAACAGGGGAAGACCTGGAAATCGCTGCCCTATTTGCGGAAGGCCGATGCCTACTATGCCGCCCATCCCGACTATGCGCCCGGCTTCCGCACGGAGAATCTGGGCTACATGCAGGAGGTTCTCTCCAAGCAAAAACTGCAGTTGGGCCGTATGGCGGGGGCCCTGACCGCACTCCTCCTGGTGCTCGTAGGGGTCGTCATCGCCCGCCGGAAGAAACATAAAGCGCCGAAGGGAGACGCAGCGGGAGCGGGCTCGGGTGCATTGAGAGCTGGTTCGGGCGCACCGGCTCCTTCATCTGCGAGCGCCAGAATGTCCGTCTCCGGCGCGGCGCTCGACCTGTCGGCACGCGAAAAGGAGATCCTGGACCTTTTGTCCAAGGGCTACACGGCGCCCCAGATCGCCGAAGCCCTGTCACTGAGCTCCGAAACCATACGCTGGTACCGCAAGAAGCTCCTGGCCAAGCTGGATGTCTCCAATACGGCGGAGCTCATCTCCACGGCCAAGGACATGGGGCTGATATAAGAATTCCCCGGTCCTGCAGACCTGACCATGCAAATTGACAGGAATTTTCATTATATTTGTCAGTTATGGTACAGGAACTTGACACCCATGCGCAGGAACTGCTGGCGCAATATGAATCTCTGCTGCCCGTATACACGCAGATGGCGGACATTATCCCCGAAAAGCTGAAGGGATTTTTCAACGACGCAGGCATCATAGTGGCCGCCGTCGAGCATCGGGTAAAGGCCAGGGAATCCCTTGCCGGCAAGCTCAAACTCAAGGGCGGCAAGTACCGCGACATCTTCGACATCACCGACCTCGTGGGCATCCGCGTCATCACTTTTTACATCGACGACGTAGACAAGGTCGCATCCGTGCTGGAGCGCCTGTTCGACATAGACTGGGAAAACTCCATCGACAAGCGCAAAGCCCACGAAATCGACAGTTTCGGCTACCTCTCCCTCCACTACATCTGCAGCATTCCGGAATCGGCCTACACCGACCCGGAGCACCCGGAGGTGAACAAGATCCGCTTCGAGGTGCAGATGCGCACAGTCCTGCAGCACGCCTGGGCCAACATGAACCACGACACCGGCTACAAGAGCGGCGTGGAGATTCCCCGCGTATACATGCGCGACATGAGCCGCCTGGCCGGCATGCTGGAACTGGTCGACGACGAGTTCAGCCGCATCCGCCGCGAACTCACGGACTACCGCCGCAACGTGCAGAACCTGGTGGCCTCCGGCAATCTGAAAGAGGTGATGCTGGACGGCGATTCCTTCAGGAGTTTCCTCCAGATAGGGCCTTTCGACCGCCTGAACAAGCGCATCGCCTCCATGAACCAGGCGGAAATCCAGCCGGTGGACCTCTCCAAGTTCCTGCCCGTTTTCAAGGCCATGGGATTCAAGACTCTGGGCGATATCGCCGCGCTCATCAAGGACTACTCCGACGCGGCTTACCAGATCGCCTGTTTCCAGATGGGCATCACCGACCTGGACATCCTCGCCTCTTCGGTTGCGCCGCAGAACCTGTGCACAGCATTCATCCTCAAGAACGGCGGCGGCCGCACGGGCCTCAAGCTGATGCTCGACGAGCTGAACGGCCCCTCCGAAAGCAACGAATTCATGGCTGATTTCCTGCTGGAGCAGTCCAAAGACCTTCCTTTCATGAACAAGTAAGCCATGGCAAACAAAGCTCTCGATACTGCGCTTCTGGACCGCGCCATCATCTTTGCGGTCAAGGCCCACGCCGGCACTGAACGCCGCGGCAAGGGCTATCCCTATATAGTTCACCCCATGGAGGCGGTGGAAATCGTGGCCACTATGACCAGCGACCAGGAGCTCCTGGCCGCCGCAGCTCTGCACGACACGGTGGAAGACACCGACGTGACGGTGGAGCAGATACGCGCCGAATTCGGCAACCGCATCGCCGACCTCGTCGCCGCAGAAAGCGACGAAATGCCGGACGGCGTATCGGAAGAAGCCAGCTGGCACTCGCGCAAGCGCGCGGCCATCGAAAGGCTGTCGAAAGCCAGCCGCGACGCCAAAATGGTGGCCCTCGGGGACAAGCTTTCCAACATGAGGGCCATCGCCCGCGACTACGCCGTCCAGGGCGACGCCCTCTGGAACATCTTCCACGCCAAGGACCCGAAAGACCACGAGTGGCACTACCGCGGCCTGGCCGGCGCCCTTGCAGAGCTGGACGGCACATTCGCATATCAGGAATTCTTAAACCTTATCAATCAAGTATTTGCATAATGGAAGCGATAAAAATATCCCTCAACGACTACACCCTCTCCGGCGGCGGATTCAACGGGGAAAGCTACGATTTCAAGGGCGATCCTTCGATCATGCTCAAGCTCTACTTTCCGGGCAAGATCCAGCAGCCGCTGGACGAAATGAACCTTGCCCGCAAGGTTTACGACATGGGCATCCCCACCCCGGAACCCGGCGAATACGTGGTTACCGAAGACGGCCGCTACGGCATCCGCTTCAGGCGCATCCTCGGCAAGAAGTCGTATTCGCGCGCCACAGGCGACGATCCCGAAAACGTGGCCCGGTATGCCGCGGAATTTGCGGAAATGTGCAAACAGCTGCATTCCACCCACGTGGACACCACACAGTTCGAGAACGTCAAGGACCGCTACTACCGCCTCCTGGCGGAGAATCCGTTCTTCACCGCTGCCGAGAAGGACAAGATCGCCCGCTTCATAGCCGACACGCCCGACGAGGACACCGCCATCCACGGCGACCTGCAGTACAGCAACGCCATCTTCGTGGGCGACAAGCGCTATTTCATCGACCTGGGCGATTTCTGCTGGGGCAACCACCTCTTCGACATCGGCATGGTGTATCTCTGCTGCTATCTGAGCGGCGATGATTTCATCCAGGAGACCTTCCACATGCCCAAGGCGGTGGCCATGAAGTTCTGGGACAACTTCGCCCCGGTCTACTTCGGCGAAGGCATTCCCCTGAAGGAAATAGAGGAGCTGGTGAGCCCCTATGCCGGCCTCAAGACCCTCATCATCGAAAGGGACAGCAAATGCCCGATGCCGGAATTCCGCGCCGCCCTCAAGAACATCCTTTAATCCGTTCAGACCGTGAAAAGACTGATCCTGCCGCTGCTGCTTCTCTGGACCGCCTCCTTCGCCGGGGCGCAGGAACGCCTGGTGTTCACGCCGCAATGGACTGCCCAGGCGCAGTTCGCCGGCTACTATGTGGCCCAGGAAATGGGCTTCTACAAAGACGCCGGGATAGAAGTGGAGATAGTCCATCCCACCGCCACGCTTTCGGCCATGAACCGCATCAGCCGGAACGAGAGCAATGCCACTACCATGCAGCTGTGCCAGGCCATGGAAATAATCGACAGCGGCACGCCGCTGGTGAACATTCTCCAGACGTCCATGAACAACGCCATGGTAATCGCCTCGCGCCGCAACATGGACCCGCTTTCGCAGAAAGGCGCACGGGTGGGCATCTGGAGCGTCGGGTTCGGCCAGCTGGCCATCTGCATGAGCGTGAAAGACAACCTGGACTACGAATGGGTCCGCTTCGCAAACAACGTGAACCTCTTCATAAAGGGGGCCGTGGACGCCACCCTGGCCATGAGCTATAACGAGTATTACCAGCTGGTGCAGGCAGGCTACCAACTGGATTCCACCAACGTCTACCGCTTCCGCGACCACGGCTACAACGTCCAGGAAGACGGCGTATACGTGACGCGCTCATACTACATGAAGCATAAGGAAACGGCCCGCAAGTTCGCCGAAGCCAGCCGCAGGGGCTGGGAGTGGGCGGCGGAGCATCCGGAAGAGACCCTGGCGATTGTGATGAAGTACGTGAAGGAGAACCGCATCGCCACGAACGAGGTCCTTCAGCGCCTGATGCTGGCCGACGTCTTGAGCCTTCAGTTGGACCGCGAATCAGGCAAGCGGGAGTTCCGCCTGAGGCCTGACATGGTAAAACTGGCCAGCGACCTGATGTTTGAGTGCAACATGCTCGACAATGAAGTTACTTACGAACAACTGACGGAGGACCAGGCGCATGAATAATCTTTTCCGGTACATCAGCCGTTCGATTTCCCGCAAGCTCAGCCTGTGGATAGTCCTGTTCGCCGCCATCATCTTCAATATCGCGCTCGGCTTCATGTTCACACAGTCGCTGAAGGCCGTGCGCGAAGAAGCCATCAGCCGCGCCACCAAGGAACTGGACAACACGGTCCTGCGCGTGAACAACATCCTGGAAATGGTGGAAATTGCCACCGACAACACCGACTGGCTCGTAGTCCGTCATCTGCACGCGCCCGATTCGATGTTCTCGTATTCCCGCGCCATTCTCCAGAACAACCCCAAGCTGAACGGCTGTTCCATTGCCTTCGAACCCTATTTTTTCAAGGACCGGGGCAAGTATTTCTCGGCCTATTCCTACAACGACGGCGAGACTATCCACACCACCCAGGAAGGCAACGACCACTACGAGTACTTCTACATGGACTGGTACCAGACGGTGAAACTGCTGGACCGGCCGGGATGGAGCGAACCCTTCGTGGATGTCAATCCGGACGTACACACCTCCACTGAAATCATCGCTTCCTACTCCAAGCCCATCAAGGGCAAGGACGGCTCATATATCGGCACCATTGCCACCGACATCTCCCTGGGCTGGCTTTCGGAAACCATATCGGCCGTGAAGCCCTATCCCAATTCCTACAGTATAATGCTGGGAGAGGGAGGCACGTTCTTCGTGCATCCGGACACCACCAAGCTCTTTTACCAGACTATCTTCACCCCCACGCTGGAAAAGCCGGATCCGGATCTCTCCGACCTCGGCCATGCCATGCTCCGCGGCGAAGATGGCATGAAGGAGCTCGAGGTGGACGGCGTCGACAGCTATGTCTTCTACAAGCCGCTGGGCGAAACCGGCTGGAGCGTTGCCATAGTATGTCCCGAAAGCGACATTTTCGGCGGCTACAACCGCCTCAGGCACATGGTCGCATTCATAGTTGTGATCGGCCTCATCCTGATGCTGCTGGCATTCAGCCGCATCATTTCCAGCGAGCTCAAGCCGCTGCGCAGCCTGGCTGACCAGACCGACACCATCGCCCGGGGCAACTTCAGCGAGGTTCTTCCGGAGGAAAACCGCAGCGACGAAATAGGCCGTCTGAGCCATTCCTTCGCAGGCATGCAGAAATCGCTGATACGCTATGTGGAGGAGCTCAAGGAGACCACTGCCACGAAGGCGTCCATCGAGAGCGAGCTCAAGGTGGCCAGAGACATCCAGCTGAGCATGCTGCCGCACATCTTCCCGCCGTTCCCGGAGCGCAAGGACATAGACCTTTACGCCTCCATGATTCCGGCAAAGGAAGTGGGAGGTGACCTCTTCGACTTCTTCCTGCGCGACGAAAAACTCTACCTCTGCATAGGCGACGTGAGCGGCAAGGGGGCTCCGGCGGCCATGCTCATGGCCGTAACTCACTCGCTGTTCCGCGCGGCCTCGGCCCACGAGAGCGACCCTTCCGTCATCGTGCATCACATCAACGAGACCGTCTGCCTGGACAATACGGCCAACATGTTCGTGACGCTGTTCCTGGGCGTCCTGGACCTGCCCAGCGGCCATCTGCGCTACTGCAACGCCGGCCACGACTGCCCGCTCCTTTACAACGGAGGCATGAAGGCCCTGGACTGCCTGCCCAATCTGCCGATAGGCGTTCTGGCCGACATGAAGTACACCACGCAGGAATGCACGCTCACTGCCGGCACTACGCTGTTCATGTATACCGACGGCCTTACCGAGGCCATGAACGCAGACCACGAGCAGTTCGGCCAGGAGCGCGTGGACGCCCTGTTTGCCGGCTGCGGAGAGAAGGGCATGACTCCGCGCCAGATCCTGGACAGCTTCTGGGAAGGCGTGCACGGCTTTGTCCGGGATGCCGAACAGAGCGACGACCTCACCATGCTCGCAATCAGTTACACACCCAACCCGTTTGCCACCGTGCTAAGCGAAACAATTACCCTCAACTGCGACCTGGCCCGAGTGCCGGAGCTGAACGATTTCATATTCTCCATCTGCGAGAAACTGAAGCTTGACCCCACCGTGACCGGCCAGGTTCAACTGGCTGTGGAAGAGGCAGTTGTGAACGTGATGAACTACGCCTACCCCGACCGCGGAAAACGCGGCTTCGTCACGGTCAAGGCCATGTCCGACGGCCACGAGCTGCGCTTCGTGGTGATCGACTCCGGCATCCCCTTCGACCCCACCGCCAAGGAAAAGGCCGACACCACCCTGTCGTTGGAAGAGCGGCCTATCGGCGGCCTCGGAATCTATTTGGTGCGAGAATTGATGGACTCCATCAACTACGAGCGCGTGGATAACCGCAATATCCTCATGATGATCAAAAACATTTAATAAACATGGAAGTAAAAGTAACAACTGAAGCCGCGGCCACCGTTGCCGCCCTCATCGGCCGCCTGGACACCCTGGCCGCCCAGGAGATCGCCCCGCAGATGGATGAACTGAAGAACGTGGACGGCACCCTGGTCCTGGACTGCACCGAGCTGAGCTACATCTCCAGCTCGGGTCTCCGCATTTTCCTCACTCTGCGCAAAGCCGCCGCGGAAAAAGGCGGAAAGGTGATTGTCCGCAACATCAGCAATGAAATCCGCAGCATCTTCATGATGACCGGTTTCCTGAACCTGTTCGAGATTCAATGACACCTCTGGGCATATTCTCGGTGAACCTCCTTTCCGGGCATCTTCTCCTGCTCGTGTCCGTACTGATTTTTGCCGCCGTGCTGGTGGCGAAGGCAGGCAGCAGGCTGGGCGCTCCGTCGCTGCTGCTGTTCCTTCTGATGGGCATGCTGGTCGGGCCGGATGTGCTGGGCCTGCATTTCGACGACATCGAGCTGGCCGAATCCATAGGCCATTTCGCGATGTCCGTGATAATGTTCACGGCCGGTCTGGAGACCTCATTCGCAGAAACACGGCCCGTCTTCCGGCAGGGCGTAATGCTCTCCACCCTCGGGGTGATGCTCACGGTGCTGATCACCGGTTTCGCGTTAACGCTCGTGGGAATTCCGCTCATGATCAGCTTCATCGTCGCAGCCATCCTGAGTTCTACGGACTCAGCTTCCGTGTTCTCCGTGCTGAGGGACAAGAAACTGCACCTGCGGGAGAATCTGGCCCCGCTGCTGGAGCTGGAATCCGGTAGCAACGACCCCGTGGCCCTGAGCCTGACCATGATTCTGGTCTCGTTCGCAACCGGCGGGGAATGGGTGGGCAAAAGCCCCTGGGCCCTGGCGGGCACCGGTGCGCTCATGCTGCTGCTTCAGCTGGGGCTCGGCCTGGCAGTGGGCCTGGGCGTGGGCTATGCGGCCAAGTGGGTGCTGGGCAAGCTCCAGTCTCCCAACTTCGCCCTCACGGCCATCCTGGTACTGAGCGTGGGCTTCTTCTCCAACGGCATCGCCCAGGCCATCCACGTAAACGGGCTGCTGGCCTCCTACGTCACGGCCATCGTTATCGGCAACAAGGTCAAGCTGGCAAACCAGCGGGACATCACCAAGTTCTTCGACGGCATCACCTGGCTCATGCAGCTGGTGATGTTCACCCTTCTGGGCCTGATGGCGCATCCTTCGCAGATGCTCCGGATGGTGCTTCCGGCCCTTGCCACGTGCATTTTCATGATGTTCGTGTCGCGCCCGCTGAGCGTTTTCCTGTGCACGCTGCCCTTCAAGGGCCTGACCGTCAGGGCCAGGGCCCTGGTGTCTTGGGTGGGCATCAAGGGCGCCGGTCCCATCCTCTTCGCCATGTATGCCCTGGTGCACGAGGTGGACCATGCCACGGACATCTTCAACTTCGTGTTCCTGTTCTCCGTCTTCTCCCTCATGATGCAGGGCGGCACCATCAGCTGGATGGCCAAAAAACTGCGCCTGAGCTACGACGCCGACCCGGAGGTCGAGACCTTCGGCATGGAGGTGCCCGAAGAGATGGGCATGATGCGCGACCATATCGTGACGGAAGACGACCTTACAGGCGGCGCAACGCTCCGCGACCTTCATCTGCCCCACGGCATACGGGTGATGATGGTGCGCCGCGACGACCGCTTTCTGGTGCCGCACGGCAGCATGCCCCTGCAGGTGGGAGACCACCTGATAATAATCATGGGAGAAACCGACGATTAACCATATTAAAGATTTTAAAACCAATAAATTATAATTCTTCAGACAATGAAAAAGGTTGCAATCCTCATCGCAGCGCTTCTCTGCACTGCAGGCCTTTTTGCCCAGAACGGCAAACTTCCTATCGTTAAGGAGATTGTGTCCCTGGAAAACGGAAACACCGGACAGACGGTTGATGTAGTCAATATCCCCGTCGACGGGCAGAACCGCTATTATCTCCATGTCGGGAACATGGGTATAGGCGACAAGATTGTCCAGGTTGAACTGGATCCCGTTTACCGTCTCTACATTCCCCTTGGCAACAACATCACCGACGCCGTTGCCACAATGGAGGACCTCAAGACCCTCTACAAGGAGCCAAAGGGCACAATGCGCGAAATTCAGGGCAGCTTCAAGCCTTTCTTCCCCACGGTAGAGACCGAGACCGTCCAGGTGTACAAGTTCAAGCTTCTCTTCGAGAACAAACTCCAGTTCGTCATCGAACGCGACGGCTTCTCCCGCGTGGCATACCTTACCAAGTCCGACTTCAATTCGCTCCTGAGAGGCCTGAAGTTCCACGGAAAGCTCTATCCTTCAGAAATGTAAGAATATGAAATTCAAGTACTTCATTACGGCTGTCGCCGCCATGCTGCTGTCCGGAGTCGCGCTTTCCGCCCAGACTCCCGAAGAGATAGTGGAAAGAATGAACGCCGAAATGGCCAAGGGCGAGGTCGAAGGCTATTCGATGGATTTCAACTTGAAGCTCCCCATCATAGGCACCGTCAAGTCGCACAATCTGGTTCGTGGCGACAAGTTCAGGACAGAGATCTCCGGCAAGGACAAATCTGCCATCTCCTGGACTGATGCCACCACCAAGTGGACCTACGAGAACGGAGAGATCACCATCGAAGACAGGACTTCCTCCAGCAGCGACAACTCGAACACCGAGGCGTTCAACAATATCGCCGACGGCTACAGGCTGAAACTCAAAAAGGAGACGGCCGACGCCTGGTATATAGTCTGCAATAAGCTGGCGTCCAATAAAAACAAGGACGACGCCAAGAAGATGGAACTCACAGTGGCCAAGGCTACGTACCTTCCCATCTGCCTGCGCGCGAAGTCCGGGCTCTTCAGCTTCAGCATCGAGAATTACGCGCTCGGCGCCACCGAAGAAGACGTCACCTTCAACCCCGCAGCATATCCCGACGCAAAAATCACAGACAAACGACAATAAATGAAACACTGCAAGCTTTTGCTCCTGGCAGCCATGCTTCTTTCGGGCGCGACGCTTCACGCCCAGAGTGCGGCCGGAGCCATGATTGAAAAGGACTATCACCTGTTTGACTTCACCCTCAACGCAAGCCGCATGGAGGCCGGAATTACGGTCGGCCAGGTGGCGTCGTTCTCGGACCGCGCCCGCTTCGGGGTGGGTGCTTATGCCATGTTTAACGGATTCTACCTGGATTTCATAAAGGCAGAACCGCAGCATAAGTACTACAGCCACGTAACGAATGAGAAATGGAACGACGATTCCGCTTTCGGCATCAACGCCGGATATCAGATTCCCGTCGTGAGCTGGCTGCGCATCATGCCGCTTGTGGGTTATTTCCAGACCAACGATGGCATCACCGACGGCACTTCCATCCATATGAGCATAGGGGATGAAACCACCACCTGGTATCACGACTACGACGTGACTCCCGGCTCCCGCGCCCATTACTTCAACTACGGCGGCGGGCTTTCCATTCAGCCGTGCAAGTGGTTCAGCATCAACCTTATAGCAACAACGCACGCCCTGTACGGCGGAATCGGCCTGGATATCGTCTCCTTCATCAGACGCAAACAGCAATGAAACGGCTCGTTGTCATCGTAGCCCTCCTCTGCTGGTGGTCGGCGGCTTTTTCGCAGGAGGCATATCTGGCGAAGGAAGAGCTTCCGGATGTGGTGCAATGCGTTCCGGCCCCTCCGCAGGACCCCAGCACCGGCTTTGATTATGATATCCTCCGCTACATGTGGGGGAAACAGCAGCGCAGGGATTCCGTGCGGCTGGAGATGGCCGTCAGGGACGCCATTTGGAGCATGGATACTACGCTGGCCATCCTGGGTGAGCATTTCGGCCTCAGGGTTTCCAAGGCGGAGACGCCTGCCATCTATGAGGTGCTCACAAGGGGTGTCGCCACCATTGAGGGCATCCGCTTCAAGCCCAAGGAGCACTACTTCCGCATCAGGCCCTTTGCCTATTTCAAAGAGCCTTCCATCTTCCCGCAGGACGACGAATGGCTGGCCACGGAGGGTTCCTATCCTTCCGGTCACACTATCCGCGCCTGGGCCTGCGCCCTGCTGATGGCAGAAATCAATCCTGCCTGCGCCGAGGCGGTGTTCGCCCGTGCGTGGGCCTCGGGAGAGAGCCGCGTCATCTCCGGCTGCCACTGGCAGAGCGACGTGGATGCCAGCCGCCCCGTTGCCAGCATCGGCTATGCCCGCCTGCAGACCAGTCCTGTCTTCCGCGCCCATATGGCGCTGGCGCAGGACGAGTTCCGCCGTCTCGCATCGCCCGACCAGGGAGGAAGGGAGCATTTTGTTAAGATCACCGATGTCATCCCGGACGCCATTCTGGAAATCAGGTATTTCGGCACCTACAATTTTGTGGGCAAGCGCATCGACGGGTATCTGGAGCCTATCGCAATGCTTACCCGGCAGGCTGCCGACAGCCTGAAGGCCGTGAGCGACGACGTCATGAAACTTGGCTACCGGCTCAAGATTTACGACGCCTACCGGCCGCAGTGCGCCGTGGACCATTTTGTCCGCTGGTCAAAGGACCCGTCGGATACGCTCACCAAACGCTACTTCTACCCCATGCTGGACAAGCCCGTCCTGTTCGAGCAGGACTATATAATGGCGAAATCCGGCCACACGCGCGGCTCTACCGTGGATCTGACGCTGTTCGACATGGCCACCGAAAAGGAAGTGGACATGGGCGGGACGTTCGACTGGTTCGGCGAGGAAAGCCACCCGGATTACACCGGAATCACTGCCGAGCAGTATGCCAACCGCATGATTCTCCGTGACGCAATGCTCCGCCACGGCTTCAAGCCGCTCGACAGCGAATGGTGGCACTTCACGCTCAAGGACGAGCCCTTTCCGGACACTTATTTTACATTCCCGCTTCGTTAAATGAAATTAGGAAACATTAAGACTATGAATACAAAAGAACCATTCGTCATTACCATCAGCCGCGAGGTTGGATCCGGCGGCCACACCGTGGGTAAACTCCTTGCCGAAAAACTGGGAACGCGCTACTGCGACAAACTCCTGGTTCAAACCCTGCAGAAACAGTTCGGCCTCAGCGTCAACGCCATAGAGAAACTGAAAGGGGAAAAGAAGGACTGGATGGCCGATTTCATCAAGAAAGTGTCCCCCATGCCGTCCGCCCAGGCTCTGGGTGTGAATCCCAAGTTCTCCCAGGAATTCCGTATCGACGTGACTACGGACGACATCTACAAGGCAGAGGTGGAAATACTCAAGGGCGTTGCCGAGATGGGCTCATGCGTCATCGCCGGCCGCTCCGCCTTCTTCGTGCTTAAGGATCATCCGAACAAGGTGGATGTTTTCATCACGGCATCCAAGGCTCACCGGGTCGAACGGATAATGAAGAAACAGGGCCTCTCCGAAGAGTCGGCCCTGGCCATCATCGAGGGTGTCGACGAGGCGCGCGAGAATTACACCAAGCGTTATGCTGGCGTAAGCCGCTTCGACGCACGCAATTACGACCTTGTCCTCAACGCCGACGGCCACACCGAAGAGCAGCTCGCCGACCTGATTCTTTCTTATATCGGATAGAACATTGAGCGCAGGCGCACATAAGAGATGGCGCAGACCATGGCTGCTGCTCCTGGCTGGAGCGGCCATGCTGTCATGCGAGGACTTTCCGGTCATACGGATGTCGGAACCCAGTTCATGCTCGGCAGCATGATTCCGGAGACCTACGCCTTCATAGTGCACCGACAGGAAACCATCCACCCTGAAATATCGTTTCGCCACCCGGGAGGAGGGAAGGCAGCTGAAACTGGCCAACACCGGCTATCTGGAGGTTCTTCTAACCTGATTTCGTCGGGGAAAAGAGGGATCGTGAAGATTCAAACCAAATAGGCCAATCATAATAATATAGATGCGCATTGCTGTCCTTTTTAAATTGACAGCAATGCATAGAACTTGCGTATTAGAGATTATACTCTTTCGAATGTAATCGAAGTATTTATAAAAGATTTACATTCGTTGTGATGTAGTTTTGTTTTTATTGCTTATATTTGCATCCAAGCGAATGTAATTATGAGTAGTAACGTCATATCTTCAACATTGAAAGCCCTGCGGAAGGAGCATGGCCTTACGCAGGTGGATTTGGCCATGAAGTCCGGAGTCGGTTTGAATTTCGTGCGCGAATTGGAGCAGGGTAAGGCTACTGTCCGAATGGACAAGGTCGCCCAGGTATTTGATCTGTTCGGATACGAACTGGTTCCTCAAAAGAAGGTGAAATGAAAACGGCATTGATCGAATACAAAGGGAAGCCGGCCGGAGTCTTGAAAGAAACGGATGAGGGATATGAGTTCCTTTATGACAAGGAATACCTCTCAGATGCGGAATCCAAGCCTGTCAGCTTGACTCTTCCCTTGACTGAAAAGCCATACAAATCCCCGGTTTTATTTCCGTTCTTCGACGGCCTCATTCCGGAGGGCTGGCTTCTGGATGTTGCCCTGCGCAATACGGATATCAGCGAGCTGGACAGGTTTTCCCTGCTGCTTCTCTGCTGTAAGGACTGCATCGGCGCAGTCAGTGTAATCCCGCTAAAAGAAGAGGGCGATGAGTAAGTGTTTGTATTGCTATAAGGAACTCGAACCGGGAGAGGTCGATTTCCACAAATCGTGCTGCAGGAAGTTCTTCGGAACCTCGACGGCTCCAGCATTGGATTATACCCGGGAGGAGATGGACGAACTGGCCGCCCAGGTCATCAAGTCACAAACCACGTTGACTGGCGTCCAGCCCAAACTGTCTCTGAATCTTGACAAACACAAGGATTCCCAGAAACTTACCATCGTAGGCCTCTGGGGTGGCTATATCTTCAAGCCCCAGACAGAACGGTTTTCGATGCTTCCCGAAAACGAGGATCTCACCATGCACCTGGCCGAAATCGCAAAGCTTAAGATCGTTCCCCATACGCTCATCCGGATGAAGGATGGCAGCATCGGCTACCTTACCAAGCGGATTGACCGGACAAAAAAAGGAGAGAAGATTGCTATGGAGGATATGTGCCAGCTAACGGAACGGCAGACAGAGCATAAGTACCGCAGTTCCTATGAGCAAATCGGCAAGGCAATCCGGAAATACTCCGCCTTCCCTCAATTGGATATGGTGGATTTCCTAGAATTGGTGTATTTCTCCTGGCTTACTGGGAATAACGATATGCATCTGAAGAACTTCTCCCTGTACTCCCCTGCGGGTGAGCCCGTTCTTGCTCCTGCATACGACCTGTTGAGCGCCGCCATAAGTAATCCTGCCGATGATGAAGAACTGGCATTAAACCTCGATGGGAAAAAGAAGCATCTCAAGGATTACGACTTTGTGGCGGCGTTCAGAACTTGCGGCGTACCCGAGATTGTATTCGATCGCATAAAGAAGAAATATCTGGCTCTTCTCCCGAAGTTTGAAGAGGAGATACAGCGTTCCTTCCTGTCCGAAGATCTCAAGGCCGCATATATCGAACTCCTTCATAAGAGAATGAAATCGTAGGTGAACTATGGGAAACCGTGCTAGACAAGTTGCAAAGTATTACAACCAATGCAAGTTGCCGAAATGGGCAACTGTGTTGGGTGTTGTATTGCTGGCCTTCGGCATTGTGGCGGCTGGATCTGGACATTATTCGCAAGGCCGGAGCTGGAAGTGATCGAGGAACAGCCCGGATCTATTGGACGGTTACGCTTGCGTACGTTGCGCCGTAACCGGCCCAGTAGCCGTATGCGCCGGTCATGTTGCCGGGAGGATTGGCGCTGATAGGGAAGAATCCGTATGTGCCCATGTAGGAGAGGGCGTCGAAGCTGTCCCAGTACTGCCAGATGATCTCTTCCACTGCACAGAATTTGATGTGGACGGTCTCTCCCGGCCGGTACAGCGGTATCCAGCCCGTGTCGGTAATGGCGCGGCCGCGGATGACTGAAACGGCGCCGGCCCGGTTGGGTGCGGACTGGCCGCTCAGCACGGACGGCAGGTACATCGTATCGTTCCCCTCCACCATCGTGAAAAAGCGGTGATAACCGTAAGGATCGTCGAAGTAGGCGGTGATGACGTACAGAGAATCCGCCTGCTCTGACGGGCTGACGGTCAGCTTTTCGAGCGGAACCGGTTCGGGAATCCGTGTGGAGGCCCTGGCGATGCGGTTTGCGTACATTACCTTGAGCGTATATACGTGACCGGGTATGCCGGTCATTTCGTCGGTAGTATAGATAAGAGGCGGGAGATAGCGGCTGTCCTTGCGGGCGGTCAGGGTCACCTCCTCCCCGGTAATCTCGTCCTTTACGGTTATATAGGCCTTGTAGTAGAGATACTGCGCAAGTTCATCTGTCTTCTGACTGTCGGCAGTGGCCTCTACAGGCGAAGTGACCATCACCACGGGCGCACCGCCGGAGTCTATCCATCCCTCCACGACAACCCGGTCCGGGTCGCGCGGCAGAGGCTCCGTGGTGCAGGCCACGGCGATGAGCATCAATATGGGAATCAGCCTCTTCATACTCAGAACTTGTAGAAATACGAAACGGACGGCATCCACCGGATATGGAGGGCCATCGGGGAGTAGGAGAAACTGCGCCCGTCTTTGCTCATAGTAAGCTGAAGGAACACGTCGTTCTTGTAACCGACGGCATTGTAAAGGGCGAACGTGAGCCCGTGGCCGCGGCCGTCGGCCATTCTCCTGAAATAATGGGACACGGACAGGTCCAGCCTCAAATAAGGTCTCATCCGGACGGAATTCTTCGGGGACATCTCGGGAATGAGGTTGCCGCCGTTCATGTAAAACGATTCGGCGGCGGTGTAGGGTGTTCCGGAGGCCAGCACCAGCACTCCGCCATAATCCCATCGCCCATGAGTATAATTGGCGACGGCATCCAGCTCGTGGATGCGCTCGTGACCGGAAGGATATGTCACTCCGTCAAAAGTGCGGAGAGAGCGGGCCAGAGTATAGTTCACCCACCCCGTAAAATCTCCGGCCTGTTTATGGAGGGAGATGCAGACGCCGTAATTGCGGCCGAACCCCGTGATGATGTATTTTTGCGTGGAATAATCGGCGTCGAGATAATCCATGAGGGTGCCCGTATAGTCGATCTGGTTGGTGAGATGCCTGTAGAAGGCCGATGCCGACACGGCATAACGGTCATGAAGGAAATTCCGCCCCCAGGAAACGGACGCGTGACAAGAGCCCTGCGGTGCGATGTCTTTCCCGGCCAGGTACCAGAATTCGATGGGGAGGCCTATGGAAGTCACTCCCGTCTGGAACAGGTTCTGCCTTTCAAGTCCGGCCAGCAACTCCACCTTTCCGGCACGCCTGGCGTCCCAAAGGAGGCGGAGTTGAGGCAGCAGGGCCGGATAGTTCGCCCCGTCGGCCGAATACCACCAGATTCCCTTGAGCGATGCCGCCAGTTCCAGATCGGGCGTTATGGGCCAGGCATATCGTACCCTTGCCGATGCCTCCAGCGCCGTCTGGCTCTCGTCGGGCCCATCCTGCGCGATGTCCTTGTTGCGCACCCTGGTTTGCTGGGGCTTGGAATGATGCCCTTCTATACGCAGTTCCCCCAGCCATGGGCCCGCATTGAGCGACGCCGAATAGCCGGCCGTGCCTATCCGGGAGGGCAGCAGTATGTCAAGGATATCGTGCTTGAGATCCAGCTTCAGGTTCAGCTCGGTATAGTACAGCCGCTGTTGCAGTTCTCCCCAGTCCCACCGGTGCCGGTGGTGCACGGAACCCTTCAGGTTCATCCAGTCCAAACTGACCCTGTAGCCGCTCCGGTCGCTGTTGAAGTCGATGTCGTCGCCGCCCATCGTAAAATCGGCCCATACGCGGTCTTTCGCGGAAGGCTCCCAGTACCAGGTTACGTTGCCGTCGGTGAAGCCGTACCGGAAAGAGAATATGTCCATCCGCAGGAAGGGGCCGTAAAGCAGGTTGATGTAAGAGCGTCGGGCCGACAGGTAGAGCGCGCTGCGCCGACCGGTGGGAATATCCAGAGTGCCCTCGGCCCCGAAAAGGCTGGCCGACAGCTGGCCCCGCAGGCTTTGCGGGACATAATCCGGGAGCTGCATGTCCACGGAGCCGCCTATGCGGTTGGCCCCGGAGACGAAAGGGGAAAAGTCCATCCCCTTGAAATGGCTGGATATGAAAGTGGAATACAGGCCCAGGACGTGCGTGGCGCCGTAAACCGGAACCCCGTCGACAGATACCAGGGAATGGGAGTTCTCGGTTCCCAGTATGTGCAGGCCGGCATCCAGCTCCATCCCGGTCTGCACGCCGGGGAGGAGTTTCACGAAGCGGATGGGGTCCGGCGAGCCCGTGATGGAGGGTACTCTCCTGAGCAGTTCCGTGTTGACATGCGTCGGTTTATCCAGACCGATTTCCAGCATGGAACTGCGTCTTTCGGACATGTATACCGTGCTGTCCAGTTTTTCCTGGACAAGCGTGGTATCCGGCTGCTGCGCCAGAAGGAGCGATATGAGCAACAGCACCCTCATTTGATGATATGCGGCATCAGGTTTTTCCAGTCCCGGTAAAAGGACATCGTAACGCCAAGGGACAGGTAGTCGCTCTCCAGCTGGACCCGGGTTCCGTTATTGGCCCTGATGACAGGCGTCCAGGTCCAGTAGTCGTCGTAGCGGTTCAGGATATGGAGCGGTTCCATTGTGAGGTATCCGCGCGGCGTGGAAAGGTCATCTTTGTAAAAAACCCTGACGTGTATGTCCGATGCAGCTTTTTCCACCAGGGGCACGGCCTTGTCTTCCGCAGGCGCATCCGTCAGTTCCCGGAGCGTTTCCCAGAGACTGCTGAACGCGACACTGCCCCGCATGCTGATTCCCTGCCTCAGCTCCAGCGTCCCCTCTATGCATTCCAGGGGCCCGTGGGCTTTCAGCTTTGCCAGCGTCACCCCGTTTACGGATAGCACGATGTCGGCATCAACTTCATCGCTCCCGATGGTGAGCGGGTCGGCGCAGAACCGTATCCCCGTCGACTCTCCGCAATACGCATCTCCGTCTTTAGTGAATACGCCGACGGCCTCACCGGCTCTGAAGACACGGATTTCCGCCTCGTTTTCTCCGCGCCGGACATGCGCCTCGCAGGGAACGCCGTCCGTGGTAAAAGGTACCACATCCGCATTGTCGGACGAGAGAACGGCAATGTACGCCGCATCCAGCGTGCGCATTTCATCTTTCCGGACGCCGGGGTCAAGACAGGCCTGGCATTCTTCCAGACACTGCCGCCACTGGGCGTTCTGCCAGGCGGCGTCATCCCTGTAATCACCCTGCACCACGTCCTCCGGCGCCTTGCCGCAGGAAAACAGTATCGGCAGGGCGCACAGCAGAAGGCAGGTTCGGATGCTTCTCATGTCAGAACAGTTTCCCGAGCGTACGCAAGGCGTTTTTGAAGGTTTTCAGCCAGCAGGGGAAGGCCGCTATATGCTCCGGCATGAGCTCGTAGCAATTGGCAAAGTCGTCTTCTATGACCGATTTCATCTGCAGGGCTACGCCTTCGTCGTAAAAGTAGAGGTTGTACTCGAAATTGGAACAGAGGGACAGGCGGTCCAGATTGACCGAGCCCGTCGCACAGAGATAGTCGTCGGTGACAAATACCTTGCTGTGGTCAAACCGGTCGGGGCGGATGTAGATGTGGACGCCGGCACTGACCAGCTCTTCGTAAAGCACCCTTTCGAACGGCTCTTCGAGACAGGAGAGTTCATCCTTGTCCCATGGGGTCATCAACCGGACATCCACACCTCTGCCGGCGGCATCGACAAGGGCATCGATGAACTCCCGCGGCGGCTTCAGATAAGGCGATTTGGCCCAGAAATACTCCCGGGCATTTTCGAGCACCCACAGATAGGCCTTCAGATTCAGGCGCTCTTTCTTCTTCGGATTATCACCCACGCACTGAATGGTTACGCCGCCGTCACAATGCTCCGGCAACGGAATGCCGTATTCCGCCGTTTTCCCCCCGTGGCTTTCCCATGTCCCGGCATAGAGCTGCTCCAATTGGGTCACGACCGGGCCGCGGAGACGGACGATGAAGTCTACCCAGTCATAGAACTCGCTGCAGGACATGTTCATCCCGCCGGCATAACCCACGCTGTGGTCCAGCAGCAGGAGTTTCTGATGATTCCGGGGCCTGAGCGGAATGAGCGGGCGATGCTTCACCTGCACGCCGCTTTTCTTCATACGGTTGAAAAAGGCCGCTCTGGAGCCGAGGCCATCACCGATATACTGCACATCCAGATTATCCATGGCCTTGTGCTTCAAGGCGGTGCGGATGGTATTGCCCACAATGTCGTCGGAAAAGATGAAGTACTCCGCATGGACCGATTCCCCGGCGGCCATAATCTCTTCCTCCAGGCGCAGGAGCAGTTCCGACCCCGGGTGCAGCAGTTCTACGAGATTCCCGGTTGTCGGCTCCCTTTCCGGCAGCGTCGCAAGCATATGCGCCAGCGGCCTGTACTCCTCCCTGATCTGAGAAAACAGAGCGAAGGGGAAGAACAGGGCCGCCAGGAAAAGGAATGCCCGTTTCACGCAGACCGGCTGGTTACTTCTTGAACGAGATAACGTTATCGAGCTTGTAAATGAAACCGATATTGACGGAGAAGACGGAGAGACCGATCTTCTGGCCGGACACCTTCGTGCTCAGGCCGTACATATAGGAAACGCTGGGCTCGACGGCGAAATGCTTCGACAGGAAATAGCTGTAGCCGGCGTTCACTTCGATGCCAAGGGTGTTCCCATTGGTCGAGTTGCTGCCGGAGCCGGCATAGTAGTCGAAGTCGTCATCGTCGTAGCCATTGTAGGAGCTCTTGCTGTTCACGTTGACAGTGCCGTATACAAGATTGGCACCGCCATAGAGGCCGGGAACCAGGAAGTATTTGCGGGCACCTGCAGCTATGTTGAAAAAGCCGACAGAGGTACCTTCTGCGGAAACGCTCTGGTAACCGAGACCGGCCATGATGGCGAGGTCGTCCATGAGGGCATACCCTGCTCTTGCCTGGAGACCGAGGCGGGAAGTGGAGCTCGTTTCGTCACTTGCTTTTACGCTGATGCTGTTGAAACCGAGATTGGTAAGCGAAGGATTGATGAAGACGGTGCCTTCCTTGAGGGTTTGGGCGGATGCAACCATTGCAATCAGGCATCCGGCCAGCGCGAGGGATAATCTTTTCATAGTGCTATAAGAATTGTTTGCGATAAAAGTAGTGTTTTTTTGGCAGATGGCAAAATCTGTACTTTTTTTGTCTGTCACTCTTTAACGGATGAACACCGTACTGCTCCTTCATATTGCGCTCATCATACTCGTAAGTATGATGCTCCAGAAGTTTTCACTGTCACTTGGCGTACCGTATCTGCTGGCGATTCTTGCCCTTGGGCTCCTGTTCGGCAACTATGGAATCATATCCGTTGGGCACATATGATACCCCTTTGCCCAACGCTCCTGCGAAGTGGCCCTTATTTTCATCATGTTTTACGGTGGCTTCGACACCCGATGGCGGTCAGCAAAGGAGGTACTGGCGGAGGCCAAATCATAGGCTGCGCCTCGCCCGCCACGGACGCCGCCGAGGCAGGCAAGAACCTCAAGGTCAACACCAAAGAGTTCCTGGAGATATCTGCGGAAGTGTTCTGCGAGTGGATTCCGCGCCTCCGCGGCATGAGTTTCCAGGCCACCTGGTGCGGCTACTACACGGAGCCTCGCTACATTGTCGATCCGGCCCTCGGCCTGTTCACCGGCATGCGCGGCCACGGATTCATGCTCTCGCAGTACATCGCCAAACTGTATGTAGACGTCCTCATGGGCCGTCCGGTCCCCGATTTCTTCAAGGAGTTGGGCCTGAATGGCAACGGATTGTCGGAAAGTGCCTTCAAGTAGTCCGAAGGCACCGAAGCGATAGTGCCACTTTTACTCCAGCGGCTGCTGCCTCTTCCAGGCGAAGTACTCTTCCATCAGCTCCAGCTGGGGCTTGTTGGGAGTTTCGATAAGTGAAGTGCCGTTCTTGAAGTACATGACGGTCTTCTCCCCGTCCATGTACACCGGCCACTTGTCCAGGCCCTCTCCGTTGGGGTCGCCGGTTTTCACGAAGTTGGCCCAGTAGCGGTTCATTGCATCGGAGACAGCCATGTCGCCGCCCCCGAAAGGACGTCCCAACGGGGTTGCGAACACATACTGCATCTCGCTGGCATGGTTGGCGCCGCGGGGCTTTGGGGCATTGGGACCGCCGAACAAGGGATGGTCGGGATCGAACTGGTCGAAGTAATACAGATATATTTTACCCTTACCTGTCTTGTTCTGGAGCTTGGCCCAGGCCCAGGTAGGCCAGGCGAATGCCGTCTCACGGAAGATGTCGGAAAGGGCTCCGTGGGTCTCTTCGTCGGTGGTTGCCGGGTAGAGTTCAAGCATTCTCTCGGCAAAGGGGCCGTACTCCGCACGGATATCGTCCTGATACTTAGCTAATTGTGTTGGACGACAGAACATGGCGCCTTCGTCGGAATTGGTGCCGATGAGAATGTTCACGTCGTTGTAATCGCCGGCCTCGTACATCTTGTACTGGTCGTCCGGGAGCACATAGCCGTCCACGCAGGGCCAGAAACCGCCCACGCCGCCGGACTGCTGGTCGGAAATAAGCTTTTCCCAGCCCGTCTCACGAAGCTCTTCCAGAGAATTCACGCCGATGCGCTTCATCCAATCAAGGCCGTACTGTTCCGAGCCCTTCATGTTGCGGATGCCGTTGTTGTCTATGCGTTTGGTGTCGACCGGGCAGAAGGAGCCACCGCTCTCGGAGATAGCTCCGCGGAAAAGGCCCTTGGCCAACGGAGAAGCACAGAGCATGGATACTGCGATGGCGCCGGCGCTCTCGCCCATAATGGTCACCTTGGAGGGATCGCCGCCGAATGCTGCAATGTTTTCTTTCACCCATTTGAGGCCCTCGATCATGTCCAAAAGGCCGTAGTTGCCGGAAATACCGCGCCCGTTTTCGGCCGACAGTTCGGGAAGCGACAGGAAGCCGAGGGCGCCCGTGCGGTAGCTGAGGCTCACGTAGACAATCCCCTGCTTGGCGAACTTTATGCCGTCGTTGGAATTAGCGTCGCCGGTGATGAAGCCGCCGCCATGGATCCAAACCAGCACCGGGAGCTTTTCCCTTCGGCTTTCGGCAGGCGTCTGGATGTTCAGATAGAGGCAGTCTTCAGTGATTTTGGGAGCCGGTGCACCGGGCCAGGTATAAGCCTGCTGGGGAGGTATCCCGGCGAATTCGGTAGCGTCCAAAACACCATTCCACGGCTTTTTGGGCACGGGGGCTTTCCAGCGGAGATCGCCCACCGGGGCCTCGGCGAAAGGGATGGCCTTAAATGAGCCAATTCCTTCTTCTACCGTACCCTCCACCTTTCCCTGCTTAACTTTTACTTCTGTAAGAACTTTGGGAGCATCCGAAGCCAATGCGCAGCCGCTCACGAGGCAGACGGAAACAAGCAATGCTCCAATGCCTGCAAGAAGAATGGTCTTATTCTTATTCATTTAAGATTGTTTGAGCCGTAGTCAAACACGGGTACGTGTTACGTTAGCAAATATAAGTTTTATTATTGTTAATTGGGAAATAGTGTTATATTTGTGGGAAATTTCTAACTTTTACCACAAATGCAAGAACAGGAAGGCAAATACATCTTCGGTGTCGTGAAGGTGGGGGACAAGGGGCAGATAGTGATCCCTAAAGAGGCCCGTAAAGTCTATGATATCAAGCCGGGAGACGCTCTGCTGATGCTGGGTGACCAGAAAGGTATAGCTCTCATCAAGACGGAAGTATTCCAAAGTGTAATAGATCAGGCCATGGAGGGCCTTACAAAATGAGAAAACATTGGTTGGACAATCTGCGCTGGGTGACCGTGCTCCTGGTGCTTCTGTATCATGTCATTTATTTCTATAACAACAAGGGCGTCTTCGGCGGCATCGGCGGGTTCGGTCCTTATCCGGAATATCACCAGTACCAGGATGTTGTCATGTACATCCTGTACCCTTGGTTTATGCCTCTGCTGTTCCTTCTGGCGGGAGTGAGCGCAAGATATGCGCTGGAAAAATACGACGGCAAAACATGGTTCAAGGCCCGCACGCGGAAACTGCTTGTTCCCGCCACCATCGGCCTTTTCGTGTTCCAGTGGATGGTTGGGTATTTCAATACCGCCGTGGCTGGTAAAGCGCTTGAAATCGACGGGCAACCCCTGGCAGTCAAATATATTGTATGGGCAATCAGCGGCCAAGGCCCGCTCTGGTTCATCCAGGACCTGTGGCTGTTTTCGCTCCTCCTCCTGCTGGTGCGCAAGCTGGACGGCAAGAATAAGCTGTACAATGCCTGCGGCCGGGCCTTCGGCGGAAAGACCGGCATCGTCTGGATCATCCTGCTGGGAGTACTGTATTGGGGTGCCGAGCAGCTGCTCATCCACAATCCCCGGCCCGAGAGCGCGGACGGGTTGTATAATCTGTACAAGCCGCTGTTCTACCTGGTTCCGTTCCTGATGGGGTACTTTATCTTTGCGCGCGACGAGGTGCAGGAGCAGCTGGGCAAGTACTGGATTCCGTTGCTGGCCGGTGCGGTGGTTGCCGGCGGCGTTCTGATCGGCACCACTTTCGGCCAGGACAATACCTCGCCACAGTACCTAAGCAGCCCGCTGAACTGCATCTACGGCTGGCTGGCGTGCCTGGCAATGACGGCATGGTTCAAGGCCCGCTTCGACCGGACATCGGCCTTCGCCGGCTACATGGCCCGTTCCAGTTTCGGCCTCTATATCCTTCACTATGCGGTTATTGCAAGCTTCGGCTACATGATGAAGACCTATACCACGCTGCCACCGTGGGCGATGTACGTCCTCCTGGCCGTTGCGGTCTTCTCCATAACCCCGCTGCTGTACGAGCTGCTCCGCCGGATCCCCTTCATCCGCTGGGCCGTGCTAGGTAATAAGAAATAAGATTCTTTTTTATATTTGCATATGCGTATTATGGAAGAATCACACAAAAACACCTACAAAGCTCCTGTGACGGAGGTCATCGAGGTTAAGCACGGGGGTATCATCTGTGCCAGCGGGGAAGTCCCTGATTTTGAACACGGCTGGGATCTCGATTTCTAAACGATTAAAAGTCTGCAAGATGAAACGCATCATAACAATAATAGCGATGA
>CAMHKQ010000028.1 GCA_946185745.1 uncultured Bacteroidales bacterium
TCTACGGCATCCAGAACGTGCAGAAGATGCCCGAGTTCCTGAACGCCCAGCAGTACATGGACATCCAGGACCAGGTGAACTTCAACATGGGAAGGGATCCCGTCGACTGGGCCAATGTTCTTAATCCTACGCTCTACAACAGCATCAAGGACGGTTCCTTCACCGGCACCAACTGGCTGGACGCCATCCGTCACAAGAACGCTCCCAACACCAACCACGCCGTCAACATCGTGGGCGGTTCCGACCGCTCAAAGTTTGCCGCCGGTATCTCCTACACCCATCAGGAAGGTATCTTCGGCAAACCCGTGGCATCCAACTACAAGCGTGTCACCGTCCGCCTCAATTCCGATCACGTTCTCTGGCAGAAAGACGGTCTCGACATCATCACCTTCGGTGAGAACATGACTTTCGTGACCAACCAGAGCGGCGGTATCGGTACCGGCAACCACTATTGGAACGACGTCTACAACATGATGTCCGCCAACCCGCTTGTTCCCGTTTACCAGGCTGACGGTTCCTATACCGAGTATGACTGGCTGAGCAACAGCGGTCTTTGGGCCCTGGACAGCTATGTCAGCAACCCCATCGCCGGTATGGTCTACTCTTCCCGCGGTAACAATGACAGCCACGGCTACGGTCTCACCCTCTCCGGTAACGTCCGTGTGCAGCCCATCAAGGGTCTCGTCTGGAGGAGCCAGTTCAACTACAAGATGAGCGCAAGCACCTACCGTCAGTACGGCCTTGCTTATAAGCTCACCAACTACGCCTTCTCCGACACCGACAATGTCAGCCAGAGCGCATCCGCAGGCTGGAACTGGTCGTGGGAGAACACCGTGAATTACGTGTTCGACGTAGCCGGTGATCACCATTTCGACGCTCTTGTGGGTTCCACCCTCGAGCACAGCGGCTTCGGCGAGAGTGTGGGTGCCGGCAACAGCGGTGTCCTCTGGCCGAACATGTGGGAATACGCCTATGTCAGCAACACCAACGGTACTCCTTCCCTGACCGACATCTCCGGTTCCACATGGGGCGACAGCGGCCTGGTCTCCTTCTTCGGCCGTATCAACTACGACTATGCCGAGAAGTACATGCTGTCCCTGATTCTCCGCCGGGACGGTTCCTCCAACTTCATGCGCGGCCACCGCTGGGGCACCTTCCCGTCGGTTTCCGCCGGTTGGGTGATCTCCAACGAAGACTGGTGGAATTCCAATGTCGTCGACTTCCTGAAGCTGCGCGGCAGCTGGGGCCAGAACGGTAACTGCAATATCAGCAATTTCCAGTACCTCTCCACCATTTCAGTAGGTGCTGCAGACGGCGGTTATTCATTCTATACCGGCCCCACCGCCACCAATTCGGGTACCGGCGCATATGCCGACAAGCTCTCCAACCAGGACATCACCTGGGAAACCTCCCAGCAGCTTGACCTCGGCTTCGACGCCCGCCTGTTCCGCAACCGCCTGAACGTCGCTTTCGACTGGTACCAGAAAGACACCAAGGACTGGCTGGTCAACGCTCCCATCATGGGCCATTTCGGCGCCAACGCCCCGTTTATCAACGGCGGTGACGTCCGCAACACCGGTGTCGAGCTCGCCCTTAACTGGAGCGATGCCATCAGCAAGGATTTCTCCTACAGCTTCGGTGTAAACGGAGCATACAACAAGAACCGTGTAACCCGCATCGCCAACGACGAGGGTATCATCCACGGCCAGGGCAACGTGGTGCAGGGCATTGCTGAAATGTACCGTGCCCAGGTGGGATATCCCATCGGTTACTTCTGGACCTACGCCACCGACGGTGTGTTCCAGAACCAGGCCGAAATAGACGCATGGAAGGCTGCCGGCCTTGGAACCATAGTCGATAACGTGGTCCCCGGCGACCTCAAGTTCGTCGACCAGGACAAGAACGGCGTCATCGACGATGCCGACAAGACCATGACCGGCGATCCCAACCCGGACTGGAACGTAGGTCTGAACTTCTCCGTCTATTTCAAGGGCTTCGACCTCGGCGTGAGCGCTTACGGCATGTTCGGACACCAGATCTTCCGTGCATACCGCCGTTATTCCGACAGCCAGTGGAACAACTACACCACCGAGGTTTACGACTACTGGCACGGCGAGGGTACCTCCAACCACTTCCCGCGCCTTACTGCCGGCACCGTCTACAACTTCATGAACAACTCCGACATCTTCATCGAGGATGCCGACTTCCTGCGCATCCAGACTATAACCCTGGGTTATGAGTTCAAGAATATATGGAAGAACGCTCCGTTCGAGGGCTGCCACCTCTACGTGCAGGCTCAGAACCCGTTCTGCTTCACCAAGTACAAGGGCATGGATCCTGAGGTTGGTACCTCTTCCGGCTTCGACAGCTGGGCCAAGGGCATCGACCTTGGTTACTATCCGCAGGCCAAGTCCTTCATTGTCGGTCTCAACCTCAAGTTTTAATTGAATGACTGATATGAAAAAGATATTCAAAATAGCAGCCGCCCTGGCTCTTGCGCTCTCCTTCGCTTCCTGCGAGTCGTTCCTCGACACCACCAACTACTGGTCCAAGGACAGCAGCAACTTCCCGGTCAACGCCACCGACGCCAATCAGATGATTGCCGGTATCTATAACAACCTCAACGTATCTATTGGCAACAACGTGCATGTTAACCACTTCCTGTGGTCTGTAGCAGCTTCTGACGACGCCCTCGGCGGCGGCGGCCAGAACGACCAGACCATGCAGGCGGAAGACCTCCTCCTGAACTACGGCACCGACATGTTCAACAACTTCTACGTAGACCGTTACAAAGGTATCGCCCGCGCCAATGCCGCCATCGAGGCACTGCCCAACTGCGGCGTGTCCGAGCTGAACCAGATGATGGGTGAAGCCTTCTTCCTCCGTGCCTGGTACTACTACGAACTTGGCTCCATGTTCGGCAACATTCCTTGCCCCGTAACAACGACGGCCGATCCCACGCTTCCCCAGATCAGCGGCGAAGCCCTCTGGGGACAGATAATCGAAGACTGCAAGATTGCAGCCGACATCATGCCCGCCAGGCAGTCCACTGGTGACGGCCACGTTGACAAATATGCCGCAGAGGCCCTCCTCGGACGTGCATATCTGTTCGCATCCGGCTTCTACGGCCTCAGCGACATTACGCTTCCCGCCTACGAGAACGAGGCAATCGGCGTGAGCATCGCCGAAGGCACCAAGATCACCAAGGCCGAGGTCGGACAGTACATCACCGACTGCGTGAACAACTCCGGCTACACCCTGGTTGAGGATTATCACAACCTCTGGGCTTACACCAACCGCTGCTCCATTGAAGATCCCAAGAACCCGTGGTCCGGCAAGGGCTACAAGTGGGTCGAGGACGACGGCGCCCGCAACCCCGAGGCCATGTTCATCATCAAGTTCAACACCCAGCCTTCCTGGAGCACCACCATCGGCTATTCCAACCAGACCTGCCTGTTCCTGGGTGTCCGCGGCCAGAGCCTCGATAACGGCGAATGCATGCCTTTCGGCACCGGCTGGGGCATGTGTCCTGTCTCCCCGCAGCTTGTTGACGACTGGAAGGCCCTCGAACCGAACGACGCCCGTCTCGACGCCTCCATCATTCCAGTCGGTAACTTTAACGGCACCTATGTGTTCGGAGGCGACTCCAACATACAGGAGTCCGGTTATTACCAGACCAAAAACATGCCGGTCATCGCTTGGGGTGACACTGAAGACGGTGGCAAGTACTTCAAGTCTTTCACCAATGTCATGTTCCCTAACCTGACATGGTCTTCCGGCAACGAGGATAACTTCCAGCTGAATGCCGTAAATGACATGGTCATGATCCGTTTCGCCGAGGTGCTCCTCATGGATGCCGAAATCAATGGCAACCAGTCTTCCTTCGACAGGGTCCGCGCCCGTGCCGGCCTGTCCAGCAAGCCGCTCAACGACGAGAACCTCCGCAACGAGCGCCGCTGGGAGCTTGCCTTCGAGGGTGTGCGCTTCAATGATATCCGCCGTTATGGCGAGGAATACGCCGTCGCCGCCCTCAACAAGCAGGAAGGCGTCAAAGTGTGGAACAACGGCGTCGAAGGCACCAACAACGCTTCCAAGTACAACGGCAGTTACGGCGAACGCTACAAGGCTACCAAGGGCTTCGTGAAATTGCCGAGCAGCCAGATTTCACTGTCTGCAGGTGCCGGAGAAGAATATACGTTCACCCAGAACGAAGGCTGGGGCACCAGCTTCGATTTCCCCGGCTGGTAGCAGATTCCTCACCTTAAAATGATAGAAGAATTATGAAGAAATTAATATACTTCGCATTTGCTGCCTTTGCGCTCGCGGCCCTCGCTTCCTGCGAGCCCGAGCTCATCAAAGGCCCCGAGGCTGCGGCCAGCGTCGCGTCTTCCGAACTTCAGTCGGCCTTCAAGATCGACGGTCAGTTCGCCGACGCCGCATGCACCCAGGCCCAGGCCGACGGTAACTACATAATGTTCTCCACTTCTCCCGCCAGGACCGTTCAGATTACCAATCTGAAGGCTGACGGTACCAAGAACATCCTCGCCACCGGCGCATCCGGCGTGTTCAACATCACTCCCAAGCGCGGCCAGAGTTCCACCCAGGCCTTTACGGTCTCGACCATCAACCAGGACGCTTCCGTAGTATCTTTTGAGTCTACCGTGAACGTTTACGTTCCCGCCGACCTCGCCCCGGAGGTTAAGGTCCTCACAGGTGAGTCCGGCCAGAAAGCATGGAAATGGTACACTATCGACGGTGCCTGCTGGGGCAATGCCGGTTATATCGGCGTGGCCGGCCAGGCCAACGTGGCAGCCGGTGAAATTCCCGGAAAATGGTGGGGCTGCACCCCGGAGGAGCTCGAGACCGAACAGATTGCCCATACCGGCAACGTTGTCTACGGATATGGTGACAGCAACGCCTACATGGTGTTCAACGAGGACGGCGAATGCATCTCCTACAAGTCCGACGGCACCCAGATAGTCAAGGGTACGTACTCTCTTAACGATTACGATCCTTCCGGAGAGAACTACCTCTACGGCACTCTGGTCACCACCGACGCTCCCATCCTCATGCCGTTCAAGATCAACTCCGGCGGCCAGCGCGTCAACGAGTTCGAAGTCGTCTACATCGACCCGAACATGATGACGCTCATCTACAAGGGCGACAACGCCGAATGGGGTTGGGGCGAAGCCACCTGGTGGCGCTTCAAGAACGCTTCCGACGCCGATGCAGCTCTTGCCGGCAACGGACAGCGCGCTTGGACTTACAACGCCTTCGACGGCGCCACCTGGGGCAATGCCGGTTATATCGGTGTTGGCGGCCAGGCCAATGTCGCCGCGGGCGAGATTCCCGGCAAGTGGTGGGGCTGCGTGCCCGGAGACCTTGAAACCGAGCAGGTTCAGCACTCCGGCGGCGTGGTCTACGGCTACGGCAGCGACGACGCCTACATGGTGTTCGACAATGCCATGGGCACCGTAACTTCCTTTGCTGCAGACGGCTCCCAGATCGCTTCTTCCGCTTACTCGGTGGAGAACTTCGACTGGACTGTTTCCAACAGCACTGACGGTTACAAACTCGGAGACCTGCTTACTCCCGGCGACACTCCCGGTATCCTGTTCCCGTTCATTATCAACAAGGGCGGTGAGAAGGCCAGTGAGTTCGAAATCGTCTACCTCGACGGCACTCTGATGACCCTCATCTACAAGGGCGACAACGCTGAATGGGGATGGGGCGAATGCACCTGGTGGAGATTCCAGCCCAAGAAATAACTGAACACTTCTTTTTGAAAGGCAGTCGCCGGTATAGCGGCTGCCTTTCTTTTTAAAAAACTATGGACAAGGTTTACAGATGGATGCTCCCGTGCCTGTTGGGCGTTGCCGTGTTCGCTTTCTGGATGTGGCTTTTCCCGCAGGACCTGAACTATCAGGAACAGAACCAGCTGTTTCTCTTCACCTGGGATTACCTGGGCGAACGCCTCCGCCTTCCCGGCGGGCCGGCAGACTGGCTCTCAGAGTTCCTGGTTCAGTTTTTCTATTGGAGATGGGCTGGAGCCATGATAATGGGCCTGCTGGCAGTGCTGTTGCAGCGCGCCGTATGGCGGGCGGCAAAGCATGCGGGCGTCCCCGGACATGCCAGTGCATATGTCCTGACTCTCATCCCTTCTCTCCTTGTCCTTGTATATCAGGGTGACGTTGAGGTCCTGCTCAGCTATCCCGTCGCCCTGCTCCTGGCGGTTTCGCTCTGCCCCCTTTTCATAAAGGCAGGCTGGCACCGCCTGTGGCTTCTGCCCCTGGGCTGCTGGCTCATCGGTCCCATGGTTCTGCTGCCGCTTGTGGTTTCGGTCATACAGGGGCGCAGATGGGCGGATTTTGCCATGGTGGCTTTTGCCGCTGTAGTGTTCTATGTCGAATACCGCCTGCTTGCGCAGCAGTATCCGCTGCGCGACGCCCTGTTCGGCCTCAATTATTACCGTCTGGTCGAGAGCCTTCCCGCTCTCCAGTGGATCATTCCCATTGTGTGCGGGGTGGTCATCCTGCTCTGCAGCCAGCGTTTCTCGTTGACGAGACCCGTGCCCGCCGCGGTAATTGTCCTGCTGCTCATTGCCGGAGGGACTGCCTGGGGCGTTTCCCGCACCTACGACAGGGATTCGCAGGAAACCCTGGCCTACGACTGGCTCATCCGCAACAGGAGGTACGGCGAGGTGCTTCGCAGGGCACGGAAGTATCAGCCGCGGAACGCCGTGAGCGCCAGCGCGGTGAACCTCTGCCTCTTCCTCGAAGGACAGCTCCAGGAACACTTCATGGAGTACTATCAGTGCGGAACCGAGGGGCTCATCCTTCCGTCCATTCGCGACAATCTCTCCGACTCTCCTTCGGCGGAGGCTTTGTGGATGATGGGAATGCCCAACATTACCCTGCAGTATAGTTTCGACCTGCAGGAATCCATTCAGAACGGCCGGAAGAGCGGCCGCTTCACTTCCCGTATAGCCGAATGCAATATAGTGAACGGCTGGTACGACAGGGCTGTCCGCTACCTTGACATCCTCGAAAAGAGCCTCTTCTACAGCAAATGGGCCCGGGAGCGCAAGCGCATGATTCAGGACGAGTCGCTCGTGATGGCCGATCCCTACTATTCCTATATCCGCAGCGTGCGGTTCAAGGACGATTTCATTACCAATTACAACGCCCTTGATGCTATGATGGCCATCCTGTATAATCAGAACAAGAACAATTTCATGGCGGCGGAATATTTTTCGGTATGGCAGAAACTCAAAAGCGTGGAGGAGAAATGACTATGAAAACCCGTTTCCTGCTCATTGCGGCACTGCTGATTGTGTCCTGTACAGGAAAGACTGTCCTGTCAGACCAGCTTCCGGACATCTATCCCGATTATATAGGTGTAACGATTCCGGTCGGGATAGCACCCATGAACTTCAACCTGCCTGAAGGATACGACCGCGTGTTCGTGCGCGTCACGGGCAGCAATGGCGGAGAAATCAAATGCCGCGGCAGTTATGCCGGATTCCCCGTCAGGAAATGGCATGAGCTTACCGCGCAGAATGCAGGCGGTACGCTTTCATTTACGGTCCTTGGCCGCAAAGACGGCGAATGGACCCAGTGGCGCGATTTTATAATGTACGTGAGCGATGCACTCCTCGATGATTATGGCATCACCTACAGAAAGATAGCTCCCGGATACACCACCTACAGCCGCATCGGCCTGTACCAGAGGGATATCCATAGTTTCAAGGAGGAACCCATAATCGAAAGTACCCTTACGCCCGGGCAGTGCGTCAACTGCCACACCCCAAATGCCGCCGACCCGTCGGAATTCCTCTTCCATCTCCGCGGTAAACACGGCGCCACGCTGGTCCAGAAAGGCTCTGAGCGTGAATGGGTTACCACCAAGACCGACAGTACCATAGGCAATGTGGCCTATTGTTACTGGCATCCGGGCGGGAACTGGTTCGCGGGTTCCATCAACCCCGTGAGACAGTGCTTCTGGACCGGTCATACCAGGACCATCGAGGTGTTCGACCTGGCGTCGGATCTTGTAATTGTGGACGCGCGGGATTACAGCGTCATTGCGGACCCGAGGCTTACCACGAAGGAGTATCTGGAATCTTCCCCCGCCTTCTCGCCGGACGGGAAAACCCTGTATTTCTGCCGTTCCGTGGCCTTCAACGTGCCGGCCGAGGTGGAAAAGGTGAAATACGACCTGATGAAGGTGAGCTTCGACCCCGAAACCGGAGCCCTCGGGGAACCGGAAACCGTGATTCCGGCCAGCGGACAGGACCGGAGCATTGCATTTCCCCGCCCGTCGTACGACGGACGCTGGCTGATGTACAACAAGGCCGATTTCGGCGTTTTCCCCATTTCCCACAAAGAGTCCGACCTGTGGCTCATGGACCTCGAAACCGGGGAATCCCGCCCCATCGACGAAGTAAACAGCGACTTCTCCGAGAGCTTCCACAACTGGAGTTCCAACAGCCGCTGGTTCCTCTTTAGCAGCCGCCGCTACGACGGCCTGTACGTGCAGGTGTACTTCTCTTCCATCGACAGCGAAGGCCATTGCACAAAACCCTTCGTGCTTCCGCAGAAGAATCCCCGGAAATTTTATGGAAGTACGCTGTATTCCTTCAACGTGCCCGATTTTACCAGTGAAAAGGTACATTTCGACACGAGGGGAGTCTATGAAACGGTTTTTTCCGATGAACGTATAAAAGCCAGCGTAAAAGAATGAAAAGAATAATCCTGTTTGCACTGTGCGCTTTGGCGCTGTGTTCCTGCGGCAAGGGCCAGTACCGTATCCACGGGCGTGTCACCTCCAATGAACTGGAGGGCGTGCAGGTGTTCCTGGTCCCGGTGGGGCATGAAGAACGCGAAAACGTGGATTCAGTGAAAATCCGCAACCACGGGTTTACCTTCAAGGGAAGGAAAGAGTGGATCTGCGAAATCCGCCTGGACCGCTATCACCGTGACAAGGGCCAGAATCTGCTGATAGTCACCGAGCCCGGCGACATCTACGTGACCATAGGCCCGGAGAGCAGCGGCGGCGGAACTTCCCAGAACGACAGTCTGCAGGTATGGAAAACCCTTACCACTCAGGTGAACCGTCAGTGCGGGTATCTGTACGACTCGGGCATGAAGGCCGAAGCCGATTCTGTCCGGAACGCCTATAAGCAGCGCACGCGGGAGATGGCTCTTGCCCTCGGGGAAGACAGTGCCGCCGGCGAGTTCCTGCTTAAACTGTATCCGCTGCCCAAAGAATGAAGGCAAGGCGTATCATAGGAATAGCGATTGCAGTGCTTGCCCTGGCCGCCGGAGCGAGCCAGGTCTGGTTTTTCCTGCGCTATCCCTATTTCCGCCGTTACGCCGCCATGAACGGCGTTTCCCTCCGCCAGGCCCGCAAGGCCTGGGGGCATCCTTCCGATATTTCCGAAGTGGCCATGGGCCTTGCCGTGGAGGCGTCGCTGGAGAATTGGGACGCCGTGGAAGCCCTGGCTGCCGAAGACCGCAAATCGGAGCTCGGCACCTATTATTACAACCTCTCCAACGCGGTGAAAGGGCAGCTCCCGGACAGATTGCTGGACTATTACCAGCCTTTCGAGAGGGGCCTGTTCCTGCCGGTGGGAGAGAAGACACAGCCGTTTGTGATAGCCTGTGCCGGCGACGTATGGTGGACCCTGGGATATATGCCCCTGGCCGAAAGGGATGCCATGCTGGGCATGCTGTTTTCCCCTGCGCACACCGGTTCCCGCTATCTGCGCCGTCTGGCGGAGACGAACCTGGTGAAAGGGGACTATGAGGCTGCTTCCAAGTACCTGGGCATGCTGCTGAATTCCCGAGCCGACAGGAAATGGGCGCAGGAGCGTTTCCCGGACGCCTGGAACCCGGAATACCGCAGGCGTATCGAAGATATGCGCGCCCTGATGCCGCAGTTTGACATGGTGCACGGCATGGACCAGGCGCAGCTTGTCCTGAGGATGCTGCTCACGGCCAATTCCTCCAACAGGATGGCCCTTGACTATCTGCTCTGTAACGACCTGCTTACAAAAGACATCGACGCCTTCGTGGCCGATTACAATCCATCCCTTACGGATTCGCATCTGTACGATGAGGCCATGCTGATCTTCCTGGCCGCCAAGGGGGGAGTCAACCGCGAGAATCTGGAACATTATCATATCCCTGCCGGGACGCTGGAGCGTTTCAACCGTTTCGTGCTTATCTACAAGCAGGACGGAGGCGCTATGAAGAACCTTACTGAAGAGTTCGGAAAGTCTTATTGGTATTACTTCTATTTTGCGCAGAGGAATGAAAAACAGTAATGCCATAATCCTTTTGTTGAGCCTCCTGCTGCTCTCCTGTTCCCGGGCGTATGACGTGCGCCCTTCCGGCGAAGGGACTTTCCGCCCCGCCGCCGTATTCCCTGATTATCGGGAAGTTACCGTGCCCTGCAACATAGCTCCGCTCAATTTCTATTACACCGATGCCGGCGGCTCGCGCTTCGTGACCCGCTTCAGCTGCGACGGGCTTTCTTATACTCTTCGCGGCAGGGACGCAGTGTGGAAAGAAAAGGCCTGGAAAAAGCTGTTGGAAGCGGCGAAAGGCTCTGATATACAAGTGGTTTCATCTTACAGGACGGCCTCCGGGCCGGTATCGTTCCAGTGGAGCGTCCATGTAAGCGCCGACCCCATCGACGGCTATCTTACCTACAGGCTTATCGAGCCCGGCTTCGAAGTCTGGGACGACCTGGAAATCCTGGAGCGCAACCTGGAAAACTTTGACACCCGGGCCATCTCCGACTGGCGCAACACCGGGAACAAGTGCATGAACTGCCACATCCACTCGCAGGGGCGGGGGGACCTTTCGATGTTCTACATCCGCGGCGAGGGCGGCGGTGCCATCCTGAACCGCGGCGGCGCCCTGCGGAAGCTCACCCTGCGCGACTCCGCCATGATTTCCTCGACTGTCTATGGGGAGATCCATCCCGGAGGGCGCTGGGGCGTGTTCTCCACCAATAAGATCATCCCCGCGATGCACAGTGCCGCTTTTAAGCGTATGGAGGTGTACGACTCGGCTTCCGACCTTTGCGTAGCCGATTTCGACGGCAATCGCATGCTCACCTTCCCGGCGTATGCCCGCGAAGACGTCTTCGAGACCTTCCCGGTGTTCTCGGCCGACGGAAACAGCGTGTATTACTGCGCTTCCGGCGCAGCCAGGCTGCCCGTGGGGCTGGAGCAGATGCGTTACTCGCTGGTGAGGGTGCCGTTCGACCCGGAAACGGGGGAACTTGGCGGCCCCGCCGACACCCTGTGGAGCGGTCCCGCCCACCATGCCTCGGTGTGCCACCCCAAGGCTTCGCCCGACGGCCGCTGGCTGCTCTTCACCGTGGCGGGTTACGGCACTTTCCCCATCAACCACCGGGAATGCGATCTTTACCTGATGGATCTTGCTACCGGCGAAGCCTTCCCTCTGGATGAGGTAAACTCCGACAAATCAGATACTTACCATAGCTGGTCATCGAGCTCGAAGTGGTTCGTATTCGCTTCCAAGCGCGGCGACGGCCTTTACGGAAAACCGTACTTCATCCATGTGGCGCCGGACGGAAGCACTACGAAACCCTTCCTGCTGCCGCAGCGTGATCCACATTTTTACGACAATATGCTGCGCTCCTTCAACGTCCCCGACCTGGGCGACGCACCGGTCGGCTTCGACGCCGTCGAAACGGGACGCATATTGAGGGATGTACCGTCGGAACAGTTTGATTGACAAATGATAATACAATGCGTATAATGAAAAGAATCTTAGTTTTACTTTACATGGCAGCCGTTGCCGTTGCCTGCGGCTCCAAACCGGATGAAACCGAGCCGGTGAAACTGGTCGCCAACCCCGCCGAACTCACATTCGACGCCGCCGGGGGCACCAAGGAGATAACTGTCACCAGCGGCATCAAGCCGACTGTAAGCTGCTCAGACTCATGGCTTTCCGTTGCAGAGGGCAACTATTCGGGAACCTCCCTCTCGCTGAGCGTTACCGCTCAGGAAAATACCGGCACCACCGCCCGCAGCGGCAGTATCCGTATTATCGGCGACAAGCAGAGCCTGATGCTTGCAGTGAAGCAGAATGTGGCCGAAGTGCCCATGACCGCCGACAAGACCTCGGCGGCATTCGACCGTTTCGGAGGGGAAATGGAGATTACCGTCACTTCTTCCATCCAGCCGACAGTATCGGGCGCCCCTTCCTGGTGCCTGGCAAGCCTCGGCAGCATCGGCTCCGACAAGAAAACCACACTGACCATCGCAACCCCCGCCAACAGAAGCACTGAGGCCAAAAGCGGCGAGGTCACCGTCAGCTGCGGCAGCCAGAGCGTGAAGGTTGCAGTATCGCTGGAAGCATATCAGACGCCGGCCACGGCTTCTGCCCCCGTCCTTACGCAGGAAATGGTCTTTGCCGCGATGGCTCCAGGCTGGAACATGGGCAACCACATGGACGCCATCTCCAACGGCATAGCCAGCGAGACAGTATGGGGCAACTCGAAATGCACCCAGGCGACATTCGACGGCGTAAAGGCAGCCGGATTCAAGGCAGTGCGCATTCCCGTTACGTGGACCGGCCATATCGGCGACGCTCCGGCCTACCGCCTGGAGGAGAAATGGCTCGCCCGAGTGGAAGAGATTGTCGGCTACGCCGAGAAGGCCGGTCTGGTGGCCATCGTGAACACCCATCACGACGAGAGCTACTTCCTGGACATCGCCAAAGCGTACAATAATCCCACTCAGAATGAAAAGGTTAAGGACGAGATATTCTCGGTCTGGGCGCAGATAGCCATGCGGTTCAAGGACAAGGGGGAATGGCTCGTCTTGGAGTCGTTCAATGAAATCCAGGATGGAGGCTGGGGATGGAGCGAAGCTTTCAAGACCAATCCGCATCCCCAGTACAATACCCTGAATGGCTGGAACCAGGTGTTCGTGGACGCGGTGCGCAGTACCGGCGGAAACAACTCCACCCGCTGGCTCGGCATCCCCGGATACGCCGCCAGCCCCGGATTCACTATCGCCGGACTTGTACTTCCCAATGACTACACCAGCGCAAACCGCCTGATGGTGGGCGTCCACGATTACGACCCGTACAATTACACCATCGCCGATCCGCTTACGGCCCAGTGGGGCCATACCGCCGACCCGTCCAAGCGTGTCAGCGACTATGACGAAGAAGGCGTTGTGGCGGTGTTCGACCAGCTGAAGGAGGCATATCTGGACAAGGATATCCCGGTGTATATAGGCGAGATGGGCTGCTCGAGGCACAATGCCGCCGACCTGCCTTACCAGTACTACTATTTCGAGTATTTCTGCAAGGCTGCCGCCGACCGCGGGCTGCCCGGATTCCTGTGGGACAACGGCGCCTCGGGAACCGGCTCCGAGAAGCACGGCTACATCGACCACGGTACCGGCGCGGTGTTCGACGACTATGCCAGGGAATGCATAGGGCGAATTGTCAAGGCCATGACCACTACGGACCCGGCCTACACGCTCGAAAGCGTCTATAATTCGGCGCCTTAATCCGACCAGCGGAAACCGAACTGTACGCGCTCAGGGGAGTTTATCATCTTCTGGGCGCGTATTCTGTCGAAGGGAACGGGCCCTGTGACGAACTCGGGCACATTGTAGGAGCGGAACAGATTCTGGTAATAGTTTTCGGGATCGCGCTGGGGCAGCATGAAGGGCTTGCCCACGGCGCCGTCGGCCCCGAAGTGGGCTATGTACAGGCGCGTGAACAGGCCGTCGTCCCTGCGGCTCGAGAAGACGAACCAGCGGGAGTTGGAGCTCCAGTTGTGGAAGCTGTCGGTGTCGGCGCTGTTGACCTCGTCGAGCGGACGGGTTTCCCCGGTTTCGAGGTCGAGCAGCCAGAGGTCGGCCTCGTGGTGCCAGATAGGGAAGGTGCCGTAGTCGCAGACGGTGTACATCAGGTATCTGCCGTCATATGAAGGCCTCGGGAAGGTGATGCTGCAGCCTGCCGCCGCCGCATCCACCAGCATCTCGACATCCTTGCCGATGGTGCCTGTGGCGGGATCGAAGCCTACCTTCATGAGATTGTAGCGGGACTGGGGGAGTCCGCCTGGGATCTCCACCTGCACGGCGGAGGTGAAGTAGAGCGTCTTTCCGTCGGGAGAGAAGGCCGGGAACGATTCCCAGATGCCTTTCCTCTTGATCTGGGGGGCGCTAATCACCTTGTTGTCCTGAATGTCGTAGACCTGCAGGTCGGAATCGAGGTCGAATACTTCTATGAGCTTGTCCTGCTGCACGTGGAAGCCCTGGCGGGTGCTGTTGGTGGAGTAGGCGATGTACCTGCCGTCGGGATGCCAGTACGGATAGACGCAGAAGCCGAGGGTGGAGTCGGTCTTGGTGTTGTATGCCTGCATGCCGTCCTCGCCGGTGAGGATGGTGGCGCCGTGCGGCCCGCGGATATGCAGGCTCATGGCCTCCGGGCTGTTGTGGTTGAAGCTGTGGCAGTTGACGCATCCGTCGAAGCGGGTGTTCTCGATAATCTCGCGCTGCCGGAACGACGAAAGCTCCCTTTCGTAGATGCCCATGTGGCTGTAGACTTCGTAACCGGGCTCGATGAGGCGGTAAGTCAGCCCGTAGTCTATGGCGTCTTCGGAAATGTATATGGGAAAGGATTTGAATGTCTTCCAACTGTCGCCGAAACGTGCGGATACCGTTACGGAGAGGGAATCTCCCGCAGCCTTCGGGAGCAGGGCAGCCCAGCGACCGGCGGGGAAGCGGGTGCACTTCCCGCCGCGGCTCCTCAGAACCTCAGCCCCGTTGCAGGCGGAAACGGCGACGTCGAGCTCGTCCGCCCCGCGGACGGTGAAATCGAGCGGAGCTATCCCCACGGGAATCGTGACCCCGACATAATCGGGGTAGAGCGGCGGAAGCTCGTCGCTGCGTACGGCGTCGCCGGCTCCTGCGCTACAGGCCGCCAGAATAAGGGCCGCTGTCAGGACCGGAAGTATTCTTTTCATCGCGGGAAAGGTCATTATCGGAAAGGTATCTGTAATAGTAGTAGAACCAGTAGGTGTCGCCGTAGGCTTTCTGCATGGCTTCGGCGCTCTTTTTAGCCTGGACGTCGGAAATGAATTCGCTTATGCGCCTGACATTGGCCAGGCTGATGTAGGAGGGAAGGCCGTTGAAGTCGCTGTGAGTCAGCACCCAGCGAAGGAGGAGGGCCTCCTGGTACGACTTGGGCATCGCGGGAGCGTCGACCAGCGGGATGCATTCCACGAAGCGGTCGAGGTCTTTGCGCAGGAGGCACCAGGACATCAGGTAGTCGAGGGCCATGGCGTTGGAGCTGTTCTCCACCTTCAGCAGGCCGAGCATGGAGTCCATCTCCGTGTCGCTGAAAAGGAAATCGTGCTCATGCAGGCGGCAGTCCCGGGCCCTGGCGAGTTCGGGCCTCTTTTCGAAGATGGTGCCCTCGTCCAGCAGAGACAGGGTTTCACGGGCCCATTTGCGGTAGAAGGTGGCGTTGCAGAGGGCCCCCAGGTATTTGCGGGCCACTTCGACGTCTCCGTTCACTATGTTGGTTTCGGCAAGTCGCCTGTAGCAGCGTGCGCTTTTCTGGAAATCCGGCAGGGCCTCCTGGGCCTCGAATGCGAAGCGCTGGGCGGTGTTCACCATGCCCAGGTGCCAGAAAATTTCGCCGGTGGAGACGGGATTGGTGTAGTCGCCCCTGAAGCCTGGGATGAGGCCTTCGGGACCGTTCTGGAAATAGCTGAACTGGGCGTCCGGCATCCTCCCTGTCTTGGCGAGGGCGAGGTTGAGGCATGAGACCGTCTTGGGACCGTCCGGATTGCGCAGGTCGGCGGCCTGCATGATGCGGTTCCACATCTGCATGCGGACCATGAAATCATAGCGCATCCACTCTTCCTTGGGCATGTCGGCAGTGCGGAGGACCAGAAAGACTCCGGCCGCCGCGACGAGTACGTACGCCGCCGTTCCGGGAAGTATGCTTTTCCCTTTCCCGGGGAGCAGCGACACGACGACAGGTATGACCGTGGAGAGCGCCGAGAGCCACAGCATGCCAGGCACCATGTTGTGGTACCGGTAATAGTGGATGCCGACATAAAGCCTCGACAGGGGATAAGGCACCAGGCGGCCTGCGACGAGGGGACAGACTGCAAACAGGGCGAGAAGCAGCAGTGAGAAAGGTATCGCCTTGGCTCCGGTTCCGCCGATTTCCCTGGCGATGACAATGAGGACGCAGGCGAGCGCAGCGGGCCCGCAGAGGAAGTAAAGGAGAGGCGCTGCGACGGCTTCAAGGAAGCGGCGCAGGCGCTCTTTGCGTACAATGGACAGGAGAACCGCCGCCGCAAGGGACAGCGCTATTGCAACAGCTCCTCCGGCCAGGGAGTTCTCGTCACAGAAAAAGAGCAGGAGGAGGACGGAAGGAATGAAACTCAGGGCGTATGCAGTGAGACTCTTTCCTTTGCAGGCAGCCCATGCAAGGAGCTGGATGCCGCAAAGCAGGACGGCCATGATGAGCGCCCCGGCGGGTGCGTAGTAGAAGAACTGGGTGAGGCAACGGCCGAGCCAGTCGGCGAATCCGCCCGGAACGGAGGCGACGGATGCAAAGTATGCCCAGGTGCTTTCAAAAAGCTGGCACTGCTCCTGGAAATGAATGTGGTACGGGTAGCGGAAGGCGAAAAAACAATATATGCCGACGCCCGCGAGCACCGTCATCGCAACAGCGGAAACCTTTTGTGATACAGACATCTGTTCTGTCAAGTTGAATATACAAACCTACAAAAAATCGTTGTATTTCTTGATAAAAAAGCGTAAATTCGTAAACTTTGGGAAATTGACAAACAGACAGAATATGCTTACTAAAATCCAAACCCTGGCCCTGGCTGTCGCGGCCGTTTTCATGGCAGGATGCGGCCAGAAGGCTGGAACGCCCGAAACCGTCCTCGACACTCTCTCGCAGGCATCCGAAAGCGGATGCTTCATCTTCGGCCATCAGGACGGCCTCTCCTACGGCAAAAACTGGAAGGTCGAAGATTACGCCACCGACGACCTCACCCGCAGCGACGTCAAGGACGTCTGCGGGCAGTATCCGGCAATGATAGGCTTCGACCTGGGCGGAATCGAGCTCGGCGGCGACGCCAACCTTGACGGCGTCCCCTTCGAACTCATGCGCAAGGCCGCCCGCACCCAGGTAGAGAGGGGAGGGCTCGTTACCTTCAGCTGGCATCCGCGCAACCCCAAGACTGGGGGCGACGCCTGGGACGTATCCGATCCCGGCACTGTTGCTTCCGTCCTTGAAGGCGGCGAAAACCATGAAAAGTTCCTGGGCTGGCTCGACAGCGCCGCGCAGTTCATCGGCAGCCTCGGAGTTCCCGTTATCTTCCGCCCCTGGCACGAAAACATAGGCAGCTGGTTCTGGTGGGGCGGCAGGCTCTGCACCCCGGAGCAGTACAAGGCCCTGTTCGCCCTTACATACGAGCGCTTCAAAGACGTAAAAGACCTTCTCTGGGTGTATTCTCCCAACGGCGACGCCTCCTGGGAGGCCTACATGGAGCGTTATCCCGGCGACGACATCATTGACATCCTCGGTTTCGACTCCTACATGTTCAATTCCGACGAGGCGTTCATCGCGCAGGTCCGCACCGCGCTTGAAAATGTGAGCACCTATGCAAGGGCCCACGGGAAACTCTACTGCGTGTCCGAAACCGGCTACACCGCGATTCCCGAAGCAGACTGGTGGACCGGCACCCTGCTGAAGGCCCTCGAGGGCTACAATCCCTGCTATCTGCTCGTCTGGCGCAACGCATGGGACCAGCCCGCGCACTATTTCGCTCCGTTCGAGGGCAGCCTCGACAGCGAGAACTTCAAGAAATTCGTCGCCTCCGGCCGGCCCAAACTCCTGTCCGTAAAATGAATCTTACCAACGTCCCCCCGAAAGCCACCCTCAGCGAGAAAATAGGCTACGGCCTGGGTGACTTCTCTTCCAGCATGTTCTGGAAGATATTCTCATATTACCTGCCCATCTTCTATTCCGACGTGTTCGGCCTCAAGCCCCAGCATGCGGCGCTGCTCCTGCTGGTCACCAAGCTCTACGACGCCATTTCCGACCCCGTGATGGGCATCATATCCGACCGCACCCGCACAAAGTGGGGCAAATACCGCCCCTACCTGCTCTGGATCGCGCTGCCCTTCGCGGTGGTGGGAACCCTTTCGTTCTTCACCCCGAATGCCGGCTACACCTTCAAGCATGTGTACGCCTATGTCATGTACATCCTCATGATGACGGTCTACACGGCCATCAACGTGCCCTACGGCGCCATGCTGGGCGTGGTCACCGAAGACCCGCGCGAAAAGAGCGTCTTCTCGTCGTTCCGCATGTTCTTCGCCTACATCGGCAGCTTCCTGGCCATGGGCATCTTCGCCATATTTGAGAAGTCCATCCAGGGCAAGCCCAATTCCGCCGGAAAGATAATGAACGGCGTGGGAGACGCCGACCCTGCCTCCTGGACCTTCGTGGTGGCGATAGTGGCGGTGATGTGCCTGCTGCTGTTCCTCGGCTGTTTCGCCCTTACCCGCGAGCGCGTGAAGACGGAAGAGAAGGCCTCCGGCTCTGCCTCGGTGGGCGAAGACCTCAAGGCGCTGCTCGGCAACGGCCCGTGGTGGCTGCTCCTCGGCGGCGGCATCGCCATCCTGCTCTTCAACTCCATCCGCGGCGGCTCCGCTGCCTATTACTTCGCCAACATCCTGGGAGCCAGCCCCATCCTCACCTGCGCCGTCTACCTCATGATAGGCGAGATAGCCCAGATGGTCGGCGTGCTGCTGGCGGTTCCGGTAAGCGACAAGATAGGCAAGAAGGGTACTTTCCTGAGCGTGCTTGTCATCATCACCGTGCTTTCAATCATAGTGTGGTTCCTTCCGCAGACCACCGGCGGTTTCTGGGCCCTCATGGCAATCCAGGTTCTTATCTGCGTCGCCATCGGCATCAATTCCCCCATGCTCTGGAGCATGTTCGCCGACGTGGCCGACTACTCCGAGCTCAAGCACGGCACCGCCTCCACCGGGCTCATCTTCTCGTCTTCCAGCATGGCGCAGAAATTCGGCGGCGCGCTGGGCGCCTTCCTGCTCATGCAGGTGCTGGCCTGGGCCGGATATGACGGCGGCCTGCAGGCGCAGTCTGCCAATACCTTGTCCGCCATCCGGGCGCTGATGAGCTGGATACCGTCCATCGGCTCCGCCCTCGGCATAGTGTGCCTCCTGCTTTATCCGCTCTCCACTTCGCGCATGAAGCAGATCCAGTCAGAACTCGAAATCAAACGCAATTCAAAACAATAAAATGAGCAAACTTACCATCGTGGGAGCACCTCTCCCGAATATTCCGTGGGAAGACCGTCCGGCCTCCTGCAAGGACACAATGTGGCGGTATTCGAAGAACCCCATCATTCCGCGCGACCTGCTGCCCGACAGCAACAGCATTTTCAATTCCGCCGTGGTGCCCTTCGGAAAGGGTTACGCGGGCGTTTTCCGCTGCGACGACAAGAACCGCCGCATGGCCATCCACGCCGGTTTCTCCGACGACGGCATAAAGTGGGACATCAACCCCGAAGTCATCAAGTTCGCGGACGCCCCTTCGCCGGAAGTGGGGGAGTGGGTGTACGGTTACGACCCGCGCGTCGCCTTCATTGAGGGCAAATACTACGTTACCTGGTGCAACGGTTTCCACGGCCCCACCATCGGCGCCGCCTGGACCACCGATTTCAAGACCTTCCATCAGCTCGAGAACGCCTTCCTGCCCTACAACCGCAACGGAGTGCTCTTCCCGCGCAAGATAAATGGCAATTTTGCCATGCTCTCGCGTCCGTCCGATACCGGTCATACCGCATTCGGCGACATCTTCTATTCCGAATCGCCCGATTTCGTTTTCTGGGGGAAACATCGCCACGTGATGGCTCCGGCAGCTTTCGAAACCAGCGCCTGGCAATGCATGAAGATAGGCGCAGGCCCCGTCCCCATCGAGACTTCCGAGGGATGGCTGCTCATCTACCACGGTGTGCTGCAGTCCTGCAACGGCTATGTCTATTCCTTCGGAGCCGCCCTGCTCGACCTTGAGCAGCCCTGGAAGGTGCTTGCCCGCAGCGGACAGTACCTGCTCAACCCGCGCGAGATCTACGAAATCGCCGGAGACGTTCCCGACGTCACCTTCCCGTGTGCGTCGCTGCACGATCCCGAGACCGGCCGCATCGCCGTCTACTACGGCTGCGCCGACACCGTCACCGGCCTCTGCTTCGGCTACATCCCCGAAATCATCGATTTCGTCAAGCGCACCAACATCCTCTGACGGTGCAGAAGCATCTGATACTTGCCGTTGCAGCCGTTGCGCTGCTGCTTGCCTGTACGTCGGAAAAGCCTGTCAGCGTCAAGCTGAACAAGTACAAGCTCGCGCTGGACAAGGGGGAGACCGTGACTCTCACCGCCACGGTCGAACCTGCGAATTCCGGTGCGGCGCTGGAGTGGGCATCTTCCGACGTCTCCGTTGCAACTGTCGAAGGCGGTATTGTGACGGGCGTGGCAGCGGGAACGGCCGGTATTACGGTGCAGGCGGGCGACAAACAGGCCGTCTGCAAGATTACGGTAAGGGATCCCCTGGCAGTGGCTTCAATCGACCTCGGCCTTCCTTCGGGGCTCAAATGGGCTGCCTGCAACGTGGGCGCTTCGAGCCCCGAGGAATACGGCGATTATTACGGCTGGGGCGAGACGGAGGTCAGCTCCAGCTATGACTGGCCCGATTACGGCTTGTGCAACGGTACGTCGGCTTCGCTGACCAAGTACAATACGGACAGTTCCTGCGGGGCCGTCGACAACAAGACCGTATTGGACGCCGACGACGACGTGGCCCGCGTGAAACTCGGCGGAAAATGGCGGATGCCGACCATAGACGAGTGGACCGAATTGCAAACCGTCTGCACCTGGACGTGGACGACGGCTGGCGGGGTCAACGGGGAGCTTGTCACCGGCCCCAACGGCAACAGCATCTTCCTTCCCGCCGCGGGCAGTCGCTTCCGCACAGATCTGTATCGTGACGGTTTCGAAGGCAACTACTGGTCTTCTGCCCTATATGCGGACAGTCCGACCTTCGGCCTGTTCCTGTACTTCAACTCAGGCGGATATTACCAGAGCAACGCCACCCGCCGCGACGGCTTCTCCGTCCGTACGGTCATGTAATGAAGCGTTTTTCGTAACTTAGCGGAACTAACGGCCTTTAGGATGCCGTCGCTACGGAATACTATGAGAGAAATCATTACCTACATCTGCAATTCCAGTTTTATTGTTCTCTTTGCCGGGCTGTTGTCGGGTTGCGGCACGCCGTCCCGGCAAGCAACTGACAGCCCGCGCATCGTAAATATAATCAACTTCATCCGCCTCACGGAACCCCGCGACGAGGAAATCACCGACCAGGTGCTTTTCGAGACGGTAAGGTCGCAGGCGGAGGATCTCCGGAGCAAGGGGCTTGCAGGTACCTACCTGCTGCAATATGACGCACTTCTGGACCCTTCCTATCAGCAGTTGATGAAGGAAGAGATGGCCCGCGGATGCGAGGTGGGCGCATGGTGGGAGATCACCCAGCCCCATGTGGAGGATGCGGGGTATACTTGGCGGGGCCGCTTCCCCTGGGACTGGCATGCCAACGTGGGCTTTTCCGTGGGCTACACCCAGGCCGAGCGGGAGCACCTTGCCGACATCTATTTCGAGAAGTTCCGGGAAATCTTCGGCCAGTACCCGAAGTCCGTGGGTTCTTGGTTCATCGAGGCCGGCACGCTGGCTTATATGCGGGACAAATACGGCATCGAGGCCTCCTGCTCCTGCCGCGACCAGGTGGGCACCGACGGCTATACGCTTTGGGGCGGATACTGGAACGGAGGATACTATCCCAGCCGGCAAAACGCCTATATGCCCGCTCAGACGGCGGAAGGGGCCATCGACATCCCCGTTTTCCGCATGCTGGGCAGCGACCCCATCTACCAGTATGAGGCCGGTGTAGGGGGAGCAGTCCAGAGCGTAGTGACTCTGGAGCCCATCTGTGATCAGGGCGGCGGCAGTCCCCGGTGGGTGGACTGGTTCTTCCGCATGTTCACCGGAGAACCGCATTTGGGATACAACTATGTGCAGGTGGGACAGGAGAACTCTTTCACCTGGGAAAGGATGAAGGATGGATTTGTGTATCAGACCTCCTGTCTGGAGAAGCTTCGGAAAGATGGGAAAGTACGCATCGAGACCCTTGTCGAGACGGGCCGGTGGTTCAAGGAGAACTACCCTGTGACCCCGCCCAGCACTGTGGTCACTTCCGAGGATTATCAAGGCAACGGCCGGAAATCGCTTTGGTTCAACAGCCGGAACTACCGGGCCAACCTCCTGTGGGAAGGGCAGTCCCTGAAAATCCGGGACCTGCATGTCTTTGACGAGCGCCTCCGCTCGGAGTATCTGGACCGCCCGGATACGCTCCCGGTCTTCCATTACGAAACGCTCCCGCTGGTAGACGGTTGCCTGTGGAGCACGGTGGAAAAGATGGCCGGGCTGCATCTCGTGGCGCCCGATTTCAAGGGAGGATCCCCGGTATTCTCCTCCGGGGCTGATAAACAGCTGATCACCTGGCCCTCGGCCGACGGCAAAGGCCGCTTTGTCCTGTCCTTCACGGAAGACTGCGTTGAAGTCGCCGCCAAAGGCGACGTGGGGAGCTGGTATCTGGAACTCTCCGTCGCCCCGGGAGCGAAACTGCCTTTCACGCAGATCAGTGGCAACTCAATCCTGGCACACTGCCAGGGAATGGACTACGGTCTCACTCTTGGAAAGGGCTCGGTGGAAGACCTGCGCTCAAGTTCATCTGACACTGTCTTCCGGCTCGTTCCGCAGTACAACCGCATTTCCCTGAACTTCAATCGTTATTAACCGGTGTTTCCGTATTTCGGTTGTAGCCGGCAGGCTGCCAGCCATAGCCGAATGCTGGGCGGTTGAGATAATGTTGAAAAAAAACTGAAAAAATTAAACGGCGGGTGTATAATTATATCTAAAATGATGTAGATTTGCACCCACAAAAATAACAACCTTATCTTTTTTATGCTACGTGAAGAAATTTACCTCTACTACCTGTGAGTTGATTGAATTGGTCAACTCCGGTGCAGAATTGAAGGGCTTGCTTGAAAAGTCCATTGCCAAGGCCAAAGCCACGAATCCCGACAAAGACACTAATCCTGCACAGAGTCTGGAGGAGTTTTATTATTTCATCGAGTGGAGTCTTACCACTCTCCCGCGTTTCATTTTAAAGTTACCGACAGGTTCTTCGCTCTACGACCGTCTGGACCAGGGCGTCGACTACCTGTACTTCCTCGTCGACCAGCCTCTCGAAGAGCTGGAAGACAAAGGTTATTATTATCCCTCGCTACAGTATCACGAGCCGTTCCGTTCATGGCTTGCCTCATATAACAAGCAGTGGGGCTCGTTCCTTTCCACTCCCGAGTCCTGGAAACCCGAATATGCCGAGGATTTCTTTACCGACCCCGAGTTCGGCGTGGTCCGCGAATGGTACGAAGACCCTTCCAACTGGAAGAGCTTCAACGACTTCTTTTCGCGCAAGCTTCGCGACGCATCGCAGAGGCCCGTCGCGGCCCCGGCAGATGATTCCGTCGTCTGCTCTCCGGTGGACGGCTGGCCCCAGGGTGTATGGAATATAGACGAAGACGGATACATCGACAACAAGGTGCTTCTGAAGAGCCGCGAGTTCGACAGCGTGGAGAATCTCCTGGGGCCGGACAGGAAGTACGGCAAGGAGTTTGCCGGCGGCACCCTCACCCATGTTTTCCTCGATGTGAACGACTATCACCGCTACCATTTTCCCGTTTCCGGTAAAATCTTGGAAATGAACAAGATAGCCGGCACTGACGGCGGCGGTGGAGTGTATCACTGGAACCCCGAGGCAAAGCGCTACTGGCTCGAGAGCCGCACTCCCAACTGGGAGTCGATCGAAACCCGCGCCTGCGTGGTGCTCGAGACCGCCGAGTACGGCAAGGTGGCCCTGCTTCCGATAGGCATGTCGCAGATCTGCTCGGTCAATTTCTCGGAAGGCCTCAAGCCCGGCGACTCCGTGGTCAAGGGCCAGGAGATGGGATACTTCCTCTTCGGAGGCTCCGACCTCGTGATTGTGTTCCAGAAAGGCGTGAAATTCGATCTCACGGCCGACACGACCGCGCATATAATGCTCGGCCAGAAGCTGGGAGATCTGAGGAAGTAAGCCTTACAGCAGATAATCCTTTCCGTGGTCTGCAAGTCGGACCAGCAGTTCCCCGAACAGGGTATTCGCCCAGGCGAACCATGATCGGGTGAACTTGGCTGCGTCGTCCTTCTCGTGGCTCTCGTGGATGAATCCGGTGCCGGCGTCGGTGTCCCGGAGTTGCCGCAGGCAGTCTTTGATTTCCTTGTCGTAGGCCTTGCAGTCAGGACCTTCCGCCTCCGACATGTTCATGGCCGTGAAGGCCTTCATCATCACGCTCATGGGCCAGATTACCATGGTGCCGATGTGGGGGCCGCCTATGCCTTCGCCGGCCTTGCCTTTCTGGAAATACGGATTGTACTCGCTCCAGACGAGGTTGCGGGTGTTGCGGTACACCGGATCTGTGGCCATTTCGGGGATGAGATATCCGAGCGACAGCAGGGAGGGCACGTTGGCGTCGTCCATGAGATAGCTGTTCCCGAAACCGTCCACCTCATAGGCGTAGACCGGGCCGAATTGTGGATGCTGAACGACAGCGTATTTTTTCAGGGCGCCCTCCACTTCGTCGGCCAGGGCGGTGCACCTGCGGGCCAGGGCCTTTTCGTGATTCACGGCCGTGAGAATCTCCGCCGCTTTGCGTAAGATGCTCACAGCAAAGAAGTTGGAGGGGATGAGGAACTCGAACTGGGTGGCATCGTCGGAGGGCCTGAATGACGAACAGATGAGCCCGGTGGGCTTGACGGGATGTCCCTTTCCGACGCGGGCCTTGGTGTCGAGCTGCCTGTCGGTGACGCGAAGGAAATGATAAGGGCCGTCGCCCGTCTTGCGCTGCTGCACGGTGAAGGTTTCGAGGATATTTTCGATGGCCCTGAGCCACTCTTCGCCGAAGACGGAAGTGTCGCCGGTAACCTTCCAGTACTCATAAGCGAGACGGACCGGATAGCACTGGGAGTCTATCTCCCATTTGCGCTCGAACACCCAGGGACTCTGGGGGGTGCCGGTGTCGTCGGGGTCGCCGAAATCGCCGGTGGGACCGTCGTTGAACGCATTGGCGTATGGGTCTATGTTGAGCAGGGAGAACTGGCAGTTGATGACACCCGCTATCAGTTCCCTCAGAGCGGGATCGTCTTTACAGAGAGAGACATACGGCCACACCTGGGCGCCGGAATCGCGCAGCCACATGGCGTGGATGTCGC
>CAMHKQ010000029.1 GCA_946185745.1 uncultured Bacteroidales bacterium
TCGGCGGCGGCATCAAGGGCGGCAAGAAGTTCAAGGCCGTCCAGACCGGCGGTCCCTCCGGCGGCTGCCTCACCGAAAAGCATCTCGACACTCCCATCGACTACGACAGCCTCGTGGCTGCCGGCTCCATGATGGGTTCCGGCGGTATGATCGTCATGGACGAGGACGACTGCATGGTCGCCATCGCCAAGTTCTACCTCGGATTCACCGTGGACGAGTCCTGCGGCAAGTGCACTCCGTGCCGTGTCGGCAACAGGCGCCTCCTCGAAATCCTCACCAAGATTACGGACGGCAAGGGCACCATGGAAGACCTTGAGACTCTCAAGAACCTTTCCGCGGTTATCAAGGACACCGCCCTCTGCGGTCTCGGCCAGACTTCCCCGAACCCTGTCCTGTCCACCATCAACAACTTCTGGGATGAATACGTGGAGCACGTCACCGAGAAGAAGTGCCGTGCCGGCCAGTGCAAGGCGATGAAGAAATATGTCATCGATCCCGACAAGTGCAAGGGCTGTACAGCCTGTGCCAGGGCCTGCCCCGTCAGCGCCATCAGCGGCACCGTCAAGAACCCGCACGTCATCAACCAGCTGGACTGCATCAAGTGCGGCACCTGTATCGGAAAGTGCAAGTTCGGCGCAATCAGCATTAAATAAGGGAGGAACAGAATATGGATACTATCAAATTGACTATAGACAACAGAGAAGTGGAAGTGCCCAGGGGTACTACCATTCTTAAAGCTGCCGAGCAGATGGGTATCAAGATTCCTACCCTCTGTCATTTCGAGCTTGACGGCCTTGCCCTCGAGAACCGCCCCGGCGGATGCCGCATCTGCGTGGTAGAGGTTGTAGGCCGCAGGAATCTTGCCCCCGCCTGCATCACCGAGTGCATGCCGGACATGGTTGTAAAGACCAACTCTTTCCGCGCCCTCAACGCCCGCAGGACCGTCCTTGAGCTCATGCTCTCCGACCACCCCAACGACTGCCTCCAGTGCCCCAAGAGCGGCAAGTGCGAGCTCCAGTCCCTGGCCGCGGACATGGGTATCCGCGACATCCCCTACAAGGGACAGCAGTCCCAGTATGCGAAGGAGTTCTCTCCTTCCATCGTCCGTGACGCGAACAAGTGCATCATGTGCCGCCGCTGCGAGTCCGTGTGCCACGAGTACCAGAGCGTCGGCGCCATCGGCGCCATCGAGAGAGGCTTCCCGGCCGTGGTCTCCACCGCGTTCGGCAAGAACCTCACCGACACCAACTGCGTCCTCTGCGGCCAGTGCGTCGCCGTGTGCCCCACCGGCGCCCTCGCCGAGGTGGACAACACCGGCAAGATCCTCCGCGACATCGCCAATCCCGAGGTCAAGACCTGCGTCCAGGTGGCTCCCGCCGTGCGCGTGGCCCTCGGCGAAGAGTTCGGCATGCCGGCCGGCAGCATCGTCACCGGCAAGATCGCGGCCGCGCTCAAGGCCATCGGCTTCGACTATGTCTTCGACACCGACTGGTCCGCCGACCTCACCATCATGGAAGAAGGCACCGAGCTCATCGGCCGCCTGAAGGCCTACCTCGCCGGCGACAAGGACGTCAAGATTCCGGTCATGACCTCCTGCTGCCCCGCCTGGGTCAACTTCTACGAGAAGTTCTATCCCGAGCTGCGCGAGTATCCGTCCACGGCCAAGTCGCCGCAGGGTATGTTCGGCGCCACGGTGAAGACCTACTTCGCCGACAAGATCGGCGTTCCGCGCGAGAAGCTGATTTCCGTTTCCGTGATGCCCTGCGTCGCCAAGAAGTATGAGTGCGAGCGCGAGGAACTCGGCGTAAACGGCGATCCGGATGTGAACTACTCCATCACCACCCGCGAGCTCGCCCGTCTCATCAAGATCTGCAACATCGACTTCAACAGTCTCCCCGACGCAGAGTTCGACTCCCCGCTCGGAGCTTCCACCGGTGCTGCAGTCATCTTCGGTGTCACCGGCGGCGTTATGGAGGCTGCTCTCCGTACGGCCGTTGAACTCCTGACCGGCAAGACCCTCCCGAGGATCGACTTCGAAGAGGTCCGCGGCCTGGAAGGCATCCGCGAGGCAACGATTCCGGTTCCCGGCGTCGCAGACCTCAAGGTCGCCGTCGTCTACGGCCTGAAGAACGCCCGCGTGATAATGGAACAGATCAAGGCCGGCAACTGCCCCTACCACTTCGTGGAAGTAATGGCCTGCCCCGGCGGCTGCATCGACGGTGCCGGACAGCCCTATCACCACGGCGACGCGTCCATCGTCAAGGCACGCCACGCCGCCATCTACGAGGCCGACAGGAACATGCCCATCCGCAAGTCCCACGAGAATCCCGAGATCATCTCGATCTACAAGGAATTCTACGGCGAGCCTTGCTCCGAGAAGTCGCATCACCTGCTTCACACGCACTACTTCGACAAGAAAATCCATTTTGACCTCGAAAAATAATTGAACCATGTGTGGACCCCAGATAAAAATCAGTGAAGCCAATTACCTTAAGATCAAAGGCATCTGCGCTTCCTTCAACAACAACCCGGGCGAGCTGATCAACATCCTGCACAAGACGCAGGAGCACTTCGGCTATCTTCCCGAGGAAGTCCAGCAGGTCGTGGCAGACTGCCTCGGAATCCCGGTCGGCAAGGTGTACGGCGTCGTCTCGTTCTACAGCTTCTTCACGATGAAGCCCAAGGGCAAGTACGCCATCTCCGTCTGCCTCGGCACCGCCTGCTACGTCAAGGGCGCCGAGAAGATCCTGGACGCGCTCAAGAGCGAGCTCAAGATTTCCGAAGGCGGTGTCACCGAGGACGGCAAGTTCTCCCTGGACGTCCTCCGCTGCGTGGGCGCCTGCGGCCTGGCTCCGGTGATGACCATCAACGGCAAGACCTACGGCCGTCTGGTCCCCGAGCACGTGAAGGAAATCCTGGCCGAATACGCCGAGTAAGACAAGCTTCATGACATCATTTCGGGCCGGCTCTTGGGTGAGTCGGCCCGAATAAATTCCAACACGATGAAAGTCAAGGAAATAGCCAAACTTGTGGACGGCGAGATCGTCGGCGCGCCCGTGGACGAGACGTACGAGGTCAAGAAGGCCTTCGCCTCCGACCTGATGAGCGACGTCCTGCGTTTCCACATGGACGACACCGTGCTCATCACCGGCCTCTGCAACAACCAGACGATGCGCACCAGCGAGATGGCGGACCTGCGGGTCGTCCTCATCGGCCGCGACAAGCAGCCCGACGAGGACATGCTCGAGCTCGCCGAGGACGCCGACATCACCATCATCAAGTCCAAGTACAGTATCTTCAAGCTCAGCGGCATCCTCTATGCCGCCGGCATCGAGCCGCTCTATTAGCCATGCATTACACCTTCAACATCGAACGCGGCAACTTCACCGATGCCGGCCAGGCGTCCAGCAGCGTAAAACGCACGCTCAAGCAGCTGGGAGTGAATCCTGCCGACATTAAGCGAACCGTGGTGGCTTTGTTCGAGGCGGAGATAAATGCCGTTGCACACGCCTATGGCGGTACGATCGACGTGGACATCGACGGGCAGAAGATAGTGATGGTGGTCGCCGACCAGGGACCGGGCATCCCCGACCTCAATCTGGCCATGCAGGAGGGCTGGTCCACCGCTTCTCCCCAGGTGAGGGAGATGGGCTATGGCGCCGGCATGGGCCTGCCAAACATCAAGAAGAATACGGACGATCTGAAGATCGATACCAAGGTGGGCGTAGGCACCACCGTTACCATGACAGTTTACCTTGCATGACTTTATGGCCCAGGAAATCTATTTCAGACATTCTCTCAGGGTAAACGACTACCTGTGCAAGGGCTGCACCACCTGTATGCGCACCTGCCCGACGGCAGCCATCCGCATCCGTGACGGCAAGGCTGTCATCAGCGACAACAAGTGCGTGGATTGCGGCGAGTGCATCAAGGCCTGTCCCCACAAGGCCATATACATCAAGCAGGACGACTTCGGCCGCCTGTTCAATTACAGATACCGGGTATGCCTGGTCCCCACCGCCTTCATAGGCCAGTTCGACACCAAGTACAAGACAAAGGCCATCTATTCCTGCCTCCTGAAGCTGGGATTTACCCACATATATGAGGTGGAACACGAGGTGGCCCGGATGATCGAGCTGTACAACCGCTACATGGACGACCACCCGGAGATAACGACCTTCATCTCCCCTTACTGCCCGGCCGTCACCCGCCTCATACAGGTCCGCTTCCCCTCTCTGGTAGACAACATAATCCACGTGAGGGCTCCCCTGGAGCTGGCCTCACGCATGATTACAAAAAAACTTGTGGACGAGGGCGCCAGACGCGAGTCAATAGGCGTTTTCTATGTGACTCCGTGCGCCGCGAAGATTGCCGCCGTGAAGTATCCCGTAAGTGGAAAAGACACCTATGTATCAGGGGTTATCAATATGGATTTCCTCTACAACAAGGTGATGCTGATGCTCCATGACTCGGACAAGAACGCCCAGCCCATCAACCATAAGCTCAATTCCCGCGACGTGCAGTGGTCCCTTGCAGGCGGAGAGGCGCCCCATTTCAGGGGTTATCACTATGCCGTGGACGGCCTCTCCAACGTGCTGCAGTTCCTGGAAAAGCTGGAAGACGAGACTGTGGACGCTCCCGGCCTGGTGGAAATGCGCATCTGCGACCAGGGCTGCGTGGGCGGGGTTCTTACCACCAACAACCGGTTCGTGGCTCGGAAGCGCCTCGAATACAGGGCGAGGCTGTTCGAGCGTCTGGAACGCAGCAATCTGCGTGAGACGCCAAGCGACGACGAACCCCTGACCGACGAGATGATCGACGTGATGACCATACCCGAGATCAAGCCCCGTTCCATCCTCAAACTCAACGACGATTTCGCCGAGGCCTTCAAGATGGCCGAGCGGATGAAAACCATCGAGAAAGCCCTTCCGGGCGTGAACTGCTCGGCGTGCGGGGCGCCTTCCTGTGCGGCCCTGGCCGAGGACATAGTGCGCGGTGAAGCCAGCATCGACACCTGCATCTTCATCAACCGCCACTCCCAGGCCTCCGAGAATGCCATTCACAGCATCTGGGGAGACCGCGTCAAAACCAAGGAAACAAATAACGACAAGTGATATGACAGTAAAGGAAATCATTGAAAAACTGGACCTTCAGTGCCTGAACGAAGCCAATCTGGATGCGGAGGTCACCGGGGCATATGCCTCCGACCTTCTGAGCGATGTCATGGGCAACGCCCGCTCCGGCCAGGTGTGGATTACGATGCAGACCCACAAGAACGTGACCGCCATCGCATCCCTCAAGGACATTCCGGCAGTCATTCTGGTACGCGGAGGCGTCCCCGACCAGGATATGCTCGAACATGCCGGAGAAGAAGATATCTGCATCCTCGTAAGCAAGGACGCCACGTTCGAGGTCTGCGGCAAGCTTTACGCCCTTTTGGCATAGGATGCAATTCAAGGCCGACATGCACATTCACTCGGTGCTTTCCCCGTGCGGGGACATCGAGATGAGCCCCTCCGCCATCGTCGCGAAGGCGAAGGAGAAGGGGCTGGACATCATCGGCATTACCGACCACAATTCCACCCTGAATGCCGAAGTTACCAGGCGTCTCGGGGAACAGGCCGGACTTTGCGTCCTGATGGGGGCCGAGGTGACCACCAAAGAGGAGGTCCACTGCCTGAGTTTCATGCCGAATGCAGAGAAACTCGCTGAATTCCAGGCATTTCTGGATTCGCGTGTAATCTTCTTCGAGAACGATGTGGACAAGTTCGGCTATCAGCTGGTGGTGGACGAAGAGGAGAACGTGCTCGACCAGGTTCCCCATCTGCTCATCAACGCCCTCGACCTTCCCATGCTGGAGCTCCAGCAGAAGGTCTATGAGATGGGCGGCATCTTCATTCCGGCCCACGTGGACCGCCCCACTTTCAGCATCAGTTCGCAGCTGGGTTTCATCCCTTCGGGGCTCAAGTTCCACGCCCTCGAACTCAGCTATTACTGCAAAAGGGACGGTTACAAGTTCCTGGAGAACTGCCCCTGGTTCAGCGACTTCAATTTCATCCAGAGCAGCGACGCCCATTTTGTCGAAGACATAGGCAAGATAAACAGCGTGCTGGAGATGCCTTATTTCAGTTTTGACAATTTCAAAGATGCCCTCCGGCAGGGAGAGCCAGTGATTCTGTAGCGTGAAAAGTCTTGACCTTCATATAATTGACATCACCCACAATTCCATACGTGCGGGTGCGACCGAGATAACCATCGAAATGGAGGACAGCGCGGCGAAGGACCTGCTTTCCATCAAGATCATCGACAACGGCTGCGGCATGCCCGAGGATATGATCCAGGCCATCAACGACCGCTTCTATTCCTGCCGCAAGGAGCGCAAGATAGGAATGGGCATCGCGCTCCTCAAGTTCCACTCCGAGATGTGCAACGGCAAGTTCTACCTGAAGTCGAAGGTTGGTGTCGGAACCGAGATCTACGCCTCCTACCAACGTTCGCACATCGACCTGCAGCCTAAAGGCGACCTCTCGGGCTGCTTCGCCTCATTCATCTGCCAGTATCAGGACATCAATTTCATAATCCGCTACATTACCGACGACGATACTTTCGAACTGTCCACCGCCGACGTCAAGGAGGTGTTCGAGGGGATGAACCTCAACGACTGGGAAATTATAAAGAATCTGAAGGAGCTAATCCATGAGAACATCGGCAGTTAAGGAATAACTACCCTTGACAGGATACCGGTCAGCGCGGCGAGGGCGATCCCGTAATTGGTGATGGGCACTCCGGCGAGGACCGCTTTGCGGATACGGGAACGGATCAGGCGCTCGGTCGCGACGCAGCCACCGCACTGGATGATAAGGCTGTAGGGCGACAGGTCTTCCGGGAAATCGTTGCCCGCAGCTATATCTACCTGCAGATCGCCTCCGACCTTCTTCCGGAGCATTGCCGGTATCTTCACGCGGCCAATATCCTCAGTATTAGGGACATGGGTGCAGGCTTCGGCTATCAGGATACGGCTGCCCGCAGCGAGGCTGTCGATGGCGGCTGCGCCTTCCAGATACTTCCGGACGTCACCTTTCCCCGCTGCCAGGAGAATGGAGAAGGAGGTGAGGGGCATTTCCGGCGGAATTGCGGCATTGACTGCCGCAAAGGCCTGTGAATCAGTGATGACCAGGTCGGGCTTTGCATGCCTGAGAGCCGACGGCAGCGAATCCGGGGTGCAGCAAATGGGGGTGCATCCGCGGTCGAGCAGTTCCCTGATAATCTGCACCTGCGGCAGGATCAGGCGGCCTTTAGGAGCCTCCGAGTCCTGGGGCATGACAAGCAGGACGCAGTCTCCCGTCTTTACCAGCGACCCGGTGAGGAAGCGCTCCTCTTCTTTCGGAAGCGCTGCCGAAATCTTCTGCAGCAGTTCGGACACCGGCTCACCCCTGTGGTATTGCACGACGGGGACATCGGCTTTTTCCAGCAGCGCGGAAGATGTGCATTCCGTAGTTCCCGGGGGACAAACCATCACCACTATGTCGGCCTCGTCGAGGATGGCGCGAGTGCGGCGTTCCCGTTCAGCGCCGAGTTCGCTGGCATCGTCCAGGCCCGCGGTATCGATGAGCACGCATGCGCCCAGTCCGGGGAGCTCGACCGCCTTCCGGACCGGATCGGTGGTGGTGCCGGGAATATCGCTTACCAGGGACACCTCCTGTCCGGCTATGGCATTGACCAGAGTGGATTTACCGGAGTTTACCGGGCCGAAGAAAGCTATGTGGAGCCTTTCCATCTAGAACCTGAAGTCCCTTTCCCCGTTCTCTATACGCTGGAGACGGTCGCGGGTGATTTCACGGGTGCGCTCTACGGGAATGTCCAGCAAGCCCCTTTCGATGAGGGCTTCGCCTGCGGCACGGGTTTCCGGGGAGGCGTAGTCCATGAGGTATTCCTTGAGCGTCATGAGGGCGTTGGGAGTGCAGCAGAGGCTAATCTTGCCGCTCTTGCAGAGGCTCATGAAACGGTCGCCGGTGCGTCCCTCACGGTAGCAGGCGGTGCAGAAGCTGGGAATATGGTCTAGTTCGAGAAGCCAGCGCACCACGTCGTCGAGGGAACGGGTGTCGGAGACGTCGAACTGCGAGGTCTCGTCATGGCGCTCCTCGGTGGTGTAGCCGCCAACGCTGGTACGGGAACCGCCGCTTATCTGGGAGATGCCGCAGTCGAGCAGCATGCCCCTCATGCGGGCGGATTCGCGGGTGGAGACTATCATGCCGGTATAGGGCACCGAGATGCGCAGCACCGCCACCAGCTTGTGGAAGATGCTGTCGGGAAGGGCGTCCGGGAAACTCTCGAGGGAGATGTCGTCGGCGGGGCAGATGCGCGGTACGCTGATGGTGTGCGGGCCCACTCCGAAGCGGGCTTCCAGATGCTCGGCGTGCATCAGCATGCCCACCAGTTCATACTTGTAGCCGCTGAGGCCGAAGAGCACTCCGATTCCCACGTCATCGCAGCCGCCTTCCTGGGCACGGTCCATGGCCTCGGTATGCCAGTCGTAGTCGCTCTTGGGCCCGGTGGGATGCAGCTTCTTGTAATTCTCCTTGTTGTAGGTTTCCTGGAAAAGGATATAGGTACCTATGCCGGCAGCCTTGAGCCTGCGATAGGACTCCACGTCGGTGGCGGCGATGTTCACGTTCACGCGGCGGATGGAGTTGCCGCCCTCCTTCACCGAATACACCGTTCTGATGCAATCCAGAATGTACTCCAGGGGATTGTTCCTGGGGTCTTCGCCCGCTTCCAGCGCGAGGCGCTTGTGGCCTATGCGGATGAGGGCGCGCACCTCCGCCTCCACCTCCTCCTGGGAGAGTTTCTTGCGGGGGATGCTGCGGTTCTTGGCGTGGTAGGGGCAGTAGACGCAGCCGTTTATGCAGTAATTGGAAAGGTAGAGCGGGGCGAAGAGCACTATGCGGTTGCCGTAGAACTTGTGCTTGATCTCTTTGGCGAGGGCGAATATCTTTTCGTCGAGGGTGGGGTCCTGGCAGGCCATGAGAATGGCGGCCTCCCGGTGGGTGAGGCCTTTGCACAAGGCGGCCTTGTTAAGGATTTCTTCTATGCGGGCCGGATTGCGGCCCTCTATCTCGGCTTCCGCGAGGGTTTCGAGTATCTCCTCGTGGTTGATGAAGTCGTCAGCGTGCTGTGACTTGGGATTGTACATGATAAAGTAGCTATTGGTCTGTATGGTATAAAGCGGAGCAAAGATACAAAATAAATGGACTTGTTAAGTCGTAGAAATGTCTTATCTTTGCCGTAATAACACGCATTTTTTAAAACTTCATAACTAACTTAAACCAACAATCATTCACTATGTTTTTCCAAGTTTACGGGGCTAATGCCCTTTCTCAGTGGGGAATGATGCTCGTGGTCCTGCTGGGCCTGATCCTCCTCAATGAGTTTGCCCGTCGCACCAAATTCGGCGGCATCGTTACTTTCCTGGTCGTTCCGCTGGCCCTTACCGCATACTTCCTCGCCATCTGGATCGGCGTAAGGAGCGGCGCCCAGTGGGCCCTTCAGAACCAGACTCACGTCTATATGGCCGGCTGGTTCCACTACGCCAAACTGTACGCTGCTACCGCAGGGTGTATCGGCTTCATGATGATCAAGTACAAATGGGGCATCGGAGCCAAGCACTGGTTCAAGCCCTTCCCGTTTGTAATCGTGGCCATCAACATCCTCATCGCCTGCGTATCCGACTTCGAATCCGCCGTCAACGGCTGGAACAAGTGGTGGCTCACCTCCGAAGGCGTATGGCAGTACGGCGGCTGGCACAACGTGATGAACGGCGTGGCCGGTCTCCTTAATATCTTCTGTATGACCGCATGGTGGAAGGTCTATCCCTCCAAGGACAAGAAGGACATGATCTGGGCCGACATGACCTGGGTCTACATCCTTGTCTATGACATCTGGAACTTCGCCTACACCTACAACTGCCTGCCCACGCACAGCTGGTATTGCGGTATCGCCCTTCTGCTCGCTCCCACCATCGCAGCTCTCCTCTGGAACCGCGGCGGCTGGATCCAGAACCGCGCCAACACCCTCGCCATCTGGTGCATGTTCGCACAGGTATTCCCGCTCTTCCAGGAGACCTTCATGAACGGCAAGCAGTGGTTCAGCTGGGCCACCCTGCCCGTGCTCTATCCCCAGGGCGCTGATACCATCAGCAAGCTCTACGAAGTCGCCGGCATCACCAGCACTACCGTAACGCCCGAGATTGTCGGCACCACCGTCGATCCTTCCCTGGTTGCCGCCAACCCGACCATGATGCTGGTAATCAGCACGCTGGCGCTCGTGACCAACTGCGCCGCCCTCTGCTGGATCATCGCCATCGCGAAGAAGCGTCACATCAACCCGTACAAGGAAGACGTCTTCACCTTCCAGAAGTACTACAAGGACTCCATGGCCCGCGCCGACGTTTCGTAACGGTCAGTATTTAAAAAATAACCTGCACCAAGTTCCCATCGCTTTGCGACCCTATTCCGGGTAAAGGGAACTTTGGTGCAGGTTGTTTTTTATTTTGTTAATCACAAATTATTGCTATATTTGCAGTCCCGTTCGGGACGTTAGCTCAGCTGGTTCAGAGCGCTTGCTTGACAGGCAAGAGGTCGGCAGTCCGAATCTGCCACGCCCCACACTCCCAAAAGCCGCGAAAAATCGCGGCTTTTTTCTATTTTTGCAATATGGAAAGCTTGGACATAAGGCGCAGGCTGGGCCTTCGCATCAGCGAAAAGCTTCGCGAACAGGCCGTCAGGGAGCATCCCCTGCAGCAGCTCTTCTGGGAATGCACCCTCCGCTGCAATCTTCACTGCAGGCACTGCGGCAGCGACTGCAAATCGGTATCCGATGTCAAGGACATGCCCTACCGCGACTTTGCAAAGGTGCTCGACAGCGTCGCCGCCAGAACCGATCCCCACAAGGTGTTCATCATCTTCACGGGCGGCGAGCCCCTCATGAGACCCGATCTCGAGGCCTGCATAGCCGATGTCTACAGGCGCGGCTTCCCCAGCGGCATGGTCACCAACGGCTACGCCCTCACCCCTGCAAAGCTCCAGCGCCTGATTGCCGCGGGCCTTCACACCATAACCATCAGCCTGGACGGCCTCGAGGAGACTCACGACTGGATGCGGCAGGTGAAAGGCAGTTTCAAAAGGGCGGAAACCGCCATCCGCGCGGCCGCCGCTTCAAGACTTTCTGCCTTTGACGTGGTAACCTGCGTAAATCAGCGCAATTACGGCCAGCTGCCGGAAATCAAGCGCTTCCTCATCGGCTGCGGGGTGAAGGAATGGCGGCTGTTTTCGGTTTTCCCGGTCGGCCGGGCCGCCGAAGATCCCGAGCTCAGGCTGAGCAAAGAACAGCATAAGGGCCTGATGGAATTCATCAGGACCTGCCGGAAAGAATACGCCAAAAACCATGAGGGCGCCATCAAGGCCAGTTTCGGCTGCGAGGGCTTTCTCGGCAACTACGAAGGCGACGTCCGCGACCATTTCTTCTTCTGCCAGGCTGGAGTATTCGTGGGTTCGGTGATGGTGGACGGCTCCATCTCTGCCTGCACCAGCATCCGTTCAGACTATGTCCAGGGCAATATCTACCGCGACGATTTCATGGACGTGTGGGAGAAGCGCTTCGAGAAGTACCGCGACCACTCGTGGATGCGGACCGGCAAATGCGCCGGATGCAAGGTGTGGAAGCACTGCCTCGGAAACGGCATGCACCTGCGCGACAGCGAGGGCAAGCTGCTGTTCTGCAACTACGAGATGTTGCATTAATATTTTACAGGAAAGCGATGCAGACAGGCTTCGAGAGCGGTATCAGAGCTTTCGGGGACGCTTCCGGCATGCCGTTTTTAAGCGGGTAAACTTCGATTGCGTCGGCGTCCCTGCAGGCCACCAGCAGCCACTTTCCGTTCGGGCTGAGCGCGAAGTTGCGGGGATGGCTTCCGGTAGGCAGGAAGCCGGCGCGCTCCACTCCCCCTTCGGGAAGAATGCGGAAGATTGAGATGCCGTCCCCCTTGAGCCTGTGCGAAGTATACAGTAATCGGCCGTTCGCCGAAATGTGGATGTCGGCGCTGCCGTGCCCGCAGCCGTCATATGCCAGCAGCGTCTGGAAAGGCTCCAGGCTGCCGTCACTGCCGTAATTGAAGCATACAAGCGAGTCGCTGAGTTCACATAGCAGATAGGCATGGGCGCCTGCCGCGTCGAACACCATGTGGCGCGGGCCGAGTCCTTCCCCGCCCTGCCAGGCAAGCTCGGGACCGGCGAGGCCGTCGTCATCCGCCCTGAAACGCCAGATGCAGTCGTTGCCGAGGTCGGCGACGAAGACAAAAGCGCTGTCGGGCGAGAAGCGGGCGCAATGGAGATGAGCCTCCGGACCGAAACCAAAGAAGCCCGTCATGGAGCCGAGGCTGCCGTCAGCATTTATGGGAAACACCGACAGGTCTCCTCCGGTATAATTGGATGTTGCCACGAGGCGCCTGCCTATGAGTATGTTGCAAGGATCGCCCCCGGTCTGCGCGGAAAGCGCGCTGTCAGGCCTTGTCGATACTGAATTCAGCGGCACCGGCACTCCGTCTTCCAGTATGAAAGAGCTCGCGGCCTGGCGGCCGTCGGAATACTCGTTCACACTGTATGCGAAGCCCCTTCGGGCTGCCACGAAAGACGGATTGCCCGATTCCGCCACGCCCATCTGAACCACCCTTCCGGTCTTCTGGTTAAAAACGTAGGAGTAAACACCCCTGCTGCCCTCGCCGGTATAGGTGCCGACCAGCATGGTGGCAGTATCGGGCCGGAATGCGGAGTTGAGAAAAAACTCCAGCACCAGCACCGCAATCAACACGATGGTTATCATGCCCCAGGAGGCCATGGAACTCCGTTTCCTGGCCTCTTCCTCCGGGCTTGCTTCCGGCTTTTTCATAATTTCTTTATCAGGTTCTCGAGTGCATCTACATCTTCAGGCCTTGTCGCCCAGCTGGTTACAAAGCGCACCATGTCGTGCCCGGCATCCGCCGGAGCCCATTTTTCGAAGCAGACCTCCTTCCGGAGCGCCGCAATGACGCCATGCTCAAGGATGAAGAACTGCTGGTTGGTCCGGGATGAAGATGCGGGTTCGGACAGGCCGTACCGGCTGAAGATGTCTCTGAGGCACATTGCAAGGCCGTCGGCGTGGCGGCCTATCTGCATGTAGAGGCTGTCGGTGAACAGAGTGTCGAACTGCAGCCCCACGAGGCGGCCCTTGGCGAGCAGCGCGCCGTGCTGCTTGATGCGGGTGAAGAAGTGCTCCGGAGCGCCTCCCCTCGGGAACACCACCGCCTCGCCGCAAATCGCGCCGACTTTGGTACCGCCTATGTAGAAGGCGTCGCAGTGCTCCGCCAGATACTTCAAGGTGACGTCGTTGCCATCGGCTGCGAGGCCGTAGCCGAGCCGCGCCCCGTCCACGAACAGCTTGAGGCCGTACTTCCTGCAGACTCCAAAGATATCGGCAAGCTCCGCCGCGGTGTACAGGGTTCCCGTCTCGGAAGGGAAGGAAATGTACACCAGCGCCGGGTCTGACATGTGTTCAAAGGTCTCGTCGTCCTGGATGCCGCTCACGAGCGCCTCCAGTTCGCGGGCGTCTATCCTTCCGTCATGTTCGGGAAGGGCGAAGACCTTGTGACCGGTGTATTCTATGGCTCCGGCCTCATGCACGTTGATATGCCCCGTGACGGCCGAAACGACTCCCTGCCACGGTTTGAGCAGACAGTCGATCACCACCGAATTGGTCTGGGTGCCTCCGGCAAGGAAGAACACGTCGGCCGACGGGTCACCGCACTCCTCGCGGATGCGCTCCTTCGCGGATGCGCTGAAAACGTCGTAGCCGTAGGTAGCGGTGAACGTGCCGTTGGTCTCCCCCAGCCTCCTGAGGATGGCGGGGTGCATGCCGTTGTTGTAGTCGCAGTCGAAATACAGCACTAGCTATCTCTTGATATAGGGGTAGGCGGCGAAGATGTCGGTCGGAGAAACCAGGGTTTCCTTGATGCTGCGCGGGCAAACCCAGCGGAAGAGGTTGAACGGACCGCCGGCCTTGTCGTCGGTGCCGGAGGCACGGGCTCCTCCGAAGGGCTGGCAACCTACCACTGCACCGGTGGGACGGTCGTTGATGTAGAAGTTGCCGGCTGCGTAGCAGAGCATGTCGGATATCTTTTCGGCTGCGAGGCGATCTTTTGCGAAGACGGAACCGGTGAGGCCGTAGGGAGAGGTCTCGTCGCAGAGCTTCACGGCCTCTTCCCACTTCGCGTCCTCGTACGGATAGACGGTGAGCACGGGGCCGAAGATTTCCTCGACCATGGTCTTGAACTTCGGGTCGGAGGTCTCGATCACGGTGGGCTCAACGAACCAGCCCACGGTCCGGTCGCATTTGCCGCCGAGCACTACCTTGGCGTCCTTGCTGCCCCGGGCGTTCTCTATCTGGGCCTCGATGCGCTTGAAGGAGGCTTCGTCTATGACGGCGTTGATGAAGTTGTCGTGGTCGCGCACGCCGCCCATCCTGACCTGGGAGGCCATGACCTTGAGGCGCTCCAGCACGTCGGGCCACATGCTCTTGGGTATGTACATACGGGATGCGGCGGAGCACTTCTGCCCCTGATACTCGAAAGCTCCGGTGAAGGCGGCATGAGCCACGGCGGCGGCATCGGCGCTGGGATGCACGAAGATGAAGTCCTTGCCGCCGGTTTCGCCGACTATGCGGGGATAACTGATGTAATTGTCAAGATTCTTGGTGGCGGATGCCCAGAGGCTGTTGAAGGTGGCGGTGGAACCTGTGAAATGCAGGCCTGCGAAATAGTGGCTTTCGGTGCAGACCTTGCCGATGAGTTCGCCGCTGCCGGGAAGGAAGTTGATTACTCCGTCGGGGAGGCCGGCCTCCTTGTAGAGCAGCATGAGGTAGTAGTTGCTGAGGAGGGCTGTCCTGCTGGGCTTCCAGAGCGCCACGTTGCCCATGAGCACGGGAGTCATGCAGAGGTTGGAGGCGATGCTGGTGAAGTTGAAGGGAGTGACCGCGAGGATGAAGCCTTCGAGCGGACGGAACTCGTTGTGGTCAATGCAGTTCTTTGCGTCCTTGGGCTGCATCGCATAGATCTGCGAGGCGAAGGACACGTTGTAGCGGAAGAAGTCGCAGGTTTCGGCTGCGGAATCGATTTCAGCCTGGTAGATGTTCTTGCCCTGGCCCAGCATGGTGGCGGCGTTGATCTTTGCACGCCAGGTGGTGCTGAGGAGTTCGGCGCACTTCAGGTTGATGGCGGCGCGGGTGGTCCAGGGGGTGCGGCTCCACTCTTCGCGGGCCTTCATGGCCGCGTCGATGGCCATCTTCACTTCCTTCTCCCCTACCATGTGGTAGCGGGCGAGCACGTGGCCGTGCTCGGTGGGGCAGGTGACTTCGGCAATCTTGCCGGTGCGGACCTCTTTGCCGCCGATTATGGCGGGGATTTCCACAACGGTGTTGTACTGGCGCTCCAGTTCCTTGTCGAGTGCGATACGCTCGGGAGAGCCTTCCAGGCAGGCCTTTACGGGTTCATTTGCGGGAAGGGGGAAAGTGATAAGGGAATTGTTCATATGCTTGTTAGTTTTCAGTGTTCTACAGTCTTGCAAACTTACATAAAATTTAGGAAGATTGAAAGCAAATCATTATCTTTGTGTCCGCATTTAATAACAAATCGTAACCAATGGAAATATTCGTCCAAAATGAGACCTCGAGGCTGAGGACGGTAGTTCTGGGTCTGCCGCAATCCAACGGTCCGACCCCAACCCTGGCAGAAACCTACGACAGCAAATCGTACGAATCGGTCAAGAACGGCGTGTATCCCTCCCAGGAGGCCATCACCGCCGAAATGGACGCCTTCGAAAAGATTCTCCGGAAGCACGGCGTCGAAGTTCTGCGGCCCAATCTCGTAAAGAACTGCAACCAGATATTCTCCCGTGACGTCGGCTTCGTCATCGACGACAAGATAGTGGTATCCAACGTCATTCCGGACCGCCAGGAGGAAATCGACGCATACGAAGACATCTATTCCCGCATCCACTACAAGCAGATCTACAACCTTCCCGAAATGGTGCACGTCGAGGGCGGGGACGTGGTCCTCTGGAACGAATACATTTTCGTGGGGCAGTACGCCTTCTCCGATTATCCCCAGGTCAAGACGGCAAGGACGAACACCCTCGCCATAGACTACCTTAAGATGATCTTCCCCGAAAAGAAGATAATCCCGCTGAACCTCCGCAAGAGCGACACCGACCCGAACGAGGGCATACTCCACCTGGACTGCACCTTCATGCCGGTCGGAAAGGACAAGGCCATCATTTACAAGCCCGGCTTCATCAATCCTCGCGACGCCGACAGGCTAGTCGCCATGTTCGGGAAAGAGAACGTGCTGGAGCTCACCCGCGAAGAGATGTACTGGATGAACTCCAACATCTTCAGCATCGCCCCCGACATCGTGGTGGTGGAAGAGCACTTCACCCGCCTGAAGGCATGGCTTGAAAGCTGGGGTGCCACAGTCGAGACGGTTCCCTACCGCGAAATCAGCAAAATGGGCGGCCTGCTCCGCTGCAGCACCCTCCCCCTCCTCAGAGACAAATAACGTTAAAATCACATAACTTAACATGGACAAAAAACTTACATCTGCCGATTACATGGCAATGGAAGAGCGCTACGGCGCCCACAACTACCATTCGCTTCCCGTCGTCCTCGAAAGGGGCGAAGGTATTTACCTTTACGGAGTAGACGGCAAACGCTACTTCGATTTCCTGTCGGCGTATTCCGCAGTCAACCAGGGCCACTGCCATCCCAAGATTGTCAAGGCCCTCACCGAACAGGCCCAGAAGCTCTGCCTCACCTCCAGGGCATTCTACAACGACTGCCTCGGCCCATACGAGAAGTTCGCCACCGAATTCTTCGGCTACGACAAGCTTCTCCCCATGAACTCCGGTGCGGAGGCCGTAGAGACCGCCCTCAAGCTCGCCCGCCGCTGGGGCTATAAGGTCAAGGGCATTCCCGAGAACGAAGCCCTCATCATAGTAATGGAAGGCAATTTCCACGGCCGCACCATCACCATCGTCACCCTTTCGAACGATCCCGAAAGCTATTCCCAGTACGGCCCCTTCACCCCGGGCTTCGTACGCGTGCCCTACGACGACACCGAAGCTGTCCGCAAGGTGCTCGAGGAAAAAGGCGACAAAGTGGCCGCCCTCCTCATGGAACCCATCCAGGGCGAGGCCGGCGTATACGTTCCCCACGACGGATTCATCAAGGAGTGCTACGACCTCTGCCACAAACACAACTGCCTCTTCATAGCGGACGAGGTGCAGACCGGCATCGGCCGCACCGGCCGCCTCATGGCCTGCGACTACGAGGGTGTGCATCCCGACATCGTAACCATAGGCAAGGCCCTTTCGGGCGGAGTTCTTCCCATCTCGGCCGTCCTGGCGAACGACGAAATCATGCTCACCATCAAGCCCGGCGAGCACGGTTCCACCTTCGGAGGCTATCCCCTCGCGGCAAAGGTCGCGGTTGCGGCTCTCAGCGTCATCAGGGACGAGCATCTCACCGAAAACGCCTATAAGATGGGCCTCATCTTCAGGGAGGAAATCTCCAAGATCAAGAGCCCGTTCTTCAAGTTCGTCCGCGGCAAGGGCCTGCTCAACGCAGTCGTGACCGAGCCGCAGAACGGCATCGAGGCATGGGACATCTGCCTCAAGCTCCGCGACGCCGGCCTGCTTGCAAAGCCCACCCACAGGCACATCATCCGTTTCGCTCCGCCTCTGACTATCAACGAGAAAGAACTCCGCGAAGCTATCGGCATCATCAAGAACGTGTTCGAGTCGCTATGAAAAAGCTTGCTATGATAGCCTTCGGCGGCAACGCGCTTCTGCGCAGCGGTCAGAAGGGGACATACGCCGAGCAGCTCGCCAACGTGGAGGACACCTGCGAACAGCTCTGGCCTCTCATGGAAAAAGGCTATGACATAATAATAGGCCACGGCAACGGCCCGCAAGTCGGAAACGGCCTTCTCCGTCACGAGGCCGGTCAGAAGGAATACGGCCTCCTGGCCATGCCCATGGATTTCTGCGGCAGCGAAACCCAGGGCTCCATCGGCTACATGATAGAGACCGGCATGGAGAGGGTGATGCGCCGTCACGGCATAGACCGCAAGGTGGTCACGCTCGTAACCCGCGTCGAGGTCGGCGCCGACGACCCCAAGTTCCAGAATCCCACCAAACCGGTAGGTCCCTACTACACCCGAGAGCAGGCTGAAAAGCTGCACGAAGAGACCGGCGCCGTGTACCGCGAAGACCCGAAGGGCAACGGCTGGCGTAAGGTCGTGGCCTCCCCTGTGCCCCTGAAGATCAATAACATAGAAGTGGTCGAGAAGCTCGCCAGGGACGGTGTCATAGTGGTCACCGTGGGCGGCGGCGGAATCCCCGTCATCGACACTGCCGAAGGTCACAAGGGCGTGGAGGCCGTGATCGACAAAGACCTCGCCAGCGCTCTCTGCGCAAGTCAGATAGGCGCCGACGAGTTCTACATCCTCACGGACGTCCCCAAGGTTTACATCAACTTCCGCAAGCCGGATCAGAAGGCGCTCGACACCATCACCGTAGCCGAGGCGAAGGAATATCTCGCCCAGGGCCAGTTCACCGAAGGGTCCATGGCGCCCAAGGTTCGCGCCGGCATCTCCTTCGTCGAGAACGGAGGCAGCGAATGCGTTATCACCGAAGCGGGCCAGCTGGGCAACCCGGCCTGCGGCACAAGAATCGTAAAATAATCAAAATCAATAAAATGGCATACAATCTTCGCAACAGGAGCTTCCTTAAACTCCTCGATTTCTCCCCGAAAGAGATCCAGTATTTCCTCGACCTCGCCCGCGACCTCAAGCGTGCAAAATACGCCGGCACCGAGGTGCCCCGCATGAAGGGCAAGAACATCGCGCTCATCTTCGAGAAAACCTCGACCCGCACCCGCTGCGCATTCGAGGTTGCCGCATACGACCAGGGTGCGCACGTAACCTACCTCGGCCCTTCCGGCAGCCAGATCGGCATCAAGGAAACCATGAAGGACACCGCGCGCGTGCTCGGACGCATGTTCGACGGCATCGAATACCGCGGCTTCAAGCAGACCACCGTCGAGGAACTCGCCGAGTTTGCAGGCGTTCCCGTCTGGAACGGACTCACCAACGAGGCGCATCCCACCCAGGTGCTTGCCGACCTCCTCACCATGCAGGAGCACAGCGACAAGAAGCTTCATGAAATCGCTTTCGCATACGTCGGAGACGCCCGTTTCAACATGGGCAACAGCCTCCTCGTAGGCGGCGCAAAAATGGGCATGGACGTCCGTATCGTGGCCCCAAAGGCCCTCTGGCCCGCACAGGAACTCATCGACGAATGCCGCAGGATAGCGGCCGAAACCGGTGCACGCGTGACCGTCACCGACGACGTGGACGCAGGCGTGAAGGGCATCGACTTCATCTACACCGACATCTGGGTGTCCATGGGCGAGCCCGACGAGGTATGGAAGGAACGCATCGGCATGCTCATGCCTTACCAGGTGAACGCGAAGCTGATGGAGCGCACCGGCAATCCGAACTGCAAGTTCATGCACTGCCTCCCCTCCTATCACAATCTCGACACCAAGGCCGGAAAGGACGTCTTCGACAAGTTCGGACTGAACGGCATCGAGGTTACCGAGGACGTGTTCGAAGGAAAGAACAGCATTGTCTTCGACGAGGCCGAAAACCGCATGCACACCATCAAGGCCGTCATGGTAGCCACCCTCGGCGACTAAGCACCTCAACTTTTTCCATCGTTTCAGTACAACTTTGAAAAAAGTTTAATACATTTGCATTGTTCTGGAAACCTAAACTGTTCCGGAAAGCAAAAACACCTACAAAGCCCTGTGCAAAGCACGGGGCTATATTTTTGTATTTTCAGGACTTATTTCTCCTGCAGGAACTTCTCTGCGTCAAGGGCGGCGCGGCAGCCGGACGCGGCTGCGTTGATGGCCTGACGGTAACGCGGATCCTGAACGTCGCCGGCTGCGAACACACCCTCCACGTTCGTGAGAGAAGTGGCCCCCTGCGTAACTATATAGCCGTTTTCGTCTATATCTATCCACTCCTTGAAGAGGTCGGAGTTGGGATGATGGCCGATTCCGAGGAAGAAGCCGTCGATGTCTATGCAGAACTCCCTGTCCTCCTTGTTGTTGTACAGCCTGACGCCGGTGACGCCGCTCTCGTCGCCGAGAACCTCGCGGGTGTTGCAGTTCCAAAGCACTTCGATGTTCTCACGCTCCAGGACCTGCTGCTGGGAGGCCTTGGATGCACGGAACACGTCCCTGCGCACTATCATGTACACCTTCCTGCACAAGCCGGACAGATAGAGGGCCTCGGCGCAGGCGGTGTCTCCTCCGCCCACCACGGCGACCACCTTCTTGCGGTAGAAGAAACCGTCGCAGGTGGCGCAGGCGCTTACTCCCATGCCCCTGAATTTCTGCTCTGAAGGTAGCCCCAGATATTTGGCGGTGGCTCCTGTGGCGATGATAAGCGCTTCAGCCTCATTGATATCGCCGTTGTCGACCCACAGCGTGAAAGGACGCTTCGAGAGGTCTGCCTTTGTGATGATGCCGCGGCGTATGTCCGCTCCGAGCCTCACGGCCTGGGCACGCATGGCGCCCATCAGTTCATTGGCATCCACCCCGTTCTCGAAACCGGGATAATTCTCCACCAGGGTGGTGGTGGTGAGCTGGCCTCCGGCCTCGGGCCCCTCGTAAACGACGGGAGCGAGACCTGCACGCGAAGCGTAAATGGCAGCAGTATAGCCGGCCGGGCCGCTGCCAATGATAAGAAGCTTTACCTTTTCCATATTTTTATTTGCAGGACATTATGCGGAGTATCATCCTGTCGGTAGCCTGCATACCCACAGAACCGATTTCTCCGAGGTTTTGAATGGTCTTTTCGATGTCGCGGTCAATTATTCCGTTGTTCTCGTCGGCACAGATGCCGTTCAGGGCCAGGACCGCCGACTGCACCGAGGAATACACCCCGGACGCAACTTTCATGGCACAACCCACCTTGGCCCCGTCGCATACCATGCCCGTGATGTTGCCGACCATGTTCTTGATGGAGGCGCACACCTGATCGTAGCCGCCGCCTTCCAGCCATACGATTCCGCATGAAGAACCGGTGCTGGCGACCACGCAGCCGCACAGGGCTGACAGCTTGCCCAGATAACTCTTTATGTGGATAGCTACCAGATTGCTGAGTATCAGCGCCCTGGCCAGGCGTTCGTCGTTTACCCCGTAGCGGTTCGCGTAGGCGATCACGGGCATGCTCACGGTGATTCCCTGGTTGCCGGAGCCGCTGTTGCTCATGGCGGCAAGGGTACAGCCTGCCATACGGGCGTCGGATGCCGCCGCCGTGATGCCCATGGCGTACGACATGAAGTCGTCTCCGAACACCGAATTCTGGTTTTCGCGTATCGTCTTGCCCACGCGGAGGCCGTAATTATGCTCGAGCCCCTCCATACAGAGCGCCATGTTGTAGTCGCGGTCGGCAAGGATGAACTTGATGTCTTCATAATCGGCGCTGACCGCGAAGTCGAAAATCTCCTTTACGGTGAGGCCGTATTCGAGGTTCGATTTAGCATGCGCTCCGTCTTCGGTCTCCCTGGCTTCACAGCTGAGCACCTCCGCGTTGAACCGGGTCTCGACTATATGGTCGTGATCGTCCGCCACCACGGCGGTGGCGCTGTTTTCACCGAACGAAACGGTGACCTTCACATACAGCAGCGGACAGTTCTCCGACATGCAGATGGTCACCCTTTTGGCGTCCACCAGGGCTTTGGCGCACTTCACCGCGTCTTCGTTGACGCCGTGAAGGACCTCGAGGCCAAGGGAGGAATCGCCGCATACGACGCCCAGGGCGGCCGCTATGGGCAGCCCCACCATGCCGGTGCCGGGAATGCCTACGCCCATCCCGTTCTTGAGGATGTTGCCGCTGACCTCCACGTCGATTTTGAACCCCGGATTCTGCCTCCAGAGCGGACAGGAGGCGACGCACTTGCTGCACCGGCTGCCCAGGATTTCAGTGGCCCTGGCGGCGGCTAGCGCCACCGCAATGGGCTCTGTACACCCCAGCGCGGGCTTGACCTCCTTGTGGAGCAGTTCTATGATTTCGGCTTGTCTCGGTGTCATGGTCTGTATGCTTTCAGGCCGCTGTCCAGGAAATCAAGATAGCCGCTTATACTCTTGTCGAAGCCGTAGGAGCCCGTGAGGGGTTCGCCGGCGGGAGTGACCGCAATATAGAAAGGCTGCGCGTTCGAGCCGAATTTGTAACGCTGCAGATAACTCCACTTGTCCCCTACGGTGCGGAGCGTGAGCTCGCGCCCGTTTTCCGTGACCTTCAGGGGCTGGGGAAGCGGGGTCTTGTCGTCCACGAAGAGCGAGATGAGCACGTAATCGTCGTTCAGCCTGCGCGCTACCGAAGGATCGGTCCAAACTTCGGCCTCGATCTTGCGGCAGTTGACACAGCCGTAGCCGGTGAAGTCGAGCAGCACCGGCTTGCCTGCGGCTTCCGCGGCGGCCATTCCCAGCTCGTAATCGTGGTATGCGGCCCGGACCTCGTTGCGGTTCAGGTTGAAATCCTGGGTGTAGAGAGGCGGAGCAAAGGCACTCACGGCCGTGCAGGGCGCACCCCAGAGCCCGGGAATCATATATACGGCCAGCACGAACGAGCACATGCCCAGCATGATGGAGGGCACGCTCGAAGGCTTGTGAAGATCGCCGCCAATCTCGTCCACGGGGAACTTGAGCCAGCCCACCAGATATGCACCGAGCAGCGCGAAGATAACTATCCAGATGCTCAGGAACACCTCCCTGTCGAGGATGTGCCATCCGTAGGCGAGGTCGGCCACGCTGAGGAACTTGAATGCGAAAGCCAGTTCTATGAAGGCCAGCACAACCTGGATTTTCGTCATCCACGAGCCGGACTTCGGGAGCTTTTTCATGAAGCCCGGGAACAGTGCGAAGAGCGAAAAGACCAGCGCGAAGGCGAACGAGAAGCCGAACATGCCCACGATGGGGCCAAGAACATTGCCGGTGGTGCTCATCTCGGCCAGCAACAGGCCTATGATGGGCGCCGTGCAGCTGAACGACACCAGCACCAGGGTGAATGCCATCAGGAAGATGGAGATGATGCCCGTAGTCTTGCCGGCCTTGCTGTCAACGGCGTTGTTCCACTTGCTGGGAAGCTTGATTTCGAACCAGCCGAAGAAGCTCAGCGCGAAGACCACCAGCAGCAGGAACAGGAAGATGTTGAATATGGCGTTGGTGGACAGTTCGTTGAGTTTGTTGCCACCGAAAATGAGAGTGATGCCCACGCCGAGCACCAGATAGATCACGATTATGCTCACTCCGTACAGGATGGCGTCCCTGCGGCTCCTGCGCTTGTCTTCGGAGCGGCGCATGAAGAAACTCACCGTCATGGGTATGATGGGCCAGATGCAGGGCATGAGGATGGCGAGGAGACCGCCCAGGAAACCCATGAGCAGCAGATACCAGATACTGCGCCCGGCCCCGGAGGCCCCTTCCGTGATTGCCTGGATCTTGTCGGCGACAGGCGCCCAGAGCCCGCCTTGCGTCAGTTCGGCAGCCTCGCCTCCGGCCATGGCCGGAGTATCGGCAACCGCAGTATTCAGCGCCTCCCCCACCACCGGACTGGTACCGCTCGCCTCGAAATCTACGCTTGTAGGAGGCAGGCAGTTGCTGTCGTTGCAGGCGCCGTACTCCAGGTAAGCCTTTATGCTGAATTCGGGCTTGATAAAGCGTATCTTTTGGACGAAACGGACACCGTTCTCGAAATAACGGAGCTTCATGCCGAACACCTCGTCGAACTTATCGATTTCGTCTCCTTCGGCAATCAGCCCCCCGTCGAGTTCCACCCCGTCGAGAGTCTCCGCATTGAAGGAAGCGGAGGTGGGGCCGTCGTCCCCCAGACCGGTGGAATACACATGCCAGCCGGGGTCGATGGTTCCGGTGAATACTATTCTGCCCGTTTCGGTGCCGTCCTTCTCGAGTGCGGCCCTGAATTTGACGGGCTCCAGGATCTGCGCGAAGGCAGATCCCGACACTGTGAGGGACAAAAAAACAGCGGATATGAGGTTCCTGAATTTCATATCTGCAAAGATAACCAAATTACTTTACTATCGGAAGTTCGCAAGCGACTTCAGGTTCTCTTCCGCAGCGATTTTATCGATGATGGCACATACCAGCCTGAAGGTGCGGGAATCGGCCGTGTACACGGCGGGAGTGACGAAGCTCACCCTGCCCTGCCGCTTGAGTTTCTGCGCCATGGCCTTTTTCTTGTGGTTCGACGGGTCGTAGACCGCAATCGGATTACCCCCGAACATGCCGACAATCTTCATGCAGGGGATGTCGGTTTCCCCGTCCCCGAAATACAGCATGTGCGTGAAGGGAATGCGTTTTTTGTCGTCGGCCTTGCTCTCGTTCACCTTCTTGGTGTCGTGCTGACTGAAAATGCCCTTGGATATCTTGAAGATGAACTGGGTCTTTGCGGTATGGTCCACTGCGATGCCGGGCCACTCCGCCTCGCCGTTTTCGCCGTAGATGAATGTGCCCGCGTAGATGTGCTTGAACTCGCCTGCGATGGGGGATCCCTCTATGATTTCCTTGAGCCCCGACGAGTTGATGTAATGCTCGACCTTCACGCCGCGGGATTTGCCGTAGTCGTTGACCAGCCCGAACCACTCGCGCACGCCCGGGAACAGTTCTATATCCTTGCCGAATTCCCGGAACGATTCGCGGCGCAGCTTGATGCCGTTCCTGCGGGCTTCGTCGAACATCAGTTTCATGTAGGAGAGCACGTTGCTGGCGTCCTGCCCGACGGCTATTCCGTCGCTCATCTGCCAAAATTCCTCTTTTGTCTTGCCGACGGCCTGGATGAAGCCGAACTCCTGCATGTTGCCGGGAGACAGGGTGCCGTCGAAATCGTAAATGAGAGCTACAATGGGTTTCTTCATAATATTTTCACCCCTGATTATTGATTTTCGCCACAAAGATGCAAAAATTTCACCACAATCCTGCCTCATTTGGACTCACGCGTTGGAAACAGAGTTATTTTTGCGGAAACCAAAAACCAAAGTAAAAGTGAAACATCCCGATTTTAAACCCGTTCCCCGCCAGGAACCCGATCCCCATTATCTCGGCAAACTCGAAAAAGTAATCAAGTCTTACTGGAAAGAAAAGGCGATTTGCAATTTCGGCGGCAGGGAGTACAGCTATGAAGACCTCGCAGCCAATAT
>CAMHKQ010000030.1 GCA_946185745.1 uncultured Bacteroidales bacterium
CAAGGTGCCTGGTTTATGGAGTTGGCGTGGTACTGGAAGGTGGTTATCGGCCTTGTGGCGCTGATTGTTTTTGTGGGCGCGACGGACGTGATTAACTTCATGGACGGCATCAATGGTATCACGGCCGGGTATTCGCTGGCGGTGCTGGTGCCGCTGTTGCTGGCGAATAAGATGCCCGATCAGGTCGGGCATGACATTGGTGGCTTCATCGAGGAGTCGTTCCTGGTGGTGGCCATCATCGGCGTGCTGGTGTTCAGCATTTTCAACTTCCGTCCGAAGGGAAAGGCAAAGTGCTTCGCAGGGGATGTCGGGAGTATCGGCATTGCTTTTATTATGCTGTTTGCAATCGGCCGGCTGATTATGCAGACCGGCGATGTGACGTGGATGGTGTTCCTGCTGGTGTACGGCGTGGACGGCTGCTGCACTATCCTGCATAGGATTATGCTGCATGAGAATCTTGGCGAGGCGCACAGGAAGCACGCATATCAGTTGATGGCTAATGAGTTGGGCCTTTCACACGTGGCGGTTTCTCTGCTGTATTTTTTGTTGCAGCTTGTGATTAGCCTGGTGATGATATACTTGGTGCCGGCATCGGTGTTGGCACATTGGATTTATCTTGTGGGTGTGGGAGTGCTCCTGGTTGGCGCGTATGTGGTGTTTATGAAGAAGTATTATCATTTGCATGAGGAATATTTGAAATCATTGGAGAAATGAAGATAACGCAAGCATTATTGGATGACTTGACCGCGCAAGCGAAGGCATCTCCCCGGTTAAGGATGAACTACGATCTCCGCAACTCCGCTTCGGACGGTTCCCAGCGAATGCTGAACGCCATCGAGCCGGGTTCTCCTCTGCCCATACATCGGCACCGGAAATCCTCCGAAACGGTGGTTTGTTTAAGGGGTAGGCTGGTGGAGGAGTTCTATGACGAGTTGGAGCGTCGCTGCACCGAGGCCATCGAACTCTCGCCCGGCGGCCCGGTAGTCGCCCTGAACATCCCCATCGGCCAATGGCACACCGTCCGCGCCCTGGAATCCGGCACTGTCATCATGGAAGTCAAAGACGGGCCGTATGAGCCGTTAGGGGAGGAGGATACACTTGCGTTGTAATGCTGATAATAAAAGACCCATGCGAAATCGTTGAGAACAAGATTGTAAATGAGGCTCAAAAGGAGTAAGTATTGATAGGGTCGAGTATGTATTATGGAATTCAATGATGTGCTGAATCGCCGCTACTCCTGTCGCGCATTTGCGGCGCGGGGAGTGGAGCAGGAGAAGGTAGACCGGATCCTGGAGGCCGGGCGGATGGCGCCGACGGCGGTGAACAAGCAGCCGGTGCATATCTGGGCGGTCTCCCGTCCGGAGACGCTGGAGGCCATCAAGGGCGTGACGCGCTCCAACTATGGCGCGCCGCTGCTGCTGGTCGTGGGCTGCAGGCCCGCTGACGCGTGGGTGCGGCGCTACGACGGCAAGAACGGCGCCGAGGTGGACGCCGCCATCGTCGCTTCCTATCTCATGCTCGCCGCAGAGAACGAAGGCCTGGCCACCCTCTGGGTCGGCTCTTTCGACTCTGCCCTGCTGCGGGCCATCGTCCCGGGCGCCGAGGGCTATGAGCTGGTGGCGATGATCAATGTGGGGTATCCCGCCCCGGACAGCAAACCTTCGGCCATGCACGCTGAGCGGAAGCCGGTAGGGGAGTTGGTGACGAGGATAGTTTAGGGTGCAGGGCTAGTTGGAAGAGTGGTAGATTAAGCCGGGTAAACACAAGAAATCATAGACAAGATCATTTGATGTGGTTATGAATCAAGGTGAACGCTGGATGGAAAGATACACAGAGGTGAAGGACTTCATCGAGTCAAATCACCGCAATCCTTCCCGCCACAACCCCGAAGAACGTTTCAAGTACTGTAACTGGCTCAAGCATAATAAGAAACTCCTCAATGCCGGCGAGATGAAAGAAGACAGAGTGGCCTTATTTGAGAAGTTGCTGGAGATGGGGGAGAGGTACAGGCGTAAGAACCAGTATGACTAACCATGTCATTGCCGTTTTGATTAGTGTTGTACCCGATTATATTGGGGGCGAGGCTGTATTGATAGAAAGAATTGATTTAGCAAAAAGCAGAATGATTATAGATAAAAGGATTCTGGACGAACTGACTGCTCAAGCCAAGGTATCTCCCAGGCTTAGGATGAATCTGGATTTGAGGAATTCGGCTGAAGACCAGTCGCAGCGAATGCTGAATGCCCTGGAGCCGGGCACGGTGCTGCCTGTTCATCGGCATCATGCAAGTTCCGAGACTGTGATTTAAATCCGCGGGCATTTTGAAGAGTATCTCTATGATGAAAAGGGTAATCTCTTGGAGACTATAGACATAGTGCCAGGTGGAGTCGTGTTGAATATCGATGCTGGGCAGTGGCATAGTCTGAAGTGCCTTGAATCAGGAACTATATTGTTTGAGGCTAAGGATGGACCATATCATCCGCTGGAAGAAGATGAAATCATAAACGATTAACGTTTAACAGTTAACAGTTAACGGTAATGAAGTAGCTTAGTTTTATGGAATACAATGACGTTTTGAATCGCAGACTCTTTTGCCGGTCGTTCGCGTATTTGTTGTCTGCAGTGTTAATTGGCATTATGTGTGGCCTGGCCATGTCTTGTGAAAAGGATATTAGAGACCAGTTGAACCCGATTGAGGTCAAAGGCGCGGATGGGACATTTGAGGTAAACGACTGGGACCTTTATTTGAAGAACGGCCATGCGACTCTGATTGCTACGTATTGTAACTCCGATGGCTTGTATGACCCCTGGAAGATAAGGGTGAACCCTGGAGATAGAGAGCCGAAAGTGGATGGAAACAATGCCTTATTCGAGTTCACGATTCCGGGCTCATACACCGTCAGTGCAGGTAGTTTACGTATCGACATAAAGGTTATGGAATAATGGAATTCCGGTGGCCGGACGGATTGCGCCAGGGCTGATGCTTTTGCATCGGCCTTTTTTTTGTCTGGCGCAGCTGTGAACTTCCCCTTTTTAGGACAGTCTGCAATTAGATTTGAGAATTTTGCGAGGAACTTTTGAGAATTTTGTTTGTAAGATTTGAGAATTCTGTATATCTTTGTGCGGTAATAGACAATAAGTTATGTATAAAAGACCACAATACGAAGTTCTGAAGTCGAGGATTGCGGAGCCAAGAAGAAGGATACAAGTTGTTTCCGGCCCCAGGCAGGTTGGGAAATCTACTTTGGTAAAACAAGTTTTTGAGGATTCGCACTTGCCTGGCTATTTCGTCAGTGCTGATAATGTCGCATTAGGAAGCAGCGATTGGATTGCAATGGTTTGGGAGACGGCACGCGTGCAAATGAAGGTCTCGGCGGCTTCCGAGTATCTTCTAATAATCGACGAGGTCCATAAGATCAACAATTGGAGTGAAGCAGTAAAGAAGGAGTGGGACCTGGATACATTCAACAATCTGGGGCTGAAGGTCGTCATCCTGGGTTCGTCCCGTCTGCTGCTCAAAGACGGCTTGACGGAGTCGCTGGCCGGGAGATATGAACTTATCCGCATGCCGCACTGGAGCTTTGGCGAGATGCGGGAAGCGTTCGATATGGACATCGACCATTACATCTACTTCGGTGGTTATCCCGGTGGGGCGCAGTACGTGGCAGATGAGAGGCGCTGGCGCAGGTATATCAAGGACAGTATCGTGGCTCCGGCCATCGAGAGGGACGTGCTTCAGACCAAGACGGTGTATAAGCCGGCGCTGATGAAGCAGTTGTTCGAGCTGGGGTGCGCATATTCCAGCGAGGAGTTGTCACTGAACAAGATGCTGGGGCAGCTTCAGGACGCGGGAAATGTGACCACGCTGGCGGGCTACCTGAATACGCTGGACGAGTCTCGGTTGCTGTGCGGGCTGCATAAGTACGCGGCCGACGAGGCCAGGAAATATAATTCGGTGCCCAAGTTTATGGTATATAACACGGCGTTGTTCTCTGTGCAGAGCGGGGTGAATTGGGAGAAGGCATATACGACTCCGAAAGAGTGGGGCCGATGGGTGGAGAGTGCCGTGGGTGCGCACCTGCTAAACCAGGCGGACGAATACGACTACAAGCTATATTATTGGCGTGAGCGGGACGATGAGGTGGATTATGTGATTGACTATAACGGACGCTGCACGGCCATTGAGGTGAAGAGTGGCCGGAGGACCGGGAATGAGGGCCTGAAAGTGTTTAGGGAGAAGTTCCATCCCGCCCAGGCGTTTGTGGTTGGATCTGGAGGTGTGCTGGTGGAGGAGTTTCTGCGTTGGGATATAGGGAAGTTGATAGAGGGCTAGAATAGTTGGCTGTAGGCCTCGGCCTTCTTCTCAAGGGATAACGGGTACGCCCTGGACGTGGACGGCATACGCCAAAAACGGACGGAAACAGATTCTTCGCTTCGCTCAGAATGACAAGAGGGGCACCCAGAATGACGACAATTGTCATCCTGAGGAGCGTTAGCGACGAAGGATCTAGTATCTATATGTCCGCCAACCGGCGGCACAGGGCAACCAAAGGTCTCTGCAACGATGCTGCTGGCCTTTTCGCCGGTGGTGACGAGGGTGCGGCACTGCGGAATCCGGGCCAGCAGGGCAGGGATGTCCGTCGGCCGCACAACCTCCAGGAACGCATCTGAAGCGTTGTCCTTCAAACGCCTCACTTCGCAGGCGGTGTCGTAAAAGGCAAGGCCGGCCGAAGAGCAGAACTCCCGAATCGCAGCCTCGTCGAACCGCTTCTCGCCCGGCACGCAAAAGTGCTCCTTGTCTCCGAAGTGAATCAGCCCCATTATCCGCCAGAAGTCGTTGATCCAGTTGGGGTAATAGAACGGCATGCACCAGCGGTGCGGCTGGGGCGGGAAACTGCCCAGGAACAGTATCCGTGCTCCGGATGGCAGAAACGGTTCAAATGGATGCTTTTCTATATTCTTCAGCGTCTCGGTGTTCATCTCTGCAAAGATAGAAAGAATACATTTTTTTCACTATCTTGCAAAAACAAACAAGTTTGTCTGTCTATGAAACGATTCGTAATAACTATGGCTTTTACGCTCTTCACCCTTCTCTCCTGCAAGGGGTATAAAGATTTGTCTGTCAGTGAGTTCGAGGCGATGCTCGCGCAGGATGCAACCATACAATTGTTAGATGCCCGCACTCCGGAGGAGTTCGCGGAAAACCACCTCCCCGGTGCCGTCAACATCGACTGGCGTGCCGGCGGCTTCGCCGAGAAGGCGCAGGCGCTGCTTGACAAGGAGCGCCCGGTGCTGGTCTATTGCCGGAGCGGCCGGCGCAGCGCAGAGGCATCTGCCGTCCTCGACGGCATCGGCTTCAAAACCTATAATCTCAAGGGCGGCATCCTGGCCTGGACGGCGGAGGGCAAGCGAGTGACCAAATACGAGGTGGAGCGTTTCCGGACGGCGTCCGGCGCCCCCGTGGACATCACCCTCATCAAGCACGGGTCGCTGGAAATCGGCTACAAGGGCCTCTCCATCCAGATCGACCCGGTGGCAGGCTACGGCAAGCCCACCGATTACGCGGTGGAGTTCCCCAAGGCCGATGTTATCCTTGTTACCCACGAGCATCCGGACCACCTGGAAGACGCCACTATTGCCACGCTCACCGGCCCTGAAACCCTCCTTATCCTGAATGAGACCAGCCGGAACAAAATCGGCAGGGGAGAGGCCATCGGCAACGGCGAGAGCCGGGAGCTGCCGGGCGGGATAAAACTGGAAGCGGTGCCGGCGTACAACACCACGCCCGGCCGGGAGATGTTCCACCCAAAGGGCAATGGCAACGGTTATGTGCTCACCATCGACGGCCTGCGCATTTATGTGGCCGGGGACACGGAGGACGTGCCGGAGATGGCGGAACTGAAAGACATCGACGTGGCCTTCCTGCCTGTGAATCAGCCGTATACGATGACGCCGGAGCAGTGCATCGCTGCCGCGAAGGTGATCGCCCCGAAGGTCCTGATCCCGTACCACTTCAGCCAGACAGACCTCAGCGGCCTGCCGGCAGCCCTTCCCGGCATCGACGTCCGCCTCAGGCAGATGCAGTAGGCAGTATCTGACCCGCGGCGTTCTTGGTGTCGACCTTCTCTATGATGCGCTCGAGCACTCCGTGCTCGTCGAATATGAAAGTGCGCCGCAGCGTGCCCAGCACGGTCTTGCCGTACATCTCTTTCTCACCCCAGGCGCCGAAGGCCTGGAGCATCTCGGTGGAAGGATCGGACAGCAGCCGGAACGGCAACTCGTACTTAGCGCGGAAGCCGGTGTGGGATTTCGCGGAGTCCTTGCTCACGCCCACCACGTTGTAGCCGGCGGCGGTCAGCTCGGCATAATTGTCCCGGAAACTGCACGCCTCGGCGGTGCAGCCGGAGGTGTTGTCCTTTGGGTAAAAATACACAATCGTTTTCCGGCCCTTGCCGATAAAGTCCTCTGAACGAACGGTTTGGCCGTCCTGGTCCACCACTTCGAAGTGGGGCATTCTGTCTCCGATCTTGAGCATGGTATTATGAAATTTTAATCTTTGTAAATCGTCTCACGGCGGCGTCCCACCACCTTGCGGGCAGAACCGCGTGTAAAAATGGCATGATGTGCGAGCCCAGGCCGATGCGGTAGCGGGTGCGGGGATGGCGGCGGTTTACGGCCCGCAGGATGGCGCGGGTGACGACGGCGGGGGATGATAGCCATCTGCCCGAATAGGCCTTCTCCAGCAGATCGGCCTCCGGAAGGGCTGCTCCTTCATATGCGGAACCTGCCGCGTTCTGGCGCAGATGGCGCGCCGCGATGAGGCCCCAGTCGGTGCGAATGCCGCCGGGCTCGATGATGCAAACGTCTATGCCAAAGGGCTTTACCTCCATCCGGAGGGCATCGCTGAAGGCCTCAACCGAATACTTCGAGACGCAGTACCAGCCTCCGAACTGCATCACCATTTTGCCGGCGATTGAGGCGGTGTTGATTATGCGTCCGACGCCCTGGACGCGCATGGCCGGCAGCACCGTCCGGCACAGGCTGGCCAGGCCGAAGACGTTGACTTCCAGCTGCCTGCGGGCGTCTTTCATGGGGGTGGTTTCGATGGCGCCGAAGTAGCCGTAGCCGGCGTTGTTGATGAGCACGTCGATCCGGCCCTCGGCCTCCAGAACCTTCTGCACGCCCTCCTGCATGGAAGCCTCGTCGGTGACGTCCATCCTCAGCGGCACGACTCCCAGAGCGCGCAGCGGTTCCATCAGCTCCACCCGGCGGGCGGCGGCGTACACCTTGTGGCCCTGCATGCCCAGCGCCTGCGCCGCATCGTATCCGATGCCGCTGCTCGCTCCCGTTATGAGCACTATCTTGGGGTTTTTCACTTTCTTATGCATGGTCTGAGCTTTACTTACTTCGTCCTAAAACGGCGATATGCGCGTCGGGGGCTTCCATGATATTCCAGGAGAGGACGGAGCCGTCGAAGCGGTGCGCCATCACGTGCTCCAGGGACTCTGTGACGTATTCCGGGGAAGTGGGGACCACATCGGCCCGGTAGTTAATCTCAATCCCGGGGTATTTGCCGCAGGGGTAGGGGGCCATCGCGTCCAGCTGGGAATCCAGGAAGGCGGCGTCCGTCTCAAACTCAGGATACCCTGTGGCGCCGGGAACCGACTTGCAGAGCAGGTCGTAGTTTGCTGGGATGCGGCCCCAGAGGTCCACGGCGGGCGTATTGTCGCACATCTCCTCCGTTTCGGCGAAGACCGGCAGCCACAGGAGCATCTCTATGCCCTTGCCGTGCAGGAACGCACCTACCTCCCGGTAAATCGATGTGTCCAGGCTCCAGCCGATGATGACCTTGCGGACCGGAATCATCTGTGCCACGGAGTCGATGCGGTCGATGATCTGCGCCGAGGTATAATCCGGAGCGTGCCACCCGCCCAGCGAGACCTGGACGACGTAGCCCGGCGCCTCGGTATTCTTGCAGGCGGTTAAGGCGATGAGCGTAGAAAGGATGATGATGAGGCGTTTCATTTGGCAAGATAGTTTTGGCGTTCGTGGTCGGGGAATCTTTCTATGGCGTAGCGGAGGGCGGTTCGGGGCATGGTCCGGTAGCGGGGCGCTTTGCCTGCCTGACGGTCGCAATCTTTCGTTTCGGCCTGATCGTGTCCGGAATGTGGTGTGCCGGCGGCGCGCGTCACCGGGACCTTGATTCCCAGGAACTTATCGCCTTCGCCGTACTGCCCCGGCCCGGTCTTGAAAAACCGGCTGAGGCCGTCCACCTGCGACGGGTCGGCATGCGAGAGCATCTTTTCAAGAAGAATATTTGAATGAATACTGTTTTTCATTAAACTTCCTGCAGGTGCGGTTAACCTCCGTTAAAGTGCGAGGATAACCGCAAAAATAGGGGTAAAATGCGGTTAACCTCATCAATTTCGGGAGGATAACCGCAGTGTGGCGGTCATCCGCGAAACAAAAATAACTTTTTTCATCACCTTTTACAAACAACTCTATTGCTCTTTCGACAATAAATTCAGATATTTGTAAAAAGCCGAGCCGGACTCTCCGGCGGAGATAAAGTGTGAATGATTATGAGGAAGATTTGGCTTGTCACAACAGATCATCTGGAGGAGGAACTCTGGTTCCGTGACGAGGAGGATTTCAAAGTGGGTATGAACTTCGTGGCCATTCAGGCTGCGTGCAGTCCGGGAGTTAATGTTCTGGCGTTTATTCTGATGTCGAACCATGTGCATTTTGTGCTGAAAGGCACACGTGGGGATGTGGAAGAATATGTCGGACAATTCAGACACCGCTACTCCAGATATATGCAACATCGATGGGGCGTGAGAGCACTCCTGCGGGGTAACGGGGTGCAGATCAAGGAGATACCCTATGACGATGAGGCCGTGGAACGTGCCGTCGCCTATGTCCAGATGAATTGCGTTGCTGCCAATATCTGCTCTCATCCCAGCCAATACCCATGGGGAACCGGCAATCTTTTCTTCAATCAGACAAAGGTGTCAGGTGCGCTCCTTAAGGATTTGTCGGCCAGAGGGAGAGAAAGGATGCTTCATACCAACGCCGCTAATCTTCCGGGGTACTGGCATCTGGGTCCGGAAGGGTACATCTTACCCCAGGAATACGTTGATGTCCAGGTAGTTGAGGCCATATTCAGAACGCCCAAGCGAATGAACTATTTTCTGGCTTCTTCTTCCAAGGCACGTAAAAAACTGGAGACAGATGACAATCTACCTGCATTCCGTGACCAGATTATCCTTGTCGCTTTGCCGGATTTGCTCCGGAGCCTTTTTGGAAAGGAATCGTTTGTGGCGCTTTCGGAGCATGAGCAAGCGGAGTTCATGCGGCAGATCCACTTCCGGTTCAGTGCGGATGTTCATCAGATTGCCCGTGTCTGCGGACTCACCTATGCCGCTGCTGCAAGGGTGCTTGACTGCGGTTAGCGTCCGGTAATCAGGAACACCTACCGCACCCGGGGACGCTTTGAGGGCTGCCGTACACCAGAATCTGGTGTGCAAAACGAGCTCCCTTATCGCGCCCCAAAAGTTGGACAAAAAACTTTTGGGATGAAAAAAAGTATTATTATCCAGAGAAGATGGCGGCCGATGGGCTTATAAGTGTCAGTTTGTGCCCGCTGGCGGGAAGTTATTTGCTGAGCAAATCGACGTATGCCGCTATATAATAGTGAGTTCGTGATTGAACGCAGGAAGATATTTCTCCAGCAGGTCGCGGGTGCGGAGCTTGACGAAGCAGGTGGGGGTGCCGTCGGTGCAGGCGAACCACTCCGATTCGGCGACTGCGCGGTCCATCACCAGGTGAACTCCGACGGCGGGGTAGACTGCGCTCAGTATGGTTGTGGCGCCGGGGGCGACGCCGGTAAGCTCCATCAGCTTTTCGGCCGATGCGAACGACACCCTCGGGATGCCGAGCGCACTGCAGAACTCGCGCGTCACGAAGGGTTTGTCGGCCGGCATGACGTACAGGTAAAACTCGGTCTGCTGGCGGTTGCACACGAAGACGGTTTTGACGATGCGCGCGCCGAGCCCCTCGTCGATGTGGCGGCAGTCTTCCATGGTGATGCCGGGATCGGTATCCACGCGAACAAAGGGGATATCGAGGCGCGCAAATGCCTCATAGACAGCTTTTTGCAGGGGAGTGGACGGCTGCTCCGGCGGGGTGCTCATCTGCCCGCTCACGAAGAACGGCCTGCCGAAAAGGAGGGTGCGGAGTTCGGTGACGCTTCGGACAACAGGTTTATTTGACTGGCAGTCGGGGCCGAAAATATCCCGAGTCGCATGTTCCAAGTCCTCCGCGCTTCTGTATCCCCAGCCCACGGCGATGCCGGCGATGCCGCCGTTGAAAGCGGTCTGCATGTCGGTGCGGGAGTCGCCGACCAGGACGGTTTCGGCGCGGGAGATGGGCATGACGCCTGAGCTGGCTTGACCGGCAATCTCTGCCGCTCGCAGGATTTCGCCGACTATTTCCGGATCCGGTTTCAGCGGGAAACCTTCACGATTGCCGAGGATGGCGACGAAGGGAATCCCAGGGAAGAATTCGCGCACCAGCTTTTCGGTTCCCGACTGGAACTTGTTGGAAGCCACGGCCATGCGCACGCCGGCGGCATGAAGGTCGTTCACCAGGTCGACCATTCCCGGGTAGGGGTGAGTGTGGACGTCGATGTGGGTGCAGTAGTACTCTGTGAAGTCGGCGAGGGCCTCGTCGACGAGGGCGGCGGATGCCCCGTCGCTGCCACGCGTGCCTCCGGTGCCGTCCAAGATGTCGGCGCCGCCTGCCATCGACCGTTCCAGGGCTTGAGTCACGAGGTTGCGGACGCCGTGGCCGACCATGCCGCGGTATTCCTCGAGGCTATGGAGGGGCAGACCGCGCACGCGTAGCGCGTGGTTGACGGCCTCGGCCAGATCTTCTATTGTATCCAGGAGCGTTCCGTCCAGATCGAATAATATAAGTTTATACTCCATTGCCATATGTCTTTTGTCTAAAAAAGTGTCGCAAAGCGACTGGAAAGCTGTGGCAGCTTGTTTTTACAAAGATACCGTTTTTTCCTGAAGTAATGAAGACCGTCTGTGTCGGTAACGAAAGCCCGTTTTTCGTTCCGTAAGCGGAACTTTCGGTCATTAATTGGGAAATACCGATTAATTGACTATATTTGCCCTGAATACCCATTTTTAGTGATATGAGTCGTTTACGCAAACTGACCGAGTGGTATTTCTCGAAAAGAACAGCGCCCTATCTGCTTATAGTGCTGATGGACTGCTTTTTCTTTTACCTGGTCTGGTTTACCATTTACGCGTTTTTTGTAGGCGGACACGATACGCTCGCCTCGTTCTGGCCCCTCATGGGCACGCTCACCATATTCCTCATCCCGCTGCTCATCTTTTTCAAGGTGTTCCACACCTATTCGGTTGTGGTGCGTTATTCTTCCTTCGTGGATTTGCTGCGGATTATCTATGCGGTGGCGTGCGCGGGAGTTGTGCAGTTCGGCCTTCACTACCTCACCAATGCGCTTGAACCCGCCCTGGCGGATACCCGCACAGTGCAGATAGTGGTCGCTTCCGGCGGCCTCATGGTGCTCATGATATTCGTGCGCCTGGTGGTCAAGTTCCTCTACGACAACACCTATCTCACCGATAAAGCCGTTCCCGTGTTCATTTACGGCATCAAGGCCGGGGGAGTGGGCCTGGCGAAGAACCTCCGCAACGAAAAGCCATCACGTTTTGTGGTCAAGGGCTTCATCAGCCACGATTCTTCACTCACCTATACCAGCCTCATGGGCGAGAAGATCTACCCTGTAGACGAGAATCTGCCGGCGGTGCTCAAGAAGAACAAGATCAAGGCGGTGATGGTATCGCCCCTGCGCAATGAGAAGTTCCGTCACGACCAGAAACTCCAGGATTATATCATAGGTGCGGGCGTTAAAATCTACATGGCCAGCCAGGCCAGCGAGTGGGATCCCCAGTCCGGCAGCGCCCCCAACCTCAAAGAGGTCAAGATCGAAGACCTCCTGCCCCGCGAGCAGATAGAAGTCGACATGGACTCGGTGGGCGCCCTTCTCAAGGGAAAGAAGATCCTCATCACCGGTTCCGCGGGCTCCATAGGCAGCGAGCTGGTCCGCCAGATCGCCCATTATGGGCCCAAGGCCATGATGCTCATCGACCAGGCCGAGTCGCCGCAGCACGACGTCCGCCTGGAAATGGCGCGCGACTATCCCGATATCGAAGTTGAGACTATGGTCACGTCCATCTGTCACGGCACCCGCATGGAGAAGACCTTCGCCGAGTTCAGGCCCGATTACGTCTTCCACGCCGCGGCCTACAAGCACGTGCCCATGATGGAGTACAACCCCACCGAGGCGGTGCTCAACAACGTCCACGGCACCCAGGTGATAGCCGACCTTTCGGTGAAGTACGGGGTCAAGAAGTTCGTCATGATCTCCACCGACAAGGCTGTGAATCCCACTAACGTGATGGGCTGCAGCAAGCGCATCTGCGAGATCTATTGCCAGAGCCTGAACAAGGCCGAGCAGGACGGCAAGGTGAAGGGAAAGACCCAGTTCATCACCACCCGTTTCGGCAACGTTCTGGGCAGCAACGGCAGCGTCATCCCGCTGTTTGAACGGCAGATACGCAACGGCGGCCCGGTAACGGTGACCGACCCGAACATAGTGCGTTATTTCATGCTTATCCCCGAGGCCTGCAAGCTCGTGCTCGAGGCCGGCACCAAGGGGCACGGCGGCGAGATCTTCGTATTCGACATGGGCGAGCCTGTAAAGATCGCCGACCTCGCCAAGCGCATGATAATGCTTTCCGGCGCCGAAGGGGTGGAAATCAAGTTCACCGGCCTGCGTGAGGGCGAAAAGCTATACGAAGAGGTGCTGAGCACCTACGAGGGCACCCTTCCGTCCTTCCACGAGAAGATCCGCATCGCCAAGGTCCGCGAGTACGACTACGACACGGCCTGCAAGCAGCTCGAAAAGCTCACCGTCACGGCCAAGACTTACGACCCGATGGCCACCGTGAAGGTCATGAAGGAGATAGTTCCCGAATATATCTCCAACAACTCCGCCTACACTGTACTCGACAAGAAGTAGGCGGTCCTGCAAGAAACACGTGGCGTCCGATATAAAAGTCCGGGCAGTGGGGCTCAAAAACCCCGCTGCCCGGACGCCGTTATGAAGGGAGATGCCTGTCCTACGCTTCTTCAACCGCTTCCTTCTGCTCCAGCTTCTCTTCTGCACAGTCTCCCTTCGGTGCGTTGTGGCCGCCTTCTTCGTGGAAAGCGTCGCCTTCGTCGTCGAAGGCCGTGTTCTCTTTTATATCACCATTCTTCATGACCCAAACTGTTTCTGCGGCTAATATGAGGCTTTATTTTGTAAAACGGGGGAGTAAAAGTGAAATTTAAACGTTTGCGTAGCCGCGTATTCCTGCAAGTCCGAAAAAAAAGATTGTATGCCGCATAAAAAAGCGATTTTCGTTATATTTGTAGATAATAACCTCATCAACAGCTAAAACTGATCCTGATGAAAGAATATGACGTAATAATAATTGGCGGGGGCATCACCGGCGCCTGCACGGCAAGAGACTGCGCCATACGGGGCCTCAAGACGCTCCTGCTGGAGCGGGAAGACCTTTGCGACGGAGCGTCGGGGCGCAACCACGGCCTGCTTCACAGCGGCGCGCGCTATGCCGTCACCGATCCTGAGGGCGCCCGCGAGTGCATCAGCGAGAACCGCATTCTCCGCCGCATCGCCACCAACTGCGTGGAGCCCACCGGCGGCCTGTTCATCTCCCTTCCCGAAGACGACCTCGACTACCAGCGGCTCTTCGCGCAGAAATGTCTGGAATGCGGTATAGACGCGAAGATAATCGACCCCGAAGAGGCCAGGAGGCTCGTTCCTGCTGTGAACCCCGACATCATAGGCGCTGTGATGGTGCCCGATGCCAGCGTGGACCCGTTCCGCCTGACCGACGCCAACGCGCTGGATGCGAAGCGCCACGGCGCCGATATAGTGAAGTTCAACGCGGTCACCGGCTTCCTAAAGGACGGCAGCCGCGTCGTGGGAGTCCGGACTCCGCAGGGCGAGTTCCGCGGCTCCCAGGTGGTGCTGGCCGCGGGCATCTGGGCCGCAGGCCTTGCCGAAATGGCCGGCGCCCATATAGACATGCTGCCCAGCAAGGGCTCGCTCCTGGTGTTCGGCCATCGCGTGGCAGACATGGTCGTGAACCGCTGCCGCAAGCCCGCCAATGCCGATATCATAGTGCCTGACGACACGGTGAGCGTGCTGGGCACCACGTCCGACAAGGTGCCGATGGGCGAGTGCGACGACATGAAGGTCACTCCCGCCGAGGTGGAACTGCTTCTTTCAGAAGGTGTTAAGATGATTCCGGAGCTGGCGCACACCCGTATCCTCCGCGCCTATGCGGGGGTGCGGCCCCTGGTTTCCGCCGGCGGCGACGGCCGCAGCGCGAGCCGCGGCATAGTGCTGCTCGACCACGAGACGCGCGACGGTATTCCGGGGCTCATCACCATAACCGGCGGCAAGCTGACTACCGCCCGCCTCATGGCGGAGCAGGTGACCGACCTGGTGTGCAGCAAGCTCGGAATGCAGGCGGCCTGCCGCACCGCGGAGCTGCCCCTCCCGGGATCCGAAGACCGCAAGTATTCTATCCGCTACGATATTTATGAGAAACGGGCTGCTGTGGGCCGCCACGGCACCGAGGCCGACAGTATGGACTTCAGCGGCGCCGGCAGCGAGCAGGTGTGTGAGTGTGAGCAGGTTACACGCGCCGAGATAGAGTACTGCGTGAGGGAGTTCGGGGTTCGCAACCTGCAGGATCTGCGCCGGCATACCCGCATCGGAATGGGCACCTGCCAGAGCAGCCACTGCGTCAGGAGGGCGGCGGAGATCCTTGCTGAACTGCTGCCCGGCACCGATGCCGACGCCTTGGTGCTCGACTATCTCCAGGAGCGCTGGAAAGGCATGACTCCGGTGCTCTGGGGCGACACTCTCCGGGAGGCTGAATTCATGCGGCTAAAGCATGCCGCTTATTTGGGAGGAAGCGTGAAATGAAATACGACTTGGTTGTAATAGGCGGAGGCGAATCGGGCTGCAAAGCCGCATTGGATGCCGCAAAGGAAGGTTGCCGTGTTTGCCTTGTAACAGAGGGACTTACGTTAAAGTCTCTCGAGCCTGAGTTTAAGCATAAACCCTACGCCATGCTGGCGTCTCTGCTGCCCGCCGGGGTGGCCGTTATGCGCGGCGACAAGGTGCTTGGCGGGCGCTGGGAAGGCTCCAGGCTCAAGGAAGTCTTCACCGCCAACGGCATCACCCTTCAGGCAGGGGAGTTCATCCTGGCCACTGGCCGTTTCTTCAGCGGCGGGCTGGCAGCCTCCATGGACCGCATCTACGAACCCGTCTTCGGCGCCGATGTCACCGCTCCGCAGGACCGCAGCCTCTGGTACGATTCCGACATCCGCAAACCCCAGCCCTTCGAAAACTTCGGGGTCAGGACCAGCCCGGACGGCCATATCCTTATTGACGGCAAGGCGGCGGACAATGTGAAGGCCGTCGGCAAAATACTCGCGAAAGACTATGCAGGACAATAACTTGAGCCGTCTCAATTTCGAGGCGTGCCAGAAATGCTCGATATGCAACGAGGTCTGCCCCATGATGGAGGTGAACCCCCTGTATCCCGGTCCCAAGAAGGCCGGGCCCGATCAGGAGCGCTACCGCCTGAAAGACCCCGCATTCTACGATTATGCGCTGAAGTACTGCCTGAACTGCAAGCGCTGCGAGGTGGCCTGCCCGTCCGGGGTGCATGTGGCCGACCTCATCCAGAGGGCCCGGCTCGATTACGCCCCGGGTCCGAAGCATCCGCTGCGCGACACGATGCTGGCGTCGACCGACTTCGTCGGCAGCCTGGCGTCGCCCTTCGCCCCCATAGTGAACGCCGTGCTGCCCTGGAAGCCGGTCAAGGCCATCCTGGACGGAGCTTTCGCCATCGACAAGAGGCGCACCTTCCCCAAGTACAGCCCGCAGACTTTCGTGCGCTGGTTCCGCCGCGAGGCCGCTCCCAAGCAGGGTAAGTTCAGCAAGTTCGTAACCTTCTTCCACGGCTGCTACGCCAATTACAACTATCCCCGGCTGGGCAAGGACTTCGTGAAGGTGGTGAACGCTGCCGGCTACGGGGTGCATCTGCTCGAAAAGGAGCGCTGCTGCGGGGTGGCCCTGATGGCCAACGGCATGGAGAAGCAGGCGCTGAAGCAGGCGCGCACCAACATCGCAAGCATGGTGACGGCCGCCGGCAAGGGCGAAAGCATCCTCACTGCCTCCAGCAGCTGCACCTTCATGATGCGGAGCGAGTACGGCGAGGTGCTGGGGCTGCCCACGGAAGGCTACCGCGATTCCCTGGAGCTGGCCTGCAAGTGGCTCTACGAGAAGATCGAGGCCGGGGAGGTGAAGCTCGACTTCCGCCCCGATTTCAAGATGAAACTCTCTTACCATACCGCCTGCCACATGCAGAGGATAGGCTGGCAGAACTACACCATAGAGTTGCTGCGCATGATTCCCGGCGTTACCCTCACGGTGCTGGACCAGAACTGCTGCGGCATTTCCGGCACTTTCGGCTTCAAGAAGGAGTATTACAATTATTCGCAGGAAATCGGTGCGAAGCTCTTCGCCGACATAAAGGCGAGCGCCCCCGAGGCGGTAGTGTCGGAGTGCGAGACCTGCAAATGGCAGATAGAGATGAACACCGGCATCCCGGTGATGAACCCGCTGAGCGTGCTGGCGGCGGCGCTCAAGCCGTAAGAGGCTGCCCCGGAAGGGGCGCGAATTCCATTTCGACCACGAAACAGACGGTATCTCCGGCCATTCCCTGGAGGTACCGTTTGCTCTGTGTGCCGCCGAGGCGGAAGTGCACCGTCTCGCCGTAGTGGAGCTCGCGGTAGTAGCAGATCTGCAGGTCGCGGAGTTCGTGGGTGGTGAGATAATCCAGCGGCAGCGTATCCACCGCCCACTGGGTGTACATGCAGTTGTTGGCGTGGGCGTTGGAGTCGAGCTCGCTGTAAGCGACTGTGTGTGAGCCGGCATCCGCCATTTCAGTATCGGCGGGGATGAGAATCTTGCTGCAGAAGGGGAGGGTGTCCTCGGCGAGGTGATAGTCCTGGTTGAAGCCGTTGTCGCCACGGCAGATGCTGCGGTCGGCGAGGTTGAGCATGGTCCAGGCGGAGGTGCCCAGCATGAGGGGAGAGTCTTCCGCTCCGGGCCGGAACATCTTGAAGTTGCGGTGCCACAGGGGCCCCGCCTTCGCACGGGACCAGGTCTGCATCACGACCTCTTCGCCCCACAGGGGCCAGTCAAGGATGTGCAGGTGCATGCGGTTCAGGGCCCAGAAAAAGCCCTGTTCCCGCAGCCCCGCATAGCCGGCGCCGCAGAATTCCGAGCCCTTGTAGGCCATTTCCTGTACGTGGGTCTGCAAAAAGAAGGGCTTGAGGCGCCTGAAGACATCGGTCTCGTAGCTCCTCACCTCGAATTGTTCCTGCACTTTCAGATTCATGACTGCAAAGGTAGTGAAAATTCTGCAGTGGCGGCAGAGTCTTCCAGACGGGCAGCCGGAAATTATTTTTCGGCAGGCTTGCCGAAAAACCAATTTCCGCTCCGCTGTCCGCCGCCAGGCGCAAAAACACCGGTATTCGTTCCTACCCCTGATCTCTGCGACAGCCGGGAAAAACGCCGCAGCGTCCGATCTGGTCGTGCGTGACAGGGGAGGATACAAAAAAGGCCGGACAGCGTAAGCTTCCGGCCTTTCGTGCACCTCTAGGGACTCGAACCCTAGACCCGCTGATTAAGAGTCAGCTGCTCTACCAGCTGAGCTAAGAGTGCATTCAGTCTGGTTTGTTTTTTAGAAGACTCGCTTCTTGTGACCCGTTCGGGGCTCGAACCCGAGACCCCATCCTTAAAAGGGATGTGCTCTACCTACTGAGCTAACGGGTCCCCGATTGGGATTGCAAAGGTATCTCAATTGCAGGTAATTTCCAAATATTTTTTACATTTTTTTCAATTCTTCCCTCCAAAACTCCGCGCTGACGTCGGAAGGCATGCGCCAATCGCCTCTGGGAGAGAGGGATACGCTTCCGACCTTGGGACCGTCGGGAAGGCAGCTGCGCTTGAACTGCTGACTGAAGAAGCGCTTGTAGAACACGTCGAGCCACTTCTTGACGGTCGTTTCGTCGTAGGCGCCGTCCTCGCAGAAGGCCTTCCTGGCGAGGAAGAGGACCTTGGCGGGGCTGAATCCCCAGCGCATAACCTGGTAGAGGAAGAAGTCGTGCAGCTCGTAGGGGCCCACTATGTCTTCGGTAACCTGGGCGATCTCGCCTCCCTTGCCGGTGGGCAGGAGCTCGGGCGAGATGGGGGTGTCCACTATGTCGCGTAGCACGCCGGCCGCGTCAGCGAAGTGCTCCGAGGCCGCCCAGCTCACGAGAGTGCGCACGAGAGTCTTTGGTACAGAGGCGTTTACGCCGTACATGCTCATGTGGTCACCGTTGTAGGTGCACCAGCCGAGGGCGAGTTCGGAGAGGTCTCCGGTGCCCACCACGATGCCGCCTTCCTGCCCTGCGATGTCCATGAGGATCTGCGTGCGCTCGCGGGCCTGGGCGTTCTCGTAGGTGGCGTCGGTGACGTCGAGCGGATGGCCGATGTCATTAAGGTGCATTGTAACCGACGGCACTATCGAAACCTCGCGGCGCGTGACGCCGAGTTTCTCCATGAGGATGTCGGCGTTGCTGCGGGTGCGGCCGCTGGTGCCGAAGCCGGGCATGGTGACGCCGATAATGCGGGAGCGCTCCCAGCCGAGCTTGTCGAAGGCGATGGCGGTTACGAGCAGTGCCAGGGTGGAGTCGAGCCCGCCGGAGATGCCGAGGACGGCAGTCTTGCAGCCTATGTGCTCCAGCCTGTTGCAGAGGCCAAGCGTCTGGATGTCAAGGATTTCGCGGCAGCGGGCGCTGAGCTCGACGGGATTGCCGGAAGGCACGAATGGATGCGCGTCCACCTCGCGGAGAAACTCCTTCTCGAAGTCTGTGGGAAGCGCCTCTCCGGCGTCGACAAGGGCAAAATCCTGCTGAGTGTATACGTCGCGGAAATTGACGTTGCGCGCGCGCACGCTCTCGAGCTTGGCGAGGTCGAGGTCGGCGTAGATGGCGGTGTTTCCGCGCTGGAAGCGTTTGTTCTCGGCTTGAAGCACGTTGTTCTCGAAGATGAGGGAGGAACCGCCCCACACCAGGTCCTGGGTGCTTTCGCCGTAGCCGCAGCTGCAGTAGACGTAGGCGGCGTTCAGGCGGGCGGAGGTGCTCTGCACCAGCATCTTGCGGTAATCCTGCTTGCACAGCGCCTCGTTGGATGCGGAGAGGTTCAGGATAACGTTGGCCCCGGCAAGGGCGGCGAAGGTGCAGGGGGGAAGCGGCACCCAGAGGTCCTGGCAGATTTCCACGCCCACTACGGCCCTGCCGAGCCGGAACAGCTGCCTGATGCCTATGGCGGTCTGCTGGCCCGCGTAGGTAATCGGCTGAGGGTCAGTGAGTTTGTCGCCGCTCTGGAACCAGCGCATCTCGTAGAATTCGGCGGCGTTGGGCAGGTAAGTCTTGGGGACGATGCCGAGGATGCGGCCTGCCTTGATGAGGATTGCGCAGTTGTAGAGCCTGCCCCTGAACGGAACCGGGGCGCCTATGGCGATGAGCGGAGCCGCCCCTCCCTTGGCTGCAGAGGCCTGTACGGCCGTTTCGGCGGCGATCTGCGCCACGGTGCCCTCTGCACCCTTCAAGAGATGCTCCTGAGCGAAGAGGTCGGCGCAGGTGTACCCGGTAACGCAGAGCTCGGGGAACACCACTATGGACGCCTCCCTGGCAAGGGCTTCGGCGGCCATGGCTATTATTTCTTTTCCGTTCTTGGCGGGATTGGCGGGCCATACCCTGGGCATGGCGGCCGCTACCCTCATGAAGCCAAAACTGTTGTCTGTCATAGACTTGGATTTAATGCTTTATTCCTCTATAATGCGAAGGCGCCTGTCGCCGTCGGGCCTGATGCTCTGCTGGCTTTCAAGGTAGGCCTTGAGAAGGTCGCTGGAAGTGCAGCCCAGCATGCTGCCCTGGTCGTGGCGCGGGGAGGCGAGTATGGAGGTGACGTAGCTGTTGGTGACGACTTTGTATTTCTTTGATTTACAGAGCTTTTTGCCGTTGGTGTCGAAGACTTC
>CAMHKQ010000031.1 GCA_946185745.1 uncultured Bacteroidales bacterium
GAGCAGAACTGGTATTCGCCTTTCTTGTGGCCCATGATTTCAAGGGCGCGGTTGGCTATGACCTCGTTGGCGTTCATGTTCACCGAGGTGCCTGCACCGCCCTGCACCATGTCCACGGGGAACTGGTCCACGAATTTGCCTTCGGTGAGTTCCTTGCAGGCCGCGCAGATGGCGTCGGCGATGTGCGGCTCGAGCGCTCCGAGCTCCTTGTTGGCGAGGGCGGCTGCCCATTTCACGTAGGCCATGCTCACCACATACTCGGGATAGTCGCTCATGTGGTTGCAGGAAATCTTGTAGTTGTTGATGGCCCTTTGTGTCTGCACGCCGTAGTAGGCGTCGGCGGGTACCTGAAGTTCGCCCAGAAGGTCGGACTCGATGCGGAATTTGTTGTCTGACATAGTATTACGTTAATAACATTTGATTCTGTACATGATGCCGAGCTCCACCCTTCCGGTATTGAAGGATTCGAGTTCGCTGGCCGGGGTGAACATCACCCTGTGGCCGGTGGCGGCCAGGAACACGCGGAAATCCTGGCTGGGATCGGGCATGTATTCAATGCTCGCCACTCCCATGACGCTGGAGCGGTAGCGGCCTTCCGTGATGGCCGTGCTTGCGGTGTCGTAACTGCCCTTGGCGACCAGGTTCCAGCCCGGAATGAAATGCCAGACGGCCTTGGTGATGAGCGTGGTGTAGGTGACGTCGGCAAGCCTGATGCCTGCGGGTGTGCAGAAATCGGAAGAGGCGAATCCGAGCCTGTCGACGCCGTCGGCTTCAAACATGTAGTCGATGTACCACTTCAGGGTGGGGAAGTTGAACTTTATGCCGCCGTTGACGAGCCTGGCCGTGAGGTCGCTCGTCTGGGTCATGAAACCGGCCGCCACGCGCGTCTGGATTATTCCGTTGCGGAAATTGCCGTTCCAGTTGACCAGCACGTTCACGGGGAAACGGGTGCCCGTGACCGGTATGAACGGCTGTTGCACTTGCCTGAGTATGGAAGTGCCGTAGGTCTCTTCGAACGAGGAGACCAGCGGGTTGGTGATTTCGAACACGAACTCGTGGAGGGGGATGGGCATCCAGTAGAGGTCGACTCCGGCGAAGAAGATGTCCATGCTGTTCAGCAGGTCGCTGTACTGGTAGATGTACATGGGATTCTCGTCGTAGTCGAAGCCTCCCCAGTGCTGGCAGATCTTGCCGGCTTCCACCGCAAAGTAGCGGAAGCGGTAGCCTATCATCATGAGGTCCATCGATTTGGCGAAGTCGTCGAGCGAGCCGGTGGTTCCGGCGCGGTTGAGCTTCTGGCGGAAGCGGTAGTATATCCTGTCTGTGAGCGTGCCCTTAATTTCGAGGCGGAGATCCCTTGCCCTGAACTGCCCGTTCCACGGGGTCTGTACAAGCTCGTTGCCGTTTTCGACCTGATAGCTGCCGGCGAAGTTCAAATACAGGTTGAAGGCGTCGGAGCGTTTTTCAAGAGCGGAAAGCCGTTCGAAGAAGGATTCCTGGCCGCTCATTTCAATACCCATTCCGGTGTTGCCTCCCTGGGCGAGCGCAAGCAGCGGGAAAAACAGTGTGGCTGCGAGGATTGCAAATTTTTTCATGATTTGCAGACAGGTTCTTGATTCAGTGCTTAATTAGTCCGCAAAGATGTGAATTTATTTTGAATTTAGCTAACTTTGCCCCGTGAAAATATGCGTAGGACTGTCGGGGGGCGTAGACTCCAGCGTGGCGGCGCTGCTTCTCAAGAGGCAGGGCTATGACGTCTTTGCGATGTTCATGCAGAACTGGAACGACACTACCGGCACCCTCCACGGCGACTGCGAGTGGGAAGAGGAGAAGTTCGTGGCCGAAATGGTGGCCCGCAAGCTCGAAATCCCGTTCTATTTCGTGGACCTGAGCGGCGAGTACCGCAAACGGGTGGTGGATTACATGTTCGACGAGTATTCGAAGGGCCGTACCCCCAATCCCGACGTCCTCTGCAACAGGGAGATAAAGTTCGACGCTTTTCTGAGCGTCGCCCGCAGGATGGGCGCCGACATGGTGGCCACGGGCCATTATTGCCGCAAGGCCGAAATCCCCGGCCCCGGCGGCACGGTCTACCGCATCCTCGAGGGCTCCGATCCCGGCAAGGACCAGAGCTATTTCCTCTGCCAGCTCACCCAGGAGCAGCTCTCCAGGGCCTTTTTCCCCATCGGCGGCCTCCTCAAGAGCGAGGTGCGCGCCCTGGCCCGCGAGGCGGACCTTCCGTCAGCCGACAAGAAGGACTCCCAGGGCATCTGCTTTGTGGGCAAGGTGGACCTTCCGGTCTTCCTGCAGCAAAAGCTCGAGGCGGTGGAAGGCGACGTGGTGGAGATGCTGCCGGCCTATTACGACGACAACCCGCTGTATGTCAGGCAGATGCAGCTCATGCAGAGGGGAGGGCCTTTCAGCCCGGAAGAGCTTTCCCTGCTGGCCGCTCCGCTCGATTATTCCGATGTGGAGCTCGCCACCGAGACCTACCGTTCCGGCCGTCACCACACCAAAAAGACGCGTTACGTGAGCAACGGCCTCTGGGCCCACGCCGGAAAGCACGAGGGCGCCCAGTTCTTCACCAACGGCCAGCGGAAGGGGCTTGCCATAGGCGGCCACAAGGACCCTCTGTTCGTGGTTTCCACCGACGTGGCCCGGAACATGGTCTTCGTCGGGGAAGGGGAGAAGCATCCGGGCCTTTACCGGAGCTGCCTTCGCATCGCGCCCGCTGAAATCCACTGGATAAGGCCCGACCTGGCGCTTGAACCGGGAGGGGAAATGAGGGTGATGGTGCGCATCCGCTACCGCCAGCCGCTTCAGGCAGCCACCCTCCTGATGCGCGAAGACGGCCTCTACATCCTTTTCGACGAACCCCAGCGCAGCATCACCGCCGGCCAGTTCGCCGCCTGGTACGTCCCGGCTTCGGGAACCGCCGCCGCCACGTCGCAGGATTACGAAATGCTCGGAAGCGGAGTAATAGAGAAATGAAAGAATTCGAGATAACTGTTCCCGTTGGGCACGAACCCACCGCAAAATCCATCGCGGCTCAGGCCGGAAGCCTCGAAGCCGTACTCGTGAAGCGTTCGCTCGACGCTCGCAAGGAGCCCGTCTGGCGCTATCGCTACGCGGCTTATGCCCCCGGCGAATACGAGCCGTACCGTCTTCCCGAATATCAGAACGTGGCATCTGCCCGGCCCGTGATTGTAGTGGGCGCGGGGCCCGCGGGAATGTTCGCGGCGCTCAAGCTCCTTACCCTTGGGCTCAAGCCCATAGTGCTGGAAAGAGGCAAGGACGTCCATGCCCGCAAGCTCGACATGGCGGCCCTTTCCCGCACCGGCGTTGTGGATCCCGACTCCAACTACTGCTATGGCGAGGGCGGGGCCGGCGCTTTTTCCGACGGCAAACTCTACACCCGTTCCTCCAAGCGCGGCGACAACCGCGAGGTGCTGTACCAGCTGGTGCAGTTCGGCGCCCCGGGCGATATCCTTTACGATTCCCATCCCCACATCGGTTCCGACAAGCTGCCGGTCGTGGTGGAGAACATACGCAAGTGCATCGTGGCCCACGGCGGCGAGTACCATTTCGGCGCCAGGGTGGTGGCAGTCTCCGGCAATCCCGGCGACCTCACCGTCACCACTGCATCCGGTGCCTCTTTCCGCGGCACCGCGGTTATCCTGGCCACAGGCCATTCTGCCCGGGATATCTATGAGATGCTGCAGTCGATGGGCGGCGCCCTCGAGGCGAAAGGTTTCGCCCTCGGCGTGAGGGTGGAGCACCTCCAGGAAAAGATCAACTACGCCCAGTATCACGGGAAATGGAAGCCCGGAATGCCGGCGGCCGAGTACTCATTCGTGGAACAGCAGGACGGCAGGGGAGTCTTCAGCTTCTGCATGTGCCCCGGCGGCATCCTCGTGCCGTCTTCCACCGAACCCGAAACCGTGGTCCTGAACGGCATGTCCAATTCGGCCCGCAGCGGCAAATTCGCAAACGCCGGCGTGGTGGTGCAGGTGGAGCCGGACGATGTGCCCGGAAGCAATCCGTTCAGGCTCATGGACTTCCAGCACGATGTGGAAAGGAAGATGTACGAATACAGTTCGTCGCTGCATCCCGCGAATCCGCTCTGCGCCCCCGGGCAGCGCCTGGAGGATTTCATCTCCGGACGCATGAGCAAGACCATGCCCGAAACCACCTATCATCCCGGCGTGGTGTCCGCCCCGCTTCACGAACTGCTGCCACCCATGGTGGCATCCCGTCTAAGGAAGGTTTTCCCGAGGGTGAAGGTGCACAACTACTGCGTTCCCGGCGCGGCGCTGCTGCTCGGCACGGAATCCCGCACATCTTCGCCGGTACGCATCCCCCGCGACGCCGAAAGCCTTGAGTATCTGTCCTTTAAAGGAATATACCCTGCCGGTGAAGGGGCAGGGTATTCAGGTGGTATAGTATCTTCCGCCATCGACGGCATCCGCTGCGCGGAGGCTGTGGCTGCGAAGGGCTGAGCCTATCTGGTATTGCTTTCGAGGCGGCCCACAACTCGGCCGAGCTTGAGGGGAAGTTCGAAATAGACGGGAATCACTACGCCGTCTTCTGCCGTACACCATATCTTGATGGCGTTTTCGGTGTCGAAGACCTCCCCGGCGGTGACGTTCACGGTGAACTTGTTGTAGGCCTTCTTGGGAACCCCGCGCCGGTTCAGTTCTTCCTTTCCCATGTATTTGAATACCAGGTCGGTACAATCGTTGTCCACGGCTACCTTCACGCGGAAGGGCTTGCCGTCGGAAACCTTGGCGAGGTCTATGTCGCGGAAGGACGTGAACAGGGTGGGAACGTCCATTACCGACTCGTTCAACGGGATGTGGCAGTCCTTGAGCTTCCCGTTCGAAGAACTCAGTTTGGCGTCTATGTAGCCCTTGTCCCAGAGATAGGTGTATTCGTTGGAGCAGCTGTATTTGCTCTCGTTCGCGGTGCGGCTGGCCTTGACGGCCCTGTGGTTGCCGCGCATGTAGAGGGATTCGAAATTGAGGCGGACCTTCACGAACATCTCGCAGAACTTTTCGGTATGTCCGTACATTTTGGCCTTGATGGCAGGCTTGCCTTCGTGGGTGGTGACGCTGGTTGAAACGTGGGCGCGGGCCACGTCGGCATTGAGGACGCCCCATTTATAGTGGACTACATATACCTGTTCTTCGTTGTTGCGGAATGAGTTCTCGTTCCCGCTCTTGAGCGGAATGGCGGCCATGGCCAGGGAGATGAGTATTACTGCTGCGTTCATTGGCTGCAAAGGTAGCAATTATCAAAATAATTCTTATCTTTGCAAACTCAATGCCACTTTAGCTCAGTCGGTAGAGCAGCGCATTCGTAACGCGCAGGTCGTCAGTTCAAGTCTGTCAAGTGGCTCACAAAAAAAGCGCCCCTTCGAGGGCGCCTTTTTCATTTAATGTGTGCCGTGCGGCAATCAGATGTTCTGGGTGTTCCAGACCTTGGTGGCGGTGCAGTTCACCATAGTGCCCAGGCCGCCGGCTCCGAGCCTGAATTCGCCCTTTTCGAGGCGCCACTTGCCGTCTGCGCCCACGAAGGCGAGGTCCTTGGCGGGAATCTGGAACTCGACCACCTTGCTTTCTCCGGGCTGCAGTTCGACCTTGGTAAACGCGCGGAGGCGCTTCACGTCCGGAACCACGCTCGCCACCAGGTCGGAGGAGAAGAGCAGGACCGCTTCCTTGCCGGTCACGGAGCCGGTGTTCTTTACGGTTACCTTAACGTTGAGCACGTCGTCGGCGGTGAAATCCTTCTTGTCGGTCTGCAGGTCGCTGTACTCGAAGGTGGTGTAGCTCAGACCGGTGCCAAAGGGCCACTGGACGTACATCGAGGCGTCGTAATTGTAGGCACCGGCCATGGTGGCGACGTTCTCGGACACCTTGTAGTCGTAGGTGTGGAGGTCGTTCACATGCATGGAATAGGTGAAGGGAAGCTTGCCGCTGAAGTTCTCCTTGCCGCTGAGCAGGAGGGCCAGGGCGTCGGCGCCGTAGTTGCCGGGGAGCATGATGTCCACGATGGCCTTGACGTTGGGCAGGTCCACCAGGTCGTTGATGATGCGGGGACGGCCTTCATTGAGTATTAGAACGATCGGCTTGCCGACCTTGTCGAGCGCCTTCACCAGCTCTTTCTGGTTTGCGGAAAGGTTGAGGTCGTCGATGTTGCCGGGAGTCTCGCAGTAGGAGTTCTCTCCGATGCAAGCCACAATGACGTCGGCCGTGCGGGCCGCGGCGACTGCTGCGGGGATGTTCACGTTCTTCTCTTCCATCCATTTGCCATAGTCCTGCACATATTCCATTCCGGGCACGAAGTTCACGCTGCCGAATTCGTTGCGGAGAGCTTCGTAGATGGTGTTGTAGGGTTCGGTGTAGCGGGGATCGTCGGTGCCCTGCCACTGGTAGCTCCAGCCGCCGTTGAGGGCGCGCATGGTGTTGGCGTTGGGGCCGGTGACCAGGATGCGGGCGCCCTTCTTGAGGGGAAGGATGCCGTCGTTCTTCAGGAGGACTTCGCTTTCCACGGCTGCGGCGAGGGCTGCGTCCTTGAATTCCTGGCAGCCGTATCTGTCATAGCCGCTGACGTCCCAGGTGGGATTGTCGAACAGGCCGAGACGGTATTTGAGTCGGAGTATCCTGCGCACCGCGTCGTCGATGCGGCCCTGGGGAATCAGGCCTTCCTTCACTGCAGCGATGAGGTCTTCGCAGGAGGTCATGTTGTAAGGCTCCATGATCATGTCGATACCGGCGTTGATGCCGAGTGCGAGGGCTTCCTTGCGGTCTGCAGCCACATGTTCGCGGGTCCAGAGGTTTTCGATGTCGGCCCAGTCGGTGACTATCATGCCGTCCCAGTTGAGGCCTTCCTTGAGCCAGCCGGTGAGAAGCTCGTGGCTGGCGTGAACGGGAGTGCCGTTGATGGACGCGGAGTTGACCATGACGTTGAGCGCTCCGGCCTGGATGCAGGCCTTGAAGGGTGCGAAGTACTTTTCGCGGAGGTCAAGGGGCGAGACGTAGGCCGGGGTGCGGTCGCGGCCGGTGGCCGCGGCGCCGTAGGCCATGTAATGCTTGATGCTGACAGACACGTGCTCGGCGTCGATGTGGTTGGGATCGTCTCCCTGGAGGGCGCGGGTTTCGGTTTCGGCCATCACGCTCTGGAGGTACGGATCTTCACCGTAGCTTTCCCATACGCGGGGCCACGACGGATTACGGGAGAGGTCCATGACGGGGGAGAATACCCACGGGCACATCGCCGCACGGGTCTCGTAGGCCATGATTTCACCCATCCTGCGGGCATGCTCCGGATTGAAGGAGGCGCCGAGGTTTATTTCCTGGGGGAAGAAGGTGCCGTCGGAGAGATACGACGCGCCGTGGATCATGTCGAGACCGTAGATGCAGGGTATGCCGAGCTCCTTCATGGAGAGTTCCTGAATCTTGGAGATGTAATCTGCGGTGAAGAAGCGGTCCTGCGCGGTGCTGGCGTAGACGTTGAGGATGCTGCCTACCTTGTATTTCCCGATGGCGGTCTGGAGCTTGTCCATGTCGAGACCCGAGAAATCGGGGAGAAGGAGGCTCTCGATCGACAGCTGGATCATCTGTCCGACCTTTTCTTCAAGGGTGAGACCCTTCAGCGTCTTTTCGACCTTTGCCTCTATGGTTTTGTCTGAGGGGATTGCGGGCTGCGTGGAAGCCCATTCGTTGCGGGAAGCGCACGCGCCGAGTGCTAATACGGCTGCTGCCATGGCGATGTGTCTGAATTGCATATGGATAAACGATTATAATTTCTGTATGATGCAAATTTAGGAATATTCGCGGTTTTTACATATTTTTGTTTACCAATGTAATCCTTGTTGTGTTTTTGTGAAATGAAAATCGGTTTGATAGTTGCCCTGCGACAGGAATACGAGCAGGTGAGAAAACTGCTCGGTGGCCGCTCCGAGGGAGTGGTGGGGCAGAATGAAGTAGTTGTACGGATGAGCGGAATGGGAAAGGTGAATGCCGCGCTCGGAGCTGCGGAATTCATCAATGAGTATCCTCTCGACTGTCTTGTGAGCACCGGCGTGGCCGGGGGGCTCGACCCCTCGCTCCGCAGTCTCGACGTGGTGGCCGCCCGCGAGGTGGTCTATCACGACGTCTGGTGCGGCGAAGGCAATGCCTACGGGCAGGTTCAGGGCCTGCCGGAGCGCTTCAGGACAAATGACGTGCTCTATGCGAAAGCCCTCGCGGCCGGCGCCCGCGGCGGCCTGTTCTGCAGCGGCGATTTCTTCATCAGCACTTCTGCGCAGGCGAAGGCAATTCTCGACCATTTCCCCGAAGGCATGGCGGTCGACATGGAATCCGGTGCGTTGGCGCAGGTGTGCCATCTGCACGACGTGCCCTTCATCAGCCTGCGCATAATCTCCGACACCGCCGGCGAAGACCATCAGAGCGAATACGACAATTTCTGGGCTGCCGTGGCCGAAGACTCCTTCAATGCAGTCCGTAGCTTCCTGAACGCCCTGCCTTCAGAGTTATGAAAAAAGCAGTTTTGATATTGGCCGCCCTCGTCGCAGCGGCTTGCGGCAGCCGGGAGAACCTGACCGACAGATACGCGAGGTTCCTTACTACGCCCAACGGCTATGTTTGTGTCAAAACCGACACCCCTCCGGTCATCGACGGCAGCCTTTCAGACGCATGCTGGCAGAAGGCCGCCTTCAATTCCGAATTCCACGACATCAGCGGCGAAGGCTTCCCGGAACCCTACCGCAATACCAGGGTAAAGATGCTGTGGGACAATGACTTCCTTTACATTGGGGCCGAGCTGGAAGAGCCTTTCCTGCAGGGAGTCATCACCGGTCGCGACGAAGTTATCTGGAAAGACAACGACTTCGAGGTATTCCTCGATCCCGACGGCGACGGCAGGAATTATTACGAGATTGAGTTGAATGCCCTCGGAACGGTTTTCGACCTCTTCCTCGAAGGTTCGTACCGTTGCCCCGAAAGGCCTTACATAATGTTCCAGTGGGACTGCCAGGGGCTGGTTTCAGCCGTGAAGACAGCCGGCACCCTTAATGACGACAGCGACACCGACACCGGCTGGAGTCTGGAGCTGGCCATCCCCCAGAAGGCGATATCTCCCGAATTCGACAAGGTGCTTGCGGCCGGCGCATACCTGCGCGTGGGTCTCTCCCGCGTGGAGTGGCAGTGGGAAAACGGCGCCCACAAGGACGGCGAGGACGGCAAACCCCTGCCCGAATACAACTGGACCTGGGGCCCGACAGGCATGATTGCCATGCACATGCCGGAGCGCTGGGGTTATGTCTGGCTGCAGGAAGAGCCGCGCGAGTTCGAATATCCAGCCCTCATGGACGCCGAAAAACTGCTCTGGACCGTCTTCTATGCCCAGGAAGAGCATTTTTCCAAGATGGGGAAATACATGAAGAACGTTCCACTTTCGGCAAAGGACAGGGAACTGATGCCTGACGGTGCTACCCTCGGCACCGAAGTGTGGCCGCACGGCTATAAAACCACGATGCTGCTCCCGGGCGGGAACAGCATCGCGATAAACGAAGCGGGAAAGCTCTACCGCTGAAGCGCTTTTTCGAGCGCCTCCCAGTGTTCGGGAGTCATGCTTCCATAAGTGAAAAGGCAGATGCCGGCGGCGCCGGCGTCGAGTGCTCCGCGCACCGCTGTTTCCATCTCCGAGGGCAGCAGGCCGTGGCCTTCGGGATCCTCAATTGAAGCTTTCTTCTGCCAGTCGTGGCAGATGAAGAGGCCGCTCATGACCGGGGCGGAAGTGCTCTTCACTTCCTCTGCGGTGATTTCAGCCAGCCACTCCGCGGGCTCGAGGTAGAAGTCGTTGTAGTTCATGGGGAAAACCATGTCGATGGGCCATTTGTTCCACTGCTGGCGCACCATCCATTCGGCGTGCGAGGCCGGGCCGGGGAAGACGTCGGCGCTGACTTTCTTTCCCTTCGCATGCACGGCGTCCGTTATCTTGCACACCAGTTCCGTGATGGCGTCGCAGCGGAACTGCGCCCATTCCTTGACTTTCGACGGGTCCTCGACCTTCAGGATGTCAATGCCGGTCTTCTCCAGGAAGGCGGCGGTGCACTGCGGGCAGTAGCAGTAGTCGGCAACCGGGTACTCCTCGTCCATAACCAGCCCGTATTTGTCCCACAGGCCGCGGGAGAGGATTACGTCGGGATAACGGATGTAGTCGAGCTGCACGTAGTCCACCTCCGGGATTTCGGCGATGCGGGTGTATTTGTCCACCAGCCAGTCGATTACCTCGGGATTGCGGGGGTCGAGGGCCTTGTAGTAGGGGACGTAGGCCTGTACCTTGAAGGCGCTCTGGCCAAGACGGTTGACCGCATACCATGTGGAATCGAGTCCGCCCTGGAGCATGCAGGGAGCCCAGGCGTGATACTCCAGCCCCTCGGCGCGGGCCGCCTTTGCGGCGACGGCTATCCTGTCGTAGTCGAAGCCTCCGTTGATGCACACGCCCTTGACACCGCGGGTCTTTAATTCTTTGAATTCGGTCTGAAGAGATTCCTGGGTGCCTCCTTCGGGGAAACCGCCCCAGCAATAAACCGGCACATTTGCCTTGCCGCACCCCGCCAGCAGTACGGCAGCGGCGAGGCCATAAACAATATGAAATATTTTCATGCCTCAAAAATAATAAAAATAAAACATAAAATTTTATATTTGTAGGTTATGAGAAAAACATGGAATCTGATTGTCCTGCTCCTTGCGCCTGTCCTGGCAGGCTGTGGACAGAAGGCCGTGCTCGAGTGCGAAAACGGCGTTATGGTGCGTCTGGAGCCCGTTACAGAAAAGATCATTCACGTGAGCGCCACGCCCGAAAAGGCTTTTTCCGACAGGCAGAGCCTCATGATCGTGCCGCAAAGCGCGAAAGTCAAGTACAGCGTCAAAAACACTCCGGATGGGCTTGAGTTGAATACGGCCAAACTGGTGGTGAAACTCTCCAAGGCGGACGGGCGCGTGGCGTTCTTCGCGCCCGACGGCAAGCTCCTTTCGAAGGAAGACCGCCGCGAGTTCAAGCCCATAACGGTCGAAGGGAAAAGCGAATACAGCGTGCAGCAGGTCTGGGAGAGCCCCGACGACGAGGCGTTCTACGGCCTCGGGCAGCAGCAGGATTTCATCCTGAACCACAAAGGCGACAATCAGGACCTCTACCAGTACAATACCAAGATCAGCTGCCCCTTCGTGCTCAGCAACAAGGGCTACGGCATACTCTGGGATAGCTATTCCTGGACGCGCTTCGGCAACCCCGAAGGCTATGTGCAGCTGGGCAAGGTGCTCACCCTGTACGACAAGGAGGGCCATTTCGGCCATCTGACCGGCACATATGAAGCCCCCGGAAGGAAGCTGGTGCGCCCCGAGGATTCCCTCTATTTCGAGGATGAATGGGCCATCAAAAACCTTCCCGACCTTCCCCTTAACGGGGCCAGGGTCAAATATGAAGGCTACGTGCAGGCGCCGCAGGACGGTGAATATTATTTCTCGCTGTATTATGCAGGGTATCAGAGCGTTACCATAGGCGGCAAAGAGGTAGTGAGCGAGGTCTGGAGGCCTGCCTGGAACCCCAATTCCGTAAAGTTCAAAGTGGCTCTCAAGGCAGGGGAGAAAACCCCCGTGTGCGTGAACTGGAAGCCCGACGGGGACGTGTCCTACACGGGCCTGCGCGTGGCTCCCTACCGTACGCCTGAAGAGCAGTCCAAGCTGTCGCTGTGGAGCGAGATGAATCCGGGCGTGGACTATTACTTCATCGCAGGTCCTTCGGCCGACGAGGTCATCTCCGGCTACCGGACCCTCACCGGCAAGGCCCAGGTGATGCCCAAATGGGTGATGGGATTCTGGCAGAGCCGCGAGCGCTACACTTCGCAGGAAGAGATAGTCGGCACACTTAAAGAGCTGAGGGATAGGCATATACCTGTAGACAACATAGTCCAGGACTGGCAGTATTGGAAGCCTGACCAGTGGGGCAGCCACGAGTTTGACGAGTCCCGTTTCCCCGATCCCGAAAAGATGCTGGACGACATCCACGACCTGCACGGCAGGTACATGATTTCCGTCTGGCCCAAGTTCTACACCACTACGGAGAATTTCGAGGAGATGCGCGACCGCGGCTATGTGTTCATGCAGGCCGTAGAGGATTCTCTGCTGGACTTCCTGGGTTATCCCGAAACCTTCTACGACGCCTACAACCCCGATGCGCGCGCCATGTTCTGGCAGCAGATGGACGACGACCTGTACACCAAGTACGGCCGCAAGATAGACTCGTGGTGGATGGACGCAAGCGAGCCGAACCTCCGCGACTGCCAGCCGTGGCCCTACCAGAAGGCGCTCACCGGCCCCACCGCACTGGGGCCCTCCACCGAGTATTTCAACGCCTACGCCCTGATGAACGCAATGGCCATCTACGAGGGCCAGAGGGGAGTCGAGCCCGACAAGCGGGTGTTCCTGCTCACTCGCAGCGGCTTCCCCGGCCTGCAGCGCTATTCCACCGCCTCCTGGAGCGGCGACATCGGCACCACCTGGACCGACATGCGCGCCCAGATGAGCGCCGGCCTCGGCTACTGCATGAGCGGCCTTCCAATCTGGGGAATGGACATAGGCGGATTCTGCGTGGAGTCGCGCTTCTACAGGCCCGAAAACCTTGAGGAATGGCGCGAGATGCAGACCCGCTGGCACCAGTTCGGCGCTTTCGTGCCGCTGTTCCGCACCCATGGCCAGTTCCCCCGCAGGGAGCTCTGGAACATCGCCGACGAGGGCACGCCCGCATACGAAAGCATACTGTGGTACATGCGCCTGCGTTACCGCCTGATGCCATATGTCTATTCCCTCGCCGGTGCCGTCCATTTCAGGGACTACACCATCATGAGGGCCCTCCCGATGGATTTCCCGGGTGATCCCGGCGTGAACGGCATCTCCGACCAGTGGATGTTCGGCCCGGCCTTCATGCCCTGCCCCGTCTCCGAATACAAGGCGCGTTCGCGCGAGGTCTATCTGCCGGTCAATTCGGACTGGTACGATTTCTATACCGGCACCCTGATTCCCGGAGGCCGTTCCGTCATGGCGGATGCCCCCTACGGGCGCATGCCCCTCTACGTCCGCGCCGGTTCCATAGTGCCTTTCGGCCCTGAAATGGAGTGGAGCGACGAAAAACCCGCCGACCCCATCCGTGTCTATGTGTACAAGGGCGCGAACGGCACTTTCACGCTCTACGAGGATGAAAACCTGAATTACGCCTACGAAAAGGGCGATTATTCCACCATAACCTTCAATTACGACGAATACTCGCACCGGCTCGAAATAGAGGCCCGGAAGGGTTCGTTCCCCGGAATGCTGGCGGAACGCACCTTCGTGGTCGTGCCCGTTTCCGGAACCAACCCCGTCCCGTACGATCCCGACAAGGAGGGCATCATGGTGAAATACACCGGAAAACGTGTAGTCCTGGACATTTAAGAATATGAAAAACAAATATATCATAGCAGGCATTCTGCTTGCGTTTTTCGCGCTGGTTTCCTGTTCGAAGGGCAGCGGAATCGTGCGCGTGGAGGACGGTCATTTCGTCCGTAACGGCAAGAAAGTCACTCACATAGGCACCAACTTCTGGTACGGCGCCATCCTCGCCTCGGAGGGCGAGGGCGGGGACATCGACCGCCTCGTGAAGGAGCTGGACACCCTTAAGGGCCTCGGCATCACCAACCTGCGCGTGATGGTCGGCGGAGACGGCCCCGACGGGGTTCCCACACGCATCGAACCCACCCTGCAGAAAGAGCCGGGAGTATACAACGACACCCTCCTGAGGGGCCTGGACAGGCTCCTGGCGGAAATGGGAAAACGCGACATGACAGCCGTGCTTTTCCTGAACAACGCCTGGGAGTGGTCCGGCGGATTCGGGCTGTACCTCGAATGGGCCGGCGCCGGTCCCGCACTGATTCCCTCCCGCGACGGATACTGGCCTTTCATGCAGCAGATGGCGCAGTTCAGCACCAACACCAAGGCGCAGGAGCTCTATTACCAGCATATACGTAACATAGTCGGCCGCACCAATACCGTTACCGGCAAGCCTTACAGGGACGACCCCGCCATTTTCAGCTGGCAGATCGCAAACGAGCCGCGCTGCTTCTCCGCCGACACTTCGGTGCAGCGGCAGTTCGCGGAATGGATTGCAAAGGCTGCCCGCACCATCAAGGAGACCGACCCCAACCACATGGTTTCCACCGGCAGCGAAGGCGCCTGGGGCTGCGAAAACAGCTATGAACTCTTCGAGCGCGTTCACTCCTGCCCCGACATCGACTATCTCACCATCCATATCTGGCCTTATAACTGGAGCTGGGCTCCGGGCCCGTCCCCCGAGGGCTACATAAACGCCGCGGTGGACTCCACCCGCAACTACATGGCCCGGCATACCGAAATCGCCAGAAGGCTCTCCAAGCCCATCGTGGTCGAGGAATTCGGCTTCCCGCGCGACGGGATGCACAACGACTGGGGCACCTGGGGCCGTGACATCTATTACGGCACTATCGTGGACGCGGTGGTGAGCTCTGACGAGAAGGGCGGCGTTTTCGGTGGCCTCAATTTCTGGGGCTGGAGCGGATTCGCCCCCAAGCAGCCGGACGGCACCCAGTGGAGCCGCGGCATGGCCTATTGCGGCGACCCGGCGCAGGAGGCCCAGGGCCTGAACGGAGTCTATGTTTCCGATGCCTCGACTACCAACCTCATCAAGAACGCGGCCGCCCACACCAACTGCAACTACAGCGTCGAGCCGCTGCTCGAGAACGACTGGATGTATACGGTCGCATACCAGAAACCTCTTCGGGCGGTAGTGCGCACAAAGCAGGGGAGAGTGGGCAAAGTGGTTGTGTCACTGGAACTTAAGACAGACAAGTTTGAGCCTTACAAGACTCTGTCGGCGGTTGCTCATCCCGGAAAGGGAACCGACACCGTGGAGTTCCACATGGGGCTCGAGCCGGGCTTCTACATCGCCCGCCTGTTCGTGAAGGACGGTCTCATGGAAAAGGCATTTAACGTGGGCTGCGATCCCGAAAGCATATCTTCTCCCCGTGACGCCCAGCCCGATTTCGAGGCCTTCTGGGAGAAGACGAGGAAAGAGCTCGACGCCACTGCGCCACGTTTCAGCAAAACCCTTATTCCGGAAAGGAGCAACAGCGTGCGCCGCACCTGGGTGGTGGACATGGTGTCCTACGGGGGAGTGCCCATCCGCGGATGGCTGGTAGAACCGGTAAAACCCGGCAAATACGAGGTCCGGGTAACCTTCAACGGCTACAATTCCATGCCGTGGCCCGAAGATCCGTCGGCCAACCCCGACAGGATAGACTTCACCACCTCGGCCCGCGAACAGGGCATCAGCGAGTTCTCTGCCCCTGTGAAAGACTGGATTGCCCGCGGCCTTTCCGACAAGGACCTGTATTATTACAAGGGCGCATACATGGATTGCGTGCGTGCCATGCAGTTCGTGCAGACTCTTCCCAACGCCGATCCGGCCCGCATCTGGGCCGAAGGCGCCAGCCAGGGCGGGGCGTTCACGCTCGTCACGGCGGCCCTCATGCCCGATCTGTTCTGCTACATAATTCCGCAGGTACCGTTCATGAGCGATTTCCCCGACTATATCAAGGTCGCCGACTGGCCTGCCAGCGAAATCGTTCCCGGTTGGGAGAAGGAGGGAATCTCCGAAGAGGATGGCCTCAGGGTGCTCAGCTATTTCGACGTCAAGAACTTTGCGCAGTACATCAAGTGCCCGACCTTCATGTGCTTCGGGCTCCAGGACGTCACCTGCCCGCCGCACACCAATTTCGCCGGCTACAACCTCATCCCCGGCGACAAGCAGTACAAGTGCTTCCCGCTGAGCGGTCACGACATCCATCATCAGGAACCGCGTCTCGGCGAGGCCAAGGCCGAATTCGTCCGCGGCCTGAAATGAGACGCCTTATTTCAGCCATAGCGGCCCTTTTCGCCGTCCTTTCGCTTGGGGCTCAAAACCCGTATCTGCCTCTCTGGGAGCATATTCCGGACGGGGAGCCGTATGTGTTCGAAGATCCCGACAATCCCGGCCGTCAGCGGGTGTATGTCTACGGCTCTCACGACAATCTGCGCAGCAGTTACTGCGGGCTCGACCAGGTGGTGTGGTCGGCCCCGGTCGAGGATCTCTCTGCATGGCGCTACGACGGGGTGATTTTCACTTCGCGCTACGGTGCTGACGGGTCCCTGCTCAATTATGGCGGCAGGGCAGACCTGCTTTTCGCTCCGGATGTCGCTGAAGTCATTGAGAACGGCAAAAAGGTCTATTATCTCTGCCCCAATGTGCAGAACGGAGGCAGGCAGAACCTGATAGCAAAGTCCTCGCGGCCGGACGGTCCTTTCGAAGTTTGCAACTGGGCTCCAGACGGCCGCACGACCTTCGGCGTGTTCGGTTTTGATCCGGCTCTTTTCGTAGACGATGACGGCCGGGTTTACGGCTACTGGGGTTTCGGGCGCTCAAACGGGGCTGAGCTCGATCCGGCCACCATGTGCACGGTGAAGGAGGGGACTGAAATAGTGCAGGACATGGTTTCCGGTTACGAGCAGGACGGCGTGTTCCGTTTCTACGAGGCCTCATCGATGCGCAAGATAGAAGGCAAATACGTGTTCATCTACAGCCGTGTGACGAGTCCGGGCGAGTTCGGGCTCCCGGCGTGCAATTACACCCTTGCATATGCCTATTCCGACCATCCTCTCGGACCTTTTACCTACGGGGGCACGCTTATCGACGGCAGGGGGCGTTCGGTCGGAGCGGACGGAAAAACCGTGGTGACGGCGAACGTTGGCGGGAATACTCACGGCTCGCTCTGCAAGATAGGCTCGAAGTGGTGGGTGTTCTATCACCGGCAGAGCGGCATTGACGAGTTCTCGCGGCAGGCCATGGTGGCTCCTGTAACTGTGAAGGTCACAGGCTCTTCGGTAGAAATCAGCGAGGCGGAATACACCTCTGAGGGTTTCCGCACCGAGGGGCTGAACCCGCTCCAGCGCCAACCCGCAGGGCTTGCGTGCCACTATACGGGCCCCTCGGAAATCAAAACTACCTATCCGAACTACTACTTCTCCGGCTCATATGTGGAAGCTACTTATCTCGAGGATAACGCTGCTCATCTTGCTCCGGTTGTGAATAATACGTCAGGTTCTACGGTTGGGTATAAGTATTTGAATTTCAGTGCTTTGAAGGGGTATAGAAAGGCAGTGCTGCACTTGGAGCTTTTGCCGTTGGGGGTTGAGGGCACGATAGAAGTTCTCCTGGACGGACCGTCGCCGGAACAGGGCGGAACCGTTATCGGAAAGGCTGCTCTTTCGGGAGCTGAACCGCAGCAGGACTGCGAACTCGCGATCCCGGTGAAACTGGGGCGCATTTCGGGCAAGCATGCCATCTATTTCCGATTCGACAGTACCGAAGCCGGAAAATCCCTTTGCGAAATGTACAGTTTCTTGTTCACAGCGAACTGATGCTCTGCAAATTAGGCCCTCGAAATGCCGGACAGCCGTCCGGCTTTTGTTGTATAATATCCGCTCCGTTGTTCTAAAAATATTTTAGAAATATTTGTAAAAAAGGTGCGAAATCCGGAATTTTTGACTATTTTTGAGGGATTATTGGCAAAAACACAACTGTTTTTATTCATACTAATTTCAACTAATCTCAAATGAAAAAGAAACTATTTGCTTCTTTGGCACTTCTTTTCCTGGGATTGGCGGCCTTTGCGCAGACCGTAAAGATTACCGGTAAGGTAACGGATGTGATAGGCCCCGTCATTGGAGCGAGTGTCATTGAAAGCGGCACCCAGAACGGTGCCGTCACGGGGATGGACGGTGATTTCACCCTCACGGTGAATCCCGGGGCATCCATTGAGATTTCATCCATCGGTTACAAGACTCAGGTAATCCCTGTCGGAAACCAGACGTTCTTCGACATTTTCCTTGAGGAAGACACCGAATCCCTGGAAGAACTTGTGGTGGTTGGTTACGGTACCCAGAAGAAAAAGCTGGTGACCGGCTCCACCGTCCAGGTCAAGGGTGAAGAACTCGCAAAACTCAACTCAACCAGCGCCCTCGGCGCCATGCAGTCTTCCACGCCCGGTGTGAGCATCATGAGTTCGAACGGCCAGCCGGGTTCCGGCTACAACGTGAACATCCGCGGTATGGGTACCACCGGTTCCTATGCTCCGCTGTATGTTATCGACGGCGTCGCCGGCGGTGACATCAACTCGCTGAACCCCTCCGACATCGAGAGCATCGACGTCCTCAAGGACGCTGCATCCTGCGCCATCTACGGTGCCCGTGGTGCAAACGGTGTTATCCTCGTGACCACCAAGCAGGGCAAGTCCGGCAAGTACACCGTCACCTACGACGGTTTCTACGGCATCCAGAACGTGCAGAAGATGCCCGAGTTCCTGAACGCCCAGCAGTA
>CAMHKQ010000032.1 GCA_946185745.1 uncultured Bacteroidales bacterium
ATAACGATACCAAGTCAACCTACATCAGATATAAGTTAAACCAGAGTCAACATCTATCAGGGAAAGGTTCCTGTCGGAGTCAACCTAAATCAGGAAATGACAACGTAGTTAAGTTATGGAAAAGTTGACCAAAAGTGACCAAATCTGGTGTATAAAAGACAATATACTTTGTAAGTGCTTGAATATTAGTAACTTACAAAGTCTTGTTGTGCCTCGGGCGGGAACACTAACTTTTCGGCGGAAATAACTGACAATCAATAAAGTACAAAATTACGATTTGCTTTTACTGAAACTATACTGAAACATTTATGTCAGTTAGTGTCTTGCTATTGCGGAGAATGTCTTAATAATTGAGGCCGAAATGCCAAAGCGGAATGACATTCATATAGCCCAATTCAGTATCATCTTTAACGACAAATCCGTTAGGGACGTCTTCGATTTGCCGATGGCCCTTTTTCCTGCCACCGACCTCGAAGGTATATTTTCCGATGACAAAGTCTGAGTCCTTTGAACTAATGATATCATTCCTAACCCTCATCTGGTTGTAGAAAAAAGTTTCTCTTAGATTGCCCAGATTCGGGGTGCCGCCGCTCAATACTGTCATTAGAGACGGATTGTCGATATATACCTTATCAACTTTTCCTATTCCCCGGATGCCTCCTGTTGCGTCTCTGAGTTGCCCAACCAATCCGGCTCGTTCCATATAGATTAGGTAATCGGCCACGTTATTCTTACTTACTCCGACTACGGTGGCGAGGGAAGACATGTTGGGTTTGAAGGGAGCCGATTCTGCTATCACGGCCAACAATCGTTTGAGTTTCCTTGCCGTCGTTGCCTTAAGGTCGGCAAATTGTGCTATGTCAGATTCGATTGTCTGGGAGATGACCTGCTGCATCTTGATAGGGAAGCCGGGCTCCAAAGCAAAGGGGTAGTAGCCTTCCTGAAGATACTGCTCAAAAACAGGTCGAGGATGGCGTAGACCGGGAATCTCAACTTTGTGGGCAAGAATCTCTTCCAGAGAAAACACCCCGGCATCAATTTCGTGGAACAGCTTTAAATACTCCCTGAACGAGAGACCGTACATGGGATAAACTACAGCCCTCCTGGAAAGATCGGCCTCTCCGTGGAGAATGTCCAAAATGGATGATCCGGTGAAAATCACGTGGAAATCGGGATATGCATCATATATATTCTTCAACTCCCTAGACCATCCCGGATACTTGTGGATTTCATCTATCACAAGATGGGTAAAACCGTCCATATAGAGTTCGTGGACCAAATCTACAAGCGTATGGGAAGTAAAGTATAGCAAGTCGGCCGATACATACAGATACTTTCCTTCATCCTTATGGGCGAGTATATACTGCTTCACCAAAGTGGATTTTCCTATGCCTCTGGCGCCAACGATCCCCAGCAGCCGATTCTCCCAGTGGATATCATCGTATGCATATCTCCTGAATTCTGTTGGAGTCTGGCTGAGCATGGACTCCATATACTCTATGAGGGTATGGTCAATCATAATATAACATTTTACTGCCGCAAATATAATAAAAATCCCTCAATAAGTGACATTTTCTTTTCAAAGTGGCGCTCAATAAGGGAATGAATGATAGATATAAACGTCATGGGCGTCTTTGGGTAAACAAGAGATGGCACAAATTAGAAATAAATTAAGAAAATAATTTGAATTGTTGGCGAATTGGATTATATTTGTAAAAAAATTGTAAAGTGTATGGGGTATACTATATTAAGCGCCAGTAAATTTACAAGTAAGTTAAAGGCAACCGTGCATGCGTCTGGAAAGTTGGGCTTTTCTGAAGTGACGGCAAAAGAACTTGGTTTTGATGATGTCTCTAGTCATTTTGTGCAATTTGCACAGGATGATGAGGATCCGACTCTATTGTATCTGATTAATTCAACTGCCGATAACGAAGACTCCTTTAGAGTCTGCAAGGCGGGGACATATTATTACATTAATGCAAAGTTAATGTTCGACGCCTTAGGCGTAGATTACTCGGGAAAGACAATTATATACGATATGATTAAAGCTCAAGACGGAGGGGGGAACGTGTATAAGATGATAAAGAGAGAGCTAGAGAGAACAAAGAAGGAGTAAAAGAAAAATCAGGGGATGTTAAGTTGGCTCACATCTCCCTGAAAGAAATGAAATTATTCTTTTGGCGAAGCTATAATTTCTTCTCAAAGATAGGAATAATCTTCCTTATTATCAAGTAGCCTTCATAACATAATTTTGCAAAAATATGAAGAAGCATTATTATGTAAATTCGGTTTCTCAACCAAATGGAGACCATGAGGTCCATTGTGAGGGCTGCTATTGGATGCCCTCTATTACTAACAGAATCTATTTGGGCTATTTTGAGTCCAGCCGAAATGCATTGGCCGCAGCTCGAGTGCTGTATCCAAAGGCTGATGGCTGTGCATACTGTTGCCCAGAGATTCACAAACACTAATCGTTATGGGTAAAAACCAGCATGTTGTTCCTCATAACGGCAAGTGGGCCGTTAGAGGAGAGGGTAACAGTAGAGTTACCAGAACGTGTGAAACACAACGTCAAGCCCAGTCCGTTGCGCGTTCAATCGCGAAAAAGGAAAAGAGCGAAGTTGTGATTCATCGACCAAATGGACAAATCCGTGACAGGGATAGTTACGGTAATGATCCATTCCCTCCTAAAGGGTAATCTTCAGGAAGAGGGTGACTAAAAAGTCGAAGGACTGATAGTCGCCCTCTTTTTATCGTCTTGCGGAAAAGGGTAAGGCGGATTACCGCGACATGAAGGGTTATGATTAATTGCTCACTTTGTGTTCGGAGTATTTGCGGGTTCGAGTCCTTCCAAAAGGCACTAACTCTGTTTCGGGAAATTACTGTAACATTACTGAAACATTTTGCGAAAAATGGCCTAAAAACAGCAAAAAATAAAATGCAACCACTTGATATTTAAGTAGTTGCATTTTTGGCGTGCCTCGGGCGGGAATCGAACCCGCACGGCCGTTTCGGGCCAAGGGATTTTAAGTCCCTCGTGTCTACCATTCCACCACCGAGGCGGGGTGCCGTGCGCACAGGATGCGGTGCCATGAAGCACTGGCGCAGTGCCAGGCGGCACGGGATGGGGCGCCGTCGCGGCGCGACCGGGCAAAGATACGGATATTTTTTTGTATTTGTTTTGGTATAAAAATGATATTAGCTATCTTTATACCCGTTAAACCAAAACCATCATGACAGCATTAATCATCATTGCCGTATTGGCCCTCCTCGTAGTCTGGGGCGTGGGCATACAGCGCAGACTCGTTGAGTCCGAAGAACTTTGCAAAAACTCGCTCAGCCAGATCGGCGTTCAGCAGAACAGCCGCTGGGATGCTCTCACCGCTCTCGTAGACCTCATCAAGTCTTACAACCAGCATGAGTACCAGACACTTAAGGACATCATCGCCATGCGCAAGCCCGTGGACGGCAACTCCAGCGTCGAGGAACTCAACGCCAACGAAGACGCCCTCGGAAAGGCAATGTCCGGCATCAACGTGGTCGTGGAGCAGTATCCCGAACTCAAGGCCAACGAGCAGTATCTCAAGACCATGGACAGCGTGAACACCTACGAAAATCAGGTGCGTCTCGCCCGCATGACCTACAACGATACCGTCACCAAGTTCAACCGCGAGGTGCGCGTATTCCCCGACAGCGTCGTGGCCGGCCTGCTCCACTTCGCTCCCAAGGAATACCTCAAGGAGCCCGTCGGCAAGACCGAGATGCCCAGCATGAAATGAAACGCATAGTCCTCTTTTTTGCGGCATTGCTGACAAGCATTGCCGCATTTGCCTATAGTCCCGAGATCCGGAACGTGAACATCAAGGTGCTGCTGCACGAAGACGGCAGCGCCGACTTCACCGAAGTCTGGGATGTCACGGTCGCTTCAGGAACGGAGTGGTATCTGGTACGAAACTATCTGGGCGATATTGAGATAAGCAACCTCAAGGTCTCCGACGAGACCGGCCGCGATTTCATCACCGAAAGCGGCAACTGGGACGTGGACCGCGACATCGACGGAAAGGCCGGGCGCTGCGGGCTTCACCGCACCAGCGACGGCTACGAGATCTGCTGGGGCGTCGGCAGCTTCGGGCCCCACATCTTCACGGTATCCTACAGCATGTCCAACTGCGTCAAGAGCCTCAACGACTACGACATGCTCTACATGCAGCTGCTGTCCCCGGGCCTCTCGAGCGACCCGCAGAACGTCGACGTCGCCATCAGCACCGACGCCGGCACCCTTACCCTGGAGAACACCCTTTTCTGGGGCTTCGGCTACGAGGGCACCAGCGAAATGGATGATAACGGCACAGTACATCTGAACAGCAACGGCAGGATCAAGTCGGTGATTGCGCTCCTCCGCTTCGACAAGGGCATCTTCGACTCCTCCAGCGTTCAGGACCGCGATTTCCAGGAGGCCTACGACATCGCCATGAAGGGCGCCGATTTCGGCGATGACAAAACTTCCCGCTTTGCCGACTTCCTCGCCAAGATTATCCCGATACTCCTCATTGTCTTAGTGGCCGGGAGGGCTGCCGGAAACAAGAAGCGTATCCTCGGCGTTAAGCCCAAAGACGTGCAATGGAGCAGGGAGATCCCGCTCAACGGCGACCTCGAAGCCTCGAATTACATCCTTTCCAGGCTCGGCGACAGCAAGAAGCTGAACACCTACGCTTCGGCAGTCATCCTACGCATGATCTACGACGGAATCATTATCGTGAACAAGAAGGGCGAAAACAATGTGGACCTTATGTTCAACGACAGCAAGGCCGGAGACCTCACCGGCACCGCCCTCAGCCTCTATAAGATGATGAAGGAAGCCGCAGGAAGCGACGAAATCCTTCAGGACAAGGAGTTCTCGCGCTGGTCACGCAAAAACTACCAAAGGGTCAACAACTGGATAGAAAGGATTACGACCAACGGAAAATCCAGCCTGAGCAGCCATAACTACATCAACGGCTACAAATTCACGCCCGAAGGGCAGGCCCAGGCCAGGGGGCTGGTCGGTTTCAGGAAATTCCTCTCCGACTTCACCCTTATGAACGAAAGGGGTTCCCGCGACGTGGGCCTCTGGCAGGACTATCTGGTATTCGCTTCGCTGTTCGGAATAGCCGACAAGGTGGCCAAGGAACTGAAGGACATCGACCCGAAGTTCTTCGAGCAGGCCAACAGCTATGACTACGACACCATGTCCCACATCATCGCCCGTAACGCAGTGCTCTCCAACGCCATCACCAATGCACAGGTGAAGGCCACGTCGGGCAGCGCAGGTCACGGCGGGACGAGTTCGTTCGGTGGAGGCGGCTTCGGCGGAGGCGGAGGCTTCAGCGGAGGCGGATTCGGCGGAGGCAGCCGCTAAACTGCTCAAAGCAGGGCCACGAGCAGCCAGCTGAAATGAGCTATTATTCCGGCGCACAGGCCAGCAATGGTGTGTGCGCCGATTGCTTTGCCTATGCACTTGCGGTATCCGAGGGAGTCGAGCATGGCGGTGTGGGTGCTGAGATAGCCGCTCCAGCACATGCCTATTGCGGTGCAGACCGCGATGGCGTTGCCGTCCATGATGCCTGCGGCGGAATAGCTGGGCACAAGCCCGAGGGCGGCGCCGACTGCACCGAGGGAGGTTATCGGGAAGGCGATGAGCTTCATGTCCTTGAAGCCGAACAGCCACTCGAACAGCCAGTGCACCTTGCCTGCCAGCCATGGGAGGATGGGCACGCCCTGGCCGATGCCGCCGTCGTAGCCGTTGGGGCCCGGCCCGTTGGTGATGAGGAACACCAGAGTGGTGATAATGAGCACTCCCGGAATGATGGCGAGGCCGAGTTCTACGCCGCTCTTGCCGCCGTCCAGCATGGAATTGAGGAAGCGCAGCATGACGCCGTCCTTCTTGGTGTTTTCTACCTCAACCTCCTCTTCCACAAGCTCTCCCATGGCGGGAGCGTCCATTTCGGGGAAGGACTTGAGGGTGAAGCGCTGCATAAGGCGGGTGGAGATGATGGAGCCGCAGATGGCGCCGAACAGGCCTATGAGCGCGGCCTTGAGCCCTCCGTAGGTGGCCATGGTGATGATGACGATGAGCCCCATGCCGAAGGCCGTGCCGAAGTTGGTGAGCGATACGAGCTGGTATTTCTTGAAGTTGGAGGCGAACTTGCGGTCTTTACTGAGGGCGATGATGGCCGGATTGTCGGAAAGGAAGGTCATGACCGCGCCGAGGGCGGCTACGCCGGGCAGGTTGAAGAGCGGCTTCATGAACGGACGGAGAAGCTTTTCCATGAGTTCCACCACTCCGAACTCCGACAGCATCTTGCTGAGCGCGCCCGCTATGACGCAGACACCCATGAGCCAGAACACTGTGTTGAGCAACAGGTCGTGGGCCGTGTTCATGAGGGTGCGGGTGAGATTCTCACCGCCCATCACTGCTCCTAGTCCGCCGAACAGGGCGACAATAATAACCAGGAAAACGACGGCTTCCACCAGATAGCGGCGGTTTTTCTTCTTTGCGGTCATAGGTTCGTATCGCTTATATGGTTAGCGGCACAAAGATAGCAAAAAAGGGAATTTGGGATGAAAAAATCAGTATCTTTATGGCACGATGGAAACAACAGGCAAAGCAAAGAGAAAAGTCGTCTGCTCTGGCGAAATAGTGCTCGACATACTCATGAAAGGCGGCAAGCCGCTGAGTGCCAATCCGGGAGGTTCCACTTTCAACACGGCCATATCGCTGGGGCGCGCCGGGGTGGAGACCTGTTTCGTGGGCGAGGTCGGCGGGGACGACGCCGGCCGTCTGGTGAAGGATTTCCTCGTAGCCAACGGGGTAAGCACCGAGTATCTGTACGAGCACGCCGGCCACAAGACCAACCTGTCGCTCGCGTTCCTTAACGAGCATAACGACGCCCATTACAGCTTCTACCGCGACGAACCGGTCGAAAGGCCGCATTTCACGCTGCCCGAAATCAACCCGGACGACGTCGTGGTGTTCGGCTCCTACTTTGCCGTGGCCCCTGCGCTGAGGCCCCACATCACCCGCCTGCTGGACAGGGCCCGCAAGGCCGGCGCCATAGTCTATTACGACATCAACTTCCGCCCCTCGCACGCCAAGGACCTCTCCCTGCTGAGGCCTTTCATCGCCCACAACATGGCAGATTCCGACATAGTGCGCGCCAGCGCCGACGACATTGCCACCGCCTTCGGCGGCGAGGATCCCGGCTGCCCCCGTTTCATCCGCACCGACGGCCCGCGCAGAATCATGCTCAGGGACGGTCAGCGAATAGTGGAATATCCTGTGGAACAGATAGATACGCTCAGCACTATCGGTGCAGGAGACAGCTTCAATGCCGGCATAGCCTACGGCCTCATAAAGGAGGGCATCTCCCGCGAAGAACTGCTGAAAGGGCTGCCGCAGCCGAAATGGGACGCAGTGATAGGCTACGCCCAGGCGTTTTCGCAGGCCTGCTGCAGGAGCCTCGAGAACTACATTCCCGCTACTCTGGCCGGGATTTGACAATAGCCCTGTCCGCGAGCACCAGAGTGGCCGGAAGCAGGAGGAGAACGATGAGCAGGGCGGCCGCAGCCCCTCCGGATATCCCCCGCAACACACTCATAATCAATTGGTCTGACACCACCGCCGCCATGGCCACGGGGGCCACGATGATGATGAGCCCGGACGTGGTGACGGCATGGATTGCGCCCCTGTAGGCGGCAGCAAGCGCATCGGCCTTTCCCATGAGCCTGCGCGAGTCGATGTAATAGTGCGTAAACAGGATGGAATAGTCTATGGTCGCGCCCATCAGGATACCCTGCACGATGAGATACCCCAGGAAATAGTATTCCCTGCCACCCAGCCCGCTTATGAACACGTTGAGCCAGACCGCGGAAAGCACGGAGGGAATAAGGATAAGCGGTACAAGCAGAGAACGGAAGGAAACGGCGATAATCAGGAAAATGGCCGCTACCGTGAGCAGGGTGAGCACCAGCAGCTCGCGCGGGAAGGCCTCCTTGATTTCCTTGTACATCTGCGACTTGCCCACCAGATACGGCCTCTGCGAGAACATGGTGCCGGTCAGGGCGTCGATCCTGTCAATAATGGAGAATGTCCTCTCCCCTTCAAACGGGAGGTCGCCCGTCATCAGGAGCACCGACCACTCCTCGTCGCGCATCAGTCCTATATACTCCGCCATCTTCCCCTTCAACCCCGCCAGTTCGGCAAGATGCGTGGAATCGGCATACTGCGTGACGAGCGGACTGGAAGCAAAGCCTTCGAGGCAGGATATCAGGTCCGTCAGGGAAAGGCGCGCTGTGGTGTCGCGGGCTGTGCGGAAGCCGTAATACAGGAAGAGCAGGTCGAGTTCGGAGCGGCCTACCCCGATGCCGGCATCGGCAAGAGCCTTCGAGCACTGGGCCGAAGTGTAGCGTTTCCCTGAAAATGACATGTCCAGCAGGCGCTCTTCGGGCGACAGCGTCTCCGGCACGGCCTCCGGTTCGGGAGCCTCGACCATGGCAACGGCGGTCACGACAGTGTCGGCCACTGTGGCCGGAGACGGGACGGTGACGGACGCGGTATCTACGGCGGCCGGCATTTCCGGCTCTTCAGGCGATGCCGTAGCAGCCGCCACTACAGCTTCCACTTCCAGCTTGTACGAATCGTAACGCTCTTTCATTTCGGAAGACATCATCGATGCATACAGCTTGTTGGTGAGCACCTTACTCTCTATCACATCCATGAATTCCAGGAGGTTAAGCGTATTTGGGCGGCCCCTCTTCCCGGCACCGGCAATGCGGTAGACCATCCCTATGGACTTGGCGTCCTCACCCAGGGCGGCGGCCATTTCGGAAGCCATGCGCTGCCTGGTAATCTGCTCATAAGTAAAACGCGGTTGAACTGCCACCGTATCGGGCGCTGCTTCCCGTCTGTCTTCAACGGGCGATTCCAGTTCCGGCTCATACACCTCAATATCGGCTACAGGCGCCTCTGTTTCAATCACTTCCACCGTCGTTTCAACTTTCTGCACCGGCGCGGACGGAAGGGAGAAACCGCGCATCATCCGCCGGATGTCGAAGCGGGAGGAAACGCCGGCGAGTGTTTCCGCCGGCAGCAACGTTCCGGCAAAGGCCAGCAGAGAGTCGGCCGCAGGTTTCAACTCGTCGAAACGCATGCGCTCGGTACGCTCCGGATGCAGGGCGGCATAGTACAGCAGGTCGAGGGCTTCCGGGGGGATCTTTCCGGCCAGGTCGGGACTCAGGCCGGCAAGGAAGGCCTCCGTCTCCCGTGCGGTACGCGGCCTCAGGGCGATATCGGGATAGCTGATGAACGCCATGCCCGCATCCATGGCGGAGATGCTGTCGGTCAGGGCGGTGACCGCCCCTTCGTCCCGCGTGGAATACAGCATTACCAGATGATTGCGGGACGGGAATATTTCGGTTATCGGCGTGGCCCAGTCGGCGGAATAGGTAATCTTCGTCCGTTTCTGGAGGAGCCATGAACCCACGGCCAGGGCGATGAAGACCATGGCAATGGGAACCCGCGCCCGCATCTCAAGACGGGCCAGGCCGCCGGTAGGGATATGCAGGGTGCGTTTTTCGGTGGCCGTGACTGCTTTGTCGAACAGCAGGATGAGGGTCGGCAGCAGGGTGAAGGTGGTAATCAGGCTGCAAATCACACCCTTGGAGAGCACGACGCCCAGGTCGGCGCCGATGCGGAGCCGCATGAAAACCAGCATCAGGAGACCTGCCACCGTGGTGAAACAGCTGCTCAGGATGGAAGTGGAGGCGTTTGCGATGGCGGCGGTCATAGCCTCCTCTTTGCCGGAATTCAGCTTCTTCTCCTGCCGGTAGCGGTTCATCAGGATGATGCCGTAGTCCATTGACAGCACCATCTGCAGGACGGCCGAAAGATTGTTGGTAACCAGCTGAATGGACGGAAGAAGCGCATTGGTACCCATATTTATGGCTACAGCGAACCCTATTGAGATGAGGAAAAGCAGCGCCTCGACAATAGACGGGCACATCAGGAACAGTACCACAAGAGCTGCCAGCACGCCGGTGCCTATCATCATGAAAATGTTGTCCGGCATGCCCGTCTTGTCGTCGATTTCGGCAATCATCCTGTCCCCGAAGCGGGCCGAAATGCATGAAGAAACCGCCTTGTCGTCCGTGTCCCGCGGGAGCATGAATTCGTAAAGGGTATGGGTGCCGTCTTCCCGTACCTCGACGAGCCTGCCCCCGGGAAGCAGCGACTCCAGCGCCAGCTTCAGGCTGTCGGAAGGCGGCTCTGAAACGAACATCACCCGCAGGGTCTGCATGCGGATATCCATGTCCGGGAAACGGCTTTCCAGGATTTTCAGGCCCTGGTGCATGGGTGAGCTGTCCGGGAGATTGCTGGTAGGGTCGGAATTGATACGGATTCTAGGGATAAGAAACGCCGAAACGACGGCGAGCACGGTCACAAGGGCGAAGAAGAAGCCCCTGCGGCGGACCAGGAAACCCGCAAAACGATATGTCCGGACGCCTTTCCGTTCCATACCGCAAATTTACAAAGTATTAAGAATAAAAATTCGTAAATTCGCAGATTGGGAAACAGTTAAACGCAATTATATGAAACTCTACAAGATGATTCTATTGCTCGCAGGGGCCGCCGCCGCGTCGGCATGCTCCAAAAAGGCCCCTCAGGAGGCGGAATTCAAGTACACCATCGACCAGTTCGCGGACCTCAAGATCATGCGCTACCAGGTTCCGGGATGGGAGAACCTCTCCCTTCAGCAGAAGGAATACGTGTTCCACCTGTCGGAAGCAGCCAAGTTCGGCCGCGACATCACCTGGGACCAGTACTGCCGGTACAACCTGCCCGTCAGGCACGCCATCGAAGACATCCTGAACAACTACGGCGGGGAGCGCAGCGGCGAGGACTGGGAGAACTTCCTGGTTTACGCCAAGCGCGTTTTCTTCTCCAACGGCATACATCACCACTACGCCGAAGACAAGTTCTTCCCGGCCTGCGGCAGGGAGTACTTCGCATCGCTCCTCGCCGACGTCTCGAAGGACGGCGAACTGGCCGTTGAGGGCGAGACCCGCTGGACCGGCGCCGAAGGGCTGAGCCTGAACGCCGAGGAGATGCTGGACATCATCTACGACCCCGACATCTACCCGCAGAGGCGCAGCACCGACCGCAGCAAGGACATCGTCGCCGAATCGGCGGTGAACTTCTACGGCGAGGGCGTCACCCGCAGCGAGGTGGACGCATTCTACGCAGCACAGGCGCGCCCGGGCGATCCTCACCCCATCTCCTACGGCCTCAACAGCAAGGTGGTCAAGGAGAACGGCAGGCTGGTGGAAAAGAAATGGAAGGTGGGCGGCATCTATTCCGCCGCCATCGAGCGTATCTGCGGCGAGCTCCGCAAAGCGAAGGAATTCGCCGAGAACGACCTCCAGAAAGAGGGCATCGACAAGCTCATAGCCTACTACGAAAACGGCGACCTCCGCACCTGGGACGAATATAACATCCTGTGGGTCAAGGACTCCCTCGGCATCGTGGACTACACCAACGGCTTCATCGAAGACTACGACGACCCACTCGGCCGCAAGGCCACCTGGGAGGCCGTCGTGAACGTGAAGGATTCGGCCGCGTCGGCCCGCACCGAGGTGCTCAGCGCCAACGCCCAGTGGTTCGAAGATCATTCGCCGGTAGACCCCCGTTTCAGGAAGGCGGAGGTGAAGGGCGTGACCGCGAAGGTCATCAACGCCGTGGCCCTGGCGGGCGCCTGCTACCCCTCCACGCCCATAGGCATCAATCTGCCCAATGCCGACTGGATCCGCAAGGAGTACGGCTCCAAGAGCGTCACCATCGCCAACATCACCCACACATATGACAAGGCGGCCCTGGAAAGCCCGAAGAGCGTGCTTTCCGAGTTCGCATGGGACCAGGCCGAGATAGACCTCGCCAAGAAATACGGCGACTACATGAGCGAAATCCACACCGACCTCCACGAATGCCTCGGCCACGGCAGCGGCCAGCTCCTTCCCGGAGTGTCCTCCACGGCCCTCGGTGAATACCAGAGTGCGCTCGAGGAGGCACGCGCCGACCTTTTCGGCCTGTACTACTGCGCCGACCCGAAAATGGTCGAGCTCGGGATAGTGCCCGACAAGGATGCCTACAAGGCCGAATACGCCTCTTACATCCGCAACGGCCTCATGACCCAGTTCACCCGCGTGGAACTCGGCAAGCAGAATACCGAGGCCCACATGCAGGACCGCGAACTGATAGCCATGTGGTGCTACGAGAAGGGCGCGGACCGGAAGGTGATAGAAAAGAAGGTGCGCGACGGCAAGACCTATTTCGTGGTGAACGACTACGTGGCCCTGAGGGGCCTTTTCGCCGAGCTTCTCGCTGAAATCCAGCGCATCAAGAGCGAAGGCGACTATGCTGCCGGCAAGGCACTCGTGGATAATTACGGCACCAATATCGACCCCGTCCTGCACAAGGAGGTGCGCGAAAGGTACGAGGCCCTGAACCTCAAGCCTTACGGCGGTTTCGTCAATCCGGAAATAACCCCGGTCTTCGGCGAGGGCCGCACAGTGGTCGACTTCGAGATCAGCTATCCCGACGACTACCTCGCGCAGCAGCTCTATTACGGAGAGCGCTACCGCACGCTGTAGGTCCTGACAAACTGTCACTGGAATGCAATTTGACCTCCTTCACCGCGAAGGAGGTTAATTGTATATGGAAAACAAGCAATACGAATTCTTAAGCAAATATGCGAACGACCTTACCGATGCGGCTTCCAAGGGAAAGCTCGACCCGGTAATAGGCCGTGACGACGAAATCAGGCGCGTGCTGCAGATACTGTCGCGCCGCACCAAGAACAACCCCATTCTGGTGGGCGAGCCGGGCGTGGGCAAGACCGCAATAGCCGAAGGCCTCGCCGGCAAGATAGTGGACGGCCAGGTGCCCGAAAACCTGAAGCGGAAAAGGCTCTTCTCGCTGGACATGGGTTCGCTCATAGCCGGCGCCAAATACCAGGGCGAATTCGAGGAAAGGCTCAAGGGAGTGGTAAAGGAAGTTGTTGAAAGCGAGGGAGATATCATCCTCTTCATAGACGAGATTCACACTCTGGTCGGCGCGGGCCGCAGCTCCGGCGCCATGGATGCATCCAACATCCTGAAGCCCGCCCTGGCGAGGGGCGAGCTGCGCACCATAGGCTCCACCACCCTCGATGAATACCAGAAGTATTTCGAGCAGGACAAGGCCCTGGAACGCCGCTTCCAGAAGGTGATGATAGACGAACCCTCTCCCGCGGAGAGCATCGCCATCCTGCGCGGCCTCAAGGAAAAATACGAGAACCACCACAAGGTGCGCATCGAGGACGACGCGCTCATCGCCGCAGTGAACCTGAGCCACCGCTACATCAGCAACCGTTTCCTCCCCGACAAGGCCATCGACCTGGTGGACGAGGCGGCTTCCAAGCTCCGTCTGGAGATGAACAGCGTGCCGGAACCCATCGACATCCTCAACTCCAAAATACGCGAACTGGAGATAGAGAAGGAGGCGGTGAAACGCGAGGGCACATCTCTCAAGTCCGAAAAGATAGACAGCCAACTCGCTGAGGCTCAGGCCGAAAGGGATGAGCTCATGAAACGCTGGGATGCCGAAAAGAGCACCCTCAAGGAGCTTCAGGATATGCGCCAGTCCATAGAGGCCGACGAGAACGAGGCCCGCATCGCCGAAAGGCAGGGCAACTACGGCAAGGTGGCGGAACTGCGCTACGGCAAGATAGCCGCGGCCAGGCAACGCATCGCCGAACTCGAAGAGAAGCAGGCCGCGGTGAAGAACCCGATCATGTCGGAGGCGGTAACCCCCGAAGACATCGCGGAGATTGTGGCCCGCTGGACCGGAATCCCCGTGAACCGCATGCTGGAAAGCGAGAAGGAGAAGCTCCTGCGCATGGAAAGCGAGCTCCACAAGCGCGTCATAGGCCAGGACAAGGCCATCGCTGCGGTATCCGACGCAGTCAGGCGCAGCCGCGCGGGGCTTTCGAACGAAAACCGTCCCATAGGCTCGTTCCTGTTCCTCGGTTCCACCGGCGTGGGCAAGACAGAACTCGCCAAGGCACTGGCGGAATTCCTGTTCAACGACGAGAGCATGATGACCCGAATCGACATGAGCGAGTATCAGGAAGCGCACACCGTGAGCCGCCTCATCGGCGCGCCTCCGGGATACGTGGGATACGACGAGGGCGGCCAGCTCACGGAAGCCGTGAGGCGCAAGCCCTATTCGGTAATCCTGCTCGACGAGATAGAGAAGGCCCACGCCGACGTGTTCAACACGCTTCTGCAGGTGCTTGACGACGGGCGTCTTACCGACAACAAGGGCCGCACTGTGAACTTCAAGAACACCATCCTCATCATGACCAGCAACCTTAAGGAAGAGGAGCTCAGGCTGCGCATGCGTCCCGAATTCCTCAACCGCATAGACGAGATTGTGGTATTCGACCAGCTCACTCCGGAAAACATCCGCGAAATAGTGAGGCTGCAGATGGCTCTCCTCAAGAAGAAGCTCGAAGCCGACAACGTGGTGCTGGAATACACCCCGGCCTTCGAAGACGCGATGGTGCGCGACGGCTACGACCCCGCTTTCGGCGCGCGTCCCGTGAAGCGCCTCATCCAGAGGGAGCTGGTGAACAAGCTCGCCCGCGAAATCCTGGAGGGCAGGGTACATAAGAATTCCGCCATCGTCGTAGATTACTCGGATGGCGGAACTGTACTGAAGAACAAGTAGTTACTTGTAAGAAGCCTTTACGAAGTCCGCGGCGCGGAGATATTCCGCGCTTTCGCGGACTCCGTCCATTATATCGCCGCCCTCGGGCATGCCTTCGAGCTCGACAATGTAGTCTTTGAGCCCGGCCTTGCCGGCCGCGCCGAAGATGGCGTCGAAGCCGACCATGCCGCTGCGTCCGACCTGGTACTTGTCCTTGATGTGGAGCATGGTGAAGCGGCCCGGGTACTTCTCGAAGTACTCAACGGGGCTCTGCTGGCCGAATACAGCCCAGTAGACGTCCATCTGGTAGAACATCTTGTCGGCGTCGGTGTGCTCGATCATGTAGTCGAGCATCTTCACGCCTTCCACCTTGCTGAATTCGTGCGAGTGGCTGTGGTAGCCGTACTTCAGGCCCGCCTCGTTGCAGAGCCTGCCGACCTCGTTGTAGAACTCGCATCGGGTCTGCAGTTCGGCGAGGGTGGCGGGAACGTCCGACCAGGGAGTGACGATGTACTCCATGCCGGCCGCCTTGTGGGCGGCTATAGCCTGCTTCCACCATTCCAGAGCGGCCGTAAAGTCGTGGGCTGCAGTCTCTTCCGGAGTGAGGTTGCGGGTGGCGTGCGAAGACAGGGGCTTGAGGCCCGCGGCTTCGACATCGGCCTTGTACTGCTCGGGAGTCACGCCATAGAACATGCCGTCGCCGTAGGATGCCGCCTCCACTGCGGTGAAGCCCATCTTCTTGAGCTCGGCGAATACCTTTTCGTGGTTCGCTGCGTACTTCTCGGGGCTGCCTATGAGTTCGCGGATGGAATAGAGCTGGAGGCCCATCTCCTTTTCGGGCAGGGCCGCCGGCTTGCCGCACGCTGAAAACATCGCTGCCGCCATGAACATGAACAGGACTTTACGCATGGCTAAAGCTCCTTGATGCGGATGTTGCGGTACCACACGTCGTCGCCGTGATCCTGGAAGCCGATGTAGCCCTCGTGATTCGGGCCGCCCATATCCTTGAGGAGCACGTAGGCAACCGGGAAGTCGCCGCCCTCTTTGAACTTGCTGGCCTGGAGCATCTCGTTCCACTTGGGGGTCCACAGATGGTACTCGACCACGTTCACGCCGTTCTGGGAGTGCACGACGGTGCCGCCGTAGACCATGATGGATGCGGTGTTCCACTCGCCGTAAGGCTTGGAATTCTGGGGCTTGGCGGGAATCATGTCATAGAGGGAAGCGCTCTGGCGGTTGCCGTCGACGCCGAGCTTGGCGTCCGGATGGTTGGCATTGTCGAGCACCTGGTACTCGGAAGCGCTCTGCCAGATGGGGAGGTACTCTTCGCCGCCCTCGCGGGGAACGGTAACTTCCTGTGCCAGATAGAACACGCCGGAGTTGCCGCCCTTGGAGATCTTCCATTCGAAATCGAGCTGGAAGTTCTTGAACTTGTGCGCGAAGATGATGTCTCCGCCGCCGTCGGACTGGGCCTCGCCGTTGCCGGAGCCCTTGAAACTGAGGGTGCCGTCTTCGACTCTCCAGTTCACGGGAACGGCATCCTTGCCGTAGCCGCGCCAGCCGTCGAGGCTCTTGCCGTCGAACAGGGTGATGTAGCCTTCGGCGTCTTTGGCATAGGTGGAAAGGTCGACCTGCGCCTTTTCCACGACATTGTAAGCGAGAGGATCCATTTCAGCTTTTTCCTTGTCCTTCGTGCACTTGCCGCAGCCCTTGCCGAGGAAATATCCGCAGCAGCCGCCTAAGAGAAAAAGAAGGATGTACAATAAGACTTTTTTCATTTTGATTTATGGTTTCGGTTAGACATTAGGTATTTCGGGAAGAGTCCAGCCTGCGCGGTAGACAGGCTTGATGAGCCTTGCGGCGTACTCGCGGGCGTTCACCGGCTCGCTGTATTCGCGGTCGAAGGTGGGATGACCGTCCACGATGTTGAACTTGTCCACCACGACGTCGCGGATGGTGGCGTCGGCGGGGATGTTGGTGAAGCGCATGTTCTCGCCGTCCCACTTGAGCCACTGGCCCAGGGACTGCAGGCGGACAGCAGCCACACCCATGACTATCATTTCATTGAGCGGGCCGGAGAGGCTGAAGTCGGACGCGGTGATGACGCGGCTCGACTTGTCTTCCTTGCAGGCGCGGATCCAGTCCTGCTGATGGCTGGTCTCGATGACGCGGCAGCGCTCGGGAACGACGGGCTCGCGGCCGGAGCAGAGGAACGGCTCGCTGCCGTAAGTGCCTACGACCATGGTGTCCTTGGAGCCGTAGAAGATGCAGACTCCGTTCGGATCGAAGTGCTTGCCCTCTGGCATATTGATGGGCATGCTGGGCTGGATGCCGCCGTCGTACCAGGTGAGCTCGCATTCGGGAAGGGCCAGCCTGGGCATGTTGTCACGGGCGGGGAAGCGGTAGGTAATCCGCTCCGCGACGGGGCAGGAGTCGCTCATGAGCATGGTGGAGCTGCCGATGACCTCGGAGGGAGAGCCCAGGTTGAGGCCGAGGAAAGCCACCTGGAGGATGTGGTTGGCCATGTCGCCGAGGGCGCCGGAGCCGAAGTCCCACCAGCCGCGGAAGTTCCACGGGGTGTAGGCGGCATTGTATTCGCGGTAGCGCGCCGGGCCGATGAAGGCATCCCAGTTCATGGTCTTGGGGATTGCCATCTTCTCGGTGGGGGTGGGGATGCCCTGGGGCCATATGGGACGGTCGGTGAAGGCCTCGATCTTGCGGACTTCGCCTATCTCGCCGTTCCACAGCCAGTTGAGGGCCTTGCGGGTGCCTTCGCTGGAAGCGCCCTGGTTGCCCATCTGGGTGGCCACGCCGTATTTCTTTGCCAGCTTGGCGAGGAGCCTCGACTCGTAGGTGTACAGGGTGAGGGGCTTCTCGACGTATACGTGCTTGCCGGCGGCGATGGCATCGGCGGCGATGATGGCGTGGGTGTGGTCGG
>CAMHKQ010000033.1 GCA_946185745.1 uncultured Bacteroidales bacterium
AGGGCTCTGGTAACCCACCCCGACATCATCCTTGCCGACGAGCCCACGGGCGCCCTCGATTCAAAGACGAGCGTCGAAATCATGGACCTGCTGGGAAAGCTGAACCGCGAGGAGAAAATGACGATAATCGTGGTTACCCACGAAAGCGGAGTCGCCAACGCCGCCGACAAGATCATACATATCAAAGACGGTGTGATAGGCTCCATCGAAGAGAACAGCAGGCACGATGCCTCCCGTTTCGGCGACGGCAGCACCATCAAATAGGAAGACGGCATGTTCGACACCCTCAGCGAAATATGGGCAACCCTGAGCCACAACAAGTTGCGGACGAGCCTCACCGGCTTCGCCGTATCCTGGGGCATATTCATGCTGATCGCCCTGCTGTGTGCCGGCAACGGCCTTCTCAACGCCTTCATGAACAACCGTTTCGAAGTGGAGACCAATTCCATGGAGATATGGCCCGGCAGGCTTTCCAAACCTTACAAGGGCATGAAGGAGGGCACGTGGATCAATTTCGACAGCAAGGACGTCGCCCTGCTCAAAAGCCCCGAATTCAGCGACGTCATCGACATAGTGAGTCCCGAGATCTACATTTCATCCACCATCGTAATGGGGGCGCAGCACGTCAGCGCCAACGTCAGGGGCGCCACCGCCGAATTCAAGGACATCGAAAAGATAAAGCTGGAATCCGGCAGGTTCATCAATTCCAACGACGAACGTGATTTTGCAAAGGTAGTGGTTATCAATTCGAGGCTGGCCAAGAACCTCCTCGACGACAAGGAGAATTACCGTCGCATAATGGGCAGCTACGTCAATATCAACGGCCTGGCATTCAAAGTGATAGGCATTATCCACACCGACGAGATGAGCAACACCAACTACTGCTACGCGCCGTTCGGGGTGGTTAAGATGCTGCGCGGCGGAAGCGACCGGGTGGACGGAATAGTCTTCACCTTCCACGGGCTGACCAGCATGAAGGAGAACGAGCAGTTCGAGGCCCGCCTCAAGGAAGCCGTGGCCCGTCTCCATTATGCCGCCCCCGACGATCCCCGGGTGGCATATATCTGGAACCGCTTCACCCAGGACCTTCAGACCAACAAGGCCATGAACATCATCAACGTGGCCCTCTGGATACTGGGCATTTTCACCCTGGTCAGCGGCATCGTGGGCGTGAGCAACATCATGCTTATCAGCGTCAAGGAACGCACCCACGAATTCGGAATCCGCAAGGCCATTGGAGCCAGGCCCTGGAGCATCCTCAAACTGATACTCGGGGAAAGCATCACTATTACGGCCTTCTTCGGCTACATAGGCATGCTCCTCGGGCTCATAGCCTGCAAGGTAATGGACGCCACCATAGCCAGCAATCCGCTCGACGTGGGCATCAACGAAGAGGGCCACATGTACCTCTACATTTTCAAGGATCCGAACGTGGGGCTGGGAGTGGCGGCAGGCGCCACCATCCTCATAATAGCAGCAGGCACCCTTGCCGGGCTGATTCCCGCCTGGAAGGCATCCAGAGTCAAACCCATAGAAGCGCTGAGAGATGAGTAGCAAGTGGCTGGACATAGATTACTACAAGGAGCTGCTGGATACGCTCACGCGCAACAAAAGCCGCACTGTCCTTACCGGCTTCGGGGTGTTCTGGGGCATTTTCATGCTGCTGGCGCTCAGCGGGGGCTCGACGGGCCTGAAGGAGATTCTCTCCCGCAATTTCGAGGGATTTGCCACCAATGCTGCGCTGTTCATCCCAGGCCAGACGTCCAAGCCTTATGCGGGCTTCCAGAAAGGCCGCACCTGGACCATGGACACCGACGACATCGAGGCAATCAAGACGCAGGTTCCGGGACTGGCAAGCATCTCCCCCATCTGCCTTACATGGCAGACCAAGGTAGTGAGAGACGACAAGAGCTATTCCTCGGCATCGGTAAAGGGCCTCACTTACGAGTATTACCAGATTGAGACCCCGAAAATCAAATACGGCCGCGGGCTCAACGCCTTCGACGAATACAACAGCAACAAGGTCTGCGTCATCGGGAAGCGCGTTTACGAGAACCTCTTCCCCGAGGGAGGAGATCCCTGCGGAAAGCGAATCGAGGTGGACGGAGTGAGCTACCTTGTAGTAGGCATGGACATCAACGCCGGCGACATGTCCATCGGCGCGAGTGCCGACCAGACCGTATCGATTCCGCTCAGCCTGTTCAGGGCCCTGTACGGCAGGGGAAAACGGGTGGACCTGCTGGGCATCACGGCTGAAAAGGGCGTCATGGTCAAGGACATACAGACGAAGACCCGCCACGTACTGGCCCGCCGGCACAACATAGACCCCGAAGACGAACTCGGAGTGATGTCGGTGAATACCGAAGCCATCTTCCGCATGGTCGACAACCTCATGCGGGCTGTGGATATCCTCATCCTGCTGGTCGGTCTCGGAACCATCCTCGCCGGAGCCATAGGAGTGAGCAATATCATGATGGTTACGGTGAAGGAACGCACTACGGAAATCGGCATACGCCGTGCAATCGGCGCCACCCCGCGGATGATCCTGGGGCAGATAATAGGCGAAAGCATACTCCTGACCACGGGCGCCGGCCTGCTGGGTGTGGTGTTCTCGGTGTTGATACTGGCAGGTGCAGAGCTTGCCGCCACCAAGGACGGAGTGCTCACCGCCCACTTTCAGATCGGTTTCTGGCCCGCCGTGGCCGCTGTAGCCGGACTGGCGGCGCTGGGTGTGCTGGCGGGCCTTGCCCCCGCCCTCAGGGCCATGAAGATAAGGCCCGTGGACGCCATGAGAGATGAATAATAAAGACAACAGCATATGAAAAAAATCGTCAAGTACATCATTTTCGCCCTGATAGGGCTCCTGTTTATCGGGACATTCGTGTATCTGTACCGGAATTCCCGCCCGAAGGAGGACCGTTACGAAACGCTCACCCCCTCGGTAAAAACCATTGAGCGCAGCACCGTAATCACCGGCAAGATCATCCCCCGCGACGAGGTGAGCATCAAGCCGCAGATTTCCGGCATCATCAGCGAAATATACAAGGAGGCGGGTCAGGAAGTCACCGCTGGCGAAATCATCGCAAAGGTGAAGGTGATTCCCGACATGAGCGCGCTCAGCTCCGCAGAGAGCCGCGTCCGCCTCTCGGAAATCAACCTGCAGCAGGCCCAGACCAACTACGAGCGTGAAAAAGCCCTGTACGACAAGCAGCTCGTGAGCGCCGAAGAGTTCGACAAGGTCAGGCAGGCCCTCTCCCAGGCCAGGGAGGAAAGGGCTTCGGCCCAGGAATCCCTGGAAGTGGTGCGTGACGGTGTTGCCAGCAGCAATGCCAAATCGAGCTCGACCCTCATCCGTTCCACCATCACCGGCCTTATCCTGGACGTCCCGGTGAAAGTCGGCAACTCAGTGATCCAGAGCAACACCTTCAATGACGGTACGACTATCGCCACGGTTGCCAATATGAACGACCTCATCTTCGACGGCAACATAGACGAGACCGAAGTGGGCCGCATCAGCGAAGGCATGCCCACCACCATTACAATAGGCGCCCTGCAGAACCTCAAGTTCGACGCCACGCTCGAATACATCTCGCCCAAGGCCACCGAGAACAACGGCACCAACCAGTTCGAGGTGAAGGCGGCGGTCAAGGTCCCGTCGGACGTCAAGGTGCGTTCCGGCTACAGCGCCAACGCCGAAATAATCCTCCACAGGGCCCAGGACGTGCTCTCCGTGCCCGAGAGCGCGGTGGAATTCGAAGGTGACAGCGCCTTCGTCTACGTGGTCATGTCCGACAGCACCGGCTACGAAAAACGCAACGTCGTCACCGGCCTTTCGAACGGTGTGGACATAGAGATAAAGGGAGGCCTCTCCAGCGATGAAAAGGTCCGCGGAAACCAGATATTCGAAGAGAAAAAGTAGCCCGTCATGAAAAGAATCAGCCTCATAGCCATAAGCATGCTCGCGGCGCTGTCCGCATCTGCCCAGAATAGCCCCTGGACCCTCCAGGACTGCATTTCTTACGCTCTGGAGCACAACCTTACCGTCAAGCGGCAGGACCTTGCGACAAAACAGGCCGAAGTGGAGCTGGAAAGCGCAAAAATGAGCCGTCTGCCAGGCGTAAATGCTTCAGCGTCGCAGAACTTTTCGTTCGGACGCGGTCTCTCCGCCGACAACACCTATGTTAACACCAATACCGCCAGCACCGGCTTCAGCCTCGGTACCTCCGCTAACCTGTTCTCGGGTTTCCGCACGGAAGAGACCATAAAACTGCGCGCCCTCGATCTGGAATCTGCTAACGAGAGCCTCCTGAGGGCGAAGAACGACCTTTCAATGAACGTCGCGGCCGCCTATGTCCAGATTCTCTACGACATGGAAGTACTGGGGGTGTCTGAAAGGCAGGTGGAGATAGATTCCATGCAGGTGGAGAGGCTCTCGGAGATGCTCTCCAACGGCAAGGCTTCGGCAGTTGAACTGTCTCAGCAGAAAGCAACCATGGAGCAGAGCCGATACACGCTCACCCAGGCCGAGAACCGGCTAAACCTCGACCTCCTGACGCTTTCGCAGCTGCTGGAACTCCCCTCTCCCGAGGGCTTCTCCATAGCCCCCATCGGCGAAATGGAACCCCGTCTGCTCGAAAACCCCGAAGACATCTTCGAGCAGGCCCTCGCGGTCCGGCCGGAGATTCGTTACGAAGAGCTCGTTCTGGACAGTTTCGATTCGCAGATCAAGATTGCGAAAAGCGCATATTATCCGTCCCTTTCGCTCTCCGGCGGAATCGGTTCCAACTACTACACCACCAAGGGTATAGCCGCCCCGTCGTTCGCCGAGCAGCTCCGCAACAATTTCAGCCAGTATGTGGGCCTCTCACTAAGCGTGCCCATCTTCAACAAGTTCTCAACCCGCAATTCCGTGCGGCTCGCACAGATTGGCCGCAGCGCCCAGGAGCTTCAGCTGCAGAACGCGAAGAACACCCTTTATAAGGAAATACAGCAGGCCTATTACAACGCCGTGGCGGCCAGGAGCCGTTTCAACAGCTCCCTGCAGGCGGCCAAAGCCGCGAACGAGTCCTTCGACATGGTGAAGGCAAAATATGAGAACGGCAAAGCTTCGATAACCGAATTCAACGAATCGAAGAATGCCGCTCTCAAGAGTGAATCGGACCTTGCGCAGGCCCGCTGCGAGTTGTTCTACCAGGCTGAACTCCTGGATTTCTACAAGGGAATAGCCTTCTGAATTACTTCTGTTTGAGCCACTTCCACAGGTCTGCCCAGGTACCCTTCTTGCCGAAGATAAGGATGCCGGCGCGGTAGACCTTTGCCGATGCCCAGGCGCAGAGCACAAAGGTGGCGACAAGCACCGCTATCGACACGACGAGCTCCCATGTGGGCACGCCGTAAGGAATGCGCGCAAGCATCACTATGGGCGAAGTGAAGGGGATCATGCTCCCCCACCAGACCACCTGGCTGTACGGATTCCGCATGGCCATGAGGGCTATGAAGAAGCCGATCAGGAGCGGAATGGTGACCGGCAGCTGCAGCTGGGTGCTGTCGGCTTCGTTCTCCACCGCCGAGCCTACGGCCGCAAAGAGCGAGGCGTACAGGAGATATCCGAGTATGAAGTAAATGAGGAAGGAGACGAGGAGAGTGCCCCACGGAATGTTTCCGAGCGTGGTAAGGATGACCTTGGCACTGTTGCTGTCGTCCATGTTGGCAATCACGGTGGTGAGGTCGGGATGCACCCCGATGCCGCCGGTGGCCATCTCCATCATCTGCTCCTGCTGGGCGGGATCGGCCATCTTGCCGAGTATCTTTCCGCCGAAGGCGGCACCGCCGATACCGAGGATCGCGGCAGTAAGGAGTATCCACAGGGCGAACTGGGTGAGGGCTACGAGCGCGACGCCGATAATCTTGCCGAACATTAGGTCTATGCTCTTCACCGACGACACGAGAACCTCCACGACACGTGAGCTCTTTTCCTCTATGACGCTGCTCATCACCATGCCGCTGAACATAGCCACGAACATGTAGATAAGCATGCCCAGAACCATGGATACGACCATGTAAATGCCTGATTCAGAAACTGTTTCCTTGCCGTCCGCGCCGAGCGTGTATTCCTGTACCTTCACGTTGGCCCGCACGCTGGACATGATTTCGTCCAGGCCTGCTATGTCGTAGGAATTGATACGGTAGTCTTCCACCGCATTGGACACCCTTCTGGAAAGGCTTTCGGAGAAATCGACGCCCGCGGGCTTCTTGCTGAAGGTCTGCACGCTTACCGACCTGGAGGAGTCGATGGGGGAAATGATCACCAGGATGTCCTTGTGCAGGTTATCCAGCTCCGCTTTCAGGGAGTCGGGATCCGAATTCGAGTAATCGTAGTAATTCGCCGCATCGCTGTTGGTGAGGAAAGGCATGGCGATGCCGCTCCTGTCAACCACCGCCACTTCCCGGGTTTCTTCCTTTGTGTTCATCATTATGATGGTGGGCAGGAAGCACAGAGCGGCGAACAGGACGGGCACCACGAAGGTGAGGATGAGGAAGGATTTCTTCCTTACACGGGTATTGTATTCACGGCCGATTACAAGGCCTATATTGCGGAAATTCATTGCTGTTCCTCCTCTTCTTTACCGGTTACGAGATTGATGAAGATGTCGTTCATGCGGGGCATGAGCTCGCGGTAGCTGTTTACCGTCACTCCCCTGTCGATGAAGGATTTGAGCGTGCTGTTGCCACCGGTCTCGCGGGGAAGGACCTCGGTGTGCCGGCCGGTTTCATCGGTGTATTCCAGCTCGATGTTGTCGTTGCCGTACCTGCGGCGGATGTCCTGTACGTCGCCGCTGAGAATGAGTTTGCTCTTGTTGATGAGGGCGATGTCGTTGCAGAGCTCCTCGACGCTGCCCATGTCGTGGGTGGATAGCACTATGGTGGCGCCTTCGTCCCTCAGGCGGAGGATCTCCTTGCGGACCAGGTCGGCGTTCACGGGATCAAAGCCGCTGAAGGGCTCGTCCAGTATCATGAGGGACGGCCTGTGAACCACCGTGGTGATGAACTGGAGTTTCTGGGCCATGCCCTTCGAGAGCTCCTCCACTTTCTTGTTCCACCAGTCCTGGATGCCGAAACGGACGAACCAGTCCTTGAGCGCGGACAGGGCGTCGGCGCGGGACATGCCCTTGAGCTGGGCCAGGAACATGGCCTGTTCGCCGACCTTCATTTTGCGGTAAAGGCCGCGCTCCTCGGGCATATAGCCGATCTTTTCCACGTCTGCCTGGGTGATGGGACGGCCCTGGAAGAGAATCTCCCCGCCGTTGGGTATGGTTATCCGGTTGATGATCCGGATAAGGGTGGTCTTGCCGGCGCCGTTGGGGCCCAGCAGACCGGTAACCTTTCCTTCGTGGAAGTTCACGCTCACATGGTCGAGCGCAACCTTCGGACCGAAGGACTTGGATACTTCTTTACATTCTATCAATGCCATAAAGTCAGTTTATTTTTCGCAAAAATAATAAAAATTTATCGAAATACAATAAGAATATAAAAAATCCTGCAATTATTTCAAGCGCTGCGAATTTACGCATTTTATTTTGTAAATTTGTACTGTAATTACGGACAGAACCTTTGTACCCATGGCGAAAGGCGGATCAGACGTAGCGGCGCAGTGCGCCGGAATAATTGAAGATGTCAGGAACGGCGTCTTCAAGCCGATATACCTGCTCATGGGGGAAGAATCGTACTACCCCGAGCTGGTCTGCAGGGCTATAGTCGACAACTGCCTGCAGGACTACGAAAAAGACTTCAATGAAACCATCTGTTACGGAGGCGACGTAACCGTGGAGCAGGTGGTCTCCGCCGCCCGCCGCTTCCCCATGATGGCGGAACGCCAGCTGGTAGTGGTAAAGGAGGCCCAGGCCCTCAAGGGCATCGAAGGACTCTCCGTCTACACCTCCGAGCCCCTCGACAGCACTGTGCTTGTCCTGCTCCTGCATTCCGCCAAGCTCGACAAGCGTCTCAGCCTGTACAAGAGCATCCAGAAGACGGGCGTCATCGTGGACTCCCCCGCCGTACGTGACTATGAAATCGGCAACTGGATAATCAGTTTCTACCGTTCCAAGGGCCTGCAGATAGACCCTCAGGCCGCAGCACTGCTCGGCGAATCCGCCGGGACCGACCTCTCCGTGATAGCAGCCGAAACAGAAAAGCTCCTGCGTAACCTGCCCGAAGGCAGCAGACAGGTAACGGTGCAGGACATAGAAAAAAACGTGGGAATCTCCCGCGAATTCTCCATCTTCGAGCTCACCAGGGAGCTGTCGGCCCGCAACGCCGCCAAGGCGCTTAAAATCGCATCCCGCCTGGGCTCCGGCGCAAAATTCGCCATGCCTCCGGCCGTCAGCGCACTCTACACCCATTTCTACAGGCTGCTCAAATACGAGGCCTTCCTCCAGGGCAATCCCCGTCCTTCAAGGGAAGACGCCGCCGCGGTGCTGGGAGTAAATCCTTTCTTCGTGCGCGAGTACGACACCGCCGTGCGCAATTATCCGCTCCAGCGCACCATGGCCATCATCTCCCTGCTCTGCGAATATGATTTCCGCGGCAAGGGAGGAAACGGCGAAGCCGCCTCCCCGGAAGAGCTGCTGGTTGAACTCACCGCTAAAATCCTGAGCGCATGATCTGGGATCCGCTCCGCAGGAAAGAGGTTGCAGAGACCCCTGAAGAGAAGGTTCGCCAGTGGTTTATCGGCGTGCTTTCCGGCGCCGGAGTGCCTGCGGGGCTCATGATGAGCGAAGTGTCCATGAAATTCGGCGATAAGGCCTACAGGGCCGACATCCTCATCTACGACCGTTCCGGCAGTCCGCTTGCAGTCGTGGAATGCAAACGCCCTACGGTTAAGGTCGACGGCCGCACGGCCTCGCAGGCTCTGCGCTACCACGCTTCGCTGGGAGTGCGCTACATCATGCTCACAAACGGAAATAATACCTATATTTACCGCCGTGAAGGCGACGGGTTCTCGTCCTGCGCGAGCCTGCCTTCCTACGAAGAAATGCTATGTCTACAGTAACGCCCGAATACGTCCGGAAAGAAATCTTCAGAATAGTGAGTGAAACCGCGTCCGAGCTGGGAGTGCGGGCCTTCGCCATAGGCGGCTACGTGCGCGACTGCTTCCTTGGCCGGCCGTCGGGCGACATCGACATAGTGGTGGAAGGCAGCGGTCTGGATTTCGCCCGCGCAGTGGGCGTGAAAACCGGCTCCAAGGTGTCGTATTTCAAGAATTTCGGCACCGCCATGATGCATTTCAAAGGCGACGAAATAGAGTTTGTCGGGGCCAGGAAGGAATCCTACAGCCGCGAGTCCCGCAAACCCATAGTGGAGAACGGCACCCTCGAGGACGACCAGCTCCGCAGGGACTTCACCATCAATGCTATGGCCTTCTCGCTGAACGAGGGATCCTATGGCGAACTGGTCGATCCCTTCGGTGGCATTCGCGATCTCGCCGCGGGCATCATCCGCACTCCCCTCGAGCCTGACACCACCTATTCCGACGATCCCCTGCGGATGCTCCGCGCAATCCGTTTCGCCACCAGGCTCTCCACTCCCGAACTGGAGTTCAGGATAGTCCCCGAAAGCATGGAATCCATGCGCAGGATGGCCTCCAGGCTGGAAATCCTCTCGAAGGAAAGAATCGCCGAAGAGCTCGACAAGATGCTCCTCTGCGCCAGACCTTCCCGAGCCTTTATCCTCATGGACGAGGCCGGCCTGCTCCCCTACATACTGCCGCAGCTGGCCGCCCTGAAAGGCGTGGAAACCGTGGACGGAAGGGGCCACAAGGAGATTTTCTCCCACACCCTGGCCGTACTCGACAACGTCGCGGCAGCCGACGGCGACGGCAAGCTATGGCTCCGCTGGGCCGCGCTCCTGCACGACATAGGCAAACCTGCGGTAAAGAAATATGTTCCCGGCACCGGCTGGACTTTCCACGGGCACGACCTGGTCGGCTCCAGGATGGTCCCCAAGATCTTCACTTCCCTGAGGCTCCCTCTGGACGAAAAGATGAAGTACGTCAAGAAGCTGGTCTGGCTGCACATGCGCCCCATCGCCCTGGTGGACGACGAAGTTACCGACTCGGCGGTACGCCGCCTTCTCTTCGACGCAGGCGACGACATTGACGACCTCATGCTCCTGTGCAACGCCGACATCACCAGCAAGAACCCCGAGAAGGTGCGCCGCGTCCATGCCAATTTCGAGCTGGTGAAACAGAAGCTGGTGGAGGTGGAGGCCAAGGACGCCATCCGCAACTTCAAAAATCCCATTACGGGCGATTATATCATGCAGCTCTACGGTCTGGAACCCTGCAACACCATAGGGCAGCTCAAGGAATATGTAAAGGAGGCCATACTCGACGGCAGGATAGGCAACAATTTCGAGGAAGCCGACGCCCTGCTGCGCGAAAAGGCCGCCGAAATAGGCCTCAAGGAATGCAGATAGACTCCTATATTTCCTATATAGCAGGCGTACGGAGGTATTCCCCCCGCACGCAGGAAATCTACCGCTCGGTGCTGGAGGAATTCCGGGAGTACTCGGGCGATCTCAGCACCACCGGCATCCGGAATTACGAGGTTCACCTGCTCGACGACAGGAAGACAAGCGCCAGGACGGCGGACCTTCACCTCTCGGTGATCAGCGGCTACTGCCGATGGGCGATGAAACAGGGCCTGCTTGCCTCCAATCCGGTAAAACTGGTTCCGAAACCCAAAACCGAAAAGCGCCTGCCGGTCTTTTACCGCGAGGAATCCATGAAGGACTATCTGAGCTCCACGGCGCCTGCGGTGTCGCAGGATCAGCTGGACCTGCTGATGTCGCTCCCCGCGAAGGACGGCACAGCGGCGGAACTGTACGGCAGGAGGCTGCGCCGCCTGATAGTGTCTATGCTGTACGGTACGGCCCTCAGGCGCAGCGAGCTCATCTCCCTGAACGTCGCATCGGCGGATTTTTCCAGGAGAGTCCTGTCCGTCAGGGGGAAAGGAGATAAAATGCGGGAAATTCCGCTCACCCCTTCCCTATGTGAAGAAATTTCCTTATATTTGAGTGCAGCATCCCATATGCTGGGTCCGGGCGAAGGCAGTTCTCCCCTGCTCCGCACCCCCGAAGGCGGCAGGCTGTATCCCGTCTTCGTGGACAGGGCGGTCAAGCAGGAGCTCGGAACAACGGACATTACGGGCCGCAAATCCCCCCATGTCCTGCGCCACACCCTCGCAACGGAATTGCTGGACGGCGGCACCGACCTCAATTCCATCAAGGAGCTCCTGGGGCACAGCTCGCTGGCAGCCACCCAGGTCTACACCCACAACAGCATGGAGAGGCTGCGGAAAGAATACAACAAAGCCCACCCAAGGGCTTCAAATACAGATGTCAACTATGGAGATAAATCTGAAAACCCTTAAGTTCGACGCCGACCAGAAGCTGGTCGACTATGTGAACAAGAAGGTCGCCAGGCTGGAGAAGTTCTTCCCCGCCGGCGGCGAACAGCTTGCAGAGGTTACCCTTTCCCTCGGAAAGAGCCCCGACAACAAACAGGCTAAGATCCAGACCCACATCCCCGGAGCGGATCTCGTCATTGAACGCGAGTCCCAGACCTTCGAGCAGGCCATCACCGACTGTGTGGACGCCATGAAGGAAAAGCTCACGAGGGCAAAGGAAAAGCTCTACGAGAAATAGCCTACTGCTCGTCGACGGAATCGTCGTCGTTCAAATAATAGTAATTGTAGTCCCTGCCATAGTTGTTCTGATGGCGGGGACTTTCGTAAAAGTCCTTATGCTCCGCATAAAAACCCTTCTCGGTGTTGTTGGAAGCGGCCTCGCGGATAATCCTGTTCCGCGTCGCACGGAAGAGCACAAGGCAGAACGCCAGGAGAATGAAAGTCACGAACACTGAAAGCGATTCGTTGAGCCCGCTGGCAAAGCAGATAGTATCATAAACCCCGTGCAGGATTACGGGATACAGCCACATCTTGAGTCCGGCCCCGCGCTTCTCGTCTTCATTCCATGAGAAATGCTTCTTAGAATAATAGTAGCCCATGACTACCGCGAAGGCGAAATGACCGGGAACCGCAAGGAACGCCCTTGAAATGGCAACCTGGAAGAATCCCATCCCCGACATGGCGAGGTACATCAGGTTCTCGAAAGAGGCGAAACCGAGACCCACGGCAGTGGCGTAGACTATGCCGTCGTAACGCTCGTCAAAGGCAGAGCATTTCCTCAACAGGAGCCAGAGCATGAACAGCTTGGCGGATTCTTCCGGAACTGCGGCGCCTAGGAACGCGGTCTTCAGCGCATCGAGGAATGTGGCGGGTTCCTCGGTGAAAACACCCAGCCGGAGCATAGGCCCCGAGATGAGCACGGAGGCGAAAATCGCCAGCACTCCAAAGAGGAAGCCCTTGATTACAAGCCTGGTAGGCTCAGGATTGATGTCTTTCGAGAAGACGTACCAGAAGAGGATTGCCGCGGGCAGGAAAGCCGCGAGGATGAACATGAACATATGCTGCCTAATTCACTATTATTTCATCGGTAAAAAGCCATGGGCGGGAGCCCTGGAATGCCTGGAAACGGACGTATCGTGCCTTCCCCGAAACCGGTGCTCCGTACAGGAAGAAGAGTGTTGACGTGTCCTTCTCCGGCACGTCGGAGTCTATTGCCGCGGCCCGGGTGAAATGCTGCCCGTCGTCCGAGAAGGAGACCTCCACCCTTGAAGGAGCGCACACTTCATGTGGATAGAAATGCATGAACGTGGCGCCCACATAATGGATTTCGCGCACTTCCTCAAGGTCTATGACCACGTCGATATCGGACAGAAAGCCCTGCCATCGGCCGCTTCCGGGCAGATAACTCCAGCCACCCTGCTTGCCGTCAGTAAGGGTCGATGGGCCTTCGGCGGGATAGCGCTCCGAAACCGGAATGTTGTAGGTCACTTTCTTTCCCCTGGCAAGATGCTCCAGGGGTTGGAAATAGGCCTTCCTCTGGCCGTATTCATCCTCGAGCCGGAAAGTCTCATAGCCGCGTTCCCTCAGCTTCGCGCAATACTGAGTCGCCCTTTCTCTGAAACCCTTCAGGTCTTTGTTTGCAGGCAGGCTCCAGCCCACTTCCGCCATGGCGAGCAGCCGCGGATACATCAGCATTTCGGCGAAGCCCTCGCTGTCGACCCCTTCCGTCCACATGCAGGCCGAAACGCCTTTTATCAGCGCAGCCTGGGCGGGGGTCATATCTTTCTGCACCGGTTCGAAGACATACACGCTGTCCGTCGGCAGGTAGATGCCTTCAGCGCTCCTGCAGACCCTTGGAGCGTCCGGCAGACGCTGGATGTAGCAGCGTTCAGCCGGGGCCATGATGACTTCATGCCCCCGCCGCACAGCCTTGGTGCCCGCCTCGGCGTTCCACCATGCCATGACTGTGGCCCCTTCGGGCACCTCGCCGTCGAGCAGGTCGTCCCAGCCTGTCATCTTTCTGCCGCGAGAGTTCAGGTATGCCCCGATCTCGCCGACGAACCAGGCCTGGAGGGCGTCCGCATCGGCAAGGCCTTCCTTTTCCATAAGTGCCTGGCACTTAGGGCAATGCTTCCAGTTTTCCTTGTTCGCCTCGTCGCCACCGATATGGATGTATTCACTTGGGAAGAGCTCGATGACTTCGTCCAGAACCCGCTTGAAGAAACTCATGGTCGCCGGATTGCCCAGGCAAAGGTCGTTGCTTTTCTCCCCGGTGCACGAAAGCTCCGGATATGCGGCAGTTACCTCATCGCTGTGGCTGGGCATTTCGATTTCAGGGATTATTTCAATGTAGCGCTCGTGTGCGTGAGCGAGCAGCCGTCGGATGTCGTCCTTCGTATAATAGCCGCCGTAGGCCGCAGGATGCCCGGGAATGGAGACGTCTACATAGCTGCGGTCGTGCCAGTCGTAATACTTGTCGGCGGTGCGCCATGCGGCGAACGAGGTCAGGCGCGGGAAAGCGTCAATCTGCAGACGCCAGCCGGCCCCGTCGGTAAGATGGATGTGCAGGCGGTTCATCTTCACCGAAGCCATCACGTCCATCTGCTTTTCCAGGAATTCCACGCTGCGGAAATTGCGGGACACGTCATACATGAATCCGCGGTAGACATAACGCGGGTAATCCACTATGGTGCAGCACTGCAGGGCGTCGACTCCCGCCCTCATCTGCTCCAGGCTACGCCTCGCGTAAAAAGCGCCCTCCTCGCCAGGTGCGAGGATTTTGATGCCTTTCGTCGTGATTTCGAGCAGATATGCCTCCGGAGTGTCGGGCACAAGCTTGCCCGCCGCTTTCCGGAATGCCTTTTCATCTATGCGTACCTCAGGCTCCGCAAGGGCGTCGCAAACCCCTATTCCTTCCACCACTCTGGCCGGTACCGGGATGATCTGTCCCGGACCAGCAATCGTCTGCGCAGACAAAGAAAGGCAGAGCGAAGCGAACAAAAACAGCGTGAGAGTTCCTTTCATCTTTACAAAGATAGTTGGAATTCTGAAAAAATCACTATATTTGCAGTCCAATCAGGAAAGATGCTCGAGTGGCTGAAGAGGCACGTCTGGAAAGCGTGTGGCCGCCTAAAGCGGCTCCTGGGTTCGAATCCCAGTCTTTCCGCAAACAGAAACACCCTGTGATGTGCAGGCACATCACGGGGCTATTTTTTATCGGTCGCTCGCGAGCTAGCTCGCAGACGACCGATAAAAAATAACCCCATCGCTGCGCGACAGGGTGTTTTGCTTGCTAGGGCCCCGCGGCGAGCGGCAAGGGATGTGGACGCTTCAGCGGCCAAATCCCAAATGCCCCCGAGCTCTATTCCTCCGCCATCTTCTCCTTCACCCCTTTCCTGGCCTTCTTCACAAAATCTTCTCCAAACGCCACCCAGAGGCAGGAAAGCAGCACCCCGACAAATCCCCAAATAATCACAGTCTTGGCGCGGCTCTTGGTAGCCTTGTAGGGCATCGTGGCCGGCTGGATGACTGCATACATCGGACGCTCTTCCTGAATCTTGGCCTTGGCCATCTCGGCCTGCTGGGACATCTGGGAATAAAGCTGGTTGGCGAGATTAGCCTCCTGCTGGAGACGCTCCTTCTCGCTGTTGACGCTCTGGAGGATGACGCTGCGGTCGTAGTCCACCCGTGCTGCATAGGCCTGCTGGGCTTTTACCAGGTTCGCGTGAGCCTCTTCCCGAAGACGTTCGTAATAATTATAGTCGTCGATGGCCTTTTTGGTCCTGTACGCCGTGACGTACTCCTGAAGCCTTGCGGTTACGGTGTCTGCCAGCTGGGCGACCATCTGCCGGTCGTCCATTACCACGCTTACGGTGGTTACTCCCGTCTTCTTGTCGACGTCGGCGCCTATGCTCTCCTTAAGAGCCTTGGCAACCTTCTGCTGGTTGGGCGTAAGGGCCGAGACATCCACGACGGCGTCGTTGAACACCTTGCGGTACTCCTCCTGCTTTGCAAGTTTCTTTTCCGAAACCTTCTTCCTGGGTTTGTCATAACCCATCATATGGTCGAAGACGGTTACGGGCTGTGGCGCGGGAGCGCCTGCCAGCTTTGCCTTCGGGGAATAATAAGGATCCACTTTTACGTCGAAGAGGCTCGTGATGAAGGGCGTACTGTTGCAAATCTCCGGGAAAAGGGTGATGGACATGGCATCGGAAGAGTTGTCGAGGCTGATGTTCCCGAGGCCGAGCATGCTGGTTATGTTGTTGATGCTTGTGCCCCTTTTCTGGAGTTCAGGGGCAAGGGTGACGGTTACCTGATAGTAGCGCTTCGCAAGAAGGGCCGCTGCTATGCCAAGGCAGCCGAAGATGAAAGACACGAGGAAAATGAACTTCCACCTTTTGAGCAGCTTTGCAAAAATGCCCGCCCAGTCTATTTCGAAGCCCTCGTCTTCGTATACGGGCTCCGTATATTGTTTCTGTTCATCCATGACTATTTCGTGTATCTGACGATTAAGAATACATAAGTGAGGGCGGTGGTGAGAGAAGCGATTACAGAGGAGACGGTGGCGATACTCGACCATGTGTGCTCGTTATACTCCTTCGGTTCCTGCTTCGGGACTATTATTTCGTCGCCGGGCTTGAGCTTCATGCCGGAAGAATAAGGCCTGGCGGAACCGTCGGTGTTCACCACGTAGGCGTGGCTCAGTTTGGCCTTGCTGGCAAGGCCGCCGCTCATGCGCAGGTATTTGCCTGCAGTGTAAGAGGAATTGTAGGCGAAGGCCGCGGGCATCATTACTGCGCCAGATACTTTCACCACCTCGTTTATCTGCGGAATGCTGATGGCGTCACCTTCGAAAAGCACTATATCGTCCTTCCCGCCGGGATGGGCAAGGGCCTCCCTGAGGTTGATGGCGACGGAATAGGATTCCGGGACAGACACTAAATCGACGCTTGTGGTGTCGCCCTGGGCAAGGAGGATACGCCTCTCGTCCTGAGCCCTGAGCAATTCCTCGGAAGAGTACCTGCGGTAGAGACGGGCCCCGTCGAGATGGGCGAATTCGGTGACGCCGCCAGCCATGCGGATGAGGTCGCTGATGCGCTCCTGGCGGTTGGACATGGTGAACGTACCGGGGAAATTCACTTCTCCGCTGACGGAGAAATGCTTCTGAATGTTGAAGGCGGGGCTCCTGTGGACTATCACCTCGTCGTAAGGCTCGAGCACGAAACCCTTAACGCCGTCGTCCACCAGACCGTCCTTGATAGCAAAGCTATAGACGGTGGCCATCTTGTCGGGAGCCACCTGCCCCGCGGCGTCCTTCACGGGCCTGGAGACGTCCACCCTGGTGGTGGAAGCGCCGTCGCGGAGGCCTCCTGCAATGATTATGAGATCCTCGACTGTGGTGTTCTCGGCAAACGGATAGGAGCCGGGGGAAACCACGAGGCCGGTAATGGTCATGGTGCGGCTTTCCTGAAGGTCGGGCTTGCTCACGATCTGGAGCTCGTCATTCTTCTGAAGTTCGAAGTCGGGCGCTTTGCCTGCGAGAATCTCGCCAAGGTTGAGGGAAATGACCTCAAGGGTGTGGTCCTCATGCTCGCGGTGAACCACGACCCTGCCGGTGAACGCCTCCGGAAGAAGGCCGCCGGCCTGCTCCACCAGCTGCTTTACGGTGTGGACCTTGGAAGAAAGCTCATACGTGCCGGGCTGGTAAACCGCGCCGGTGATGCTGAGCTTGTTATCGAAGAAGCTGTTGAGCTT
>CAMHKQ010000034.1 GCA_946185745.1 uncultured Bacteroidales bacterium
TCGTCGCGGCTGAAGCCGAAGGTCATCTGGGTGAGGTCGTTGGTACCGAAGCTGAAGAACTCGGCGGTACGGGCCATGCGGTCGGCGGTGAGGGCCGCGCGCGGGATTTCGATCATGGTGCCGAAGTGGTACTTGATGTCCATCGGATAGTGATGGTTCTCGACCTCGGCCTTGATGCGGTCGCAGATAGCCTTCTGGAAGTTGAGCTCACGGGCGCTTACCGTAACCGGAATCATGATTTCCGGCATCGGGTGCATGCCTTCGCGGATGAGCTCGGCGGTAGCCTCGAAGATTGCACGGTACTGGGTCTCGGCGATGAGCGGGAACGACACGTGCAGACGGACTCCGCGGTGACCCATCATCGGGTTCACCTCATGGAGCTGCTCGCCGCGCTTGTCGATTTCGTATACGGTGATGCCGAGTTCCTTGGCAAGTTCCTTCTTCTTGTCATCGCTCTTGGGCACAAATTCGTGCAGGGGCGGGTCGAGCAGACGGAAGGTGACCGGCTTGCCGTCCATGATGCGGAGAGTGCTCTTGACGCTCGCCTTCATGAAGGGCAGCAGTTCGGCCAGGGCCTCGCGGCGCTCGTCTTCGGTGCTGGAGAGGATCATCTTGCGGAGCTTCATCAGGGGCACTTCGCTGTTGCGGCCGTAGAACATGTGTTCGATACGGAACAGGCCGATGCCTTCGGCGCCGAACGAGAGGGCCTTCTTGGTGTCCTCGGGAGTGTCGGCGTTGGTGCGGATACCGAGCCTGCGGTATTTGTCCACGATGTTCATGAAGCGGATGAAGAGCGGATTCTCGCTGGCATCCATGGTTTCGATCTTCTCGCCGTAAACCTGGCCCTTGGAGCCGTTCAGGGAGATGTAGTCGCCTTCCTTGAAGACTTTGTCGCAACCGGCGAAACGCACGGTCTTGGCTTCGAAGTCGATCTTCATGCCTTCGCAGCCTACGATGCAGCACTTGCCCCAGCCGCGGGCCACGAGGGCTGCGTGGCTGGTCATACCGCCGCGCTGGGTAAGGATACCGGCGGAAGCGCGCATGCCTTCGATGTCTTCGGGAGAGGTTTCCTCGCGGAGGAGGATGGTGTTCTTCTTGGATGCAGCCGCAGCCATGGCGTCGGCGGGAGTGAAGACGATGGTGCCGACGGCTCCGCCCGGGGAAGCGGGCAGACCGCGTGCGATGACGGTGGCGCCCTTTTCGGAAGCGGGATTGAGCACCGGATGGAGGATTTCGTCGAGCTGCGAGGGAGATACCCGGAGCACTGCGGTGCGCTCGTCTATCATGCCTTCGTCGAGCATGTCGATGGCCATCTGGAGGGCGGCGAGGCCGGTGCGCTTGCCGATACGGCACTGGAGCATCCAGAGCGTGCCTTCCTGAATGGTGAATTCGATGTCCTGCATGTCGTGGAAATGGGCTTCCAGCTTCATGCGGATGGCGTCGAGCTCTTTATAGACCTCGGGCATTGCGGCCTCGAGGCTCTTGAGATTGCGGTTATGGTCGTTCTTGGTGGCCTCGTTCAGGGGGTTCGGGGTGCGGATACCCGCAACCACGTCCTCGCCCTGGGCGTTGATGAGCCATTCCCCGTAGAACTTGTTGTCGCCGGTGGCGGGGTTGCGCGAGAAGGCCACGCCGGTGGCGGAAGTCTCGCCCATGTTGCCGAACACCATGCTCTGCACGTTCACTGCGGTGCCCCAGTCATCGGGAATCTTCTCGATGCGTCTGTAGGCTATTGCACGCTTGCCGTTCCAGCTCTTGAACACGCCGCCGATGGAGCCCCAGAGCTGGGCTTCGGCGGTGTCGGGGAACTCAACGCCGAGAACTTCCTTGATGCGTACCTTGAACTTTTCGGCAAGGTCGCGGAGTTCATCGGCGGTGATGTCGGTGTCAGATGCATAACCCTTGGCTTCCTTGAGCTCTTCCATCATGCGGTCGAGCTGCTGGCGGATGCCCTGGCCGTCTTCGGGCTCGATGCCCTCGGCCTTCTCCATGACGACGTCGGAGTACATCATGATGAGGCGCCTGTATGCGTCGTATACGAAACGGGGATTGCCCGTCTTTTCAATCATTCCGGGAATGGTGGCGGAGCAGAGGCCGATGTTCAGGATGGTGTCCATCATGCCGGGCATGGAGCTGCGTGCTCCGGAACGGCAGCTGACGAGCAGCGGGTCCTTCGGGTCGCCGAATTTCTTGCCCATTATCTTTTCGGTCGCGGCAAGGGCTTCGGCCACGTCGCGCTTCAGTTCTTCGGAGTAGCCTCCTCCGAGCTGGTAATACTCGGTGCAGCACTCTGTGGTAATGGTAAATCCGGCGGGCACCGGGAGGCCGAGCTTGCTCATTTCGGCCAGGTTGGCTCCCTTTCCACCAAGGAGCTCACGCATGGAAGCGTCGCCTTCGGCATTCTTTCCGCCGAAGCGATACACGCGTTTCTTAAGATCTGACATAATCGATTTTTATATTATTAGTTGAATTTTCAGCCTGCTAAGATAAGAAAAAATAGTTTTTACAGCAACTTCGCAGCCAAATCTGACAGCGCGCTCCTTTCTCCTTTGCGGAGGAAAACGTGCTGAAACAGTTTCTGCCCCGACATTTTCTCGCCCAGATGGGACAGTCCGTTGGACCACTGGTCGAGGTAGGGCTGGTCTATCTGGAAGATGTCGCCGGTGCAGACTATCTTGGTGCCTTCACCCGCACGGGTGATTATGGTCTTGATTTCCAGGGGTGTGAGGTTCTGGGCCTCGTCGATGATGAAATAGCAGCGCCCCAGGCTGCGGCCGCGGATATACGCCAGCGGCTCGATGATGAGTCTTTCATCGTTCAGAAGACCGTCTATCTTCTGGGCTTCGCGCGATGACGGCTTGAACTGGCCCTTGATGACGTTCAGATTGTCCATCAGGGGCTGCAGGAAGGGGGCCATCTTGTTCTTCTGGTCGCCAGGGAGGAAACCTATGTCCTGATTGCCGAGAATGACGGTGGGACGGGAGATGATTATCTGGTCGTAATCATGTTCCTGTTCGAGCGCGGCAGCCAGGGCCAGGAGAGTCTTGCCGGTACCGGCCCCGCCGGTGAGGGAAACCAGCTCCACCTTCGGATTCAAGAGGGCGTCCAGAGCCATCTTCTGCTCGTCATTGCGGGGGCGGATGCCGTATGCTTCACGAGCCTTCACCAGTACTATCCTGCCGCGGTCGGAGTCGTAGCGGGCGCATACCGGCTCCGCCTGCTGTCCTTCCCAGAGGAACTTGAACAGCTGGTTAGCCGCAGGTTCCTTCTCCACCGCCTTGTTCCATTCAATGGCATTCTCGGGCCCGTAGCACAGAGCCTGGAGGATATCGCCGGCAAGGGTATAGGTCTGCACCTCCCTGCTGGCCATTTCTATCTTTTCTTCCTCGAGGCGGTCGGTCAGATAGTCCTGCACTTCCATTCCCACCGCCTTGGCCTTCATGCGGAGATTGACGTCCTTGGTTACCAGCGCGACGAAGGTTCCGGGGTTGTTGTCCCTCACCCACATCGCGGTAGCGAGAATGCGGTGGTCCTGGATGTCATCCTTGAACAAATCGGCGAGCTCAGGCTTGAAGGGATGATTGGGCTCCACTTTTATGTATCCCTTGTCTTTTCCGAGGGACACTCCCCTGTCTTTGAAATTCCTGCCCCGCGTGAGTTTGTCGATGTCGCGCATGAAATGCCGGGCGTTGAACGAGAGGGTGTCGTTGCCCTTCTTGAATTTGTCCACTTCTTCTATCACCGCCACCGGAATCACCAGGTTGTTGTCCTGAAAATGATGGATGGCATTGTGATCGTGAAGGATCACGTTGGTGTCAAGGACGAATATCTTCGGTTTTCCCATAGTCTTATCAGTCTTCCCCCTCCCCGTTCTGATTTCTCAGGAGCGAATCCAGGATACTCTGGATGCCGCTTTTCTCGGATTCGAGCACCTTCACTCCCCCTCCGGGGACGGGATGTCCGAGAGGATAGAAGGCGACGTCCTGCAGCAGCAGTTCGGCGTCGAGGTAGTCGAAGTCGATGTCCCTTATCTGAACCAGCGCGCCGGGGACTTCGGCGAACAGCAGACGCACCGGATCTTCGCTTCCGGTGGCGCGGCGCAGGTCGGAAATGTCTATGCATGCTCCCGTTCTGGAGGTGGTCATACCCTTGACGGCGGCGATCAGCCCTCCGTCGGCGACGGTGGCGGCGGAAAGCACGATTCCGTCTTCCACCAGTTCCCTCACGACCTCGTAGCAGTCGATGAAATAGTCGGGGTCGTTCACCTGCGGGGCTACGGCGGGGCTGTCTTTCAGCGCCTGAGCCAGGAGGGATCCGCCGAGGCGGTAGAGGGAGGTGTCGAAGGGGATGTAGACTATCCAGCTCTTGGGATCGGGATTCAATACTGACGGAAGCGATGCCGCACCGAGCTTGGGCTTTTCGCTGCCGAAAGGCAGCTCGATGAGGCTGTCTTCATCTATGCCGGGGCGCAAGTCGGCGGTGAAAGCCACTCCGAGCTTGCCCTTTTCCTCGGAATAGTAGCGCATGTGCATGTCGAGCGAATCGAGGAACTCGCCCGCCGCCTGGACGGAACTGTACAGGCCGGCCATGTTGCCGATTTCGGAATCGTTCCAGGTCCAGACCGCGTCGAGGCAGAGGTCCCCGAGGCCGAAATGGCCCATGCGCCAGAGGCAGTCGAGGAGGGCCTTTTCGATGCGGGAACGGGTGTACTGGGCGGCGAAGACGGGAGACGGCCGACGCACTACCCTCATGACCGCAGAGAGGTATCTGTCGACCATGGAAGGATCGGTTTCGACGGTAGATAGCGCGGGGCCGGGACTTTCGTCCACGATCCTGCCTGCAACGGCGCCGCCGGTGAGCTCCGGACCCGCCCCGAAAGGAGCCCTTACACTGTCCAGAATCTGGGCCGGAGTAAGCTCCTGCTGCACACCGTCGATGATGTACCGGGAATGTAATGCAGATAATATTTCCGTCATCTTCCTATGCGAAATCCCTCAAAAATAGTTATTTTTGAAATCAGATGCAAATGAAGTACGACGAAAAAAGCTATGAGGCCCTTCTGGAGAAGATTTTTCTGATTTCTCCCTCGGTCCAGAACGTGGGCTTCGCCCCCGATGCCTACAAACCCGGGCTCGAGGGGATGCGCGCCTTCAGCGCAAAGCTGGGAGACCCGTGGAAACGGTTCAGGTGCATTCACGTGGCAGGCACAAATGGCAAAGGGAGTGTCGCCAGCATGCTGGCGAGCATGCTGGCAAGCATAATACCTTTGAGGGTAGGGCTGTATACCTCGCCGCACCTGACGGACTTCCGGGAGCGCATGAAGGTGATAACCGGCCGCGGCTGGAGGATGCCCACGAAACGGCAGGTCTGGGACTTCTTCCAGAAATATGACACCTCGGGCCTGTCCTTCTTCGAAATGACCACGGGCCTCGCCCTCTGGTGGTTCGCAAAGCAGAAAGTGGACATCGCCGTCATCGAAACCGGCCTCGGAGGGCTCCTCGACAGCACCAACATCATTACGCCCGATCTCTGCGTCATCACTTCCATCGGGCTGGACCACTGCGCGCTGCTCGGAAATACCAGGGCCGAAATAGCCGTGCAGAAGGCCGGCATCTTCAAGCGCGGCGTGCCTGCCGTGGTAGCTGCGGAAGATCCCGAAACCGCCCCCGTCTTCCGCGCCAGGGCCGAGGCCCTCGGATGCCCCCTCATCTTCGCAGACAGCGAGCCCTCCCCCGTCGACGAGGCCGCCGTCCTCCCCCGCATGGACCTGCAGGGCCCGTGCCAGAGGCAGAATCTGCATACCGCCCTCATCGCCCTGAAAACACTCGGATACGCCCCCGACATCCGCGCCATCGAAAAGACGGCGAAAAGGACAGGGCTGAGGGGCAGATGGGAAACTCTCTGCAAAAAGCCGAGGGTAATCTGCGACATCGGCCACAACCCTCCGGCGCTTCAGCTCAATTTCAGCCGGCTTGCCGCCATGGGGCGGAATCTGATCATAGTCTACGGAATAATGGCGGACAAAGACCTTGCGGGAATAGCCCCGCTCATGCCCGCCGACGCTACGTACATCCTGGTTTCGCCCGACACGCCCCGCGCCCTGCCGCACCACGCGCTCTTCGAAAAACTCTCGCACCTGCGGCCCGGACTCAGCCTCAGGGAAGCCCCCGGAGTGGCCGACGGCATAGCCCTTGCACTGTCCCTGGCAGGCCCCCAGGACCTGATTTACATCGGTGGCTCTACTTTTGTAGTTACTGAAGCCATCACATATTTCGACAACTTGCAATAGCACCATGAAAACTTTATTACCAGTACTTATGACACTTTCGATCATTCCCTTCCTTACCGCGTCTTCCCCCGCAGCGGACAACAACGGCCACAAGCTGTCGAAAGAATGGAAGGAATACCGGACAGCCATGGATCAGGACAAGCCTAAAGATGCCCTCAAGGCACTGGAGGCCATAAAGAAGGAGGCTACCAGACAGCACCTGACATGGGACTATTACGATGCCTGCGACAAGTTCAAGGAGGTCAGGGTCAGGACCAACTGGAAACTGCGCGATTCGCTCGACAATGCTTTCCGCAAGGAAATAATCGGCTTCGGCGAACCGGCGGCCGTCTATTACATGCGCCGGAACACCTACCGGAAAGATCTCCTGGACTACATCCTCGCCAACGAAAAGAAGCTGAAGGCTTCAAAGAACCCCGAATTCTGGTTAAGGGACTGGAAGGTCAGCCACTACAAGTTCGCCAATGCTCTCAGGCCGCTTCTCGCAAGCGACTGGGACTATGTGTTGTGGAGCCTCTTCCCCGAAAGCAGAATGAAGGAGGAATACGGCTCCTATCCGCTGAATGCCTTCGTTGATTATCAGGCAATTGTGGAAAAGAACGACAGCGGTCCCCTTCTCAAGGGCTTCGCCGAAAAGTATGCCGGCACCGCCGCGGCCCTCATGGCCGAGGAGGATCTCCTGCGCCAGGAATTCAACCGGCTTACTGACAACAAATCGGCCACTTCCGACCAGTTCCTCGCCTTCCGCGAGAAATGCGACGCCCTAGTCAAACGGGGCAAGGCCTTCAAGGGAGACGAGAAGGCCATAGCCGACTGCTGCGACGATGCCGCCGACCTCATCAGCCAGATGGACTCCAAAAGCCTGAGCTTCGACGTGGAAGACAGTTCGGTGGACTTCGAGTTTAAGAATCTCGAATCCGTTAACATACAGATACTTAAAGACGGCTCCAAGGTTTGGGAAAAGCTACTGGCGAACCCCAAGAAGAGCTACTATGTCAAGGATGCCCTCCGCATCGATCTTCCCGACCTCGCGGACGGAATCTACAAGATAAAATGCACTGCCTCCGGCATAGACGACGAGACCCGGGAGTGGACCAAGTACACCATTTCCGCATCGAGCCGCTGGAACGCCGACGGCCTGGGCATCTGGGCCGCCGACTTCATGAGCGGAGAACCTCTCGCCAAAGTGAACGTGGAGCTTATCAGGAACGGAAAGGTGACCAGAACCCTTAAGGACTTCCAGCTCGACGGTTTCACCAATCTTCCCGCCGACGTTTCAGAGTATATTTCAAAGGAGTCCTGCACCTTGCGCCTGCGCAGCGGAGACAGGGCCTCCAGGGAAATCCGCCCGGGCAGCTACTATGCCGACGACCTCGAAGACAGGGCCCGCCAGCAATGCATCGTCCTCACTGACCGTTCGGCCTTCCAGCCCGACGAGACCGTCTTCTTCAAGGCTGTCCTGTACCGCGGGCGTTACACCATCAAGGCCAACGAGGCCGGAGAAAAGGTGACCGCTGTCCTGAAGGACGCCAGGGGCGACGAGCTCGAGCGGCTGGAACTGACGACCAACGAAAACGGCAGCGTAGCCGGCTCGTTCGTACTCAGGAGGACCGAGCGGAACGGTCAGTACAGTATAGAGATTCTCAGGAAAGGCATTGTCGAAGGGCGTAAACACGTGCTGGTGGACGATTTCGTCCTTCCCACCTTCGACCTCACCTTCGACAAGCTTCCGGAACTGCACTACCCCATAGATTCGGTAACCATCAAGGGTACCGTCATGGCCTATTCCGGACATTCCCTGAGCGGCGCTAAAATCACATATACGGTCAGCCACAACGGTTTCGACTATGCCTCCGGCAAGCTTTCTCCCGAAAAGAACCGCTTCGCGTTCACCTTCCCGGTAGTCAAGGAAAACCCCCGCTGGGGCGACCGCTACGCCGTCAGGGTCAGGGTAACCGACGTCACCGGCGAGACCATGGACTTCGAGAAATGGGTATTCATCCAGGCAGACCGGGAACCCGAGTACGACATCGACTACTATTTCAAGGATATTTCCGCCGCAGACGGCAGCGACCTGGCCATAAAGGCAGTGGCCGGCAAGAAAGTGACCTGGGCCGCGGTGGAGCTCTACGGAACCGGGGACAAGCTGCTGGAGCGAAAAGTGATACGCTTCGCCCCGCAGGGTGACGGCTACGCCACCGCAGAGGTGAGATACCCCTATCTGGACAGCTACCCCCAGACCATGTCCCTGCAGATAGTCTACTTCCAGAACAAGCGGGTTTACAGCCACAGTGTAAGCAGGAGACGCGAAAATCATGCTTACGACATGCCGCTGAGCTTCGAGCGCTTCCTCGACACCACGTCACCGGGCGCCCACTACACCTTCACCATCAAGACCGGCCCCGGAGCGGAAGTCGCAGCCACCATATTCGACAAGAGCACCGAGCGCTTCATGCCTAACAGCTGGGTTTCGGTAAAATCCGACCCGTGGCCTGTCCCCTACATCTCATACAGCAACTATCCCGGCGTAGACGAGGGCCGTCACGAATACGTCATGGCGTACGGCAGGAACGTGCTGAGCAAGGCCGCCGGCCGCTTCGACGAGGTTGAAATGATGGTGGAAGAGGCTGCCGTCGATGCGCCTATGGCCGATTCCGTAGCAGGGGTGGCTCCCGAAGCGGAAGCGGAAGACATCCCCATCCGCGAAGATTTTGCCACCACGATAGCCTGGGAGCCATTCCTCAAGGCCGACAAGGACGGCACGGTGCAGTTCAGTTTCACCAACGCCGACAAGCTTTCCACCTTCTTCGTGCAGCTGTTCTCGCACGACAAGGACATGCGCAACGAAACCCTCAGGCGCGAGATGGTGGTCACCATTCCGGTGAAGATCAGCCTCGTGGAGCCCAAGTTCATCTACGAAGGCGACAAGTGGAACGTGCGCGTGGGACTGTCCAGCACCCTAATCGGCGATGCCGACGGCACGCTGCAGGTCGACTTCATAGACGGCGCGTCCTACAAGACCGGCCCCGTGCTCTCTTCTTCTTCCAAGACGGTCAAGGTGCCGGGCGGCGGCTCCTGCAGCTTCGACTTCCCCGTCACCGCGCCAGCAGTGGATGTCCTCGGGCTCAAGATCACCTTCAAGCCCACGACCCTTCCGATCGGTTCAGACGCGGTATTCGTCACGGTTCCCGTCCGCAAAGCCGTGCAGACGCTTACCGAGTCCCATTCCGGCGTGCTTCTCCAGGGCGCATCGGCACAGGAGCTGGAAGCTTCGCTGAGAGATGCGTTCGTCAACGTCCCGGGCAGTGAGGCAAGCCTGCGCGACATCTCCATCCTCGGCATGATACGCGAAGCCCTGCCTGAAAAGATCACCCCCGACGCCGAAAATGCGATATCGCTTTCCGAAGCGCTTTACGCAAAGTCGCTCTGCGACAGGCTCGGGCAGGAAGTGGAATTCGACGGTGAAGGCATCATTTCGAAACTCCTCGCCCTCCAGGGCGAAGACGGCGGTTTCTCATGGTTCAAGGGCATGTCGTCCTCACCCATGGTCACCACAATAGTGCTGGAAAGGATGAGGGGCCTCGGCATCATAGACGAAGAGGCGGCAGTCCATTTCCTCGACAAGGAATTCTTCGAGTCGCACAGTTCATCGCGCTGGTGGTATTGCGGCATCAGCATGCAGCAGTACCTGTATGTCCGCAGCCTCTTCCCGGAGGTGAGCTTCAACGAAAAGACTACCAGGGACTTCCGCAAGAGCGTACGCTCGTACCTCGTTCCCTCGAAGGAACGCGGCCTCAACGGCTGGCTCTTCGCCAAGACCAGGCGCCTCGCCACGCTCAAGAACCTCTCCGAACTCGAAGGCGGCACTTCCCTCGCCCGCACCATGGGCATCAGGCTGATGGCCGCAGGCAGGCTCAAGAGGTCGCTCAAGGCAGACGTGGAATCGCTGGTGCAGTATGCCGAACCCCATAAGGACGGCGGCATCTACTATCCCAACCTGGTGATGCCCTGGAGGGGCCTGCTCGAGACCGAGCTCTACGCCCACAGCAGGCTCTGCAACCTTCTGGCAACCAGCGGTCACAACGACATTTCAGACGGAATCCGCCTGTGGATAATGCTCCAGAAGGAAACCCAGCACTGGGAGGACGATCCCGGCTACATCGAAGCCATTGCATCGGTGATGGACGCCTCGCAGGCAGTGCTCGACACCAGGGTCCTGGCGCTCAGCGCGGAGTATACCAAGCCATTCAGCGAAATAATCGCCACCGGCAACGGAATGGCTATCGACAGGCAACCCGTCGAGTACAGCAAACCCTCCGGAGAATGGTACTATCGCGGTTCAGTTTCAGGCGGACTTGCCGATTCCCTGAAGGTAGGCGACCGCATCCGCATAAAATGGGCCATCAATAATGAAGAGAACCGCAGCTTCGTCCGCATCACCCTCCCGCACAATGCCGGCCTCGTTCCGGTAGACCAGACCTCCGGCTACCGCTACGGCTGTTACCGCAGCGTCCTTGCCGACCGCATCGAACTGTGGTATGAGAGCTATCCCGAAGAGAAGACGGAAGTCTATGAAGAGTACTACGTGACCAGGTCGGGTGCATTCCAGTGCCCCGCCGCGGTGGTGGAGAGCCTGTACGCCCCGCACTACCGCGCCAACACGGCCGCGCCTGATACTTTCGAGGTAGAGAATTAATCCTCCCCGCCGGCCGAATAGAGGCCGTCGTAACCCGGAATTGCATGCCCGGTGCTCTTGAGAAGGGCCCGGGCATCTTTGTCGAACGCCAGCACGCGGAGGTCGGGAGTGACGGCGGCGTACATGTTGTCAACCTTAACCTTTCCGCCTTCCGCATTGACGGCCTCGCCGCTCAGATTGTAGATGAGAGCGATTACGCTGTCGGCCTGCGCGGCATGAGCCGCGGCTATCTCTTCCAGTCCGGCGAGCCTTTCGCGGTCCTTCGCGATGTCAGCTTCTTTTTTGGCGGCATTCTTCGTCATGCCCTGTGACTTGTAGTCCACGAGATATTCCCCGTTTTTCTTGATGCGGAGATTGATTGCGTTGTTCCGGCGCTCGAGCTCTTCGCCAAGCGTGACGGAACCGGTCTGCTCGATATTGTAAATCTTTACCTTCTCGGGAGCGCCTCCGACCGTCTCCGCGATAGCCGATTTGACAGCCTGTTCAAGGGCCGCCTTGGAGGAATCCTTGTTGCCGCACGCGGCAAGTGCAAGCCCTACGGCTGCCACTATGATGATTTTCTTGGTATCCATGGTCTTCAAAGTTAAGGAATAATAGTAAATTTGCAAACCGATGAGCGCATTCACAGCATACAGGGGGGCGGTACTCACAGATAACATCGACGATTATCCCGAGGGTATAATACTCCCCATCGACAAGCCTTACAGATGGACGTCAGCCGATGTCATCCGCAAGGTCAAATGGATGGCAATCAAGCACTTCCACAAGAAAAACCTGAAGGTCGGCCACGCCGGCACGCTGGATCCGCTGGCCACCGGAGTGCTTCTCGTGTGCATAGGCAAGGCCACCAAACTGGCCGACGAGCTGCAGAAGTCGCCGAAACAATACATTGCCGGAGTCGCCTTCGGAGCCACCACTCCCTCCTACGACCGCGAAAAAGAAATCGATGCCATCTGCCCGCTTGACGGGGTTTCGGAAAAGAGCATCAGCGAGCTGCTGCCGCGTTTTATCGGGGACCAGGACCAGATAGCTCCCCTTTTCAGCGCCAAGAGCGTGGACGGGGTGCGCGCCTACGAAATGGCCCGCAAACTGTACAAGTCCGGCAAGCCCGTCGACAGCTCGGTGCTGCAGTCGTCCAGAGTCTCGATTTATGACCTGAAGCTTCTGGATTATAAGCTATTGGAGGCATCGGCCGGTTCGCAGGCGCCGGATTCCTCCAACGGCGCATCCGGCAGAATCAATGTGAACAGCCTCGAAGGGTATAAACTGGCAATCGCCGACATCCTGGTGGACTGCAGCAAGGGCACATACATCAGGGCTCTGGCCCGCGACCTCGGAGAGGCGCTCGGCAGCGGCGCGTTCCTTTCCAGCCTGCGCCGCACCCGCAACGGCGGAATCCGCGTGGAAGACGCCCTTTCGATGGAAGACATCGCGGCAATCCTGAAGCCGGAATCATCTTGCATTTCTAATGACTGATTGCACAATATGGAACTGAAACGAAGACTGGAGAGAGTGATCGCCATGTCATTCTCCGTAATTCTCCTGCTCTGCATGGGAGTTTCTGCACAGGCGCAGGACTTCTCACATCCATGGAAGGGAAAACGGGTCGCCCTGTTCGGCGACTCAATCACAGATCCAGGCCTGGGCCGGAGCTGGGGCATCACCCAATATTGGGGCTACCTGCAGGAATGGCTAGATCTCGACATCTACAACTACGCCGTATCCGGGAGGGAATGGGACGATATCCCGAACCAGCTCGGCGAACTGCAGGATGAGCACGGACAGGAAGTGGACGCCATCCTCATCCTGATGGGGACCAACGACTACAACATGGGCGTTCCAACCGGGCAGTGGTTCACCGAGGTCGAAGAATACGTTCTGGCCGGGACAGACATGCGGGAGCCCGCAACCATGCAGCTGCGCAAGCGCCGGATTCCGGTGATGGACAGCTCGACCGTGAAGGGCCGCATCAACATCGCCATGGAACTGATCAAGAAAACATATCCCCGCTGTCCCGTAGTGCTGCTGACTCCACTGCACCGCGGCTGGTTCCGCATAAATGAAGGAAACGTCCAGCCGGAAGAAAGTTACCAGAACCGGGCCGGAGAGTATCTGGACGCATACGTCGACGCAATCAAGGAGGCAGGGAACATCTGGTCGGTCAACGTGGTGGACCTTCACGCCGCAAGCAACATGAATCCTCTCTACGGACAGGAATTCTACTATGGCGCAGACAATGACCATCTTCACCCCGGCAAAGAAGGCAGCATCCGCCTGGCAAGCGTGCTGTATTACCAGCTCCTTACGATTGCCCTGGCCACCCCCTGACCGGGGCTCCCCTACTCCTTTTTGAGTTCCATCGCCGGATTGGTCTTCGCCGCCGTCAGCGTCTGCCAGAAGATGGAGAGGAACGCGACGACGGCGGCGATGACCACGGTCGCCGGAAATACCCATCCGTAACCGGAGATTCGGTAGGAGTATTGCTCCAGAAGCCGGGAGGCCAGGCGGATGGCGATGGGGACGGCAATGACGGCGGACACGCCGAGCAAAACGAGGTATTCCTGTACGGTCTTCCGGATCTCACTCTCCAATGTGCTTCCAAAGACCTTCCGGATGGCAATGTCCTTGGAACTCTCGTCTGCATAATAATGGCTCATGGCAATCAAGCCGAGAATGGACAGCAGGAGAGACAGCACCATGAAAGCCCGGACGAGGGATAACTGCTCCTTCACTTCCGACAAGCCATCCGACAGGATGTCGGTAATGAAGCCGAACATATAAGGCATGTCCTCAATCCCGTTCAATTCCGTACTTAACTCGGTATAGAGAGCCTTCAATTCTTTTCCGGCCTGTTTCCGGTCCCCCACGGTCTCGATCAGCAGACCGTACTGCTGTTCCGAAGGGCCGATAACGATATAGTTTCCCAAGCCGGCATCATAGTTGAGAACGTCGTTCGCAGCGAAATCCTCGACAATTCCTCCGATGGCATTGCCCATCACATAATGCTGCCGAAGGTTTTCCGTGTCCTTGTCCACGCCAAAACGGGCCATCTCCTGTGCTGAAATCCATACAGTCCCGTTCTCCGGCTCTTCGTATCTCTCCAGAACATGGAATCCGAAAATCTCGAAAGCAGTGCGGTCGCAGCCGAGCACGGCAAGTTTGATCAACCCCTTGTCCCTGTCCTCGGCAATCATTTCCTCCGCCATTCCGGGGAAATAGGTGCTGTGACCGATCCTGCCCACACAGGACAATGCGCGGGCCTTTTCTTCCAACAGCTTTTGCAGGTCCACATCCTGTAGCTGAATATAAAAATCGCCGTCCACCTCGGCTCCCAAGGGCCTGTCCGTCATATGGGACACCTGAAGCCCCAGAACGATGGCGAGCGCCAGAAGGACAATGGAAAAGACCTGCTGCAGTACGATGAAAACCTTGCTGAACACATGTTTTCTCTTGGTCCGGTATTCCCCCTTGACAACCGAAATGGCCGGGGTCCGGGTCCCGATCCAGGCCGGAAGATACCCTTGGATCAATGACACCAGGACAACGAACAAAACATAGATAAAGATCCACCCCGGCGAGTACAACACCTTGATCGGGACGCCCCCTCCGCTTGTAATGCGGTTGAACCAGGGAGTCAGCGCTTCCGCCAGGATGACGGCCAGCAGAAAACATACGGTGGTGAAAGCAAGCGACTCCAGCAGACGGCCCGCCACAAGCGTCTCATTCCCGGCGCCGAGTATCTTCCGGGTAGCCATCTCTTTGGTACGTTTCCCGGAAAGGGCGACACTCAGGTTGATGTAATTGAATATGGCTGAGAGCAGGAGGATGATCGTGACGAGGAGGATGATGTCTGTGTACGTCCGGCTTCCTTTCCTGAGGGAAAGGTTGTTGGCCGGAGAGAACCAGATCTCGTCATAGCGTACCAAGCCACTGTCTTCCAAGAAGTTCCTTCCTCCGAAGGCATCGAACGCCTTGGCCACCAGGGTGTCCGCCTTCACCTCCAGCATCTCCCGGTCCGTGCCTTTCCTGACTTTGACAAAGGGGATGACGTCCAGCCTGAACGGGGCGTTTTTCCGGTTGGTCAGGTTTTCGATGTTATAGATGACATCGACGTCCCCGAAGATGGGATTGGGCGTTTCCCGGATGACGGCGGCAATCGTATATTTCCCGTCGATGCTGCTGCCGATGGCTTGGGTTTCCCCTCCCAGCCGGTTGGCGAAGGACCGGCTGATGATCACGTTCGAGATGTCCGACATCACTGCGGGGCTGCCATTTTCAAACTCGGCAGGGAAAATGTCGAAAAAGTCGCCGCCCACCATGAAACTCCTGACATGATGCTTTTTGCCGTTAATGTCGATCGTTTCCTCATTCTGGGAGACAGCCCTCCAGAACATCGCGGCCTTCTCGACTTCCGGAACACTTTCCCGAGCCTGATAGGCAAACCCCCACGACTGCCCGATTCCGGAGTTCCCGCGGGTCGTCCTATAGAAAGAATAGACGTCTTTGTAATCCGGGACATTTCGCGTCATCTGCTGCTGCTTCCAGACATAATGACCGGTCAGCAAAACGAACGCCAGGCCAACGATGAGCCCCACCGCCTCGATGGCGGTGTAGAGTTTATTGCGACTTAAAAACTTTAGATAACTTCTCATATCAGATTCTTCACTTCGCTTCGCTCCGTTCAGAATGACAGGTCGTTTGTCATCCTGAGCGAAGCGAAGGATCTATTCGTTTTTCAGTGATTCCACCGGATTCGCCCGGGCAATCTTCAGGCAGTTCAACACCACTACGCCAAGGACAATAAGCAGTACCAACACCGCACCGCCGATGAAATACAGCGGATTCAGGGGCACCTTTTCGGCAAACTGCTCCAGCCACTTGCGAGCCACGTAGAAGGCACCGATGCAGGCTATTACGGCCATAACACCGGACAGTTTCAGTATATCCGATGCAAAGACGCCCAGGATATCGCGGGTGGTGGCGCCGTTGATCTTGCGTACAGCCATTTCCTTGCTCCTGCGCAGGCTTTCGTCCCGGATGAAGCCGATGAGACCAAGTAGTGCGATCAGTAGGCTGAACACAGCGCCGATGGCCATTGTATTCCGCATCTTCTTGCTGTCGGCGT
>CAMHKQ010000035.1 GCA_946185745.1 uncultured Bacteroidales bacterium
TGATGAAGCGGACCTTCATGCGGGTGTCGGCGTGGGTGCCGCAGAAACCGTCGACCACGAAGAGGCGCTTGCCGGAGAGCTGCTTGCGGGCGAGCTTCTTGACCTCGTTCCAGACCTTGACGGACATCTTGTGGTTGTCGTTAGGATAGGCTTCGGTAGTCCACCATACTTCGCCGGGACGGCCTTCCTTGGTGGTGTTGTCGTAGACTATGTACTTGTCTTTGGGAGAACGGCCGGTATAGACGCCGGTCATGACGTTGATGGCTCCGAGTTCGGTTACCTGGCCTTTGTCGAAACCTTCCAGGCCGGGTTTGGTCTCCTCGTTGTAGAGAACCTCGTAGGTGGGGTTGTAGAGTACTTCCTTCACCCCGGTGATGCCATATTTGGCAAGGACTTTCTTGTTCATGGTATTACGTTGTTTTTGATTGTATATCAAGTTGTTTTTCGCGGATGCAAAGTTAATATTTTTTTTGGCATCTCAATGCGGAATTGAGTATCTTTGCGAGGTATGGACAGAGCGCTTGAAATACTGCGCCGGTATTGGGGTTACGACTCGTTCCGTCCCATGCAGGAAGAAATCATTTCTGCGGCGGTACAGGGGCGGGACGTGCTGGCCATCCTTCCCACCGGCGGCGGGAAAAGCGTCTGTTTCCAGGTCCCGGCCCTCATGAAGGAGGGCACCGCGCTTGTCGTCACCCCGCTCATAGCCCTCATGAAAGACCAGGTCCAGGGGCTGGAGGATCGCGGCATCAAGGCCATATCCGTACACGCGGGCATGACGCGCCATCAGGTGGACCTTGCCTTGAACAATGCCGCCTACGGGGGCTGCAAGTTCCTGTACGTTTCGCCCGAACGGCTCTCCACCCGGCTCTTCCAGAGCTATCTGGAGGTACTGGATATCAATTACATAGTGGTGGACGAGGCGCACTGCATCTCCCAGTGGGGCTATGACTTCAGGCCCGACTACCTGCAGGTAGGAGCCATCCGCGAAAGGGTGGACGCTCCCGTAATCGCCCTTACCGCCACCGCCACCCCCGAGGTCGCGGAAGATATCATGGACAGGCTCGGCTTCCGCGAAAGGCTTCTGCTCAAGACCGGTTTCGAAAGGCCGAACCTGAGCTATATCGTGCGGGAAGCTGAAGACAAGAGGGGGCAGCTGCTGGATATCTGCCGCGGCGTACGCGGTTCCGGAATAGTCTACATGCGCAGCCGCCGGCGCTGCGAGGAAACCGCCGCTTTCCTGCAGGCCGAAGGCATCTCCTCGTCGTTTTACCACGCTGGACTCGGCTCTGCCGCCCGCGCCGAACGCCAGGCCGCCTGGAAGGAGGGCGGCATCCGGGTCATGATATGCACCAATGCCTTCGGCATGGGAATCGACAAGCCTGATGTAAGGTTCGTGGTGCACTGCGACGTCCCGGAGAGCCCCGAGGCGTATTTCCAGGAAGCCGGAAGGGCCGGCCGCGACGGTCTGCGCTCCTATGCCGTGCTGCTGTGGAACGCCGCCGACATCCGCAGGCTGCATCAGCTGCAGACTGTCTCTTTCCCCAGCCTCGATTACATCGAAGACATCTACCAGAAACTCCACGTTTTCTTCCAGATTCCCTACGACCAGGGCGGGATGAGGCAGCTGGAGTTTTCACCGGAGGATTTCTGCAAGGCTTACGGCCTGAGCCGGCCCGCGGCGGCGAATGCGCTGAGATACCTCGAACGCTCGGGGCACATCAGCATCACCGAAGACGCCGACATCAGTGTGCAGGTACGTATCATCCTGAACCGCAGCTCGTTATATGACGTTGAACTGCCGGAAAAAGCGATGGTGGAAGTCCTGGAAAGGCTCATGCGCGGATATGTCGGCGTGTTCGACCACCTGGTAGCCGTGCGGGACGAGCAGATGGCCGGGGAGATGGGCATGGAAGTGCCCAGGTTCCACGAACTGCTGTACCGGCTTTCCCGGGAACACGTGATACGCTATGTCCCGGGCGGGCATTCCGATGTGATAACCCTCCATCACGAGAGGCTCATTCCCGGCAATCTGGACCTGAAACCCGCGGAATACGCCCAGCTGAAGGAAATGTCGGAAAAACGTTCCGAGGCCATGGTGGAGTACGTGAAGGAAAGCGAAGAATGCCGTTCGCATTTTCTCCTGCGCTATTTCGGGCAGGAGGAGAGCGCCGACTGCGGCACCTGCGACGTCTGCAGGGCGAAACGCCGGGACGACGAAACCCGCGAAAAGCTGCGCGCCTTCATCGCCGGGAATCCGGGCGCGGGCGCGGCCGAGGTAAGGGCTTTCATCTCTAATCCCGCCTACCGGCTCTCCCCGAACGCCGCGGCCATCTACAGGGAGCTTCTGGACGGGGAATAGACTCAGGCTTCGAGTACCAGCCCGTCGTAGGCCGGGTGCACGTGCGGAGGCAGTTCCTCATCGAAATCGGCGTGCCTTGGAAGCTGGTGCGACATGTGGGTGATGAAGGACTCTTCGGCGCCCACGCGCTCGAAAAAGGCGAGCGCTTCGTCAAGCGAGAAATGCGAGAAGTGCGGAGCCTTCTTGACGCAGTTGACGGTAACGTATTTCAGCCCCTTCAGTTTTTCGAACTCTCCGTCCTCTATGAGGTTGAAGTCGGTGATATAGGCGATGTCGCCGAAGCGGTAGCCAAGCACCGACTGGTCCTTTGTCTTGTGGTGCCAGCCCTGAATCGGAACGACGGTGACGGAGGGAACCTGCGCGGCGCCGGGGACACCCGTATAGCGGTATCCCACGCCGCTTTCCCAGACCAGTTCCCTTTCGCCGGCGTTGGAGCGCACCTCGAAGGGCTTTTTGCCGTCGATCAGGTGCATGTGCCACTCGGGGGAGCCGGGGTAACGCGGCTCGGCGAAAGCATAGCCGAAAGTGTGTTTGAGGCTCTCCAGCACGTACTCCTCGCAGTAGATGTTTACCGGTTTGGCCTCGAAGAGATTCAGCGCCCTGGTTTCGTCGAGGCCGCCTATATGGTCCATGTGATTGTGTGTGAGGAGGATGGCGTCAAGGTGCCGGACTCCTGCGCGCAGCATCTGCTGACGAAAATCTGGCCCTGCGTCCACCGCGATGGACAGGCCGCCCGTCTCTACCAGCACCGAGGCCCTCAGCCGCTTGTCGCGGGGGTCTTCCGATGTGCAAACGGGGCAGGTGCAGCCTATCATGGGCACTCCAGAGGATGTGCCGGTGCCCAAAAAGGTGAGTCTGGTCATCGCTTCATCAATTTGTCGACTGCGTGCTCCAGGCTGGTCGAGGGCTCTATGATATTGTAGTCTTTCCAGAAGTCGGGATCCGCGAAGAAGGCCGCCTTTTCGGACAGGGCGTCGCGGTGGCGGAACTGCTCCTTGCGGGGGATGGGAAGGGCTTCAGGGTATTTGTCCGTGACTATCAGCTCGTTGATGGAGGTGTAATTGGTGTGGAAGAGGCGTTTGCGCCAGTCGCAGGAGAAGCGTATGACGCTGCGGAAGTAGTTTAGGCGCCAGCGTTCCCCCTCGAGCCGGTAGTCGATGACGACCGACATCTCCCTGGGATGGAACCTCAGACCTGCCGGTTTGCTCACCAGCACGCTGCGGGTGGCTTTCTGCTCGTCGCGCATGTCCAGGGAGAGCTCGATGCGGGTGAAGGCATGGCTTTCGGCGTCGATGAACAGGGTGCCGAAATAGAGAGGATACTCCACTTCCGACGCGGGCGAGATGTTGACCGTATGGTTGAGCCTGTCGTTTATCATTACCGGGGAACCCATCTGCATGGAGTAGAGGTTGAGTTCCTCGTTGGACAGGAGGATGTCGGCGTTCTTGACCACGTCGAAGTCCGCGGCCTGCGAGGGCCCTCCGAGGAACTTGACGCTGAGGGTGTCGCTCTTCCTCTGGCTCAGCAGGACCCTGCTCTTTTCCAGGGCGGAGGCGTCGCGGTACACTCCGTACGCATAAGAGGTCTTGAAAACCCGGGCGACCGCCTCGGAGACGTATATGTAGCGCTGTCTTTTCTGGAGGGTTTCGCGGTAGAAACATTTCAGAAGTTCGTCCCTGTCCATGTAGTTGTCCCTGATGCGCTCCATGGCTTCACGGACAAGTGTGCGGGGGTCTCCGGCAACCACTACTGCCGGGGCAAGCCTGAGCGCGTCAGGCTCCAGCGCAACTTTCATGTAAGATTCCGAAGCCGGAACGCTGAGGGTCTTGTAGCCCAGCAGGGAGAAGTTCAGGCCGGTTATTGGGATGTCGGATTTGATAGTGAATTCGCCGTCGGCGTTGGTGACCGTGGCGTAGAGCCTGCCGGGCACTACTACGTTCACGAACTGGAGGGAAGCCCCGTTATGAGCATCCCTCACCTTGCCGCTGACGCTGTAGCGTAATGAATCCTGTACCTGCTCTGGCGCCGGCTCCTGCGCGAAAGCCGCCGGGACGGCAAGGGAAAGGGCTGCAAGGAGAAGGACGAGCTTTAAATATCTGGCAGATGGGAACATAACGCTTGCAATATATGAATAATTGTTGGAATATCATATAATTATGTCTTCTATGGCGTTGACCTTGCCGGGATCGTATGGCCTGGTGAGGCGGATGTAGTTGCCGGTGTATCCGCTCATTGTGCCGTCCTTGTCGCGCGATTCCCAGAGCACTTTTTCGTGCACTCCGCGGTTTGCTTCCACGAAGTCGGAATGAAGCCTTGCGCAGAGTTCTTCAAGCGCGGCGACACGCTCCGCCTTGACGGCGGGGGAGACCTGCCCGGGCATAGTCGCCGCAGGGGTTCCCGGCCGTTTGGAATAGGGGAAGATATGGATGAAGGCGGGCCTGAGTTCTTCGAGGAAAGCGAAGGTCTTGCGGAACAGGGCGTCGGTTTCGCCGGGGAGCCCGGCCATCACGTCTATCCCGAAGAAGACGAAGGGCTTGCCAGGGCCTTCCATGGCCTTGCGGATGTATGCTATTTTGGCGGCGAATTCGGCTGTGGTGTATTTGCGGCCCATGGCGGCGAGCAGCTCGTCGCAGCCTACCTGCAGCGGAATGTGGAAATGGGGCTGGAACTTGGTTCCGGAGGCTATCCAGTCGACGATTTCTTCGGTGAGGAGATTTGGTTCTATGCTGGAAATGCGGTAGCGGTCTATGCCTTCCACCCCGTTTAGGGCCTTCAGCAGGTCGAGGAACGATTCGCCGGTACTGCGCCCGAAATCGCCGGTGTTCACACCGGTGAGAACTATCTCCCTGATGCCGAGGGCCGCTATCTCCCCGGCCTGTTTCACCGCCTCGCAGACGGGGATGTTGCGGCTCCTTCCGCGCGCATAGGGCACAGTGCAGTACCTGCAGAAGTTGTCGCAGCCGTCCTGCACTTTCAGGAAGGACCTGGTGCGCTCGCCCGATGAATACGCCCCCATGCCCGTTTCGGCGGCAGCCTTGTCCATTCCCAGCAGTTTCAGGGTTTCGGGGACCACCTTCGCCTTTTCGTCGGCGAGGAACACGAGCGCCACCCCTTCGATGGCGGCCACCTCGGAGGGCTTCATCTGGGCGTAGCAACCCGTTACGATGATAGGGGCCGAGGGGCTGATCCTGTGGAGTTTGCGTATTTCGTTACGGGATTTTTTGTTGGCGGTTTCGGTGACTGTACAGGTGTTCACGAGAAATACGTCGGCACCCTCCCGCCACGGGACCGGCTCCAGGCCCGCGGCCTTGAAGCCGCGTTCATAAGTGGATGTCTCGGCGTAATTCAGCTTGCATCCGAGCGTTATGAACGCAATTTTCACTTTCCGCAGCCTCCCTCGACCGTTACGCGACTCCATTCGGCCTTGCCTTCCACCGGTGGATTTTGCTTGGAAACCCTTACCGAGAACCAGGGGATGGCGGGGTAGTCCTTTTCCACGCGCCGAGCTATCCTCCCGGCCACGTGCTCGAGCAGGTCGGAAGGGATTGCCATCTCTTCGGCCACTATGCTGTGGATCTTGGAGTAGTCGAGCGTGTCGTCGATGTTGTCGGACGCCATGGCCGCCGAGATGTCGTAGCGGCATTTGAAATCCACGAGGAAGAGATTCCCCTCTGCTTTTTCCTTCGGAAGCAGGCCGTGGAATGACAGGAACTGCATGCTGTCCAGTTCTATTTCGCCAAAATTAGAAACACACATGGTCTTTTGCCTATTTTGAAGCCTGCTTTCCTGCGCCATGCGCTGACCGGCAGGGTGATTATGGTTTCGGATTCGAGGGTGATGTCGGCCGCGATGCAGAGCATCGTCGAGGGGGAGAGGCCGCCCACCAGGTCTTCCAGAAGGGCGTCGTTCCGGTAGGGAGTCTCTATGAAGAGCTGGGTCTGCCTGCGGGCGGAAGAGTCTTTTTCTATCTTTTTGATGGCTGCGCGACGCTCGGCGGTCTTGGCGGGAAGATAGCCCACGAAGGCGAATTCCTGCCCGTTCAGGCCGGAGGCCATGAGGGCCAGCATCAGCGATGACGGCCCGACCAGGGGCACTACTGGTATTCCGTGGGTGTGGCAGAGGGCCACGAGCGGGGCGCCCGGGTCGGCCACGGCGGGCAGCCCGGCTTCGGTTACAAGGCCCACGTCGCCTTTGTCGAAGAGGGGCAGGAGGGCCTCCACCGCAGATGCAGTGGTGTGCTCGCTCAGCTCGTGGAATTCGAGGCCGTCGATGTGCCCCTTAAGGCCGGCGGCGCTGAGGAACCTCCTGGCGCTGCGGACGTTTTCTACCACGAATACGCCTATATGGGCGATATGCTCCAGCGTGGCCGCCGGAATCACCTTCATGGGGTCGGAGCCGATGTCGGAGGGTATGAGATAAAGCCTATTCATCTATCTCTACGGTTACGGTGGGGATTTCTCTCTGCGGACGCGCCGTGCCCTGCTGCTCCTGCCTCCTGCGGGGACTGAAAAGGCGCCTGAAGAAGCCTTTCCAGGTGTTGAATTCCTGCTGGTACGTGAATCCTCCGCCGTTGCGCTGCGAGTAGTCGAGGTAGGAGGAGAACTCGTCGGCAGAGTGCGAGAAGAGATTGAGGCGGAAGTTGCCGCTCTTGTTCAGCTTGACGTCGATGTCGAGGTCGCCCACCAGGTCGCCCCTGGCGTTGCTGTTCCCGCTGTACTGCCGGTTGCCCACCACGCCGTTCACCACCACGCGGTTGTTGAAGAGCTGGGTGCTGACAGCGAGGTCGAAGAGATTGGCTCCGGAGTAGCTCTGCTGGTAGCCGAGGCCCATGTCGAGCGGGATGTTCATGCGCTCGAGCATGTTGGACAGCTGGCTGGAGACCATCTCCGTCATGTTGGAATAGAGGATGTTCGGGTTGTCCACGATGCCGGCCTGGTCGCCGGGAAGGAACGAACCCGTGACGAGCAGCGCCACGAACTGTTTCTGGATCTTGTCCTCGGTGTTTAATGAAGATTCGATTTCGGCCTTGGAAGTGGGGTCGAGGTCGGGAATGTCTATGCTGAAGGCCACCTTCGGTGCGGACAGGCGGTCGGTGATTTTGATTCCGCATTCAACCAGGCGGCGGGTGCTCACGGTGGTGGTGTCCGACACGAGTGCGTTCATGTTCGTGCGGAGCGAGTAGGTGGCCCCTATGTCGAGGGCTGTCTGCATGAGGTCGCCGTTGAAGGTGATGCTGCTGCCGTCGTTGATGGTGAAGTTCTTGCTCACGAGGCCGGGGATGGAGAAGCGGTAGCTGCCCTTGGAGATGCTGTATTCGCCGTTCAGGTCGAAGACGTTCCTGGCCGGGCGCACCAGCAGGCCGATGTCGCCTTCGCCGCTGGCCTTCAGGGAGTTGCCTCCGGCGTCGTCGAGATCTACCGTGGCTTCGAGGCCGGGACTTATGTGAAGCTGCACCTTCGCGGTGAGGTCGCTGCCTTTCTTTATCTTCTTTTCCTGGCGCTCGAACATGGCTGCCAGCATGTCTTCGTACGGGTCGACCGGCTTTTCGGCCTCATGGTCCTTGAAGGTGAGCAGGTTGCTCTTTGCGGTGGACGAGAACTGGGAGACCGGGATGTCGAGGTTTCCGTCGCCGGCAGTGGAGATGCTCGCGTTCACCACGAGAGCGTCCTGCGGGCCGGTAATGCCCACGTTGCCGCTTGCCCGCAGGAGGCCGCTGATGCCCGCTCCATGGCTGACGTCTATCATCTTGAGGTTGCGGAAGCGCAGGGCGGAGTTCATCACCATGTCGTCGAAACTGTGGAAGTTGATGCCTCCCGACAGCACGGCGGAGCCGTCCTCGTCGTCGAGTATGGTTATATTGTCGAAGTGGACACCCTCGTTGTCGAGGTGCAGGGGACCGTTGATGGTGTACGGCACGCCCGTATAGTTCACGATGAAGTGGGCGTTGTTGATGTTGAAGTCTTCGCTGGCGAGCTTGATGTCGTCGAGCGTTCCCTTCGCCGTGACATAGCCGCTGAGCTTTCCGCTGATGTCGTCGATGAAGCCCTGGAGGAACGGCTTGGCCAGGACGAGTTCCGTGCCATCCATCGCCACCGTCAGGTCCACGTCCTTCGATCCGGGGGAGAAGGCGCCCGAGGCGTTCAGGGCGTCCCTGCCGTCGAGCATGTTGCGGACGTAGACGTTGATCATGTCTTCGGCTCCGTCCCAGACTGCGGCGACGCGCATGGTTCCGGCATCCACCCCGCTGATGCTGAGGGAATCGCAGACCATGTTAGCGAGTGCGCGCAGGTTCTTGTCGAGGGGCGAGGAGAGCAGAACCCTGCCGTTCAGGTCTCCTTTGAAGCCGTAGTCGTTCTTTGTGAAGTAGTTGAGCAGGCCCATGTCGAGGTTGCGGATGCCCACTGCGAGGGTGTCCGCCGACTTGAAGGACAGGCCGCCGTCTATGCTGAAGACCTGGTTCCCGTTGTGCATCCTGAAACCGTCGATGACCGTGTTGCCGCCCTTCACCGTTATCTGCGATTCGTCTATGTCCCATTGCTGGGAGTTGAAGCGGATATAGCTGGAGAGGGGATTCGCCGTTACGCCGAGGATATCGTTCGCGTCGCGGGAGAGGTCGCCGGAGAGATATATCTCACCTACCGTGTCGACGCCTTTGATGCCGTCGTAATGGATGCCTCCGAACAGGTTGTCCTCCTGTGCGTATGCAGTGACGGCGACGTCCGTGATGGATACTCCGCCGAGCGAAACGTCGCTGCTGAGGACCGTGGCGTTGAGGCTTTGCCCGAGATTGTCGAAACTTGCGTTCACGCCCTTGAGATAATTCTTTGCCAGTGCTAGACGGGATGAAACCATCTTTCCCTCCAGGCTGCCGTGGTCGCTGACGAGCGAAAGGCGCGTTGAATCGGCTATGTAAAGCCCCGGAACAGCGAACGACAGGATATCCCTCGAGTCGTGGAAGGCGAGGTCCATCCTGTAGAAGTGGTCGGCCGTACCTTTGTCGGTGTCGGCGGAGGAGTAAAGCGCCGGCAGCTCCCTCCGGGTGGTGACGGTCTGGAGGTTGCGCAGGATATCGGCGTAACTGCCGTTGCCTTCGTATTCGAAGTCGAGGAAGCCGGAGCGGATGCTGACGGACTCCATTCCGCCGTTATTCCGGGAATTCACCACTATGTCCCCTACATTCCTGGCTCCGTGGCCGTTTTCGAGCACGATGTCGCTGATGACCACTTTTCCGAGGGGATTGGATCCGGCGCTCATGGAGATGTCGGCGTCGACGTGCCCGGACACGTTGCTGGTGCCTCTCTTGTCGAGGTTGATTGCCTGCAGGTCGGCTTTGGCTATGTCGGCGGTGAAGAGGTAGCGGCCGTCGGCGTCTCCCTGCGGGAGATTGAATACTCCGTGGAGGGTGGCCTGCAGGTTCGGATCGGCGATGTCGATGTCGCCGTTGAAGGTCTTGCCGTCGAAGGTGCCGTTGGCCTTGATGCCGCTGTAGTCGTAGCCGAGCAGGCCAATTTTGTCGAGGCTGAGATTGTCGACGCTGAAGGAACTGCGCTTTCCGTCGAGCCTGGCGCTGAAAGCGGTGGAGGCGGTCAGGCTGCCAAGCGCGTCTGTGCCGAGCAGCTTGTCCATGCCCATGTCCCTGGAGGCGAAGCGGCCCGCTATGTCTATGGGTGTGCCGGGATTCATGAGGTTCCTTACCGTCATGTCGAAGTCTGCGCTGCCGATGCCGGAGGAGAGCCTGCCCTGCGCCACAATGTTGTTCATGGGGCCTTTGGCGCTGCCGCTGAAACGGAAGCGTTCGCCCGGGGCCAGGCTGCGCAGATCGGCGGTGGCCCCCAGTTCGGAAAGGAGGGCGGAGAGCCCGGCTGTGGTGAAGTCCAGTTCTTCGACATTGGCGTCCAGCAGCATGTGCCTGGAGTCCGGAATGCCGGTGATTCTGGTGGAAAGGCGGCCCTTGATGCCGCTGGGTTTCTCGGAGAAGACGAACTTGTCGACGTAAAGGTCGTTAATGTAGCCCGAGGCGTGGCACTTTTCGAGGTTGAGCGTCACGTCCAGGGTGGGGGAGGTGCCTCCGTAGGCGTTGATGGTGCGCGAGGAGAGATACCCCCCGGAGATGGTGAGATCCTGGCGAATGTTTTCGAGGAAGTGCGAGAAATCTTCGGCTACGTCGTTCCAGGACATGGTGTAGCGGGGGATGGACAGGTCGGACCAGTCGTCGATGAGGCGGACGTTCTCGAGCGTGGCCTTGCCCATGCCCACCGTGGCGCGCCCGGTGAGGCTCCTGATGCTGTAGCCGCATTTTTCCGTTGCGCTGAGCATGTCCACCACGCCCGACATGCGTCCGCCGGTGTATTTGAGGCTGTGGACTTTGGCGTTAACGCGCGCTTCCATGTCGGACCAGTTGATGGACGCCGGCTTGTCGGGCAGGGGGGCGGTGTAGCTGGTCATGCGGTAGATGAAATCTTTCACCTCCACATTCTCGATCTGGAAAATGCCCGGGGTGGGATTGTACTGGCCGGTCTTCTCGGTAGAAGTGAGCTTGAATATTCTGGTGAGGTTGGACGTGGTTTTCACGTCGGACCCGGGAGGCGCCGGTTCGGATGTGAGATGCATCATGCCGCCGTCGAGCTCGGCCCGGCTGAGATAGATTCCCTTCTTGGAAAACAGGCCCCTGATGGATACGCGGCCCGAGACCTGCCTGATGTAAGCGAAGGTGTCGGCCGGAGCCTGCTTGTCGTACGGGTCGTGGTCGATAATGACTACATCCCTGAGTATGAATGAGTTGAACGGGGCGACATGGATGTCCCCGGCCTCTATGGCGCCGCCCAGGCTGCCGTTGATGCGGTCGAGCACCTTCTCCACCACCCTTGTCTGGACGGAGGGGGACTGCAGCAGGATCAGCGCCGTGCCGATGAGCACGACTATGAAGCCGAAAACGCGGGCGCCTATGTCAGAATATTTCCTGATGGTTCAAAAGCATTCTGGTACAACCAACAAATATAACAAATATTTGTTAATTTTGCCGTCTGAAGTATGGCAGATATAATTTTGGGAATAGAATCCTCCTGTGACGACACCTCCGCCGCCGTCATCAGCGACGGTGTCCTGCTGTCCAACGTGATAGCTTCGCAGGACGTGCACCGCGCCTACGGCGGCGTGGTGCCGGAGCTCGCGTCCCGCGCGCACGAGCAGAACATAGTTCCCGTGGTTTCCGAAGCCCTTTCGAGGGCGGGCGTCGCCCCATCCGACCTTACCGCCGTCGCCTTCACCCGCGGCCCCGGCCTGCTCGGTTCGCTGCTGGTGGGCACCTCGTTCGCAAAGGCGCTGGGCCTGGCGCTGGACATCCCCATCATCATGGTGAACCACCTTCAGGGGCATCTCCTTGCCGGTTTCGTGAAGGAAAAGGGGCAGGAGGCCGCCAGTCCGTCGTTCCCTTACCTCTGCCTCCTGGTATCGGGCGGCAACTCCCAGATAGTCAGGGTGGACAGCCCGCTGGAGTTCACCATCCTGGGCCAGACCATCGACGATGCGGTGGGCGAGGCTTTCGACAAATGCTCCAAGATGATGGGCCTGGGCTATCCCGGAGGGCCGGTGATCGACCGCCTCGCAAAGCTGGGGGATCCCACGCGTTTCAAGTTCGCCAAACCGCATATCCCGGGGCTGGACTACAGCTTCAGCGGCATCAAGACGTCGCTGCTTTATTTTGTCCGCGACGAGATGGCCAAGGACCCGTCTTTCCTCGAGAACAACAAGGAAGACATCTGCGCCTCCTTCCAGAAAACGCTCATCGACATCCTCATGGACAAGCTCTTCAAGGCCGCCAGGCAGACGGGCATAAAGGAGGTGGCGATAGGCGGGGGAGTGTCTGCAAACAGCGGCCTGCGTTCCCGCATCGCCGAAGAGGGCCGCAGGCGCGGCTGGCACACCTATCTGCCCGCTTTCAAGTTCACCACCGACAACGCCGCCATGATAGCCATTGCGGGCTATTATCACTATCTGGCAGGTGAACGCACGCCGCTGGACGTGGCTCCCGTGTCCAGGATGGCGGATTTTTAGTTGTTTTCCAAAAATAATTGCTACATTTGCGGCGGGGAAAGTCATACACGACCAGCTCCCTCTCAACTCCCCCAGGGCAGGAATGCAGCAAGGGTAGGAGGTTGTAGCGGTGCGATGTATCAAGCTTTCCCTTTTTTTGTATGTTTTCGGATATAATAGTCATCGGCGGAGGTGCGGCAGGACTGGCTGCGGCATGCGGCGCGGCGCGCACCCTGGTGGACGCCGGCTCTTCCGCCCGTGTCACCGTGCTCGAGAAAATGCCGCGTCCCGGCCGGAAAATAATGATTACCGGCAAGGGCAGGTGCAATTTCACCAACGTGAAGGACTGGAACGAGTTCAGCGCCCATATCCGCACCAATCCCAATTTCCTCAAGCCGTCGTTCTATAATTTCACCCCCTCGGAGGCGCTGGAATTCTTCTCCGCGCTCGGCATGCAGAGCGTAGTTGAGCGCGGCGACCGTGCCTATCCCGCCAGCCATCACGCGTCCGACGTGGTGGATGCCCTCGTGCGTGCTTGCCATGGCGCCGGTGTCAAGATAGAGACGGAAGTCGAGGTGAAAAGCGTCGGCCCCGGCCTGGAAGTGGTCGCCGCCGACGGCCGCAGATGGACCTGCAGCCGCCTCATCATAGCGACCGGCGGAATGAGCTATCCCACTACCGGCTCCACCGGCGACGGATACCGTTTTGCAGAGGAATCGGGACATACCGTGACGCCCCTTTTCCCATCTCTTACCGCACTTGTGCCAAGGGGGTATAAACTTGTGGAATCCAAGGATTTGCATATAGACAGGAGTACTCCGCCCAGCGAGCTTGGAAAGGCCCTTTGCGGGGTCCGGCTGAAGAACGTCGGAGTGCAGCTTCTGGTGGAAGGATCGGTCGCCCAGAGCGAGTTCGGCGACATCGATTTCACCGACGGAGGGATAGAAGGCCCGATAGGCTTCCAGCTCAGCCGCAAGGCGGTCAAGTCGATGATCAACGGCTCCAGGGTTTCGCTCGTGCTGGACCTCAAGCCGGGAGTGCCCCTTTCCGAACTCACCGCCAGGGTGAAGGAACTCTGGCAGGAAGTGGACAAGGACCCCCGCAGCAAGCGTCTCCATGAAAAGGAGAAATGCCGCATCCTCCTGGGGAAACTGATGCCCTGGGACCTCATCCCCGGCTTCAGGGCCATGAATCCCGGAATAGTCACCCTCGAGCGCCGCGGCAGGGCGGACACCAAGCTGTGGGTGAACCTGCCGACCATAGCCAAGTGCCTGAAAGAGTGGACTTTCGACATAGCCGGTTATGTGGGTTATGAGCGTGCGGTGGTGACTGCCGGCGGGGTTTCCACCGACGAAATAACGGCAAAGACCCTCGAGTCGAAGAAACACGAGGGTCTGTACTTCTGCGGAGAAGTGATGGACATCGATTCCGATACCGGCGGATACAATCTGCACACGGCTTTCGCCACCGGCCTCCTGGCCGGCCAGTCCGCCGCAAAGAGCCTGCTCCAGGCTTTTTAGATACTGTCGAAAATCAACGGCAGGATATCGTCAACGCTGTTGAATTTCCAGATCCTGGAACTGCCTACCATGATTATGGACATGGGCTTTCCGGACTTGGTCTGGTACTGCGCCATGACCTGGCGGCACGCTCCGCACGGAGTGGCCGGTTCCTTTGCGAGACGGCCCATGACTCCGCCGGCGAGGGCGATGCTCTCCATGCCCTTGTCGGGGTACTGGGCTCCGGCCGAGAACATGGCGGTGCGCTCGGCGCAGAGGCCGGACGGGAAGGCTGCGTTCTCCTGGTTGGCTCCGCGTACGATTTCGCCGTTGCTCATGCGGATGGCGGCTCCGACGTGGAAATGGGAGTAGGGAGCGTATGCACCTTTCATTGCCTCTATGGCCTCTTCCGCCAGTTTGCGGTCCTGTTCGGAAAGCTCGTCGAGGGATGCGTATTCGTGGTAGGTGATGTCTATCTTCTTATCTGCCATAATAGTGGTATTGCGGTTTACAGCTGGGGCACCTTGTGGGCGGCGAGCATGTTCTCCGGGTCGAGGATCTTGTCGAGCTCTTCCTTGGAGAGGATGCCGTGTTCGAGCACGATGTCGTAGACGCTGCCGCCGGTCGCAAGGGCTTCCTTTGCAATCTTCGTGCTGTTCTTGTAGCCGATGTAGGGATTGAGTGCGGTGACGATTCCGATGCTGTTGCGGACCATCTTCTCGCAGTGTTCCCTGTTGACGGTGATGCCGTCGATGCACTTGGTGCGGAGAGTGTCCATGGCATTGATGAGCCATGTGATGCTCTCGAGGATGCATTCCACGATAACGGGCTCCATGACGTTGAGCTGGAGCTGGCCGGCCTCGGCGGCGAAGGTGACTGCGAAGTCGTTGCCGAACACCTTGAAGCACACCTGGTTGGTGACTTCGGGGATGACGGGATTCACCTTGCCGGGCATGATGGAGGAACCGGGAGCCATGGGAGGCAGGTTGATTTCGTGGAGGCCGCAGCGGGGACCGGATGCGAGGAGTCGCAGGTCGTTGCAGGTCTTGGAAAGCTTCACTGCCAGGCGCTTGAGCGCTGCCGAAAAGGAGACGTACGCACCGGTGTCGGGCGTGGCTTCCACCAGGTTGGGGGCGGAAACGAGATTGTCGCCGGTGAGTTCGCTCATCTTCTTGGCGCAGAGCTCGGCAAAGCCGGGAACCGCGTTGAGGCCGGTGCCGATGGCGGTGCCGCCCATGTTGATCTCTTCGAGGAGCACGGCGTTCCTTTCAAGGTTGGCGAGCTCTTCCTCGAGGTTGTCGGCGAAGGCGTCGAATTCCTGGCCGGAGGTCATGGGAACGGCGTCCTGGAGCTGGGTGCGGCCCATCTTGATGACGTGCTTGAACTCCTTGCCCTTCTTGCGGAGGGACTCCACCAGGTTCCTGAGGGATTCCTGCAGATTGCGGTCCATGCGGACGAAGGTGTAGCGGAAAGCGGACGGATAGGCGTCGTTGGTGCTCTGGGCGCAGTTCACATGGTCGTTGGGAGAGCAGAACTGGTATTCGCCTTTCTTGTGGCCCATGATTTCAAGGGCGCGGTTGG
>CAMHKQ010000036.1 GCA_946185745.1 uncultured Bacteroidales bacterium
AATCACGCCGATGGTACTTACACACCAGTTGGGAGAGTAGGTAGCCGCCGTTCTTCCACGAGCCCTGGAGTCGAGAGACTCCGGGGCTCTTTGTTTTGTGCTGTGCCCAAAACGGAAGAACGGCTTTGAGGGGGCTCTGCCCCCTTAACCGCTTCGCTACCCCCGCCCCTCCCGGCCTGCCGCAAACGCTCTTCCGATAGACAGTGTCTTGTGAGCGTAAATGTCTGAAAGTCACCGCGTTAAGCAAGAACACCTCGGAACTTTTCCGACCCGAAATCGTTTAATCGGCTGTTTAATAAACAGTAGCGCTCACGCATTTTCTGATACGACTGTTCCCAATGGCACGAAATAGTGTCCATTTGGTGCAAAAACAGCCTGATTCGCCACCAATGGCGCAAAATTCTTTCCATTGGACGCACTTGGAGAAGTTCCGCAAAGACGCGGGCGAACTGGACATCATTCTCGAAAAGTGGTTATATTTGCTGAAGAACCTAAAGCGCCTGGAGGCGCAGCCGAAGGAAAAACAACAAACGGACAGTGAGACTAAGAGCAGTACTTTTCACCGTAATCGCCCTGCTCCCGCTGGTTTCATGCGGAAATAGGGCGGTATCGGCGCAGCTGGACGACATCGAGTCATACATCCGTGAGCGGCCGGCACCCAAATCCGTCCGGTGTACACAATGTAAGTGTCGGATAGTGACGCATTTCAATGATTGTTGTGTTTATATAGTATTATGAAACGTTTCTTGCTTATACTTGCGATTGCGTGCATTGCGCCTGTCAGTCTTGGCGCAACGGAACCTTTGCGCCGGAATACCTTTGAAGTTGGAGGCGGGGTGGTCGTTGAGCCCTTTTATACTCAATATTTCGGTTTTGCCCTGTCTGGTGCGTACAGACATCATTTCGGCAACCATTTTTCTGCTGGAGTCAATGTCGAGAGCGATTTCTCGACGTATGCGACCCTAATGGCTTATGGCGACTGTCGTTTCAGGAGCAGGGAGAAGGTTTTTTCTCCTTTCATTGGCATAGGAATGGGACCAGCCTGGTCGGGGCAGCAATTGCGGTTTAGTGGTGCATGGGGCTCTGTCCGTCTCGGACTTCTCTACAAACGCCTTTCACTGACCCTTGCAACGCACGGTATGCCTTGGACGGGCAAGTCGAAAGGTGATGCCTTCTTGGGAATGTTCATACCTATACTCAACAGCATCACCGTCTCGTACGCATTCTGACAATTCTTCGCTATAACCATCCTGTTTTCGCAGCTTTCTTGCGGGGACAAGATGGTTTGTGTGTAATATATAGACGCATTCCGATGATTATTACGTTTATATAGTAGAACTCCTTTAATTGTTTTCTTTCTATGAATAGAATTATCCATCTTGTGATTCCCGCCATCCTGGCCGTAGCCGCAGTGTGTTCCTGTGAGCGGTTGGCGAAATATGAGGAAGCCACTTATAATACCATTATCCAGGCGTCCGGCATATATGTCTTTGGCGGCAGTATCTGTCCGATATATAATACCGTCAAGTTCGATCCTTCGTTCGATGCCGAAAGCAGGGCGTTCTACAAGTCTGTCGACACGGTATTGACATGGAAACGGAAAGCCCCAAAAAATTACTTGGAACGGGCATCTGTGACTACTTGTGCGGTCGACTGGCGGATTTCCGACATTTCGGTGACGACGCTGGAGGATTATGATTCCTCTCATCCGGCCGGGTCGTCAATGGATGACATCCTTTCCGTGAGGTATTATTTTAAGGATGAAATGCATACAATTCGGCTGGCCGACGTGAAATACGGTACAATCATGATGTGCGACTACCATCCTTACGACCCTGACGCAAGCCCATTTATACTGTTGCCGCCGGACGGGGCAAATCCGCTTCCGGCCGTGGAAGTGACGGTTGAAGATTCTTTCGGCCGCAGTTTTACCGCCAGGAGCGGGGAAAGAAGCGATTATATCTATCCTCAGGAAGGTTGGAATTACTAGTTATCTGTCAGGATAATTGAAAAATGCCCAAGCCGTCAGGCATCGACCGCGCCCAATGGAGCTGAAAAATGTCCATTGGGCGCAAAAACGGCCTGATTCGCGTCCAATGGCGCACAAAATCTTCCATTGGGCGCGCCGGAGTGACGCATTCCGGTTATTTTTACGTTTATATATTAGAAATTAAAACAACGATACGCCATGAAACATAACTTCATTATTATTCCACGGGGCCTGTAACATACTCGCAGGTTTACAACACTTTGTATTCATACATTGGCACGTATTATACATCCACCCAATTCAGCACATTCATTCAATATTTCAACTGTTTTAATTGATATCGTTTATATTATTCTGTAAAATTCCTTATACCTGTAAACGTTATGAGAAAGATTGCATTATTACTGTCCATCGCTGTTTTGAGCGTTTCCTGCGCCAAGCAGCCTGAACCAGCCGTTGTCGAGGAGCCGGAGGAAAATATCACCGTTAAGACTACAGGTGTCACTTACATCGCATCCAGCATGGCCGGTGAAGACCCCGATAACATGTTCTCTCTCAAGCCCTTCAAGGCAAACATCACTGTAACGCCAAAACCAAGCGATGACTTGGATTATTCATTGGTGGATATTCAAATTCAATATTTGTACGTCTTTACGAGCTTCACAATAGAATTCGAGGATATCCTTGTAACTGATACTCAGTCGATTTCAGACAACAAAACAACGGCCGTCTTCAGATTCGACAATGATAATAATTTGGACTATTCCGAAGTCAGTCTCAGCGGAACCGTGAATCCGATCCGTATACGCATGGACGGTCAGCTAAAGGGACAGCGTCTCATTCTGGACATTGACGAGGTGACGGACACTTATATTGAACCGGAAGAATACTTAGTCAGTGTCGATCTCATTCAGCTCTGTAATTTAAAGTTCGTCAATGAAATGGCTGAATCGGTGGACATACGTATCGATGCAAAGAAGGAAGAAAACGGAGATGATATCTTTCTTGCTATTCCTGCAGGGAGTGAGGCGGTCATCAACGAGACAGAACTCTTCTGGCTCAGGCATACCGGTATGAACATTGTCACGGAGAGTGGCAAAACCCATGAAATCGCTGTCGATATAGGCATGCAGCCGATTCTTCCCGGAATTACTACCGGAAATGAGTTGGACTATGATATCTTTTTCGGCAGTGACCTGGGATTTATCTGTCCCCGGCTTATTTATAACTACACATATACGATTTCAGAAGAATTGTTCAAGACAGATTAGACACCATCCTCTTCTTCGGTGCCTACAGGGGGATTTAAGCGTAATAATAATTTATTTTTGTAGCAAACAGCCGTTTTCAAATTCCGAAAACGGCTGTTTTTGCGCTAATTTGCTATGATCGGCTTCGAGGGACTTGCGGCGGACAGCGGAGCGGAAAGGTGGTGGCGCGTCTCAACGCGCCCCCCGGAGGCCGGGACGGAGCTTGCAGTGCAAGCGATGTCGGTAGGCCGGGAGGGGCGGGGGTAGCGAAGCGGATAAGGGGGCAGAGCCCCCTCAGAAGCCGCCCGTCTGGAAGACTCCGCCGCAGGGGAGTCCATTTAATACCGAAGAATTACTATATTTGCGGTATACTGTATATGCTTACATCATGGTATTGAGCAAACAACTCGGGGTATTCCTCAATTACGTGCACAACCGTTTCAAGCTCTTTTTCAACGAGTCGATGGAAACGGCTGGGTTTAACGTCACTGCGGAGCAGTTCCTGCTTCTGGACACTTTGTGGAACGAAGGGCCGCTGTCCCAGCAGAAAATCGCCGACATGATGCTCAAGGACAAGAACTCCGTCGTCAAACTCGTGGACAGCCTCGAATCGCGCGGACTTGTGCGGCGGCGCGCCAATCCCGAAGACAGGCGCCAGAATATCGTTTCCACCACTCCGGAATGCGACAGGATGCGCGATCCGATGAAGGATGCCGCCCTTGCCGCAGTGGCCCGTATCACCAACGGCCTCACTGACAGTGAATTGGATACCTTCATCAAGGTCATGGACGTAATGGCCCAGAATATGGACGCCAACGTGGACCTCCTCGCAATCGCCCGCACTCTCCCCATCAGGAAATCCGTCTCCGGCCACGCCAGGGGCCAACCGTGAGCGCAAGTACGTAACCCCTGGCGACTTAACGAAAATAACCTCGGAAAAATTCCGAGGTTAAATCGTTTAAATGGCTGATTGCCAAGTGTTTGTACTCACGGCCACGAAGGCTCACGCCTTGCGGCCCGGGCGCCTGCGCTTAGCGAATCTTCTTGTAGCCGTATTCGGAGCAGTCGCCGAGTTCACGCTCGATCTTCATCAGGCGGTTGTACTTGCAGATGCGGTCGGTCCTGGAGAGGGAGCCGGTCTTGATCTGGCCGCTGTTGGTGGCCACCGCGATGTCGGCGATGGTGGTGTCCTCGGTCTCGCCGCTGCGGTGCGAGGTGACGGTGGTGTAGCCGTGGCGGTGGGCCATCTCGATGGCGTCGAGAGTCTCGGTGAGAGAACCAATCTGGTTGACCTTGATGAGGATGGAGTTGCCTGCGCCCATTGCGATTCCCTTCTCGAGGTACTTGACGTTGGTCACGAAGAGGTCGTCACCTACCAGCTGGCACTTGTCGCCGATGGCCTTGGTGAGCTTGACCCAGCCTTCCCAGTCTTCCTCGCTGAGGCCGTCCTCGATGGAGTCGATGGGGTACTTCTCGATGAGGGTCTTGAGGTACTTGATCTGCTGCTCGCTGGTGAGCTTGCGGCCGCGCGGGTCTTTCTTCTTGCCGTCCTTGAGCTGCTTGTAGTCGTAGTAGTAGGTGTCGCCTTCCTTGAAGCAGAACTCGGAAGCGGCGCAGTCCATGGCGATGGTGACATCGGCACCGGGCTTGTAACCTGCCTTTTCGATGGCCTCCATGATGCAGTCGAGAGCGTCGTTGATGCCCTTGAGCGCGGGAGCGAAGCCGCCTTCGTCGCCCACTGCGGTGCTGAGCCCGCGGGCCTTGAGCACCTTCTGGAGAGCGTGGAACACCTCTGCGCCCATGCGTACGGCCTCGGCCTCGTTCTTGGCGCCGACCGGACGGATCATGAATTCCTGGAACGCGATGGGGGCGTCGGAGTGGGCGCCGCCGTTGATGATGTTCATCATGGGAACGGGAAGGACATGGCCGTTGGTGCCGCCGATGTAGCGGTAGAGGGGCAGGCCGAGATAGTCGGCAGCCGCGTGGGCCACTGCGAGCGACACGCCGAGGATGGCGTTGGCGCCGAGCTTGCTCTTGGTGGGGGTGCCGTCGAGTTCGATCATGGTCTTGTCGATGGCCCTCTGGTCGAGAGCGCTCATGCCGATGACGGCTGGAGCGATGACGTCGTTGACGTTGGCAACGGCCTTGAGGACACCCTTGCCGCCGTAACGCTTCTTGTCGCCGTCGCGAAGCTCGAGGGCTTCGTTTTCGCCGGTGGATGCGCCGGAGGGAACGGCTGCAACGCCGATGACGCCGGACTCGAGTTCAACTTCAACTTCCACCGTGGGATTTCCACGGGAATCCAGGATTTCACGTCCTGTTACACGAATAATGCGCATTTCTATAAGGTTTTAAAGTAATTTTCAAGGATTTTCGGGCATTTTGCCTGCAAAAATCGGGACAAATTTAACATTTTATGGCGAGAAAGGCAAATAGTGAGAAAAGCAAATAGTAGCGGAAATCTTCAAAAAACGTTATATTTGTAAGACTGTATTAAACACTAATCTTATGTCTGGCATCACTGGTCGCATCTCGCAAATCATAGGTCCGGTAGTGGACGTCCACTTCAACCTCAGCGAAAAACAGGAGGAAAGTTCCCTTCCGGCCATTCACGACGCCCTCGAGGTAGACCGTGGCGGAAAGACACTCATCATGGAGGTCCAGCAGCACATTGGCGAGGACACCGTGCGCTGCGTCGCCATGGATTCCACCGACGGCCTCAAGAGGGGACTCGAAGTGAGCTGCTCCGGCGGCCCTATCAAAATGCCGGTCGGGGCGCAGATACGCGGCCGCGTGATGAACGTCACCGGCGACACCATCGACGGCCTCGGCACCCTCAGCCGCGAGGAAGAACTCCCCATCCACCGCGAGCCTCCAAAGTTCGAGAACCTTACGACCAGCCAGGAGGTGCTGTTCACCGGCATCAAGGTCATAGACCTGCTTGAGCCCTACCTGAAGGGTGGAAAGATCGGCCTCTTCGGCGGCGCCGGCGTGGGCAAGACGGTGCTCATCAAGGAACTCATCAACAACATCGCAAAGAAACACAACGGATTCAGCGTATTCGCCGGTGTGGGCGAGCGCACCCGCGAAGGCAACGACCTCATCCGCGAAATGATAGAATCCAACGTCATCAAATATGGCGACGAGTTCGCGAAAAGTATGGAAGAGGGCCACTGGGACCTCTCGAAGGTAGACCGCGAAGCCATGAAGCAGAGCCAGGTGGCCATGGTGTTCGGGCAGATGAACGAACCGCCCGGAGCGCGTTCCAGCGTCGCCCTCAGCGGCCTCACCCTCGCCGAATCCTTCCGCGACAGCGCCGACCCGGCATCCCCGAAAGACATCCTTTTCTTCATCGACAACATCTTCCGCTTCACCCAGGCCGGCAGCGAGGTGAGCGCCCTTCTGGGCCGCATGCCTTCCGCAGTGGGCTATCAGCCTACCCTCGCCACCGAAATGGGGCAGATGCAGGAGCGCATCACCTCCACCAAAAACGGCTCCATCACCTCGGTGCAGGCGGTCTACGTGCCTGCGGACGACCTTACCGACCCCGCCCCCGCCACCACTTTCAGCCATCTCGACGCCACCACGGTGCTGAGCCGCAAGATAACCGCCCTGGGCATCTACCCGGCGGTCGACCCCCTCGAGAGCACCTCCCGCATACTGGACCCGAACATCGTGGGCGAGGAGCATTACAACGTGGCCCAGAGGGTAAAGCAGATACTGCAGCGCAACAAGGAGCTGCAGGACATCATAGCCATCCTCGGCATGGACGAGCTTTCCGACGAGGACAAGCTCACCGTAAACCGCGCCCGCCGCGTGCAGCGCTTCCTCTCCCAGCCATTCTTCGTGGCCGAGCAGTTCACCGGAGTTCCCGGAGTCATGGTGGACATCCAGGACACCATAAAAGGCTTCAGGATGATCATGGACGGCGACTGCGACCATCTGCCCGAACAGGCCTTCCTGAACGTCGGCACCATTGAAGACGCTATCGCCAAGGGCGAAAAGATACTCGCGGAAGCAAAGGCATAAATGATAAAGATGCAGATATTCACTCCCTACGGGCAGGCGGAATACAGCGCGGACGCCGTGTTCCTTCCGGGCGTGTACGCTCCTTTCGAGGTGCTGCCCGGCCATGCCCCCATCATCTCCACCCTCGAAGCGGGCATTATCCGCTGGGTGAAGGGCGGGGAGGAAGACAGCCTGCGCATCAGGAGCGGCGTGGTCAGGTTCGCCGCCGACAAAATGGAAATCTGCGCCGAAGAGGAGGAATAGGCATGAAGAGGCTTGTTCTCATACTCGTGGCGATGCTCGCATTCGGAACGGCCTTCGCGGCCGCTCAGGAGGAGGGCGCGTCCCCGAATGACGTCAACATCTCCCAGGTGGTCTTCGAGCACGTGGGAGACTCCTACGAATGGCATTTCTTCAACACCCGCGACGGCAAGAGCGTGGCCATGTACCTGCCGGTCATAGTGCGCACCCGCGACGGGCGGTGGCACCTTTTCAGCAGCAGGCATCTCCTGCATGGCGAAGGCGCTGAATACCAGGGCCTTCACATTGCCGCAGAGGGGCAGCCCCACGCCGGAAAGATAGTCCAGGCGGACGGGTCGCGTCCGTTCGACGTCAGCATCACCAAAAACGTGCTGTCGCTCTTTATCAGCAGCATACTCCTTGTGGTTATCGTCCTGCTTACGGCTCGCTGGTACAAAAGGCACGACTCCCTCAAGGAGGCGCCCAAGGGCCTTGCCGCCCTCATGGAGCCGCTCGTCTGCATGGTGAACGACATGGCCCGCGACAACATCGGGCCCGACTACCGGCGCTACAGCCCCTATCTGCTCACGGCTTTCCTGTTCATCCTGCTGAACAACTTCCTGGGCATCCTTCCGGTCTTTCCCGGGGGAGCCAACCTTACCGGCAACATCGCCTGCACGCTGGTGCTGGCATTGTTCACCTTCTTCACCGTAAACCTCACGGGCACGAAGCATTACTACAAAGAGATGATAAATCCCGAAGTGCCCGTGTACCTCAAGCCCATCATGGCGCCCATAGAGATATTCAGCGCCATCGTGAAGCCCCTTTCGCTCACCATCCGTCTGTTCGCGAACATGCTGGCGGGGCACATCCAGATACTCTGCATGGTGTGCATCATCTTCATCATGGCGAAATACGGCGGAGTGCTGCTGGCGGGCATGGGTGCGGTGAGCGTAATCTTCGGAATTTTCCTGGACGTGCTGGAAATGCTGATTTCCTTCATCCAGGCATACATATTTACAATGCTCAGCTCAATCTACATAGGTTTGGCGCGGGCAAAGGAATAACAACTTTTAAAACCATACAACCATGTTAGCATTCGTACTTCTTCAAGCAGCCGCCGGGGCAGTCCTCGGAAAGGCCGGGATTGCATTGGGCGCAGCGCTTTCGGCATTCGTCGCCGGTTACGGCATCGGCAAGGTCGGCAAGGCCGCAGTCGACGGCATCGCACGTCAGCCCGAAGCGGCGGGCAACATCCGCACCACCGTCATCATCGTCGCCGGTATGATAGAGGGCGCGTCGCTCCTCGCCGTCATCACCTGCCTTCTCGCCATTATCAGGTAATGAACCTCATTACACCCGACGGCGGCCTCCTTTTCTGGATGGTGGTCATCTTCGCCATTGTGTTCTTCCTTCTGGCGAAGTTCGGCTTCCCCATTATCACTTCGGCCGTCGAAAAGCGTTCGGAACGCATCGCCGACTCGCTGGTGCGGGCCGACGAGGTGGAGCGGCGCGTGGCCGAGATGGACGCTGAGCGCGGGAAGATGCTGGAGGAGACGCGCAAGGAACAGGCGAAGATGCTCAAGGAGGCATCCGAAGCCCGCGACCTCATCCTCGAGAAGGCCAAGGCCGATGCCGCCGAAGAGACGGCCCGCATGATCGAACATGCCAGAATGCAGATCGAGGCCGACCGCCGCACCGCCGAGGCCGACATGCGCAGGCAGATTGCGATGCTGTCGGTCGATGTGGCCGAAAAGGTGCTCCGCAAAACCCTGGCTTCCTCTTCCGAACAGTCCGCGCTCATCGACAGGCTGGTCGACGAGGCCGCCAAAACCGCGGAAAAACCGCAGAGTTAAACGTTTATGAACACAGGGGTCATTTCTTCACGTTACGCCAAAGCCCTGCTCCTGCTCACCCGGGAGTCGGGCAGGGGAGAACAGGTGTTCGCCCAAGCGCGGGCGTTGCTGAAGAATCCCGGAACCGTACCCGACCCGCTCGAGGAAGACCTCCGCAAACTGGTGCTGCTCGTTAACAGGAACGGCCGCGGCTGGTGCATGCGCTTCATCCTGAACGACTTCGTCCGGCTTTACTGCGAGAGCACCGGAACGCAGCTGGTGAGGCTCGTCTCCGCCGTCGAATCCCCCGAACTTTACGACAGGGTCTCGCGCCTGCTCGGCGACAAGGTATACATCGACACCGAAGTCGACCCCGATCTGGAAGGCGGTTTCGTTCTTGTAGTCGGCGACCGCATGGTAGACGCCAGCGTAAAAGGGCAGTTGGAGCGGATCCGGCGGGAGCTCTCCGCAAAGAACCAAAGATTAGTTTAAAGTTATGGCAGACAACAACATAAGAGCAAGTGAAGTATCGGATATCCTGCTCGGACAGCTCCGCGGCATCGATACTTCCGTGGGCTTCGAGGAGGTGGGCCGGGTGCTGCAGGTCTCCGACGGAGTGGCACGCATCTACGGGCTTTCGAACGCCGAGGCCGGTGAACTGCTGGAGTTCTCCTCCGGCGTGAAGGCCGTGGTGATGAACCTCGAAGAGGACAACGTGGGCGCCGTCCTCCTCGGTCCTACCGACCAGGTGAAGGAGGGCATGAACGTCCGGAAGCTCGGCCGTATCGCTTCCGTGCCGGTTTGCGAACAGATGACCGGCCGCGTGGTGAATCCGCTGGGCGAGCCGCTCGACGGCCTCGGGCCCATCCCCGGCGACAAGGTCGCCATGCCCCTGGAGCGCAAGGCCCCGGGCGTCATCTACCGCCAGCCGGTGAACGAGCCTCTCCAGACAGGCCTCAAGGCCATCGACGCCATGATTCCCATCGGTCGTGGCCAGCGTGAGCTCATCATCGGCGACCGCCAGACGGGCAAGACTGCCATAGCCATCGACACCATCATCAACCAGCGTTCCGAATACGAGGCCGGAAAGCCCGTCTACTGCATCTATGTCGCCGTAGGCCAGAAGGGCTCCACCATCGCTTCCATCGTTGAATCGCTGCGCTCGAGGGGCGCCATGGACTACACCATCGTGGTCGCGGCCACCGCCGCCGATCCCGCCGCGCTGCAGTATTACGCCCCCTTTGCAGGAGCCGCCATCGGCGAGTATTTCCGCGACACCGGGCGTCATGCGCTGGTGGTCTACGACGACCTCTCCAAACAGGCCGTGGCATACCGCGAGGTCTCGCTCATCCTCCGCAGGCCTTCGGGGCGCGAGGCATATCCCGGCGACGTCTTCTACCTGCATTCCCGCCTCCTGGAAAGGGCTGCGAAAATCATTGACCAGCAGGAAGTTGCCGAGCAGATGAACGACCTTCCGGAAGCCCTTCGGGGGAAAGTCCGCGCAGGAGGTTCGCTCACCGCCCTGCCCATAATAGAAACCCAGGCGGGCGACGTGTCGGCCTATATCCCCACCAACGTCATCTCAATTACCGACGGCCAGATTTACCTCGAATCAGGCCTGTTCAACCAGGGTTTCAGGCCCGCCATCAACGTGGGCATTTCGGTTTCCCGCGTGGGCGGCGCCGCCCAGATAAAGAGCATGAAGAAGGTCGCCGGCACCCTCAAGATAGACCAGGCCCAGTATGAAGAGCTGGAATCCTTCTCGAAATTCTCTTCCGACGTCGACAAGGTAACGGCCATGGCGCTGGACAAGGGGCGGAAGAACAACCAGCTGCTCATCCAGCCGCAGTATTCTCCCATGCCGGTAGGGGAGCAGGTGGCGGTGCTGTATTGCGGCACCCATTCGCTCATGGCGTCCATCCGCATCAACCAGGTGGGCGAGTTCCACAAGCTCTTCCTCGACCGCATGAGGGCTTCGCATTCCGATGTTCTTTCCGAACTGTCCTCAGGCAAGGTGCCCGACAATGCCATAGCCGCAATCGAAGAGGTAGCGGCCGGAGTGTGCAGGTCGCTCGAGTCCGACAGGGACGAGGACATGCTCTGGAATCCGGTGGACGACGGAAACACCTCCCGTCCGGCCGATGTGGGCGTGGCGGAAGACGTCGAAGCCATGCACAAGGGAAACAAGAAACGCAAAATAGAATAGGGTGGCATCGCTCAGGGAAATAAAGGACCGCATCGGCTCCGTCCGCTCTACGCTCAAGATTACCAACGCCATGAAACTCGTGGCGTCGGCGAAGTTGCGTAAAGCCCAGCAGACGATAGAGGGCCTGCATCCCTACGAAGCCACTCTGGCATCAATCCTGTCCTACGTGTGCGCCGCCTCGCCGCGGGCTTTCGCCGGTGAAAAACGGAGCTCCGGGTCCGGCAAGACGGCAGTGGTGGTCGTGGCGAGCAATTCCTCGCTTTGCGGCGGCTTCAACGTCAATGTCGTGCGGAAGGCCCTCGATGTCATTTACGAATGCGAGGAGGGTGTGGACGTCTTTGCCATAGGGCGCAAGGCCGCGGAAGCCCTCCGCCGGGAAGGCTATCCGGTCCCTGAACTGCTGTCGGACAGCGGACTGAATCCCGAAAACCTGGTTGCGCACACCGATTATGAAGAATCCGTCAGGTTCGCGCAGATGCTCATCGACGCCTACGAATCCGGAGTGTACGGCAAGGTGCTGCTGGTATACAGCCACTTCGTGTCCACCTCCAGGCAGGATGTGCTGTGCGAAACCTATCTCCCCTTCGACCTGCAGGCCGCCCCTGCCGAAGGCGACGTGCTCGCGGACGGCACCTTCGACACAATCCTCGAGCCCGGTCCCGAGGCCATTGCCGAATCCCTCATGCCGCTTGTGATGCGGCTCAAGATACATACGGTGCTGCTCGACAGCGTGGCGTCCGAGCATGCGGCGCGTACCATTGCCATGCAGACGGCCTCCGACAACGCAAAGGACATCCTCGACGAGCTCACCCTCGAATACAACAAGGGCCGCCAGCAGCAGATTACCGCCGAGCTGCTCGATATCGTGGGAGGTTCGCAATGAAACACGGAGTCATCCTGTGCAACGGGGAATTCCCGAAAAAAGAGTACCCGCTGTATCTGCTTGAAACGGCGGGCATTATTGTATGCTGCGACAGCGCCGGGAACGCCGGCAGGCTCGCGCGGCTCGGGCTGGAACCCACCGTAATCGTGGGCGACATGGACTCCACTCCCGCGGCGGTGCGCCAAAAATACGCGGATCGCGTGGTGCAGGTCGCCGAACAGGACGACAACGACCTTGCAAAAGCCTTTGCCCTGCTCCGCGAGCGCTGGCCGGAAGTATCTGAAATCCACATACTTGGCGCCGGCGGAAAGAACGAGGCCCACATGGTGGGCAACCTCGGCTGGCTGATGGAATGGGAGAGGCGTTCGCTCGAAGAGTCCGGCATGGGGCTGGCCGCCCGCGGAATCAGTGTCGACATGGTTTCGGACTGGAGCACCGCCTTCGCCGTTTCTCCCGAACCCCCGGAAACAAAAAGAATCCCGGACATTGCCGGGACTCTCGAATTGCATGTGGGTGAAGGGCGCAAGGTCTCTTTCTTTGCCACCGAGCCGCAGTTGCGGATTCATTCCGAAGGCCTTGTGTGGCCTCTCGACGGCGTAGACCTGTCAAAATGGTGGACCGGAACCCTCAACCGGGCATCAGCCGATGTCATCTCGCTGGAATTCAACAAAACGGCACCTTTGCTGGTGATCCTCGATTGAGGCGTCAGCTGTCCGGCTGGTACTCCAGCAGGTCACCGGGCTGGCAGTCGAGCGCCCTGCACAAGGCGTCGAGCGTCGCGATGCGCAGCGCCTTGGCCTTCCCGTTCTTCAGAATGGAAAGGTTGGCGGGCGTGATGCCCATCTTTTCGGCCAGTTCGCCCGAAGACATCTTGCGGCGCGCCAGCATTACATCTATGTTGATAACTATGGCCACGGTGCGCTATTCCTCCTTTTTGGCGGCTTTTTTCTGCTTTCCATCGGGAGCGCCGGCGGGCTGCTCATCGGCCTTCTTGCCAAGGTAGTCCGGAAGTTCCATGCCTGCCGACTTGAAGATGTCCTGGAGCGGGGGAATCGAGCCCATGAGACCGCTCAGGAAGTTTGCGGTGGCCGTCTTGCCGTCCTTGGTCGAGCCGTTGTCCCATACCGTGACCTTGTCGAACTTGATGCCCTTCACGGCCTCGACCTGGGTCCTGACGAGTTCGGGCAGCTTGTCGGCTATCATCATGAGCACGGCCTTCTGCGGGTCGTCGCCGGCAGCATGCACGGTCTGTGCGAAACCGGCAGCCTGCTTGGTGAGGATTTCCATGGTACCGCGTGCCTGGGCGTCCATCTTCGCGAAGATGGCGTCGGCCTCACCCTTTGCGATGCGGCGGGCCTGTTCGGCCTGGGCCTCCGCCTCGATGATGAGCTTTTCCTTGTCGATTTCGGCGGCTACCACGATGTTGGCCTGCTGGGTTGCCTTTTCCCTTTCGGCGCGGGCAAGTTCGGCGTCGCGCTCGCTCTGGTAGGCTTCCTGAAGGGCCTTTGCGGCCTGCACTTTTTCGGCTGCCACGGCGATGCGGTCGGCTTCTGCGGTCTTCTGGCGGCGCAGGGCGTCCGAGTTGGCAATCTCGATCTTTGCGGAGTTTTCGCCCTTCACGGCGTCGGCGTCGGCGGATGCCACGTTGATACGGGTGTCCTTGTCGGCCATGGCCTTACCGGTTTCACCGAACCTGTTCTGCTCGGCGACGCTCTTCTTGGCGTCGTTGATTGCCTTGGCGGCGGCTTCCTTACCGAGGGCCTCGATATAGCCGGACTCGTCGCGGATGTCGGTGACGTTCACGTTGATGAGCTTGAGACCTATCTTGCGGAGCTCAGCCTCCACGTTGGCGGAGACGCTGGCGAGGAACTTGTCTCGGTCGGAGTTGATTTCCTCGATGTCCATGGTGGCGATGACAAGACGCAGCTGGCCGAAGAGGATATCGGTGGCGATGCTGCGGATGTCCTCGGTGGAGAGCCCCAGCAGACGCTCGGCGGCGTTGGTCATGACCTCGGGCTCGGTGCTGATACCCACGGTGAAGCGGCAGGGAACGTCCACGCGGATGTTCTGCTTGGAAAGGG
>CAMHKQ010000037.1 GCA_946185745.1 uncultured Bacteroidales bacterium
TCCTGGAGGTTGTGGCCCTCGCCCGGGATGTAGGCATTGACCTCTTTGGCGTTGGTGAGACGTACGCGGGCAACCTTACGCATTGCTGAGTTAGGCTTCTTGGGGGTGGTAGTGTACACCCTGATGCATACGCCACGCTTCTGAGGACAAGCATCCAGTGCGCGAGACTTGCTCTTGTAAGCAATGGTTTCGCGCCCCTTGCGGACTAATTGTTGAATTGTTGGCATAAATTGTTGTTAATATTTTTATTACCCCAAAAAAATTGGGGTGCAAATATACGGAAAAAAACTAAAAATCAAAGCCCGCGAATTCAATATCTCTGGCAGCCTGTTCGCGCAGGGCCGGATTTTTGGCAAAAGCGGCGCTGAGATACTGCTTGACATCGGCGGCTTTGCGCAGGCGGGCGGAGGCCACGGCACGCAGATAATCGGTGTCTGCGCACTTGCAGCCGGCAAGTGCCTGGAGGGCCTCCTCATATTTTCCGGTGAGGATATCGGCTACGGCTTCATTCTTGCCGCCGGTGCCCTTGAGAATCTCTGCCGCCTTGGCATACTGGCCCTTGCGGAGTGCGATTGCACCGAGGTTCTTGATGGCGCTGGCGTTGCCGGACTTCTCGAAGAGCGTTGCGGCTTCCTCAAGCGCACCCCTGCGCAGCTTGATCACTCCGAGTGCGTTCAGGACGTCGGGGTCGTTCTGGTTTTCGAGGCGGTTGAAGTAGACTTCTGCGGCGGCATGGGCGTCCTTTTCGAGGAGAACGGCACCCACGTTGTACAGACCGCGCTGCGAGCCCATCCTGTCGGCGGCAGCCCTATAGAGGGTCTGCTTCTCATCGAGGGAATCGGCCATGGAGGCAAGGCGGAGAACTGCCTCTTCGTCAAGCAGATACAGCTTCTTGCGGTCCAGCAGGCGCTTGAGGTCGGCCTCGGAGTAGTTCTGGATTTCCATCTCGGTGATGAAGCGGGAGCGGCGGAGTTCCGGGAACACCTGCTCCTTGATCTCGGTGTAGACCTGCGAGAGATTCTTGATTTCGCTTTCGCGCACGGCGGGATCGGAATACATGCTGAGAACCCTGAGAATCAGGTCCTTGTCTTCAAGGTTGGACTTGGAGATGGCCTCTTTGAAGCCTTCCCAGTCCTGGCCGATGCTCTGCACCTCGGTGCTGCCGGCCTCGGCGCCCTTGCCGATGGTCTTCCAAGCCTGCATGGCGGCGTCGGAACGCTTGTCGGAGAGCTTGCTGTTATAATCCTGGCCGCCTTCGGGGGATGCATAGGAGATGATCTTGGTGCCCTTGACGGTGACACGCTCGCTTTCCTTGCCTTCCTGCAGGGCCTGGGTGAGCTCCTGGATGCTCTGGTTGCGGAGTTCGGTGCCCTTCACGTTGGAGGAGTTCACGTCGTAGTGGATCTGCCCTTCGGTGAACTGGGAGACGACTTCCTGGTAGTTGTCGGCCTTGTAGTCGAAGGCGCCGCTGAAGTCTGCCAGGGCCACGGTGTTGATGCAGCCGTCGGCAACCTTGATGACGGGGATGTTCACTTCCTTGCCGCCGATGAAGGCCTTGGTGCGGAGCTCCAGATGGCTCTTTTCCATGCCGGGAACGAAGGGATAGTCCACCTTTTCGCGGACGGTGCCGCCGGTGGTGGGAACGACCTTGTTGTTGAGCTTCACGGCCTCGCCCTGGTAGGTGAAGGGCATGCCGGCCATTTCGCCGCCCTCATACACGAGCACGGGAGATACGACCACCATGGCGTCCTTGCTGAAATATCCGGCGGGATAGTTCACGGTGAGGTTTGCCTTGATGCTGTTTTCGACCACTTCGAGTACGGAGGGCTCGCACTCCACGGTGACTTTGCTGATTGCTTCCGCCAGCTTGTCGGCTGCGCTTTTGCCGCAGGCGGTGAGGGCCAGGACGGCCGCTGCGATTGCTAAAAATCTTTTCATATCGGTTTTAAATTGATTGTCAGTTATATGATAAGAATGCAAAGATACAAGTTTTTTGATTAACTTTGCATGATATGGATTCCCAGGATCTGCAAAGACTTAAAAACAAATACGACATCATCGGAAATGACGCCGCGCTGAACCATGCGCTGGAGATGGCGGTGGCCGTCGCGCCCACCGACCTCACGGTGCTCATCTCGGGCGAAAGCGGAGTCGGAAAGGAGGCCATCCCCCAGATAATCCACCAGAATTCCCGCCGCAAGACGGGCAAGTATCTGGCAGTCAACTGCGGCGCCATCCCCGAAGGTACCATCAACGCGGAACTTTTCGGGCATGAGAAGGGCGCCTTCACCGGCGCCGTGGCCGAGCGCAAAGGCTATTTCGAAGAGGCCGACGGCGGCACCCTCTTCCTCGACGAGATCGGCGAACTGCCCAAGGAGACGCAGGCCATGCTGCTGCGCGTGCTCCAGAGCGGCGAGTTCATGAAAGTCGGTTCCTCCAAGGTGCAGAAGACCGACGTGCGCGTCATCGCCGCCACCAACATCAACCTGCGCACCGCGTTGGAGAGGGGCGATTTCCGCGAAGACCTTTACTACCGTCTCAACGCAGTCCAGATTATGATGCCGTCGCTGCGCGAGCGGAAGGACGATATCTACCTGTTGTTCAGGAAGTTCTCTTCCGACTTCTCGGAGAAATACAACCTGCGCAAAATCTCCCTGAACATCGAGGCCATCTCGCTGCTCAAGGGGTACCGCTGGCCCGGCAACGTACGCCAGCTCAAGAACGTGTCCGAGAGTATCACGGCCCTGCTGTCGTCGCCTGTGGTTCCCGGCTCCGAACGCATCGAGCTCGGTGCCGGCGACATCGCCCGCTTCATCCCCGACGAGCACGACAGCTTGCTGCCCATGTCGGTGCCAGCCCCCGCAGCGGGTGGAGGCGCCCTCAATCCCGACGAAAAGCGGGCTTTCGTGCAGGCCATTCTCGACCTCAAGCAGGAGATAGACTCCCTCAAGGAGCGCGTAGGCACCCTCGAGTCCAATCCCAAATCGCTGTCCACGGCCCCGATGCGCACCACTCCGCTCCCGAGCGACGACGTCGAGTGGCAGGAGCCCGTCCAGACCGGAAACGTGAGCATCCGGGAGGCCAACGACGCCCTGATCGAAAAGGCCCTGGAAAAGCACGGCGGGAACATCCGCGAGGCCGCGGCCGAGCTCGGGCTGTCCGAGCGCACCATCTACCGTAAACTTGCAAAGAAGAAGGAGAAAGCGGAACAATGAAGAAAATGATTCTCGCCGCCCTCGCGGCGCTGTCCCTCAGCGGATGCGGAATATACTCGTTTTCAGGCACTTCCATCCAGCCGGACGTAAACACTGTAACCATCGAAAACTTCGAATACAGGGCGATGAAGGTGAACCCCACCCTGTCGAACAACCTGTCCGAAGCCATGCGCACCCGTTTCCGCCAGATGACCAGGCTCGAGCAGGTCGACATGGACGGCGACCTTGAAATCACCGGTGCCATTACCGGCTATGACATCTCGGCCACCGCCGTCACCGCCGACGAAGTCGCGGCCCAGAACCGCCTCACCGTCACAGTGTCCGTAACCTTCGTCAACCGCAAGCACGAAGAAGACAATTTCGAAGGCAAGAGCTTCTCGGCCTACGCCGACTACGACTCCACCAATTCCCTCGACGCCGTGGAAAGCTCCCTCTGCGAAGAGATAATCGACAAGCTCATAGAAGACATATTCAACGCGACAGTAGCCCAATGGTAGACGATTCAATCAATCTTCGGGAGCTCAACCTGGAAGAGCTCAACGGGGTAGTCAACCTCTACCCCTGGTTCGGCGGGGCCCGCAAGGAGCTGTGCCGCCGCATGAGCGAGCTGGGCGAGGGCGCCTGGAGCGATGAACGCTATGCCGACGCAGCCCTTTACGTGGGCTCGAGGCGTATAGTGGCCGAGATGGCCCATAAAGGCCATACCACCGATTTCTCCGACAGCGACGTGAAGGAGCTCCTCCGCAGTTACATCGACGATTCCTCCGGGAGCGCCCCCGAGCAGGAAAGGCGCGTCATCGTGGTGGGCGGCGACTATTTCTCGAAGGCCCAGTACGAGCAGGTCCGGAAAGACTCCGACAAGGTTTTCTCGTCTTTCGCCCAGAAGGCCCAGGCCGAGGGCTACGTGGAAATCCCCGAAACCGATTTCACCGATTTCTGCACCGAAACTCTGGCGCAAATCTACGCGGAACAGGGTTATTATGAGCAGGCTAGCGCAATTTATTCGAAGTTAATTTTGCGATATCCGGAAAAAAGTGCTTACTTTGCAGCCCTTATCGAAAAAATAAAACAGTAAAGATATGAACGCAGTATTTACAATTCTTGTAATTCTCATCATTCTGGCAGCCATTCTGCTCCTTGTGGTAGTGCTGCTTCAGAACGGCAAGGGCGAGGGTCTCGCCAGCAATTTCGTAGCCGGCAACCAGACTTTCGGCGTGCGCCAGACGGCCGACCTGCTTGAAAAGGTCACCTGGGGCCTCGTGGCATTCATCCTCGTAGTCTCCATCGTCACATCCTTCACCCTGCGCAATTCCGGTGCGGGCACCCTTGACATCACCAACGATATCGAGAACGTCCAGGAACAGCAGCAGCCTTCCTTCCCCACCGCTCCCATCGAGCAGGGCGCTCCCGAAGCCGCTCCCGCCGAGTAGAGTTTCAACAGAATCAAAAAGAGGACGACCGCAATGGTCGTCCTCTTTTTTCGTCCAGGCTGCCGTTAGGCCTCCTGCCACTGCTTGCGCAGGAGCTCCACGCCGGCGGCGAGGACCGTGCGGCGGTCGCCGATGCAACCGCACTCGAAGCTGACGTACTTGTCGTAGCCCAGCTCCTTGAGGGCGCGGAAACCCTGCACGTAATTGTCGGCCTCGCCGTCTTCGCCCGGGGTCTTGCGGCGCGCGCGGCTGGCGATGTGCACGTGCTGCAGATACTCCTTGCCGGCGCTCATGAAGGCGCCGTAGTCGGAGGTCTCCTCCTTCATGTGCCAGAAATCGCCCATGCACTTAACGCCCTTGCTGGAGGAATCGCGCGCGATTGCAGCGGCGTCCGCCACCTGGCGCAGGTAGAACGCCTCCTCGCGGTTGAGGGGTTCCAGGATGACGGTGGTCCCGCAGCCCAGCGCGAATTCGCCGAGATCGTGCAGCTGTTCGCAAAGGTAGTCGCGGGTCTCGAGGGTGTGCGGCTTGCACGGTGCCTGCCAGTTGAAGGCCGGCACCATTATTACTCCGGTGGAGCCGAGCTTGCCGGCGGCTTCCACGATCCGCCTCATCGAGCTGTCGAAAGCGGCCTTCACCGCAGGGTCTTCCGCCAGGATGAACCCGTCGAATCCGGCACAGATGGCGGAAACTTTGATGTTCCTGCCCTTGAGGGCGGCGGAAATCTCCTCCACCCTGTCCGCCAGGTCGCCTCCGCCCGGCTCGAAGCCGGTAACTCCCAGGCTTTCAATGAAATCCAGCTTTTCCTGGAGGGTCTCACCGGGAGTGACTCCTTCCTGGAGCGAGAGGTTCAGCGGCACGGATTCCTTCTTTCCGGCGGCGGAACAGCATGAACCTACCGCCAGCGGGGACGAAGCGAGCGCCAGGCCCGCCGCCCCGGTCACCGAGGTTTTGAAAAACTTCCGTCTGTCCATGGCCTATCTCTTCTGGTCGCCCTGCGGAGTGCCGGGAATTTCAACTATGTATTTCGACATGTCCATGGGGCCGTTCTCGAGCTTTTCGGGCAGGTAGTCCATGTCGGCGGCGCAGATGTCGTCCCAGTCGACCACCTTGCCGGTGTAAGCGGACTCGCGGCCCATGACTCCCGCGAGGGAGGAGAGCCCGGTTTCAGTGGCCTCGTCATGAGCCTCGCCGCGGCGGATATGGTTTACCCAGTCCACGTGCTCGAGCACATAGGGATTGGTCTGTGCGTGCGCGGCCCTCTCGGCATCGTAGTCGAAAGTCCAGAGCACCTTGCCGGAAGTGTCCCTGATGGTGTCGTCCTTGCTGTCCCAGACGCCCTTCGTGCCCCGGACAATCTCCCTGATTTCGTTGGCGCAGCCGTCTATCTGGCGGCACATGCTGTGCAGATGCACTCCGTTCTCGAACTCGAAGTCGACGCTGAAATTGTCGTACTGGTCGCCCGTGAGCCTGCGCTGGCGGCTGCCGAAGCCCGTGGCCTTTATGGGGTGCTTGCCAAGCATCCACATGAACACGTCGATATTGTGCACGTGCTGCTCGCAGATATGGTCGCCGGAGAGCCACTTCCAGTTGACCCAGTCGCGGATCATCCATTCCATGTCGCTCCAGCCTTTCTCGCGGTTCTTGCACCAGAGCATGCCCTGGTTCCAGTAGACGTTGCCGCCGGTGATTTCGCCTATCATGCCCTCCTGGATTTTCTGGAAGGCCTCCACATAGCAACGCTGATGATGGCGCTGGGTGCCGGTGACGACGCTGAGCCCCTTGGCCTGCGCCTGCCTGGCCGTGGCCATGATGAGGCGGTAACCCTTGGCATCCACCGCAATGGGCTTCTCAAGGAAGGAATGCACGCCCTTTTCTGTGGCATACTGGAACATCATCGGGCGGAACACCGGCGGAGTGGTGAGAATCACCATGTCGATACCGGAGTCGATTACCTTCTTGTAGGCGTCGAAGCCTATGAAGCAGTGGTCGTCCGGAACCTCCAGGCCGCGCCTTTCCCTGAGATTATTGCGGACGCCCTCGAGCCTGTCGGCATAGGTGTCACCGAGGGCGGTGACGGTGATTCCGTCCGCCGCTTCGAGCAGGTTGACGATGGCGCCGGAGCCGCGTCCGCCGCATCCCACCAGGCCCACCTTGAGCGGCCTGCCGTCGATGGCCTTGTCCATTAGTTCGGGAACGTAGTAACTGCCTTTTTCACGGAGTGGAGCGTTGCCTTTGCCGCTGCAGGAGGTCAGGATGGAGGGAGCCGCAATGCCCGCCGCCCCTATGAGTGCGGAACGGGTGAGGAATTCCCTGCGGTTGATTTTATTACTCATATCTTATTCTGTTTTAATGTTTTCGGGTACTTCGCAGACCACCCTGAAGCCTATGCCCACAACGTCAGAATACCACCAGATGCTCTTCGGGCTCTGGGGGTCGGTGAGCAGCCAGGCGTCGTGCCGGGTGTGCGAGCGGGCCGCGCAGCGCAGCTCCGCGGGCGAATCGCTGTATGAGCCTCCCCTCACCACGTATTCCGTGCCTTCCGAAGGCCCGGTGGGATTGGTGACGCTGCCCTCGCGGTAGGCGTCGGGGGAGTACTTGTCGGAACAGTATTCCATGACGTTGCCGAGCATGTTCCTGAGCCCGAACGGGTTGGGCTGCACTGCATCCGGCTCCTGGGTGCGCCCGCCGCTGCTTGCGCCGGAAACAGCATACCGCACGAGGCTGTCCTTGCTGGCCGGGAAGATGCGGCCCAGCAGGCCTTTCCCGCTGAGCTTAGCCGGATTTCCCTCGAAGAAATAAGGGGTTTCCGTGCCGGCCCTGGCGGCGTATTCCCATTCGGCTTCGGTGGGAAGCCTGTACTTGCGGCCGGTCTTGAGCGAGAGCCACTGGCAGAAGGTTTCGGCGCAGTAGTGGGTCATGGTGATGGCGGGACGCGAACCCATGCCCCAGCCGTGGTCGGGGTAGCCGAAGGGCGGGGTTGGGCCCGACACGGCATCGATGTCCGGGCGGGAGTTGTTGGCGTAGATCACCGCCGGGGGAGTGCGCCCCTCCGACATCGTCTCGTTGTAGAAGGCCCAGAACTGGTCCCAGGTGACCTCGTCCTTTCCCATGAAGAAGGGGGACAGAGTGACCTGGTGCACGGGGCCTTCGTCGTCCCTGCGGCAAGGTTCGCTGTCTGGGCTGCCCATGGAGAAGGTGCCTCCCGGGATGGCCACCATCTCGATGGCGGCGCCGGTGCCGGGGATGGTTTCGGTGAAGTCGGCGAAGGCCTCCACTTCAGCCGGCTTTTCATACCTCTCCACCGAAGACACGGCCATCTTGCCGGTGACCTGCCCGTGCTGGTAGCCGGGCATGTAGTGGCCTGCGTCGAGATGGCAGCTGATGCACTGCAGGTCGGTGTTGGACTTTTTCTTGTCTTCGTAGTAGAGATGGGCGGTGATGGCCTCGTCGGTGACGCCCTGGGGATAGAGGTTGTTGTGACAGGCCTCGCAGGATGCGTTGAAAACGGTTTTCCTGGCGTGTGCGAGCTCCTTCATCCCCTCCCAGTCGAAATCTTCCTTGTCTTTGGTGAGATGCGACCACATGTGACCGGCGCCGAACTGTGCCTTCCTGACGATGTGGGCGAAAGTGCCCGACGGCGGCAGATGGCAGGCTGCGCATTCGGTGACTGTGCCGGTGGAGCCGTTGTAGTGGACCGACTGCTTCCAGGCGGCGTCGGCGGCTTCGTGGTCGTGGCAGGACATGCAGTAGCTGCTGGTGGACGTGCGGTCCATCATATAACTGAACCCCACGGCGCATGCGGCCGCGAAAATGAGGCCGCATACCACCAGAAACCAGACTATCTTCCTGTCTTTCATTTGTGTCTTACAAATTTAGCATTTTTTTACCAAAATTCTTATCTTTGGGAAACATTAAAACTCACCCCCATGTCAGACATTTCAAGAAGAGAATTCCTCAAGAAGAGCGGAATGGCGGCAGCAGCGCTCGCCGTCCTCCCCGACACGCTGCTCGATGCGGCGGGCAAACCCGTCTCCTCAGCCGGTGCGCTCAAGGCCCCCAAGGCGGCTACCGATAAACTCAATATCCTCGGCGTAGGTATAGGCGGCCGCGGTTCCGGCGACCTCCGCGAGATGGAGACCGAAAACATAATCGGTCTCTGCGACGTCGACTGGAAATATGCCGGCCACGTATTCGACCGCTATCCCAAGGCAAAGCGCTTCAACGACTACCGCAAGATGTTCGACAAGATGCTCGACAAGGCCGATGCCGTGATGGTCGCAACCGCCGACCACACCCACGCCATCATCGCCGCCGATGCCATCGCCGCCGGCAAGCACGT
>CAMHKQ010000038.1 GCA_946185745.1 uncultured Bacteroidales bacterium
TTTTACCAAAAGAACCGGAACCACCGGTGATAAGAACTACTTTACCGTTTAACATAATTGAAATAAATTCGTTATATATTTGTTTTAAAATTTGCCTTATTAAAATCTACAACTGGAAGCGCTATAGGCGCTTTGGGTTGTACCGCTTTCCTGCGGAAGGCTTTTTTGCGGGCTTATTCCGCAAATGTGCCTGGAGCTTTTCTCTTGCCCTTCGGGCTCGTGCTCGGCTTTCGGCCTCCGCGGTTTTGGCTCGCTTCGCTCGCCGGCTACCGCCGTGCATCGCCGTCTCATCTACGAGCCATCTACGTTACCACTCAGAGCCTTGAACTACTTTCAAATCCTCTCAAACACCTCCCACAGCGCCTCCTCAAACTCGCGCGGGGTGCGGTAGTCCACGCAGGGGTAGCTGCCCTGCACGCGGGCGCGGAAGGCGACGGTGGCGTCTACCTCGGCCTGGATGCTGCTCAGGGGGTCGTGCCACTGGCTGAAGAGGAAGGCCACGGGCCGCTGGCTCTGAAGGATGGGCTCCACCCGCGCGGGGTCCAGATAGGACTGGATGACCACCACCCACAGGTCGGGGGCGGCGGCATCGCCCGGGGCAAGGGGCAGCAGCACTTTGCCGCTGGCCTGGGCGCGTGCATCGGAGTAATTGCTTTGCGCTCATACGAAAAACATTCTTCATTTCCAAGGATTAAACGTTTATCTGCATCTGCCTCTATAGCCCGTTGTAATTCAATCTGTTAGGAGGGGCAGGCTGAAAAATATTGCAGCAAACTTTTCACACAACCCACTGTCAATCAATCATTTATCAATTAAACGTTTAATCTTCGTTTTTAGACTTTCTTTTCCCCAACTTGCCGGCCAGAACTACAACGCCATGTTTGCGTACTTCGATGGAAGTCTCGAAGACTTCCTGAATCACATAACCGAGAACCGCGACAACCGTCTGGTCAAAATCCGTCTGGCGCCCGCAACAACGCTGGATAAAATCGGTATTGTCACCAGCTCATATCATCACGTACTAGACTCTTTTGCAGTAAACCATATCATACATCGGCACGGCGGAAGAAGGGAATCCCTTCGCGGACAAACACCCGTCACCCTGTACAAACGAAAAAGGAGGCTCACCGACGCAAAGAGTCCCGAAGACTCCGCTGATTCCGGATTTGCTTCCTTTTTGAATGGAACTCACCGGCGCAAAGAGTTGAACTCCGCTATTTCCGGATTTGTTCCTACCTCAAAGGTAAGCAATAATCTCAATATTCCAAATAACCCCTTAAAACTTCACAATTATATTCAAACACATCACCCTTTCCATCGCAGCTATTGCGCTGCTCGCATCTTGCTCAATCAGGGAGGACCGCATTCAGTGCACCGCCCCCGTCACCGTCCGCCTCAGCGGATTCTCCGTCTCTCAGGAGGACTTCCCGGACACCCGGGCATCCCTCTCCGACTACAATGGCGTCAAAGTGCTCACACTGGCCTTCTATGATTCCAACGGTTCGGAGGTGTTCAAAAGCACCCAAAACCGGCAGACAACTGAAAACTTCGGCACTTTTTCCACTCCCCTGCCCATCGGCAGCTATACCATGGTGGTGTTAGGCTATGTCCTCTACGATGACGATGAGCTCACTCTCACCAGCCCCACACAGGCGGAATACACCAACGATTACGTCCGCGAAACATTTGCAGTCACCCAGGATGTGAATGTCACCAGCACGCAGGCTCTGAATCTTAGCGCCACGCTGAGTCGCATCATTGCCTGCCTCCAGGTAGTCTCAGCCGATGGCAGAACGGCTAATGTGAACAAGGTCCGGATGACCTTCGCGGCCGGCGGCAAAAGTTTCAACCCCTCGACGGGCCTGGCTACGGTCAACACAGGATCGGTAAGCGTCGTGGGCGTCAGTGCCACGGTTGGAAACCCTTCCACCTCTACCGGTTTCGTATTCCTAACTGCCGACGAGCAGACGATGAACGTTACCATCGAGACTCTCGATGCAGACGGAAACACAATCCTCAGCCGAACGGTTAACAACGTACCTTTCAAACGGAACCGCCGTACCGTACTCAGCGGAGCCCTCTACAGCGCCAGCGCATCCGCGGGTTCGTTTCAACTGAACACCGAATGGCTCACAAATGCCGAAATGGACTTCTAGTCCCTCTTGAAAATGTCCCTCGTATATACTTTCCACGCCACATCATCCAGCACCGCATCGTAGCGGTTGGCGATGATGGCGTGGCTCTGGGCCTTGAAAGCAGCCAAGTCGTTGACCACGAGCGAACCGAAGAAGGTGCTGCCGTCTTCCAGCGTGGGCTCGTACACGATTACCTTGGCGCCCTTGGCCTTGATGCGCTTCATGATGCCCTGGATGGCACTCTGACGGAAGTTGTCGCTGCCGGCCTTCATCGTAAGCCGGTACACCCCGATCACCACCTCGTGCTCCTGAGCGGCGTCATAAGTGTTGGCGCTTCCGGTATAGCTGTAGTACCCAGCCTTTTCCAACACGCGGTCGGCAATATAATCCTTGCGGGTGCGGTTGCTGTCCACGATGGCCTTGATGAGGTTTTCCGGCACGTCGTTGAAATTGGCCAGCAGCTGCTTGGTGTCCTTCGGCAGGCAGTAGCCGCCGTAGCCGAAAGAAGGATTATTATAATGTGTGCCGATGCGCGGATCCAGCCCCACGCCCTCTATGATGCTGCGGGTATCGAGGCCCTTCATCTCGGCATAGGTGTCGAGTTCGTTGAAGAACGACACGCGCAGCGCCAGGTAGGTGTTGGCGAACAGCTTCACCGCCTCGGCTTCTGTAGTACCCATGAACAGCACCTGCGGGTCGTTGAGCGCTGCTTCCTTCAGAAGGCCAGCAAACGTCTGCGCTGCATCGGCAGCGGCCGCATCGTCGAATCCAACGATAATCCTGCTGGGATACAAATTGTCATACAACGCCTTACTCTCTCGCAAAAACTCCGGCGAAAACAAAAACTTCACACCAGGAAATTTCGCCTGCAACGACCGCGTGTACCCCACCGGCACCGTGCTCTTGATCACCATCACTGCGTTCGGGTTCACCTCCAGCACCAGCGATATCACCTCCTCCACGTGCGAAGTGTCGAAGAAATTCTTCTTGGGATCGTAGTTGGTGGGCGCCGCAATCACCACGAAATCGGCGTCTTTATACGCGGCCTTGCAGTCCAGCGTCGCCACCAGCTTCAGCGGCTTCTCTGCCAGATACTTCTCGATATACTCATCCTGGATGGGCGAGACTTTCCGGTTGATCATTTCGACCTTCTCCGGAATCACGTCCACCGCCACCACAGGGTTCTTCTGTGCCAGAAGAGTGGCAATACTCAACCCCACGTATCCGGTGCCTGCTACTGCTATTTTCATATCAATTTGTATTTTATTGTCTACTAATTAATCAGTTTCCTCGCTGCGCTCAGCAAGCCTGCCGCACTCATAATGCAATCCCCGCCTCCTTCAGCAACGCACCTAGCCTCTCCTCTATCCGCGCCACTCCGCCGGGAACGTCCGATTCGATGTTGAGCGGAAGCACAGGGTCGTGGAGCGAGAGGCGCATCAGGAACCAGCCGCGCTCGTCCGGAGCGGCGCAGTTCACCCGCACCCCCTCGAAATTCGGTACTTCAAGACTCCAACCGGGTACCGAAGGCGCCCGTAAAGCAATGGTATCCAGCACTTTCTGCCCGAGCGCCACAAATCCGTCAGCAGGCAGGGAGAACCTCCGTTCCACGCTTTCCATGGGCTGGCGCAGGTCCGCGATCAGCGAGCCGAGCTCCTTTCCGTCCTTCCGCAGCCTGGCCGCTTTGACCAGAAGTTTGGCCACCAGGAAGGCGCCATCGTCGAGGTAGTGGTTTTCGCGCAGGGCGGCATGGCCGGAGGTCTCGATCGCCAGCCAGCTGTCACCACCTTCCGTGTTCAAACGTTTACATTCGTTTATCACATTCTTGTAACCGCGTTTAAAACGGTGATGCACTCCCCCTCGGGCGGCGATGAAATCGGCCAGGCCGACGCTGGTGACGCTGTCGGTGACTATGGTGCTGCCCGGATGCTCGCGCAGTATCACGCTGGATATCAGCGCGATGAGCGAGTTGCGGTTGATTGGCTCCCCGGCCCTGTCTACAATGGCGGAACGATCCACGTCGGTGTCGAAGATGATGCCGAGGTCGGCGCCAGTCTCACGCACGGCTGAGCAGATCGTCTGCATGGCCGCGGCGTTTTCGGGGTTCGGCACATGGTTCGGGAACATCCCGTCAGGCTCGAGGAAACGGCTGCCGGAGATGTCGGCCCCGAGGGGAGCCAGCACCCCGGTCGCGAAGAATCCACCCGCACCGTTGCCCGCGTCCACCACGATCTTCATGCCCTCCAGCGGCCGGTCGCAACCTGCACCGCAGCGGATGTAATCTGCCAGGAAGGCCGAGTATTCAGACATGTAGTCGCGCTTGCAAACCTTTGCAGATGAGGCCGTTGCCCCCGGCGTAGACGGTGCGGTTCCGGGCGAGACTGACTGCCCAGACGGCGCCCCCTCCCCTGCCGCCTCTGCGGCAATCTCCAGCACCCGGCTGATGTCGGCCTTCTCGAGTCCGCCCTCCGGAGTGAAGAACTTCAGTCCGTTGCGGTTCCACGGCAGATGGCTGGCCGTAATCATGATACCGGCGTCGCAAGGGCACCCGTCGTCTATCGTAATCATGAACATCGCGGGCGTCGAGGCCATTCCGCAGTCGACGGCACCTGCTCCGGCGGCGACAAGCCCCTGAATCACAGCGGCTTTAAGCGACTCTCCGGTAATGCGGGAGTCGGTGCCGACCGCAACGGACAGGCAGGCGCCCTTGGAACCGCTGGCAGTCCCAGAACACCGCTCATGCAGCCATTCCACAAACGCACGCGCAATGGCACCGGCAACCTCGGGGGTGAGGTTCACTTCCTCCCCTTCCACTCCGGGGGCTGCTACCCCGCGGATGTCGGACCCGTTCTGCAGTTTTTTCCAGTCCATCTGTAGTGCCTGATCCAAATTAATACCTGGCCTCCACGACTTTCCAGTCGATAATCTGCCAGAGGGCTGCCAGATAGTCGGGCCTGCGGTTCTGGTAATCAAGATAATAGGCATGCTCCCACACGTCGAAGGTGAGGATGGGACGGAGGCCGTGGGCCACCGGATTGTCGGCGCCGGAGTACTTCCCGATGGAGAGTTTGCCCCCGGCATCGGCCTGCAACCAGACCCAGCCGGACCCGAAAATGGCGGCGCCGGCGGCGTTGAACGCAGCCTTGAAAGCCTCGAAGGAGCCCCATTCGGCGTCTATTGCGTCCGCAAGCTTTCCGCCCGGGGCAGCATCTTCCGCCGTGACTTCCCTGAACTGCTCGAAATAGCGGTTGTGGTTGAGCACCTGGCCGGCATTGTTGAAAACGGGCGTAAGTCCTTCGGCTGCAGATTTCACAATCAGCTGCTCCACAGTCATGTCAGCCATCGGGGTGCCTTCGATGGCCTTGTTGAGGTTGGTCACATAAGCGTTGAGATGCTTCCCGTGGTGAAAAGAAATTGTTTCGGCGCTGATGACGCTGCCGAGCCCTTTGTAGGGGAGAACGGTCAATTTTTCCATATTTGTGTGGGTGATGATATTTCTCTGGCTCCTCGAGTCGCATTTAAAACGCTGAGGCTCAAGTAATTACACAAAAAGCGACAGGACAGCCGCCCTGTCTTTCCCACAAATATAGAAAAAAATATTGAGAGTACGCGCGCGAGAGAGCTACTATTTTGCCTATTAGTAGCCGCGGACGGACATACGGCATCGTCAGTCAAGCAGTTCTGCCTGGCCAGTCGTTGTTTTCAGAATTAACAATCGGACTATTGTTCCGTCTCGCCTACCAGACGTTTATCCGCCTCATCAATCAGCCGCAGCAGATACTGCCCATACTGGTTCTTCTTCATCGGCTCGGCGATTTCGCGAAGGCGCTCGGCGCTGATCCAGCCGCGACGGAAAGCGATGCCCTCGAGGCAGGCGATCTTCAGCCCCTGGCGCTTTTCGATGACCTCGACGAAAGTGGAGGCCTCCGCCAACGAATCATGGGTGCCGGTGTCGAGCCATGCGAAGCCTCGGCCGAGAGTTTCCACCTTCAGTTCGCCGTTCTTAAGGAACGCCTGGTTCACGCTGGTGATCTCCAGCTCGCCCCTTGCAGAAGGCTTGATATTTTCCGCAATTTCTACAACTTTATTGGGGTAGAAATAGAGACCTACAACGGCGTAATTTGATTTCGGGTTGGCAGGCTTTTCCTCTATGGAAAGGCAGTTTCCTTCATTATCAAATTCGGCCACTCCATAACGCTGCGGATCACTCACCCAGTAGCCGAATACAGTCGCCTTTCCATCCTCTTCTGCGGCACGCACCGCCTCTTTGAGTTTTGGAGTGAAATAACTGCCATAGAATATGTTATCGCCTAGAACAAGGCAGGCAGAATCGTTTCCGATGAACTCTTTTCCGATAATGAACGCCTGCGCCAGACCATCGGGAGAAGGCTGTTCGGCATAATCAAAATGCACCCCGAAATCTGAGCCGTCACCAAGCAGTCTGCGGAAGCCGGGCAAATCTACAGGAGTGGAGATTATGAGAATGTCCCTGATACCTGCCAGCATGAGCACGCTGATGGGGTAATAGATCATCGGCTTGTCGAAAATCGGGAGCAACTGCTTGCTCACGCCCTTGGTAATTGGATACAGTCTGGTGCCGGAGCCGCCGGCGAGAACGATGCCTTTCATATTCCGAAATCGAATTGACTTGTCTACAAAAATAACAATTTTCCTATATTTGTACGTATGGGTCTGATAGAAATAACGTCACTGGAGCAGCCGGGACCGGAGCGCTTCATCCACGCTACCGAAACGCAGCTGCGAGGCGGCGAGGAAGGCGGCAGCTTCATCGCGGAGAGCCCCAACGTGATTCTGCGCGCCCTCGAGGCGGGGCTCGAGCCGCTGGCTATCCTATGTGAGAAGGGCTTCGCCAACTCGGCCACCAACCCAGCCGTGAACTCCCCCGCCGGCGAGATTTTCCGGCGCGTGGGGGACATCCCGATTTACGTCGGAAGCCCCGAACTTCTCAGCCGCATCACCGGCTACAGCCTCCTCCGCGGCATCAGCTGCGAATTCCGGAGGCCCGCCCTCCGCACGGCTGAAGAGGTCTGCAAAACGGCTCCCTCCGCCAGCCGCATTGCCGTCACCGTGGGTGTGGTGGACGCGGCCAACATCGGCGCCATCTTCCGCTCCGCCGCGGCGCTCGGAATCGATGCCATACTGCTCTCGCCCGACTGCTGCGACCCGCTTAACCGCAGGACCGTACGCACCTCCATGGGCACGGTTTTCCAGATTCCCTGGGCCTGGATGGAGGGACCCGACACGGTGGAAGAATTCCACCGCCTCGGCTTCAAGACCGCGGCCATGGCGCTGCGTGACGGTGCCCTCGCCCCGGATTCGCCCCAGCTCCGGGACGTCGAAAAACTCGCAATCATCCTCGGAAACGAGGGGAACGGCCTGCCGCAGGCGCTCATCGACGCCTCGGACTATGTGGTGTGCATCCCGATGAGCCACGGCGTCGACTCCCTCAACGTCGCCATCGCCGGCGCGGTCGCCTTCTATGTCCTAAGGAAAAAATAGCCCTATCCTTCCAGAATTTCCAGATCCTCCGGCGCCACGTATGCTGTAGCGACGTAGACCACCAGCGGCACCTCCACCACCACGCGCTTTGTCCGCGTTCCTGCAACGCGCACGAACGTGCCCTCGACCCCCTTGAACTGCCCTTCCAGGATGCGCACCTTCGTGCCCTTGGCGAGGTTCAGCTCCCCCGGCCCGAAGAAACGGAGGTCGCTGTCAAAGGTGTCGCACACCTTCATGAACTGCTCCATCTGCGCATCCGGCACCACGACGGGAACGTTCTTCCCCTCCTTTCTCGTCGTGTGGAACTGCAGGTACGGCACGCCCTTTTTCACGGAGTCGATGGCGCTGCGCGTGCAATGGGCGAAGACCAGATTGTGGATCACCGGAACCCGCACTCGCTTCTTTATGCCGCGCCGCACCACCGTCTCGTAGTGCATCGCCACGTAGTTCTCAATTCCCTTTGAATCAAGCAGTTCCTGCGCCTTTTTCTCGCGGCGGTAGGGTGCGCTCATGGCAAACCACACGGCCTCTTCGGGCTCAGGCTGAATACGCCTTGCCAGTTTCCTTTCTTCGTCGATGATTTCTATCCTGCCGTCCACCGCGGGCCCCGTTTTTAGCGCGACTCAGCGCCCCTTGTACATGCTCTCGTAGTACTTCTGATAGTCGCCGCTCGTCACGTTGTCCATCCACTCCTGGTTGTCGAGATACCAGCGCACCGTCTTCTCGATGCCCTCCTCGAACTGGAGCGACGGCTCCCAGCCCAGCTCACGCTGCAGCTTGGAAGAGTCGATCGCATAGCGCAAATCATGCCCCGCACGGTCAGTGACGTAGGTGATGAGGTCCATGTCGGCCCCCTCCGGACGGCCAAGGAGCCTGTCCACGGTGTTGATGAGGACCTTGATGATGTCGATGTTCTTCCACTCGTTGAAGCCGCCGATGTTGTAGGTCT
>CAMHKQ010000039.1 GCA_946185745.1 uncultured Bacteroidales bacterium
CGCCATAGTTATTATGGAACGACGTAGTGTTGAAATACGTGTTGGTCTGCGGGTCGATACTACGGCCGAAGTTGTAGTATGCGTACGTCTGCGCCGAAATCTGCGGCGTAAAAAGCTTCAGCGCCGCATCCCGCCGGTCAAGGCGCGCATCGCCGATGGCCGCCTGCTGAATCTGCATCTTCGTGGAGTTGGAAATGGAGTACTCCATACAGTCGTGGAGCGTCATGACAGTTTGTGCCTTGGCGCTGATTGTCACAACAAGCGCCAAGGCAGCAACTGCACATTCAATGAAAAGGTTTTTCATGGTATTCTTGTCTAACCGCAACAAACACGAACACCCTCTGTGCCAAACCACCTAACGCGTTGATTTACAGACAAAACACAAAAGAACAAGGAGTGTAAAGTCTGTAAAAACTTTACACTCCCTTTACACTTTGCACTTTACACTTGACGATTCTTACCGGAAAATCAGCTGGAACATGGTCTGATTCACATCGCTCCGGAGCAGGTCGATAGTGCCGTTATGCTGCCGCATAATCTGGCGGGCCAGGGAGAGACCAATGCCGGAGCCCTCTTTCTTGGTGGTGTAGAACGGAACGAATATCTGCTCCTGTGCAGCGACAGGGATGGGCTCGCCGTCGTTGGCCACCTGGATGATGACTTCGTCATCCTTGCCCATTTTTGCGCTGATGTCGATATGCTTCGCGCCCGCCTGCAGGGCGTTTTTGATGAGGTTGATGAAAATCTGGGATATCTGCCCCTCATCGGCATAAATCATCAGATCCGGCTCCTCTGGCCGATAGGTGCAGGTGGCGCCGCAGGAGGCGGCATACTCGCTGTTCAGAGAGATTACCTGGTCCAATAGTTCCTGCAAGTCGATGGCTTTGCGGACAGGTCGGGCCACGCCGGAGAGCTGCCGATAGGTCTCCACGAACTTGATGAGGTTCTTGGAAGAGTCGGAGATGGTATCCAGCCCGGACTTCACATCCAACTCGCTGTGGCCTTTTTCGTCCATCGACTTGGACAGGGCATCGGAGAGGGATGCGATCGGCGACACCGTATTCATAATCTCGTGCGTCAGCACCCGGATCAGCTTCGTCCAAGAATCCTGCTCGTGGGCTTGACGCTGCTTCTCAAAGATGGTCCGGATACGGTTCAGCGTGCGGTTGAACTTGTTCTTGTCCTGGAACCGGAAGTTCAGCTCGCCATCCTCCAGAGCATCCATCATATAGGCCACCTTCTTGATATCTCTTTTTCTGGTATATAACGAGGCTGCCAACCATACGAACACGACAACAACAATTGCTATCAAGACAAAGAGCCAAATGCTGATGGGGCTGGTGCTGCTGCCAGCAACCTGTGCCGCCCGCGGCATCATGAGCGGGAGGGGCCCACCGCAGGTGGGAGGGACAAGCAACCGAAGGTTGCGAAGGGTTGTCGGCAGCAGTTCCAGGCCCATCACAAATTATATTTCTTCATTTTGGCATACAGAGTAGGCCGGCTGACGCCGAGCATCTTGGCGGCGGCGGAGATGTTGCCGTTGCTGCGCTCAATGGCATCCCGAACCAAGCGTTCTTCTTCCGCCGAATTATGGAGGAGACCCCCGATCAGGTCGGGGGTGACGGAACCCGTCATGCCCGGCCCCGACCGGGCATCTATCTGGATGTCATTCGCTGACAGATTCTTCGCTTCGCTCAGAATGACAGCTTTCTCTATCACATTCTGCAGCTCCCTGATGTTGCCGCTCCAATACCCGTTCTCCAGCACCGCCTTGGCCGATTCGTCCAGCCCGGTGAGCGGCCGGTGATACTTCTGGGCAAACTGGCCGATGAAACGCTCTGCCAGCGGCACAATATCCTCGCGGCGTTCCCGCAGGGGCGGCAGGGCAATGTGGACAGTGTTGATGCGATAGTACAAATCTTCACGGAACCGGCCTTCCCGAACCAGCTGCTCCAGGTCCATATTGGTAGCGCAAATCAAGCGGATGTTCACCGGGATAGCCTGAGAACCGCCAACCCGCACAACACTCCGGCTTTGAATCACCCTCAGCAGCTTGGCCTGCAGATGCAGCGGAATATTGCCGATCTCATCCAGGAACAGTGTTCCGCCATCGGCCTGCTCGAATTTACCGACGTGGTCCGTATGCGCATCAGTGAAGGCTCCCTTCACATGGCCAAACAGTTCGCTCTCAAACAGCGTCTCTGTTATAGCACCGGCATCGACGGCTACCATCGGCTTCTCACTCCGGAGGCTCCGGGCGTGAATCTCCCGGGCCAGCACGTCCTTGCCGGTGCCGTTCTCGCCGGTAATCAGGACCGTGGCATCAGTGGGGGCAATCTTCTCGACGGTCTTTTGGATCACGGCCATAGCGCGTGAAGAGCCCCAATACATCGGCGCAGCCTGATCTTCCCCCTTCCGGGCATCCCTTCCCATCGCCTTCCGTGCCTTGTCCCGAGCGGCCGTCAGCGTATCCACCAGCTTCTCATTATCCCACGGCTTCACAATGAAATCGAACGCACCACGCTTCATCCCTTCAACCGCCAGGGCGATATCGGCATAGGCCGTGAACAGCACCACTTCCACCTCCGGCATCATCTGCTTGATCTCCCCAGCCCAATAGAGCCCTTCGTTTCCGGTATTGATGTCCGTGTTGAAATTCATATCCAGCAGCACTACATCCGGCCGGAAACGCTCCAGCGTACTAACCAACGTCACCGGTGACGGCAGCGTCTCCACCTCCGCAAAATGCATCGGAAGCAATATCTTCAGCGCCTGGCGAATGCCGGCGTTATCGTCCACAATGAGTATTTTTCCTTCTTTCGATGTCATAGGCTTTAGAAAACCATGTTAAACGCGGCCTGACGGGCGCGGGCGCTCTGGGCTGCGTTCATCTTGCCGAAATTCCACTTGACTCCGAAGAGGATGTACCGGCCCATGACGAGCCTGTAAGAGTCTTCTTCGTAGTTGGCTGTGACGGTGTGGGTTAGGTTGCGGGTCTGGTTCAGGATATCGTGAACCGTGAGGTTCAGGGTGAACGGGCCTATGTTCTTGGAAATCGCGGCATTCCACTGCCATTCCGGCTGGCCGTAGCCCTCCGAATAGCCCTTGTAGAAGACATAGGAAACGTCCGAATTGAACTCGTATTCACTCTTTGTGGTATAGGATGCCCGGGCCGTCAGGTAAGTGTCAAGCGTATTCAGGTTTGCCTGGGGATTCAGCGAATAACGGGCGATGTTCCCCTGAGTCCTGGCGCCGGCGCTGAAGGAATAGTGATCCTGGTTGTACTTGAGGGTGAATCCGGCCACGGGACTTACGGACTGCGTACGGCTCTCTCCGAACCCGCTCTGTCCGCCGTAGAAGCGGTCTCCCGAAGCACTTCCCCAGAAATCAGCCATGAATGCCGAATAATCGAATGTCTCCCTGTCCAGTCCGGAAAGTGTACTCTTAGCCTGGTAGGACACTGATGAAGAATACCTGGCCGAGGCGTTCAACGTCAGGAACCATACCTTCTTCGCATCGAGCGGAGCCGTGTAATTCAGTATCAGGTTAGTCTGAAAGCTCGGTTTCGAAGCATTTACGGGGATGGAATACAGGATGCCGTCCGAATCGTACCAAAGCGCTGAAACTATGGGATTCGTGTTCACGGAAAACAAGGCATAAGCCATCAGCGTCGAGAACTTTTCCCGGTTGTTCCTGGACCAGTTCATATTGAAAAAAGTCCTCGAATGAGGCTTCAGATAAACGTTGCCCAGGCTCAGGCGGGAAGGATTGCTTATATTCAGCACCGGGAGCATACGGGAAGATGACGGTTGCTGGCCATACCCGGATGCGGCGGCGTAGAACCTGTCATTCCCTTTTGAATGCTGGAAACGGAGAGTGGGCGCGAAGTACCAGTTCCACTCGTCTTTGCCCGTAGTCTCCACTATGCCGTAGCTCTTGGACCAGGTTTCATTGAGGAGGCCGTTGGCCCGGCCGCCCAGAGTTATCCAGCTGCGCTCCCCGAACTTGTACTGGACTGTCATGTCATACTGCCAGTCCTGATACATGGTCTTGCTTTCAGAGCTGTAATATTCATTCTTGCCTGCGGCGGCGCCGAAGGTGTCATACGCATCCCTCACACTCTCGCTGCGGGTCCAGTCAAAATCGATCATGGCGGAAAGCGACCACTTTTCCCCGAGAGGCTCGGTATACCTGAGTTGAGCGCCCGTTCCATATGTCAGGCCGTTTGAAATGTATGTCAACGCCTTCGAATTGTCTCCCGCGGCGGTGGTCAGGAGGGTCGATTCAGTGCTCTCCCCTTCATTGGCGATGTACTGGGGGTAAATCCAGAGTCTGAGGGCACGGTCTTTTTTGCCGCCGATTTCGCGGAAAGTGACGTCGGCGTCGAATGTCGCATCCTTTCTCTTCGAAAAGCTGTGAGTCGAACTCTCCGAACTGTTCACGAAACTCCCTTCACGGAAAGTCCCGGTACTGCCGCTCTCATAGGAATCGGTCGTATTGTAGCTGAAATCCGGCCGTATGTGGAACCATACCTTGCCCTTCTCCTTCTCGAATTCCATACTGGCGGACAGTCCGCTGCGATAGGACCTTCCGCTGCTTACTGACGAGGATTCCAGATTGCCGTCGTCCTGGTACGTGGTCCTGTCCGACCTGGAGCCGTAATCAGTATCCACATACTTATAGTTGGCGCTCACGGTGGTTTCCACATCCTTGATGCGCGAGGTGTTGGCGTTTACGGCAAACTGGGCTGCGGTGGACAGTCCCTGGTCCTGGGTGGAACGCTCCCCCACATCGCTGACTACCATTATGACGGCATTGGAGTCGTTGATGTTCTGGCCGTTGGCAATCACCGTTATCTGGTCTTTCTCGGTGTAGGCCGACACCAGCGCGTTCCCGTTCCACAGCAGTCCGCGGTCGTCGCGCAGCACGTCGTCGCCATCCTTGTCGCCGAGCGTGGTGCCGCCCTTCACGCCCGCATTGCCGAACCATCCTTTCTCGTATTCCTTCTTGAGCGAAACGTCCAGCACCTTTTCACGGGAGCCGTCCTGGACGCCGGAGGCGCGGGTCTGCTCGCTCTCCCGGTCAATTACCCGGATTTTGTCGACTATGGATGCCGGCAGATTGTTCAGCGCCGTACTCTGGTCTTTGAAGAAGAAGGTGCGTCCGCCAACGGTCAGTTTATCTATCTCCTCGCCGTTGAACTTCACTTTGCCGTCTTCGGTGATTTCCATGCCCGGCATGCGTTTCAGCAGATCCCTCAGCATCGCGTTGGTGCCCACGGTGAACGAGGAGGCGTTGAATTCGACGGTATCCTGCTTCACCACGATGGGGTTGCCCACGTCCCTCACCACGGCGGCCTCCAGGAAATTTTCATCGATCTTCAGGCGGATAGTGCCCATATCCACCCGCTCATCCCTGAAGAAACGCTCCTTCACGAAGGGCTCGTATCCCATCATTTCGACATGAAAGACATAACTGCCGTACGGCACGTCGTCCAGCTTGGCCACGCCGTTGGCATCGGACAGGGTGAAGTTGGTGATTGTGGTATCCTTCGACGGAATCACATACACCGACGCAAAGCCCACCGGCTCGCTGGTAAGCGAGTCTACGACCGTGGCATTGATTTCGCTCAGCCGCCCCTGGAACACGTTTTCGTTGAGAATGACTATCTGCGCCCCGGCAGACAGCGACAGGACGAGCAAAGCGAATATGAGTATTATCCTTTTCATTTTCCGTTATTCGTTTCCGGTTCTTCCATAAACAGTTCAGCCTTCAGGAATTCGACGCTCTTTTTGGCGAATTCATACCCCTGTGAGCCGGGACGGGCCACCTGCAGGTATTTCTCGTACCACTGGAGCGCCCGCCTGTAATCCTTCATCATTTCGTAGCAGTAGGCGATTGTGGATAGGGCGGAGATGAATTTGGGATTGTAGCGGTAGGCCTCTTTGTAATGCTCGATGGCCTTGTCCCATGTCTCCTGCGTCCGGTAGTATCCCAACCCATATTGCTGTTGTATCCGGGAGGCAATCAGCGGATCCGGCTGAATCATATCCCAGGCCTTGTCCAGCCAGGGCTTGACGCCATCTTCAAAGTCATAGCGCGATTCCGTCAGGACCGCGGCGATGGCGTAGGCCAGGTTCACGTCGCTGGAATCTATCTGCCATGCGGCGAGGAGCTCATTCCGGGCCCGGTATATCACCTCAGTATGCCAGTAGCTCTGTCCCAGATAGTAGTGGATGGGATAGCTGTCGTTGCCTATATCCTCCTGCCGCTGGAACACCTCGGCAGCGGCGTCATAATCCCCTTTCCGGTAGAGGGCAAGGCCCTTGAGGGGTGCGATGGTGATGTTGTCGGGATCTTCGGCCAGGAACGGCTCGGTAACGGCGACCGCCCCGTCGTAATCGCCCTTCGTAATATAGACGTTCACCGCCTTCGCCACTACCGACTCGTTCATCGGCTTCATGGCAAGGGCCCGGCGATAGTACCACAGGGCCGAATCCTGCTGCTCCATCTGTCTGAAGGCATCGCCCACGTAACTCACTACGGCGGGAATGGAATCCAGCTGAAGGACGGCCAGCCCGGCCTGGATGCTTTCGGGGAAAGCTTTGAGCCGGTAAAAAGCCTGCATCTGACGGATCTTGTAAAGGACGTTGTCAGGCCTGAAGGAAGACAGCATGAAATAGGTGCCGGCCGCGTCTTCGTACGCTCCGCTCTGGAAATGGCAGTCGGCCAGCTCGGAGAGCACCGTCTCGTCCATAGCGCCGGGCTGCACCAGGGCGGACAGCAGCTCTATGGCGTCGTCGGTGCGGTAAATGCTTTTCAGGTACCGGGCCTGGGTGAACACGGAATCGCGGTGGGCGTCCTGGGCACAGAGCGGGATTCCCGCAACCATCCACAGGAAAACAACGAATGCTTTTCTCATATACATTACGGTCTGTTGCAAATATAGTGCTAATTATTCAGAAAAAAGGCTGCCTGAAAAATCTCAGACAGCCTTTCTCATTATGTGCTCACTGGACTAGTAAAGCTCGTCCACGGGCTCGCGGTAGTCATTGGCCTCGGGAGCGGGTGCCTCTTCGCTGCGGAAGTTGCGGTGCTGGCCGCCATTGTGACGGTCGTTGCCGTTCCTGCGGTCGCCGCGATGGTCGTTGCCGCCGTTGCGACGCTCGCCGTTTCCGCGGTCGCCGCCATTCCTACGGTCGTTGCCGTTGCCGTTCCTGCGGTCGCCGCCGTTACGACGGTCATTGCCGCCCTGGCGGGGCTTGCGCTCCTGCTCGACATAGCCCTCGGGCTTTTCGGTGAGGACGCGCATGCTGAGGCGCATCTTGCCGCTCTTGTCGTCGTATTCGAGGAGCTTGACGTCTACCTCGTCGCCGACCTTGAGGACGTCCTCGACCTTTTCGGTCTTGGTCCAGGAGATTTCACTCACGTGGAGAAGGCCTTCCTTGCCGGGAAGAATCTCGATGAAGGCACCGAAATCGAGGATGGAGACCACCTTGCCGTGATAGACGGTGCCGACCTCGGGCTTCGCGCAGATACCCTTGATCCACTCGATGGCCTTGACCATGCTCTCCTTGTCGGTGGAAGCGACATCGACCACACCTTCGGTGAGGTTGGTACCCTCGATGGGAACTTCGTCCACGGTGATGACGGTACCGGTCTCCTTCTGGATCTTCTGGATGGTCTCGCCGCCCTTGCCGATGACTGCGCCGATGAATTCCGAAGGAATGCGGATTTCCTCAATGCGGGGCACGAAGGGCTTGTAGTCCTCGCGGGGTTCGGGCTGCACCTTGAGCATTTCGCCCATGATGTGGAGCCTGCCCTGGCGGGCCTGCTCGAGAGCCTTTTCGAGGACCTCGTAGGAAAGGCCGTCCACCTTGATGTCCATCTGGGTGGCGGTGATGCCGTCCTTGGTGCCGGTCACCTTGAAGTCCATGTCGCCGAGGTGGTCCTCGTCACCGAGGATGTCGGTGAGGA
>CAMHKQ010000040.1 GCA_946185745.1 uncultured Bacteroidales bacterium
CCAACCGCGGCGTGATGTTCAGCGACGTGCGCACCTACTGGAGCCCCGAGGCAGTGAAGCGCGTCACCGGCAAGGCCCCCGAAGGGCTGGCAGCAGGCGGATTCATCCACCTCATCAACTCCGGAGCCACCACCCTCGACGCCACCGGCGCCATGTGCGGCAAGGACGGCGAACCCACCATCAAGGAGCCCTGGAACATGGACGCCAAAGACGTGGAAGCCTGCCTGGGGGCCACGAACTGGATGCCGGCGGACCGCGACTACTTCCGCGGCGGCGGCTATTCGGCTCACTTCGTCACCCGCGGCGGCATGCCCATGACCATGCTGCGCCTCAACATGGTGCACGGCCTGGGCCCGGTGCTGCAGATAGCCGAAGGCTGGACTGCCGAGCTCCCGAAGGAGCAGCACGACATCCTGGACAAACGCACCGATCCCACCTGGCCCACCACCTGGTTCGTGCCCCGCACCGACGCCTCCAAAGACGCCTTCAAGGACGTCTACAGCGTCATGAACAACTGGGGGGCCAACCACGGCGCCATAGCCTACGGCCACATCGGGGCCGACCTGATCACCCTCGCATCCATGCTGCGCATCCCGGTGTGCATGCACAATGTACCCGAAGACAAGATTTTCCGTCCCGCCGCCTGGAACGCGTTCGGAATGGACAAGGAAGGGGCCGACTTCAGGGCCTGCACCAGCTATGGACCGATCTACAAGTAAAAAGGGCGTTTCCTACGTCATCCCCTTCGCGCTCATAACCGTCTGCTTCGCGCTCTGGGGCTTCGCCAACGACATCACCAACCCCATGGTGAAAGCGTTCTCGAAGATATTCCGCATGAGCGTCACCGACGGCACCCTGGTGCAGGTGGCCTTCTACGGCGGCTATTTCGCCATGGCCTTCCCGGCCGCCATGTTCATCCGCAGGTTCTCCTACAAGGCGGGCGTGCTCATGGGCCTGGGACTTTACGCCGTAGGCGCGCTGCTGTTCTTCCCGTCACGCATGACGGGGCAGTTCTATCCTTTCCTGATATCGTATTTCATCCTCACCTGCGGTCTTTCGTTCCTCGAGACGAGCTGCAATCCGTACATCCTGTCGATGGGTCCGGAAGAGACGGCCACGCGCCGGCTCAATTTCGCGCAGTGCTTCAATCCGATAGGCTCGCTGGCGGGCATGTACGTGGCGATGAACTTCATCCAGAACCGCCTGAACCCGCTCGACACGGCCGCCAGGGCGCAGCTCTCCCCCGCCGAGTTCGAGGCGGTTAAGCAGTCCGACCTGGGCATCCTCATTTCGCCCTATCTGGCGATAGGCCTGGTGATTATTGTGATGTTCATCCTGATCGCCGTGGTGCGCATGCCGCACAACGCCGACCAGAACCACAGCATGGACTTCGGGCCCACGATGAAGCGCATTTTCGGCAAGGCGCGCTACCGTGAGGGCGTCATCGCTCAGTTCTTCTACGTGGGCGCGCAGATCATGTGCTGGACTTTCATAATCCAGTATGGCACGCGTCTCTTCATGAGCCAGGGCATGGCCGAGCAGGCCGCCGAGGTGCTCTCGCAGAAGTACAACATAGCGGCCATGGTCATTTTCTGCACCAGCCGTTTCATCTGCACCTACTTCCTCAAGTACGTGAATCCCGGCAAGCTGCTGGGCATCCTGGCCGCCGTGGCGATAGCCCTGTGCTGCGGGGTGATCTTCATCCAGGGAATCGCCGGGCTGTACTGCCTCGTGGGCGTTTCAGCCTGCATGTCGCTCATGTTCCCCACCATCTACGGCATTGCGCTCGAGGGCATGGGAGACGACGCCAAGTTCGGCGCGGCAGGGCTCATAATGGCCATCCTGGGCGGCTCGGTGCTCCCCCCGCTCCAGGCGCGCATAATAGATGCCGGCACCGTTTTCGGGATGCCGGCAGTCAACGTGTCGTTCGTAATTCCGCTGATCTGTTTCGTGGTGATCGCCCTGTTCGGCATGCGCCGCTTCAGAGAATCGCGGGCATAGCCCCTACGGCTTCACATACCTGTCACCGGTCTGTTCCTTCACGGCCTCAATGTAGGCCGGGGAGTATGCCGGCGAAGTGTGTCTGCCCGGCACCACGCCGCCGTCCTTGCTGGGGCGCATTATCTGGTCGTTGTGCTTGACTATCAGCAGCCTGGCCAGCTTGTCCCAGCGTTTCATCATACGGTCGGTGTAGGAGACGGTCTTGGCCGTGAGGAAGTCGGAAAGCTCGCTGGGGGTGAGTTTCGCTGCCCTCTCTTCCACTTCTTTCTGGTCTTCGGCGTAGAAGTCTTCGAGCTCTTTCTGCGCCTCCTTCAGGTCGGATATCATCGCGCTGTAGCGCGGATACACCATATTGGCCACGAAGTTGTTCATCCAGAAGGCGCTTTCGGTGCTGAATTCCAGCACGTTGTTGTTCTCGCGGCGGAAGGGTTCGGGCACCCGGTTGATTCCGCAGTACACGGGCACGTAGGCCACCATCGAGGCATCGTCGAGGTTGAAGTAGGTCACTCCGCCCACGGCGTCGGGAAGGAACCCGCGCATCTGGCAGACCATGGTCATACCGCTCTGCTGGCAGCCGATGGGGCGCTCGCGGAACATGTGGGTGCTGTCGGGGGCGTCGAAGTTCACCGGCTGGTTGCGGTAGGGCGATGCCCACGGGCCGGCGCTCACGTCCACCGTCATGTCGAGGGCGGTGCCTTCGTAGTGGTCGCGCATGTCGTCCATTATATCGCGCACGGACACTTTCTCCGCCGGCTTTATCCACAGGGGCAGTTCGTCGCAGACGTCGAATTTGGCGTTCAGGAAGGGCAGATACGCGTCCATGGCGGCCTTGTCGGCGGCATGGCGGCGGAAGAAGCTCCACACCCTGGCCTCGCAGTAGCGCACCTTGCCGAAATCGAGCGGGCCGTAGGCTTCGCGGAAGCTGAAGTCGGCATCCGCACCGCTGTAGTAGCCCATTTCGCGGGCGAAGGAAATGACGTCTTTGGAGTACATGCACTCCCCTTCCACTTCGCAGTAATCCAGCTTTTTCGGCGCCTTTTTCACCTGCGGGAACCTTCTGATTCTGCTGGAGTTGGCATACGCCGTGATGCAGTCGTCGGGAAGCCTCATTGCCACCCACACGGCGCCTTTCCTGCCGGGGCCCTTGCCGATTATTTCCATTATCCAGGCTTCGTCCTTGTCGCAGACCGCAAACGACTCGCCGGTGCTGTTGTAGCCGTATTCCTGGACCAGCTGGTTCATTACTTTTATCGCTTCCCTTGCGCTTGCGCTCCGCTGCAGGGCCAGGCGCATGAGCGTGAAGTAGTCGAGCCAGCCCTCGGGGTTGCGGAGTTCCTTGCGGCCGTCCCAGGTGGTTTCGACTATGCTCACCTGCTTTTCGTTCATGAGGCCGACCACGGCGTAGGTGTATTCCGCTTCGGGAATATAATGAGGTTCGGCGGCGCCCCAGCTGCGCAGGGCAAGCATTTCGCCTGGGGCATGGCGGCCGGGGGCATAGTACGACAACGCTCCGGAGAAGCCGAAGCCGTCGCAGTTGTAGGTGCAGATTACGCTTCCGTCCACCGATGCGGCCTTGCCGACGATGAGATTGGTGCATGCGAAGCCAGCTATGCACGCGAAGCAGGAAACAATTGTGGCAATGAGTCGTTTCATGGAACAAATATACGCAAATAACCCGGCCCGCGCAAGGCCGGGACTGGCATAGCTCCTCGCGATTGGCATGGATGACACCCCTCTCAAGGAAACATGATTCGTTTTTCCTGGCCTCTGATATATATAATCACAGATTTTATGTAAGTTTGCATTAATCCGAAGTGAAAAACAAATAAGATATGAGAAGGCTTTTGTCAACTGTATTGCTTATGTCTTTGGTGCTGTCATCAGCTGCCATGCCGGTAGTCGAACTTAACAAGGCCGCTGCGGACAGGTTGTTTCCGCCCGGAGCCGCAATAAGTGACGATGCTCCTTTTTCATTTGAATATAACGGAATCAATTCAAGCGTATTCATCACCTCCTGGAACTACTCTGCTTCCGACCGGATTCTAGAAGACAGGATTCTCAGGACAGCCGTTTATTCGGATCCCTCAACCGGGCTGGAGATCAGTACTGTCGTAAACATCTACACTCTGTCACCGGGCATCGACTATACCATTTACCTGAAAAACAACGGATCCTCCGATACTCCCGTCATCAGCAATTTGAAGGCTTTGGACCTGAGAATCAAGGACGCTGACCTTTCAGACGGCTGCATGCTTCACAGGCTTCGCGGCACCGAGAATACCAATTTCTTCACTTTTGACGACTTCATGCCGGTTGATGAAGCGCTTCGCAAGGGTGGTCGGGTAGAATTCGGCTCTTATGATTCATATTCCTCTTCAGGAGCTTTCCCCTTCTACGACCTGACCTGGAAAGGAGGCGGATTGGTCACGGCTGTAGGATGGTCAGGCAAATGGAATTCCTTTGTGGAACTGAAGGATGGCGAAGTGCACACTACTTCCCAGATGAGCGAACTGCACACGTATCTTCACCCTCAGGAGCAGATCCGCTCCCCACGGATCCTGCTTGTCTTTTGGGAAGGAAATGACCGGAGCGACGGGATCAACACGTTCAGGAGAACGATGCTGAATTATGTCTCCCCCCGTTATAACGGTGACCTTCAGAGAGTTCCGATCGCGCATATGACTTCCTGCCAGCATCAGGACAACAAAACTACAGCGGAAAACGAGAAATCCTACCTGAAGACCATAAAGGATTACGGACTTGGAATCGAACTGTACTGGCTGGACGCATGGTGGCATAAAGGCGGTTTCCCCAGAGGACTGGGCAACTATGTCTATCCCATCGAGACTCCCGTCGACGAGAAGCGCTTCCCCGGCGGAATCAAGGATGTGTCTGATTATGCCAAATCAATGGGTCTCAAGTTCCTGTGCTGGTTTGCTCCGGAAAGGCTGCCCAAAGGGTCCAAGCTCGCAGCGGCCCATCCCGAGTGGGTTCTCCCGGAAGGAGGTTCTTCCGGCTACCTTAATCTCGGCAACGAAGATGCCCTGGAATACACAATAAAGTATATGGACGACTGTATCCAAGCCTGGGGCGTAGACGTCTGGAGGACGGATTTCGGATATACCCTTGAAGGTATCCGTGAGATGGAGAAATCTACCCCCGACAGAGTCGGGATACTTGAGATAAGGCAGGTTGAAGGCCTATACAAGCTCTGGGATGCCCTTCGGGCGGATAATCCAGGCCTAATGATTGACAATTGCTGCGGCGGAGGCTCAAGGATCGACCTTGAGACAAGCAGTCGCTCCATCTGCCTTTGGAGGACGGACAACGGGGTCTTTGCCGGGTCTTCAGGGAATATCAAGGATCTCGCGATTCTCAATCAGATCAACACGGTTTGCCTCAACCAGTATATCATCCAGTCCTCGTGCGCCACTCAGGGCAACACGCCTTACCATATGCGCAGCGGATTCAACAATGGATTGATATTCAATGACGACAACAGGTCCGACTCGTACGACAACGCCCTTGCGCGGGAAGGCATAAACGAAGTCAAGCGTCTCAGGAAGTATTGCTACGGTGATTTTTATCCGTTAATTTTCCATTCAGAGTCTTCGGACGAGTGGTGTGCATACCAGTATGACAGGCCTGAAGAAGGAGACGGAGTCGCTTTGATATTCAGACGTGACGATTCTCCATATGTCACTACAGAGCTGAATCTTAAGGGCATCGATCCCAATGCCGGCTATTCGGTCGACATTTACGGTGAAAGCTTCCGGAAATTGAAAACCATCAAGGTCAAGGGAAGAGCCCTGATGGCTTTCAAAGTGACCATCGACAGCCGTCCCGGCTCCGCAATCATTGAATACAGGAAACTCTAAGAATACTAGAGCGGCGCTCGACGAACTCTTTTTTGCAGATTCAGGAAAAAGCATTACCTTTGCAACGGTCTGGTAAGACACGGTTTTGAGGGCTAATAAGCCGTTGCGCAAAAGTCCTCGCCCGGGCGGGGCCCACCTTTTTTAGGTAAACTCATACCGTGCAAGACTGAGGCAAGTTTAGCACCTCGCAGCTAGCGAGGTGCTTTTATATTTGCAGATTCAGGAAAAAGCAGTATATTTGCAAAAGCGATTCTACGGATTCGCTGATCTCTGGGCTGACGATATTCGTCAGCCCTCAGTATTATATAGCAACCGTACATCTTCTCCGTTAATAATCCACACACTTGATACTGACACACCTTTTTGGATTTCAGTATTAATTGTGAAGGGAGCCGCATCCCAGAACATCCGTCCCCCGCACGGCAGCCGCGGGGCGCTCGTTCGCTCAGCTGACGAAAAGGGCGCTCCCCCGGTCGCTTGACGTCGAACTCGTCCTTTTAGCCGGGCCCTCCGGCCCCCGTCTAACGTCCTCGGCCAAACTCCGTCATGCCGCTCGCGCGGCACCGCTCCCTGCACACCCTCCGCACGGACCCTTTTCTGTCAAATCGCTCCCGAGTGCTCCGCGCAGGCCGTTTTCGGATGGCCGTTTTTTCCTGCCATTCCCACCTGATCGGGGCTTTTTTCTGTCATTCTGAGCGTGGTCGAGAAATCTCCCCGAGCCAAATTCGGTGGCTCACTGGTTTTTTACCCCTGTTCTACGGGCCTGTAGGCTGGGGTTCGATTCACCACATTTTCGAACTGTTAGGCTTCTACAGCAGTCTAGCGGGGATAATTCGTGCCGGAGTGTCAGATTTTTTTCAATTCTGCTTTGAGGGCAGATTCACGCTCTTTGCGTTGCCGGCGCTCTTCCCTGTAAAGGGCGCGGGTTTTTCTCCTGGCAGTCTGGAGATAGAGGAAAGTGTTCCTGTTCTGGTTGATGGTGGAGGCCACGCGCTCGATGGTTTCTTCCAGCATGGCTTTCTTCAGCTCGCATTCCCAGACGATGAGGACGTACCAGCCTTTAGCCTCCAGCTGGCGCCACACTTCCTGGTCCCGCTGCTGATTTCGTTCTATTTTGGCTTTCCAGAAGTCGGTGTTGGATTTGGGTGTTGTGTAGTTGGGGCAGTCTTTATGACCGTGCCAGAAGCAGCCGTGGACGAAGATGACGGTATGATACTTAGACAGAACTATATCGGGTTTCCCGGGAAGTCGTTTATCGTTGATGCGGTAGCGGAAGCCCATTCTCCACAAGGCATGACGGAGCTTCAGCTCCGGCTTGGTATCAGCGGAACGGATGTGCGACATGTTGAGGTGTCGCTGATCTGGAGTGAGTACATCAGGCACTAATAGGGAGTTTGCTTATGCAATATTACTCTTTTTTAACGAATCTTGCCAGGTGATGTCAAAGGTTTTGGTGAAAATTCGTAACTTTGATAACTTAAACATGTTGCGCGATGCTTAAAAGCAAAAGATATCCATATCTGAACTGCATTGATTCTCA
>CAMHKQ010000041.1 GCA_946185745.1 uncultured Bacteroidales bacterium
AAGAGTCTGCTTCGAAGAGATTCTCCATCAAGGATAACTACGGTGCTGGACAACAACAGTGATTGCACGTATTTATCTGTGCTCACGAAATATGCCGTCCGGAGTCTTTTACAGGGGGGGCGTTGAGTTAATTCACTTTCCGATGCAAAACCGGCTGAATACGTTGTCCAGCAGATCGTCGGTGGTGACGGCGCCGAAGATTGTGCCGAGCTCGCGGATGGCGCTGCGCAGGTCCTGGGCGACGAGGTCGGTGGGAGTTTTGCGGTCGAGGCCCAGCGAGACCTGGCGAAGGTCGTCCAGGGCACGTTCAAGCGCCTCGTAATGGCGAAGGTTCGTCACCATTGTGGCATTGCCCCAGGCAGCAGTATCCGCCGCGCGGGAACTCACAAGCCGCCTCCGCAGTTCGTCCATCCCTTCGCCGGTGCGCGCTGAGATGTCGAGCACCGTGAAATCCTCCGGAACGGCGACGCCCTGTTCCTGCATGTAAGCCTTCAGCCTGCCGGCAAGCGCCTCGGGATCGAGGTCGTACGTGCCGAAGGCCGGATACTTCAGTGGGAACACCTTGTATGAGCGGTCGACGGTAGGGAATTCCTCAGGGGCAATTGCATCGTAGAGATCGACCTTGTTGCGCACCATTATGAGGGTTTTATCCGCCGGCACTTTGGCCACTATGGCCGTGCAGGCCTTTTCCGCCTCCTCTGCTGGCTCCGTGCCGTCCAGCATGCCGATGACCGTTTCGGCCTTTGCAATGCTCTCAAACGACCGTTTAATGCCTATTCTTTCGATTTGGTCGGCGCTTTCGCGGATGCCGGCGGTGTCGATGAAGCGGAAAAGCACTCCGTCGATGTTGAGCGTCTCCTCCACAGTGTCGCGCGTAGTGCCGGGAATGTCGGAGACTATGGCCCTTTCCTCGCCGAGCAGCGCGTTGAGCAGAGTGCTCTTACCGGCGTTCACAGCCCCCACGATGGCCACGGGCACGCCGTTCCGGATGGCGTTGCCGGCGCTGAAGGATGCGATGAGCTTCTCTATTTTGGACATCGCCGAGTCGAGCAGGTTCTGAAGCTGCGCACGGTCAGCGAATTCCACGTCTTCCTCACTGAAATCGAGCTCCAGCTCCATGAGCGAAGCGATCTCCATCAGCTTCGAGCGGAGCTCCCTCAGTTCCTTGGAATATCCGCCCTTGAGCTGGTTCAGGGCTACCCGGTGCGAGACGGCGGAATCGGACGCGATGAGGTCGGCGACAGCTTCAGCCTGGGCGAGGTCCATCTTTCCGGCGACGAATGCGCGGCGCGAGAACTCCCCGGGTTCGGCCATCCTGCAGCCGGCGTCCACCAGCATGCGGAGTATCCTTGAAACCACATAGGGCGAAGCGTGGCAGCTGATTTCCACGGAGTCTTGGCCGGTGTAGGAATGCGGGGCGCGGAAGATGCCCGCCACCACGTCGTCCACGTCCTTGATGGTGCCGTACTTGAGTGTGTAGCCCTCGGATGAAAGGGCCGCCCCGTTACGGAAAGTGATTATGGTATCGGCAAGTTTGAGCGCATCCGGTCCGCTTACCCGAATTACCGAAATGGCGCCTCCGCGCACCGCAGTGGCGGGAGCGCATATTGTGTCTTCAAGATTCATCATTGTCTGCAAGATAAGAAAAAATCCCTATATTTGACATCTGAACAACCACACATGCCATGATACTAAGCATTCTGGACACCGACCTTTACAAATTCTCGACGTCAAACGCCTATTTCCAGCTCTATCCGCTCGCGGAGGGCACGTTCACATTCAACGACCGCGCAAAAGAGGTCTACGACGGGGCGTTCCTCGACGCCCTCAAGGAAGAAATCAAAGCCCTGGGGAGCCTGGCCCTCACCGAGGAGGAATTCGAATATGTGACCGGGCGTATCAAATATATCCCGCGTAATTACTGGGAGTGGCTCACCGGCTTCCGCTTCAATCCCGATCTGGTGGAAGTCCGGCTCGACGACGAAGGCCATCTGCAGATGGAAGTCACCGACTATCTTTACAAGGTCACTCTTTACGAAGTGCCCCTGCTTGCGATTGTCGCGGAACTCCGGAATCGAGTGCGTGGCGTCAAGGCAGATGTGCAGACAGCCCTCGGCATACTTGATGCCAAATTGGAGACAGCCAATGCCAATGCGCTGCAGTTCAGCGAATTCGGTACGCGCAGAAGGTTCTCTTCGGAGCTGCACGACCGGATTGTGGCTGAGCTCAAGGACAAGTGCCCGAAGTACTGCGCCGGCACCTCCAACGTGTATTTCGCAATGAAGTATGACATGATCCCCATCGGCACTTTCCCGCACGAATGGGTTATGTTCCACAGCGGGGTGTTCGGCTACAAGAGGGCCAATTATCTCTCGCTCGAAGACTGGATCAAAGTCTACGACGGCGCCCTCGGCACCGCGCTCATCGACACCTTCACCACCCGGAGCTTCCTGCGCACCCTCACCATGAAGCAGGCCAAGTTGCTGGACGGCTTCCGCCAGGATTCCGGAGACGAGAGGGAAGTGGGCGACGCCATCATCGCCAGGCTCCAGGAGTTCGGAATCGACCCGAAAAGCAAGGTGCTCGTCTTCTCGAATGCCCTGAACTTCCAGAAATACAAGGCGGTGGCCGACTACTTCCGCGGCCGCATCAAGGTGAGCGCCGGCATCGGCACTAACATCACCAACGACCCTGGAATCGAAGGCTACAAGCCCGCCAATATCGTTATGAAGCTGTCAAAGTGCCGCATGAGCGGCAAGGACCCGTGGGAGAAGGTCATAAAGATATCGGACGACACCGGCAAGCACATGGGCGACGTCAGGGAGTTCGACATCGCCACCTACGAGCTGCATATAGGGGAGTAGGCCTAAACTGTTATTCTGATTTCCACGCGCCGGTGCCCTTTTCCGATTCTTCGGGATGGTAGACCGGCTCCTTTTCGCCGCGCCTGAGCCTGGATTCGTAATCTTTCAGCGCCCTGATGGCTTTGGGGCAGAGGATGAGGAGGGTGATTACGTTCACCCAGGCCATGAGGCCTACGCCTATGTCTCCCAGCATCCAGATCGCGTTCGTTTCGCGAACGGCCCCGAATACCGTGGCGGCCAGAATCACTATCCGGAGCGCCCACACGCAAAGCTTTTCAGTCCTGCTGCCGCCTTTGCCGCAGACGTCGAACATGTACATGATGCTCGACTCGGAATAGAAATAGTACGCCATCACTGTGGTGAAGACGAAGAAGAACAGCGCAATAGTCACGAACTGGCTGCCGAAGCCGCTCATTACGGAATCCAGGGCCGCCTGGGTATAGCCTACGTAGTTGTCGGCCAGCTCCGGCGCTTTTTCCACAAGGATGTTGCCGGAGGAGTCGAGGATGTTGTAGGTGCCGGAGCAGAGTATCATCAGCGCCGTGGCCGTGCATACCAGGAGGGTGTCGACGTAGACCGAGAAGGACTGGGCAAGCCCCTGCTTGACGGGATGCGGCACGTCGGCGGATGCCGACACTATGGCTCCGCTGCCCTGGCCGGCCTCGTTGGAGAAGATGCCGCGCTTGACGCCCATCATGATGGTGGAGCCGAGGATGCCGCCGGCGACGGGCCTGATTCCGAAAGCGTTGGTGACTATGGAACCGAGCACTGCGGGCACGTCGTGGATGTGCAGGATTATGACCACTATCGAGATGAGCACGTAACCCAGCGCCATAAAAGGAGTTACTACGGAGGCAACCTTGGAGATGCTCTTTATGCCGCCGATTATGACCAGCCCGAGGACGAACGCGAGGATGAGCCCGGAAATGAGGTGGGAGAGGCCGTACGAATTGCCCAGGGCCGAACTGATGCCGTTGGACTGCACGGTGGTGAGCATGGTGCTGAAGCCCACTACGGCGATTAACGAGAAGACTATGCCCAGCCACTTGAGCCCCAGGCCGTACTGGATGTAATTGGACGGGCCGCCACGGTAACCGGTAGAATGTTTGAATTTGTAGATCTGCGCGAGGGTAGATTCCACGAAAGCCGTGGATGCGCCGAAGAAGGCGATTATCCACATCCAGAACACGGATCCCGGCCCGCCGAGCGCGATGGCGGTCGCAACACCCACTATGTTGCCGGTGCCCACCCGCCCGGAAAGCGCGACGCAGAACGCCTGGAACGACGATATGCCCTGGGTGTCGCGGGTCTTGTCGCGGCGGCTGAACAGCGATTTGAGCATGAGCCCGAAGCGCCTCACCTGGACGAATCCGGTGCGTATCGAGAAGTAGATGCCGGCAAATATCAGGAGTACCACCAGGGCCGGGCTCCAGACCACGTCGTTTATGGCCGATACAATTTTTGCAAACATATTTGTGTAAAGATAGCAATTTATTCCCTGATGTAAAATTTGTATTTTTCGAAGCTGATGTTTATTTTTATGGAATCAAAGGATTTTTGACATGGCGAAGATAATAACAAGAAACTTCCCGGTTGTGGGATTGGGATGTGCGGCGTGCGTCGCACGCGTTGAGAACGTGCTCAAGGAACAGAAGGGTGTGAAGAGCTGCTCGGTAAGCCTTGCCGCGAACAGCGCCCAGGTAGAATACGACCCGGCAGAAGTCAAGGCCTCCGGGCTCAAGAAGGCCGTCCAGGACGCCGGATACGACCTTCTGGTCGCGGACGACGACGATGACGATTCCGACGACAGTCTGGAAGAGGAAGCTGAAAAGCTGAGGCGGAAAGAGTATTCCGCACTCCGCACCGACATGGTGCTGGCCATCGTGCTGGCCACCGTCGTGATGATAATCCAGATGGGGTTCAAGCCTTTCAAGGGGCGGGGAATCCTGTTGCTGGCGCTCACGGCAGCGGCCGTCTTCTGGTGCGGACGCCGTTTCCACAGATCGGCGCTCAGGCAGATAAAGCACCTGAAATGCAACATGGACACCCTCGTGAGCCTGTCCACCCTCATCTCGTTCCTGTTCAGCTGTTTCAATCTGATATTCCCCTCCGTGATGGGCGCTGACGGCGATCCTGCGCCGCTGTACTTCGATTCGGCGGCGATGATAACCGCCTTCATCCTCATCGGCCGCGTGCTGGAGGAAAGGGCGAAGTACGGCACTACCGACAGCATCCGCAAGCTCATGGAGCTTCGGCCGCGCAAGGACAGGTCTGCCCCGGGCGACATCATCAGAATCAAGCCCGGTGCGCGCGTTCCGGTTGACGGAACGGTGGTCGAAGGCTCGTCTTTCGTCGATGAAAGCCTGCTTACCGGAGAGGCTGTCCCGGCAGAGAAATATGCCGGCTGTAAGGTCTTCACCGGCACCATGAATCAGCAGGGGCTGCTTAAGGTTAAGGTGGAAAAGACCGGCTCTGACACCCTCCTTGCCGGCATTATCGCCGCCGTCCGCGACGCCCAGGGGAGCAAGGCAAGGATACAGCGCACCGTGGACAAGGTGGCGGCGGTATTCGTGCCTGTCATTCTGGTAATCGCCCTCGTGACCTTCATCTACTGGTGCTTCTTCGCGCCGGAGGGAGGCGGGCTGGGCAGCGCGCTGCTCTACATGGTGAGCGTGCTGGTGATAGCCTGCCCCTGTTCGCTCGGCCTGGCCACTCCCACCGCAATTGTCGCAGGCATAGGCAATGCGGCCGACAAGGGCATACTGGTGAAAGACGCCGATGCACTGCAGGCCGCCCACAAGGTTAAAGCGCTAGTGCTCGACAAGACCGGCACGCTTACTGAAGGCAGGCCGGTTGTGGTGCAGAGCGAATGGTACGCCGAAGGCGCGAAAGGGATACTGCTCGCCATGGAACAGGCTTCGGAGCATCCGCTCGCCTCGGCCATGGCGGAAAGCATAGAAGGCGACGTCAAACCCCGGGAAATCAGCGACTTCGCCGCAGTCCCCGGAGTCGGCATAGAAGCCAGCTGCCTCGGCACCAGGTATACCGTGTCCAAAACCGCCGTTGAGCAGTGCGAAACGGGCGAAAAATGGGCGGCGGAAGGCTATACGGTGTCGTATTTCTGCGACGAGGAGAACGTGCTGGCGGTGTTCGCCGTTGCTGACGGGCTGAAGGAGACTTCGGCGGCCGCCGTGAAGGAGCTGAAGGACATGGGCATAGAGCTGACCATGCTCACCGGGGACAACGCCGCTGCGGCTGCATTCGTTGCGTCCAGGGCGGGGATAGAAACGGTCCGTGCCGGGGTTCTCCCGCTTGAAAAGGCGGAACACATAAAGGAACTGCAGAAGCAGGGGAAACACGTCGCGATGGTCGGCGACGGCATCAACGACAGTGCGGCGCTCGCGGTGGCGGACGTCGGAATAGCCATGGGGCGTGGCAGCGACATTGCGATGGATACGGCTATGGTGACAATCGTGTCTTCCGAACTCACGAAAGTTCCGGAACTCCTGAAGCTTTCAAAACGGACTTCCCGCATCATTGCGGAAAACCTCTTCTGGGCGTTCATCTACAATGTGCTCGCAATTCCGCTGGCGGCGGGGGTGTTCGGGGTGAAGCTGAATCCCATGATTGCCGCTGCATGCATGGCGGCCAGTTCCGTTTGTGTTGTATGTAATTCATTGAGACTCAAAAAATAAGCATATGAAAAAATTATTTGTTATCCTGT
>CAMHKQ010000042.1 GCA_946185745.1 uncultured Bacteroidales bacterium
CCGACGGGCACTTCCCCCGCCTGAGCTACGCCAGCGAGCTGAGCAAGAAGAATTCAAGCTTCTGGATGGCGGACGCCGCGTACTGCCGCCTCAAGAACCTGCAGTTCAGCTACACCTTCCCCAAGAAGTTGATGAAGAAAGCCAAGATCAGCAACCTGACGCTCTTCGCCAACGCCACCAACCTCTTCACCCTCACCAAATACTGGCAGGGTTACGACCCGGAGAACATGTTCACCACCAGCGGCGACGGCGTACAGGCCGGAGCTACTGCCACGAACTACCCTCTGGTATCTACCTATACATTCGGAGTGGACATTAAATTCTAAGCGTCATGAAAAAGTACATCATATTGATTCTTGCATCGGTACTTGCGCTTGCATCCTGCGAAAAAGCCCTGGAGCGCTACCCGCTCAACGGTCCGTCCACCGGAACCTTCCCCGCAAGCGAGGAGGAAGCCCTGGCCGGAGTCCTGGTAAGCTATAAGAACCTTGCAAACTCGGTTAGCCAGTACAGTCCGTATCCCTGGCGTTTCGTGGACAACCTCACCGACATAGGAACCACCCGTATCGGCCTGAGCAGCTGGAACCTGCTCGTGACCTCCACGGCCACGCAGACCACCAGCGCCGCAACCATCATGTACACCAGGATTTACAAGACGGCCGGCCGTATCCATCTGGTGCTCGACAACCTGGACAACATCAAGGACAAGATGCCGGAAGAGACTTACATGCAGTTCAAGGCGGAACTGCTGAGCCTCAGGGCCCTGGTTTACGACATGGGCTGCCAGTTCTACGGCGACATTCCCTTCATCGACCACTGCCTGACCCTCACCGACTACGAGTACCCTCGCGTTCCCAGGGAGCAGGTCATCGACCGCATCCTCAACGACATGGACGACGACCTGCTGAACTATCTGCCCGTGCGCTGGGACAAGAACACATGGGGCACCGCCCGCCTGGGCAGGGCTGCCGCCTATACCCTCAAGGCACGCATCTGCCTTAACTGGGGACGTTTCGAGGAGGCGGCAAAATACTCCCGCATAGCCATGGAACTCGCCGAGGGCGTGTACAAGCTGGAGCCCCTGGACTGCACCTACTATCCCAATGCAGCCACGGAGGGAGAGCCTTCCGCCGCCAATCTGCACGGCTATGAAGGCGAGAAGAGCGACGAGTGGATGTGGGGCATACAGTTCAACAAACTGGCCGCATCCAACACTCACGCAATGGTTTACACCTACTCCTCCCGAGTCCATAACGGCGCTGCCGGATGCGGTCCTTCCCAGGCCCTGATGGACACCTTCCAGTGTACCGACGGCAAGTCCATAACCGAGTCGCCCCTCTACAACTGGCAGGATCCATGGAACCATCGCGATCCCCGTCTGGACCTGTACTGCCTGCGCTCAGACACCCGCTACAACGGAGTTGAATACAGCACCGACCCCTCCAAGAAGCAGGTGCGCGACTACAACACCGGAGCCATGGTCAACAACAACGACGTCTATGGCAACAAGAGCGAGTACGGCCCCAACGGCACCAAGGGCCCCGGCGGCTACCTGTGGCGCAAATTCGGCGATCCGGCCTACTACGGTGCCACCCTCACCAACACCTATGAGGACGACCTGGACGTGTGCATAATGCGTTACGCCGAGCTGCTGCTCATCGACGCCGAAGCCAATATCGAGTGGGACGGCGGCGACCTCAAACGCGCACAGAACGACATCAACCAGGTGCGTCAGAGGGTAAAGATGCCGAAGATTACTACCCTGGACCGCGCCGAACTCCGCAGCGCCCTGCGTTACGAGCGCACCGTTGAACTGTGCGACGAGGGCTTCCGCTGGTTCGACATACGCCGCTGGAAAATGTCCGACGGCCGCGCACTTGCGGAAAAGGTTATGAACGGTCCCCAATACGCTCCCGGCTTCAAGAACATCATTTCCAACGCAAAGCCTACAATAGACGAGAACTGGACGGTCAGCTACAACACTTCCGACACCTGGGACGGCAAGGCTTTCAACCTCCGCACCCTCATCAATCTGTACTACCAGCCCGGCAAGGACGAGCTCTGGCCGCTTCCCGACAGGGAAATCCGAACCAACTCCGCCATTGGCCAGCAGAACCAGAACCCCGGTTATTAATCTACTGAAGTATGAAAAGACATATCATATTTATTGCTGCTGCAGCCATGCTGATTGCCGGCTGCAAAGATTACAGCTACGAGACATGGACTCCCGACCAGACTCTCAACCGCACCGGCGAGGTGAGCCTGCTTGCCACCTTCGAGAACCTGCAGACCAAGGTGTTCATGGACGACAGGGGCCATGGCACATGGGAAGCATCCGACGAGATTGCCGTGTCATGCACCGACGGAAGCCTGGTGACGTTCAAACTGGACGGCACAGGCGACACCAAGAGAGCCGTTTTCAGCGGCTCCATCCCCGCCGGCAAGCAGCTTGGAGACATAGCCGTGTATCCGGCTGCCGCCGCAGTGAGCCTGTCGGGCTCCGACCTTACCCTCAAGCTCGATGAATCCATCGCGGCCGCAGTATCTTCCACTTACCCCGGCGTGCTCGTGGGCTCAATAGGCGACACTTGGGAAGTTAACTTCAAGCAGGCTGTGGGCTTCCTCAACCTGGCCATGGACAACTTCCCCGCCGAGGCCACCAAAATAGTGCTTTCCAGCCCCGAGGGAGCCTTGAGCGGAACCTTCAAGGCTCCGGTGAGCCGCATACTCGAAGAGGGTCTCAAGCCTTCCGACGCCGTGTCCGGCAGCGACCTTACCCTCACCGTCAAAGGCGCGGGCAAGACCCTCTACGCTCTCGTGCCGGTGCCTGTGGCCGATTATGAGTCCATAAAAGCCTCCATGTTTGACACGAAAGGCGCCGCGGTAATCGAACAAGTGCTCAGCGACTACACCACCGGAATATCCAGGGCAGAGCTTCACGCAATGAACGTTGCATGCGCCGAAGTGGCCGCTCCGCCGTGCCGCATCAACATCGGAGGCGAGCGCACCGTAATGGAAGCGTCGGCCCCCGGCGTTTTCGAAGGCGAATTCGAGATTCCCGCCACCACCAGCTTCACAGTAGAATTCGACGGCGTACCCTATGGTTTCGCCACCAGTTCAGGAGCAGGCGGCCTGGGCACCATTTCCTCCGAGGCCTCAGCCCTTCCGGTTGCCAAAATCAAGAATGCCGGCAAGAGCAAGCGCAAATACTATGTCAAAAGGGCCATCGGTACCATGGTACAGACTGATGTGAACAACAATCCGTTCACCGTCGACCTGGAGAGTCCCGGCAAGATGCATGTCCGCTTCGACAATTCCGATTCCGCCTCTCCCAAATACAGCATCTACCTGGTCACGGAGCCTGATCCGGCAGTCATCTTCCACGAGGACTTCGACCTCTGCACCATGGGTGGCGACTACATTGCTCCCGCCGACGGCAACGGGCAGAAGGCGGACACCTACGACGGTTATCTTCCCTCCAGCGGCACAGTCACCCAGAATAACGGTGCATTTACTTTCGACTACCCTGTCGACGTGTCCACGGCACCCGAAGCCAAGCCTGAATACATGCAGGCCTATGGTTTCCAGGACTGGGTGTTCGAGTATGCGGCCGAGCGCCCGGGCGGACTGCAGCTCTGCGCCGGAGCCATCGCCGGAGCCATGACTACCCCTGCGTTCAGCAGCATAGAGGGAAGTGCCGACGCGGTCATCGAAATTGAAATCGCACGTTTCTCGACGTCTTCCACCGACCCGGTATTCGTCATACTCGAGAATGGCGGAAGCTTCACTTCCGGCACTATAACCCGCGATGCCTATGTCGCAGCCAGCCAGGCCGGAACGTCCTTCCCCGAAGCCACTTCAGCACTGGGCAGTTTCGAGGATGGCGGCACTACACTGAGGCTCGAGGACAACGACTACTTCCCCCATTCCTGGAACAACGCCGACATCGACAAGCCCATTTCGCACATAAGGCTTGAAGCCAGCGGCCTTACAAGTGCAACCAAGCTCAAGATCGACTGTCCCAAGGGTGCCAAGAACGCCCCGCGTATTTTCGTGTTCGACATCAAGGTTACCAAGAAATGATAAAGCTGTTGGTTTCCGTTCTGGCTTCAGCCGTTGTCGCAGGTACCCCCCTGCCCCCGTGGCAGGAGGGGTATCTCGACATTCATGCCATCAATTCTGGCCGCGGAGAGTGCACCTTTTTCGTGTTGCCCGACGGCACCACCATGCTGGTAGACGCCGGAGAATGGATTAACTGGAGATCAAAAAGATACCCCAGCGTGCCGCCTAAGCCATCGGCCGATGTACGGCCCTGCGAGGTCTATGCCCGATATATCCGGCATTTCATGCCCCGCAAGGCCAAGGGCGCCCTGGACTATGCCCTCATAACCCATTATCACATGGACCATTTCGGCACGGAGGAAGAGGGCATGGAAGTCGAGCCGGAGGGAGGCTATGTGCTCACCGGCATTGCGGCCCTGCAGAAGGAGATTCCCATCCGCACGCTGATAGACCGCTCATATCCTGAATACGAGAGCATCTGGCTGCCGTCCAGTTCGCACAGCACATTCTATCCCAAGTTCGTGCGCTACGCCACCGCCCACGACGGCATGAAGGCCGAGAGCATGAGGGTCGGGGACTCCGGACAGATGCGCCTCCGCCACCGGCCCTGCCGCTATAGGAATTTCAAGATCACCAACTACGCCGCCAGCGGAATCGTGTGGGACGGCACCAAGAAGGTCAACGTGTACGAGGGCAAAGACATGAAAGAAAACGGCGCTTCGTGCTGTTTCCTGCTGAGCTACGGAGACTTTGACTACTACACCGGAGGCGACGCCGGCGGCAACGGCGCCGTGGCATATCCGGTTGCACGCGCCATCGGCAGGCCCATCGAGGCCATGAAGGCCGACCACCATTTCTCGTATCACTGCATGAAAGACGAGACCATGGGCATCTACCGGCCTCAGGTGGTCGTGACGCAGGTGTTCTCGGTTAGGGAAATCCAGCCCGACGTAGAGACTCTCACCCACCTGTTGCTGGACAATCCGATGGGCCTGGACACAAAATACTACTTTACCAACCTCGGAGAAGAACAGCGAAACCTGCACAAAGACATCTACGACAAGGCCTCCGGCATAGGCGGGCATGTCGTGATAAGGGTGATGCCCGGCGGAGAAGAATTTTTTGTATATTTGTTGGATGACACTAATTTCGAATACAATATAATTCAAGTTGACGGACCTTTCAAATGCAAATGAGAAAGCTATATTCATTGGTTTTGGCCGCACTGGCTCTCGCAGCCTGCGGCCAGAAGCCTGACCAGGGCGGAGAGACTCCCAAGCCCTCGTCAAAGGCACCGGACGAGGCCGCAGTCGGCGATGTCCTGCCCGCCTGGCAGGAAGGCTGGCTGGACATCCACGCCATCAGCACCGGCCGCGGCGAGTGCACCTTCTTCATGATGCCCGACGGCACCTCCATGATAATCGACGCCGGCGAGGTGGTGACTTCCACCACGTCCCCCGTATCAGTTACCCAAAGGCCCAACAGCAACACCAGGGCGTATTTCACGCAGTCGCGCTACATGAAGCACTTTCTGGAGGCCACGGGACGCAATTATCTGGACTATGCCGTAATGAGCCATTTCCACATCGACCATTTCGGCACGCCCAAGGGCAAGGGCTTCATTGTGAGTTCCGAGGGCTATACCCAGACTGGCATGATGGCCCTGTACACTACCTTGCCGTACAAGAAGCTGATCGACCGCGCCTGGAGCGCCGACGACCCGGAATATGAGTTTGTCAAGACCAGCGCAACCAGCTACAGCGCCAGCATGCACGGGGACTACACCAACTTCGTCAAGTATGCCACCTCCAAGAAGGGACTCGTGATGGAACGTTTCGAGGCAGGCACCGACAAGCAGATCACCCTCTGCTACAATGCCGCCAAGTACCCTTCTTTCAAGATATTCAATTACGGAGTCAACGGCGAATACTGGAATGGCAGCGCCATTGTTGACGCCTACGGCAGCAGCGTCCCCTACGAAAACGGCGCCTGCTGCATCAGCCTCATCAGCTACGGCAAGTTCGACTACTACACTGCCGGCGACGCCGGCGGCAACACCAAGATGGCCGTACCCGTGGCAAAAGTGATAGGAAGGCCGATAGAGGCAATGAAGGCCGACCATCATATGTCGGTAAACTGTCTGCCCAAGGCCCAGATGAGCA
>CAMHKQ010000043.1 GCA_946185745.1 uncultured Bacteroidales bacterium
GTTTGCGCTTTCGACCTTGAACTTCGGGTTGTCGATGAAGCCGTCGTTCGGGAAATATGCGAATGCGGCTTCGCCGAGGGTGACGAAGAGGTCGTCGCCCTCCACGCTGAAGCTGAATGTTGTGGTGGTCAGCGGGAAGTCGGCGGTATAGTCCTCGGCCTCGCCGGCATGTCCGGGAGCCTTGGTGACGTCCTTGTTAACGTAGGTCTGGCCGTCGGGGCCCGGGTTGTAGGTGTAGCCGCCTTCGGTGGTGAAGGTCATGCGGTCTTCGTAGATGCCGGTGGACTCCTTCTCCCAGGCTTTGGCAGCCCACCAGTTGGTGCCGGTGGTTCCGGGCTCGCCGCAGCCGAAATGCTGGTCGTTTTCGCCCTTGAGGCGCCATTCCTTGCTGCCGTTGCCGGCGAAGAAGGTGAAGTACTTGTCGAAGTTGACTATGGTGTTGTCGATATGGAAGGTCTTCTCCACATAGTCGGGGGAGAGGCCTGCGGCATTCATGATCTGAAGCCGTACCGGATAGTCGCCCATGGAGGTGTATATCCTGGTGAGACCGTCTTTTGCGGCGTACTGGGTGAAGTCTCCGTTCTTGTCGGGGAACTCCCACACCGGAATCACTCCCTTGGTGCCCTGCGGCAGCGAGAATGTGACCTGGTTGGTGGTCTGGTCCACGGTGATTACGGGCTCGTAGGACGCCGCACTTGCAACCATGTCCTCAGTGGGATGGTTGATCTGCTCCGGAGCGCAGGCGAAAAGCACCGCGGCGGCAGCAAACAGAGATAATATCTTTTTCATATGCGGATTCTGTTAATAGTTGTTCTGGGTGAGAGGTTCGCTGGTGCTGGCGGAAGCGTCTATCTCGCTCTGCGGGATGGGCAGATACTTCTTGCTTTCACTCCAGGTGTTGGTGCGGTAGCCGTAGGCATCGGGAACCAGGACTGATGAGGCGTCGCCCCAGCGGATGAGGTCCCAGTAACGTTTGCCTTCGCCCACGAACTCGAGCTTGCGCTCTTCCTTGATATTGGCAAGGGAGAGTTCCACGGTGCTGCCGTCGAGAGAGCGGGAATGAACCTCGTTCAGCCAGCCCTGGGCGTCGCCGCTGCCGTGTCCGGTGACGACGAGCTCGGCTGCGTTGAGCAGGGTCTCGGCGTAACGGTAGATGCGGAAGTTGTTGCCGAAGCCGAAGTCGGCGTCGGAAAGGTAACCCTGGGAATAGTCCACGCGGGGAGCGTACTTCTCGAGGAAGAGGCCGGTGTCCTGGTAGCGCTTTTCGTAGCTCAGGCCGCTGGCATCCCAGCAGGTGGCGTCGCGGCGCTCGTCGGATGGGTCGTACATCTCGAAGGTCTCGGTACGGACGGGAGCGAAGCCCCAGCCGTTCAGATGCACGCCGGTGGCGTCTGCAAGGTTGTACGGGCCGATAAGGCGGGGAAGCACGGTGCCGCCGGCACCGAGGGCCCAGCTCCAGCCGCGCACGGCGTTCTCGGACTTGTAGGTGATTTCGAAGATGGATTCGGAATTGTGTTCGCCTGCAAGAGTGAAGATGGTGCGGTAGTCGTCGGCCAGGGAGTACTGCTTGCTGTCGATGATTTCCTTCATGTACGAGAAGGCGGTGTCCATGTGGGCGGAGTCGTTCTTGTACATGGCGAGTTCGGCGTAGAGCATGTAGGCCATTGCCTTGGTGACGCGGCCGAGCTCGGCGCCGCTGCACTTCATCGGGAGGGCGTTCAGCTTCAGCGCATCTTCGAGGTCCGTCATCATGCCGTCATAGACCTGGTCGGCAGTGCTCTGGGCGCAGACCCAGGGATCCTCGAGGTTTACGGTATAGAAGGGAACGTTGCCGTAGAACTTCCAGAGCCAGCTGTAATAATAGACGCGGAGCACGCGGGCCTGGGCTTCGTAGGACTTGGCCACATCTTCGGAAAGGCCTTCGGTCCATGCCATGTACTTGAGCACGTCGTTGCAGCGCTTGATGCCGGAATAGGCGTTGGTCCACAGCGCGGAAAGGGTGTTGGTGGGAGTGGCCTCGTAGTTCATCATGAGATGCCAGAACTGGTTGTCGGTCTTGTCGGCTCCGCCAACCCAGAGCTGATCTGCCATGATGTCGCTCATGATCATCACGGGGCTGTACTGGCCCATTCCCCAGTCGGTCCATTCGAGCGGGTCGTAGGCGGCCGTAAGAGCCTCTCCAAGATGCTCGGGAGTGGTGAAGTATTCCTCGATGGGAGCCGCCATGGGATTCTCGACGGTGAGGAACTCGCTGGTGCAGCCTGCGCCAAGCATGAGGGCGGCTGCGAGCATTATGGTGTTGAATGTATTTTTCATGGTGTCGTGCATATTAGAATCCTACATTTACGCCGAACATGAGGGTGCGTGCCTGCGGATAGACGCCGTAGTCGATACCGAGAGAAGTGCCGCCGGAGGAGATTTCAGGATCGTAGCCGTGGTACTTGGTGAGAGTGACGAGGTTCTCGGCGCCGACAAACAGGCGGAGAGAGCTGATGAATGCCTTCCTGGTAAGGTTCGAAGGCAGGGTGTAGCCCAGCTGGATGTTCTTCAGACGGGCGTAGCTGCCGTCGTAGACGTAGAGGTCGCTGGAGAGCCAGTTGACCGAATCGCCCTGAACGTAGCGCGGGATGCGGTTGGAGGTGCCTTCGCCGGTCCAGCGGTTGAGCATGTAGGCCGGAAGGTTGGAGGCGGGGATGTCGACACGCCTGGTGGCGTCGAATACGTCGTTGCCGATGGTGCCCTGCCACAGCATGAAGAAGTCGAAGCCCTTCCAGTCGGCGTTGAAGGTGACACCCCAAGTCCAGTCGGGGGTGCCGTTGCCTATCATGGTGCGGTCGTCTTCGTTGATGACGCCGTTGCCGTCGAAGTCCACGAAGCGGACGTCGCCGGGATTGGCGTTGGGCTGGAGAAGTTCGCCCTTGTCGTTCACATAGGCTTTGATCTCTTCCTGGTTCTGGAAGATGCCGTCAGTCTTGTAGCCGTAGAAGAAGGGGAAGGGGAGTCCGTTCTGGGCGCGTGAGATGGTTCCCACGGTCTGGAAGGAATCCAGGTTGGCCCAGCCGGTCTCGTTGCCGTATTCGATGAGCCTGTTCCTGAGATAGGTGAGGTTGCCGCCGAGGCGGAAGCGTGCGTCGCGGACTGCGAACTTGTAGCCGAGCTCCATCTCGACGCCGCTGTTGCTCATGATGCCGACGTTGCCGATAGGCTTGGATTCACCCACGTAGGACGGGATGACCATGGTCATCAGCATGCCGTCGGTGATCTTCCGGTACCAGTCCACGCTGAAGGTGAGGGCCTGGTGCAGGAATGCCATGTCGAGGCCGGCGTTGGTCTGGCGGGAAGTCTCCCAGCGGAGTTTTGGGTTGGGGAGGCCGCTTGACTTGACGCCTACAGCCACGGCTTCGCTGTCGCCGAAGATGTAGTTGTTGCCGGACGAGGTGAGCACGGTATAGCGGAAGTCACCTATGGCTTCGTTACCGTTCTCGCCCCATGAGAAGCGTGCCTTGAGCACGTCCCACCATGAAGGCAGGTTGACGAAAGACTCCTTGTGGAGGTTCCAGCCCAGGGAGACGGACGGGAAGGTAGCCCACTTGTTGTTGGAGCCGAAGCGCGAGGAACCGTCTCGGCGGACGGTCACCTCGGCCATGTAGCGCTCGTCGTAGTTCCAACTTGCGCGGAAGAAATAGGACGCGAGGCGCGCGTGGGTGTAGGGACCGCCGTAGATGCTCATGCGGCCGTCTTCCTGAAGGCCGGTCGCATAGTCGATGTACGGCTTGGCCAGGTCGACGAGGTCGTAGCGGCTGCCACCGAGGTACTGGCCGCTGTTGTCCTTGGCGCTCTGTCCGAGCAGGACGGTGAGGCCGTGCTTGCCGAATTCTTTATTATAGGTAAGGGTATTCTCAATCTGCCAGGTGAGGCTGTGGTCGCTCTCGGCGCTGGAGACGGTCTTGTCGGAACGGTTGTTGGACCCGAGGTAGAACTTCCTGGTGTAGCCGTTGCTGCCCCAGAAGGAGAGGTCGAAGCCGACGGATGAGCGGAACCTGAGGCCTTCGATTATGTCGAGTTCGGCCGCGAAGTTGCTCACAACCTGATGCTTCCATCCCTGGCTTGCGGGGAGGTTCAGGCTGGCGATCGGGTTCACCATTTCATTGTAGTCGCCGCCGGGCACCATGAACATGCGGCCGTCGGCATCGTAGATGAGGGATTCACCGGCGTAGTCGATGAGCTGCTGGGCCGCCTGTGCCTCGGTAGCGTATACGCCCAGAATGGGGGAAAGGGCAAGGGCTGAACCGAGGGGGGAACCCCACTGTGAGTTGGTCTCGACGCCGGTGCTCTTGACGTTGGCGTAGGAGATGTTGCTGGTAAGGGCCATGCGATTGAGGAAATTCCTCTCGGATTTGGCGTTGAACAGCTCGTACCCGGTATTGGAACGCAGGGTGAGACGGTCGTAGTTGGAACGGCCGAAGTTGCCGCCGACGATACCCTCCTGCTTTACGTAACCGAGGGAGAGGTAGTAGTTGACCTTGTCGGATGCTCCGCTTATGCTGAGTTCGTGGTTCTGCTGGGGAGCGTTGTAGTTGAACACTTCCTTCTGCCAGTCAGTGCCTTTACCATAGGAGAAAGGATCGGCATAGATGGGAGCCATGCCGGCGTTGATGCGGCCTTCATTGCGCATGATTGCGTATTCGGATGCATTCAGCACCTCCCTTTCACGCCACGGGCTGGATACGCCGTAGCTGAAGTTGTAGTTGACCTTGGCATTGCCCTTGACGCCCTTCTTGGTGGTGACAAGGATGACGCCGTTGGCTGCACGGGCACCGTAAACCGCACCCGAAGCCGCGTCCTTGAGCACCTCTATGCTCTCGATGTCGGAAGGATTGAGGAAGTCGATGCCGTTGATGTCGATGGGCATGCCGTCCACAATGTAAAGCGGGTCGGAGTTGTTGATGGTGCCGGTACCGCGGATGCGGATACGGGAGGATGCGCCGGGCTGTCCCGAAGAAGACGTGACGTTGACGCCGGCTGCAAGGCCCTTGATGGCCGAGTCGACGCGCAGCGGCCTTGCCGCTTCGAGGTCCTCGGAAGAGACCTTGGCTATGGATGCGGTGACCACGCTCTTCTTCTGGACGCCGTAGCCCACTACCACGACATCGTCGAGGAAGAGGGCGTCGTCGGCCATGACGACGTCGATCGTGGTGCGTCCGTTCACCGGTACGACCTGAGTCTGATAACCGATGCTCTGGAACTCCAGTACTGCATCAGGTGCGGCTGCGATGGTGTAGGCGCCGTCGAGATCCGTAGTGGTGCCGCGGGTGGTTCCCTGAACCATCACCGCCGCGCCGATCACGGGTTCGCCGCCGGCGTCCTTCACCGTACCTGACACATGCTGGGCGAGTGCGTTTACACCGCCCCAGCCCATGGCCATGAAGGCGGCGAGGGCTACTTTAGCAATAATGTGTTTCATTAGGTAGATTTTGGTAAAACATTAGTATGGTTAGTAAAATAATTTCAAAAATCTTCGAAGCAAATGTAAAAAAGATAATACACAAGAATGTGTTTTCCCACTTCACAAAAACTCAACACTCCAAAATTTGCACTTTAGTTACAAATTTGCTAAATTGCACTTTGATAGGCAGATAAACATGAAAAAAGCCCTTCTTACCATCCTGCTGCTGGCTTTCTCGTACCTCACATCCGCGTTCAATCCGGTCGTGAGGAACTTCACTAAGGACGTGTACCGGGGCGGAACCCAGACATGGGACATCGTGCAGGGAAACGGGGGAGTCATGTACTTTGCCAACAACAGCGGAGTGCTCGAATTCGACGGGAGGGACTGGAAACAGCGCAGGCTGAACAATTTCACAAGCGTCCGTTCGCTTTATTACGACCGTTCGGAACAGTCGCTGTATGCGGGCGGCACAAATGAACTCGGCCGCTTCAGATGAGATCGGAAGAGCACACGTCTGAACTCCAGTCACGAACAGGCATCTCGTAT
>CAMHKQ010000044.1 GCA_946185745.1 uncultured Bacteroidales bacterium
ATATCAAACTGGACGACGACCTGTTCATCAACCTGGAAGACAACAACCAGGCTGTGGAAATCCAGGACTACAAAGAGGCAGCCGTAGAAGAGGAAGAAGTGGAAGAGGAAGCCATTCCGTTCCAGCTCGTAGAGCAGAAGCCTTCCTTCAACGGTGGCGACGCCAACGAATTCTCCAAATGGGTGAACTCCCGTCTGAACTATCCGGAAATCGCCAAGGAGAACGGTGTGCAGGGTCGTGTCACCCTTCAGTTCACCGTAGAGGCCGACGGCCGCGTAACCAATGTAAAGGTGCTCCGTGGCGTGGATGAGTCCCTGGACAAGGAAGCTGTCCGCGTCGTTTCCAGCTCCCCGAAGTGGAAGCCCGGCAAGCAGCGTGACCGCGCCGTAAAGGTAACCTACACCTTCCCTGTGATCTTCCAGCTCCGCTAAATGGCAGAATCATTTTCCGGAATAGGTAAAGTGGAGGCGATAGAGCAGTTCTATCGCCTTTCTGCATATTCTCCCGTCAGCGGTCTCAGCTACACTTGCGCCAAAGGGGGCCACATCACCACCGCCGCCCGGATGTATCTGGAAGGCATCGACTTCAATCTGGTGTATTTTCCGCTTAAACACCTGGGTTACAAGTGTGTAGTGGGCGTTGTAGGAGAGCTGTACGCCGCCCTCGCGCACCCGAAACTGCTGAACGTCGTGCTGGGTGTATCGGCCAAACTCGATTTTCCGCAGATCAAGGAGTTGTGGATGGGAATCACCGTTGCGGCCAAGGAGCATGGCTTCGAGGCTGTCAACCTGGACCTGCAGCCTTCGAACAACGGCCTGTACGTGTCCCTGTCGGCCACGGGAGAAACGTCGCTCCTGACCGGGAAACGGCGCATGGCGGCCAAGTCCAAGGACCTGATCTGCGTCTCCGGTGCCCTCGGCGCCGCCTACCTGGGTCTCCAGGTGCTGGAAAAAGGTGCGAAGGAGTTCGAGGCCAGCGGCAAAGAGCCGGACATGTCGCAGTACAAGATGCTTGTCGGCTCTTACCTGCGCCCGGAACTGGACGCTTCCGTGGTAGAACGCCTGGAAGACCAGGAAATCTATCCTTCTTACGGTTATTTCGTCACCAGAGGCCTCTCAGATGCCCTCAAACGCCTCCAGAGGGACAGCGGCCTGGGCGCCAAAGTGTATGCCGACAAGATTCCTTTCGAAGGCAACAGCTTCGCCCTGGGCAAGGAACTGAACCTGGATCCGGTGAGCGCAGCCATGAACGGCGGCGACGACAACCGTCTCCTTTTCGTCGTTCCCATCCTCTCGCTGGAGAAATTCCGCCGGGAATTCCAAACTTTCGACATTATCGGCCATCTGGCCCAGCCGGATGCCGGCGCGGTCCTGGTGACTCCGGAAGGCGTGGAATTCCCCATAAAAGCACAAGGTTGGAGCGAAAAAGACGAATAATCAATAAAAAATGATTATCTTTACCCGCTGAAACAAACTTAATAAACAATACTCATTATGAAGAAAATCGTTTCTATCATCGCTTTGGCTACGGCCCTCACCGTATCCGCCAATGCGCAGAGCGTGCTCGGTGACGCCCTCGGCGGCATTTTCTCCGGCAACGGTTCCGCCAAGACTTCTGACGTCGCCTCCACCATCGGCAACATCGTTTCCGGTCTCGCCGGCACCGTTTACAGCGCTCCCGTGAGCCTGAACGGCACCTACACTTATAACGGCGTCGCCGTTTCCGCTACCAGCTCCGAGGGCGGCGTTCTCGCCAACCTCGCCGGTACCGCCGTCACCGCCGGCATCGAATCCAAGGCCGACGAATACCTCGCCAAAGTGGGTATCAAACCCGGCGCCTGCACCTTCACCTTCAACGCCGCGGATAACACCTTCACCATGAACGTGGGTCCCCTTGCTCTCCCCGGCAAGTACAAAGTCGGTGACGGTGAAAAGACCGTTACCCTCACCTTCGGCAAGACCCTGTCCTTCCTTTCCATGACCGGTGTCCTGGAATCCACCCCCGGCGGTGCCAAGATGCTCTTCACCGTGGACAAAGCCATGTCCCTGATCAAGAAGGTCGCCTCCAAGCTCGGTGAAGCCTCCAACGAAGTGAGCGCCATCACCAAACTTGCCGACGGTTACGACAACTACCGCATCGGCTTCAAGCTCGTGAAATAAGCCCTTGTGCATAAAAGAAAGTTGGCTTCTCGAACGGGAAGCCAACTTTTTTATTTCCGCACCACCTCGTACCGCTCTACGCCGATCCGCTGCAGGTCTTGGATGAATTCCGATGTCACGGCAACCTGGAACTTCTTGGAATAGAATTGGATACGGTATTTGGTACCGGGGTCGTAGAGGAAGAGGGTGAGCGGGATATTGCCCTTATGCTTTTTCACGGTTTTCACCAAGTCTTCCCGGAACTGCTGCGTGAGCATGGGGGTGGTGACGTCCATGCTGAATCCGCTCAGCAGTTCGTCCGAAATGTTGCCCAGCAGGGACACTTTCCGCACTTTAAAGGCATAAGGGGCCGATTTCCCCTGCGCCCGTTCCTCCGGCTTCAGGAAGAACTTCTCTTCCACGACGCCCTCCAGGAACAGGGCCTGCTTGGGAACCATGTACTGCATGAAGGCTTCGTGATCCTTGCCGAAGAGCGTCAGCTCGTAGGAGCCGCTGTAGTCCTCGAGCATGGTTCTGGAGTAGGGCTTGCCCGTCTTGGTAGTGAGCATCTTGAAATCCGTCACAATGCCCGCAATGCTCACTTTTGACGTCTGTTTCCGGGCTTCACACTCGGAGACGAAGTTCGTCAGGTCGGCCAGGTTGTTGCTCACGAAATGCTTCATCTCAAAGGCATAGCGGTCCAGCGGGTGGGAGCTCAGATACATGCCCACGAGCTCTTTTTCCCGCTGGAGCACTTCCATGATGTCCATGTAGCCTTCATTCTCGGGAAGGGCGGGGCGTTCCGGCTTCATTTCCTCCATGCCGCCGAACAGCGACGCGGCGCTCGAAAGCGTGTCGTTCTTATACAGGTCCCCGTAGCGGGTAATCTGGTCGATGAACGGCTCGCCGGTCTTTCCCATCTGGTAGTACATGCTGCGCTTATGGCCGAAGCTGTCGAAGGCGCCGGCGTTCAGCAGGCTCTCGAAACTCTTGCGGTTCACGCTGCCGGCCATCCGTTCCACAAAGTCGTAAATATCTGTGAATAAGCCGTTTTCTTCCCGCTCGTTGATAATAGCCTCCACGACGTTGGCACCGAATCCTTTGATGGAGCCCAGGGCAAAACGCACATCTCCGTTCTTGTTCACCGTGAAATGGGCGGCGCTTTCGTTGATGTCGGGATTCAGCACTTTGATGCCGTGGCCCTTGCAGTCGTCCATGATCTTGGTGATTTCTTCCATGCTCTTGGCGCAGTCCAGGCAGCTGGCGAAGAATTCCGACGGATAGTGGCATTTGAGCCAGCCGGTCTGGTAACTCACCCAGGCATAGCAGGTGGCGTGGGATTTGTTGAACGCATACTGGGCAAATTTCTCCCAGTCTTTCCAGATCTTGTCCAGCACCTTTTCGGGGTGGCCGTTGGCCACTCCTCCGCTCATGAACTTGTCTTTGAGGGAGTTCAGGATGTCGATCTGCTTTTTTCCCATAGCCTTGCGGAGCTTGTCGGCCTCGCCTTTGGTGAAGCCGGCCAGCTTCTGGGACAGCAGCATCACCTGCTCCTGGTATACCGTGACGCCGTAGGTGTCCTGCAGGAATTCCTCCATCTCCGGGAGGTCGTATTCGATGGCCTGTTCGCCCAGTTTCCGGGCCACAAAGTCCGGGATATAGTCCATCGGCCCGGGCCGATAGAGGGCGTTCATGGCGATGAGGTCTTCGAAACGGGACGGGCGCAGTTTCTGCAGCCAGGTCTTCATGCCTTCCGATTCAAACTGGAACACAGACGTCGTGTCGCCGCGTCCGTAGAGGTCGTACGTGGGCTTGTCGTCGATGGGAATGGCCTCAATGTCAATGTCTTCGCCGTGGTGCTCCTTGATGAGGTCCAGGCAGTTGTGGATGATCGAGAGGGTAATCAGCCCCAGGAAGTCCATCTTCAGCATGCCCACATCCTCGATGTAGTGGCCGTCGTACTGCGACGTGCGCACATCCTCACCGGTTTCCTTGTCCTTGGAGAGCGTAATGGGCAGATAATTCGTCAGGTCTCCCCGGCCGATGATGGTGGCGCAGGCATGCATGCCCACCTGCCGCACAGTCCCTTCCAGGGCCTGGGCGTACTTGAGGACCTCTTTATTCAGCTCCGGACCGTTTTTGAACTCTTCGATGAACTCGGGGACCAGCCGGTAGCAGTTCTTCAGCGTTATCTTGACGTCAACGTCCTCCAGGCCCTTCTGGAACATCTTTCCGTCATGTTCCACGACCTTGAAACCGGGCTTCAGCTCGTCCAGTTTGGGGTTGTAGGGGTATTCTTTCTCTTTCTTCTCGCTCAGGCGGTCCGGCACCATCTTCGTGAGGCGGTTGCTCTCATCGATGCTGACGTGGCTGATCCGCGCCACATCTTTGATGGCGCTCTTGGCCGCCATGGTGCCGAAGGTGATCACGCGGGATACGTGTGACGCTCCGTACTTGTCCTCCACATACTGGTGGGCCTTTGTCAGGTCCTCGAAATCCACGTCGATATCCGGCATGCTGATACGGTCCGGATTCAGGAAACGCTCGAACAGGAGTTGGTACCGGATAGGGTCCAAATTCGTGATTTTCAGGCAGTAAGCGACGACGGAACCTGCGGCACTGCCACGGCCCGGCCCCACCATGGAACCCATGGCCCGGGATGCGGCGATATAGTCCTGGACGATGAGGAAATAGTCCGGGAAGCCCATGCGGCAGATGGTCTTGAGCTCGAAGTCGATACGTTCTTCCTGCTCCTGGGTGAGCGTTTCTCCGTAGCGTTCATGCGCGCCCTGGTAGGTCAGGTGGCAAAGGTAGGCCACCGAGTGGCAGAAACCGTCGCCGCGGTAGGTGCCGTGCTTGTCGCATCGGCCTGCGTCGATGATGTCCTTGTATTTCTCCAGGTAGGTGTCGATGCTGGCCATGAAGGCCGGGTCGATCTCGTAGACGGGGAGGACGGGATCCCGGTCGATGGAGTAGGATTCGACCTTGGAGGCCACTTCCAGCGTGTTTTCGAGCGCTTCCGGATGGTCCGGGAAGAGGGCAAGCATTTCCTCTTCGGTCTTGATGTATTCCTGTTGGGTGTAGCGGAGGCGGTCCGGATCGTCGATGTAGGCGTTGGTGGTGAGGCAGATGAGGCGGTCGTGCACGGGGCCGTCCTCTTTGCGCACGAAGTGGGCGTCGTTGGTGGCGATGACCTTGACGCCGTACTTGGCGGCGAGCTTGAAGATTTCTTCCGTGTAGTAGCACTGGTCCTGGTACAGCTGGTTGTCCAGCCCGGGGACTTCCGTCTTGTGCTTCATCACCTCCAGGTAATAGTCCTCGCCGAAGACGCGCTTGTGCCACAGGATGGCCTTTTCCACGGCGGCATCGTCGTGGGCCATGATGGCGCGCGGCACTTCGCCCGCCAGGCAGGCGCTGGAGCAGATGAGGCCCTCGTGATACTGTTCAATCACCTCATGGCTCACCCGGGGCCGATAGTAAAACCCGTTGATGTGGCCCTCCGAGACGATTTTCACCAGATTCAGGTAGCCGGTGTAGTTCTTGGCCAGCAGGATCAGGTGATAATAGCCCTTCTCCTTGAGTTTGTGGTCCCCTTTGGATACATAGATCTCACAGCCGATGATCGGCTTCACGTTGGGGTGTTTTTTGGCGTATTTGAAGAACTCTTTTACGCCGTACATGTTGCCGTGGT
>CAMHKQ010000045.1 GCA_946185745.1 uncultured Bacteroidales bacterium
AAAATATTTAAACGGCTATATTTTGTCTTTAAAGATAGCCATTTTTTTTGATACTTCGTCCACCTGAGCGTCTAAACTTAAAGGAATTTCCACTTCCATGACACAGTCTTCGGAAAAGTCCCTCCGGAGCACCTGAAGGCCAAAATTCTTGAGCATTTTCTCAACCGCCGGCATGGCGTCGTACGGGAAGCGCAGGCGGTACCTGGCGACGGCCGTGCATTCCTTCCTTTCCGCCGCGGCGAGAGCCTCCGCCGTTGCCGCCCTGTAGGCCCTTATAAGCCCCGGCACGCCGAGGAGGATGCCGCCGAAATAGCGCACCACCACGACCAGCACGTTCATCAGGGAGGCGGAGTCTATCTGCCCGAGGATGGGCTTCCCGGCACTGCCGGAAGGCTCGCCGTCGTCGTTCACCCTCCATACCGACGGAACCCCGCCCGCGGTGAGCTCCCCTTCGGGGCCGAAACTGGCTATGCGGTATGCATAGCAGTGATGCCGGGCCGCATGGTGCTCTTTTTCAATGGCTTCGAGGATGGGCTTAACTTCGCTCACGTCTTTCACTGGATACGCGTAGGCGATGAAACGGCTGCCCTTGTCCTTGAACTGCCCCTGGGATACGCCGGAAATGGAAATGAATTTATCGTTCATATGTAATCCAAATTTAGCAAATTTCTCGTATATTAGCGTCATGTTTTACAAGTATCGCGTAACTCTCGAGGGGAAAAAGGGCTTCTTCCGCGTGTATGCGGTAAACGGAGTCAACTCCCTGTACCATTTCCACAAGCAGCTCCGCGCCGACCTTGAATTCCCGCAGGACCAGCCCATCCTCTTCAAGGCCCTGGACGCCCAGGACGGAGTCGTCGCCCGCTATGCCCTAATCGACATAGGCTACAAGGCCGTGGACGAAGTCAGCATCGAAGACACCGTCAAGGCGGGAGTGGTAAAGTTCGTGTACTTCTACGACATATCTTCCAAAAAGAGCGTAATCATCACGCTCGAGGGCGAAAGCGACGTTAAGGCGGCCATCCCCACGCTGCTCGAGAGCAAGGGGCCCCTTCCGATTGAGTTCGAAAACGGCTATGTGGCCTTCGAAGACCTTCCCGAAGAAAAGAAGAAACCGCCCCTCACCGCCGAAGACCTTCTCTTCGACAAGCGTTCAGGCCCCGAAGAAGACGCCGACGACGAAGAAGACGAAGACCCCGAAGACGAAGACAAGGAAGAAGAAGAGCTCATCTACGACGAAAAAGAATAAAAAAACCCGGCTTCGACAGCCGGGTTTTTCGTTCATAGACTGAAGCTTACTTCTTTTCGGGTTCAGCAACGGGCTCCTTGTAAGGAAGGACCTTGCAGACGTCCACGTCGAAGAGGAGAGCCTGGTTGGGACCGATCTCACGGGGTGCACGCTCGCCGTAGCCGAGTTCGCTCGGGATGAAGAGCTTCACCTTGCCGCCTTCGCCGACAAGCTTGAGACCTTCGGTCCAGCCTTTGACCACGCGGCCGACTACGAAGCGGACGGAATCAGCCTGCTGCTCGTCGAATACGGTGCCGTCGAGGAGGGTGCCCTTGTAGCGTACATAAACGGTATCCTTGTCGGAAGTGGCCTTCAGGTCGCTGCCGGGATTCTCGATGATGTACTGGAGGCCGCTTTCAGATACCTGAACGTCCTCTTTGGCCTTGTTCTTCTCCAGGAACTTGTCGCCGGCAATCTTGTTCTCAAGCATCAGCTTGTTGTTGCGCATTTCGAGGAAGCCGTTGAAAATCTGGTTCATCTCGTTGGGGTCCACCTTGAACTGCTTGCCGAAGTCGGCATCCCTCGGGGTGCCCTTGGCATTCAGGTAATCGTTGACGCCCTTCCTGATCTGGCTCCAGTTGACGTCGCCGAAATCGAAGTTCTTGAGGAAGCTTCCGAAATTGATGCCGATGAGATAGGAGACGGAATCCACGAGGGCCTTCGAAGGCTCGTAATCCTTCGGGGTCTTTACAGCCTCTTTGGTTTCGGTGTCCTTTACGGTAGCCTCCTGTTCGCCGCCCTTAGGCTGGCAGGCTACCACTGAAATGCCCAAAACGAGGGCAAACAAAAATTTGTTTTTCATAATGTTGATAATTTAAAAAAGTTCATGTCAAAGTTCCCATGCGAGGGCCGAAGCGCCGAGGATGGCGGCATCGGACTCCTTGAGCTGGGAGAAAAGTATCTTAACCTTGCCCTTCCAAAGCGGGAGGAGGTTCTCGTTCATGGCCTTGAGGGTGGGTTCATACAGGAACTCCTTGGCCCTTGCCAGGCCGCCGAACAGCACGATGGCCTCGGGAGCCGAGAACTCTACGAAGTCTGCAAGTTTCTCGCCAAGGATGCGTCCGGTGTAATCGAAGATGCGTTTTGCCATTTTGTCACCGTCCTTGGCAGCCTGGTAGACGTCTTTGGAGGTGATATTCTGGATGTCCCTGAGCAGGCTGGGTTCGTCGGGGTTCATGTCGAGCCATTCGCGGGCGGTACGGGCCACGCCTACGGCGGAGCAATACGCCTCGAGACAGCCGTGCTTGCCGCAGCCGCACAGGCGGCCGTTGTGGCGCACCGCACAAGTATGGCCGAGCTCGCCGGCGAAGCCGTCGGAACCGTAGACCATCTGGCCGCCGATGACGATGCCGGAACCGACGCCGGTGCCGAGGGTGATCATGATGAAGTCCTTCATACCCTTGGCCGCGCCGTAGGCCATTTCGCCCATGGCGGCAGCATTGGCGTCATTGGTAAGGGCCACGGGAATTCCGCCGCACTCCTGCGAGAGCATCTTCGCGAAGTCGACGCTTCCGTGGGCGGCCCAGGGAAGATTGGGTGCGAAGGCTATGGTGCCGGTGTAATAGTTGCCGTTGGGGGCGCCTACGCCGATGCCGCGGATTTCGCCGTGCTTTCCGGCCTGGGCCACGAGCTTGATTACACCCTGGGCAAGTTCCTTGACTATCACTGCCGCATCCGCGCTGGGATTGGCCTTGATGACACTCTGGGCGAGCACTTCGCCCCTTGCATCGACAACGCCGAGCTTGCTGCTCTGGCCGCCGATGTCTATACCTACTACGTAATCCTTTGCCATATTACTCTACGGGGATATCTTTGTTAACGTTCTTGCAGCCTACCAGGGCGTAGTACACGAGGTATAACAGGCAGGCGATGATGAGCCAGTAGCTCTGCAGCGAGCCGACATGGTCGGCCAGGAGGTTCTGGAAGAACGGGATGATACCGCCGCCGCAGACCAGGGTCATGAAGATGCCGGATGCAGCAGCAGTGTATTTGCCGAGGCCTTCGACCGCGAGGTTGAAGATTGCGCCCCACATGATGGAGGTGCAGAGGCCGCAGAGGATGAGGAAGCCGAGAGACAGGGGGATGGCGTTGCCACCGACCTTGATCTGGACGGATTCGGGAATGAAGATGGCCAGCAGGACGAAGAGGATTGCAACCGAGGACATGACACAGAGCATGACCTTGCTGCTGATCTTGGAACCTACGGATGCGCCGATCAGACGGCCGATGAGCATGCTGAGCCAGTAGCCGCCGATCATGGTGCCGGCGAGGGCCGGACCTACCCAGTCAAGACCGGAGTAGTAAACGTTGGCGGTATTGGGAATACCGACCTCGATGCCGACATAGAAGAAGATGGCGAGGGCGCCGAGCACGAAATGACGGAAGGACAGCGGGCTGTGGGTGTCTTTCGCGAGATTGCCGGCCTTGCGGGCGGCCTTCTCTTCAGCGGTTTCCATGTGAGGCTCGGGAATGTTCGTGAGCTTGATGATGATGAAGGCGAGGGCGAAGATGGCCATTGCTATGATCATTACGGGAGCAGCCTTGGCCACGGTGGCGTTCTGGATGGAGCCGCCTACCAGCCAGCCGACGAGGATCGGGGCCAGGGTGCCGCCGATGCTGTTGCAGGAGCCGCCCCACTGGATGAGCTGGTTGCCCTTGTTTCCGCCGCCGCCGAGGGTGTTGAGCATGGGATTCACCACGATGTTGAGCATGCACATGGAGAAGCCTGCCACGAATGCGCCGAGCACGTACACCAGGAAGCTTTCCATGTAGCCGGAGAGGAACTGGATGCCCACGCCGATGAAGCCTACGGTGACTGCTGCGAGGGCGGTGAACTTATAGCCCTTGCGCTTGAGGATGAGACCCGCGGGGATGCCCATGCAGGCGTAGGCTATGAAGTTCGCGAGAGTGCCGAGCTGGGAAAGGGCCTTCGAGGCACCGAACTGGTTTGTTACGACCACGCCCATCGAACCTGCGAGGTTCGTCACGAACGCAATCATGAAGAACAGTGCAAACATCACCACGATTACCGGGGTGTAGTTTTGCTTTTTTTCTGCGTTTGCCATATTGGTTTGGTTTTAAATTGAATTGATGTTCTTTTCGTTGAGCAGCGCCTTGCCTTCGGGGGTATAGGCATATGCGATGCGGTCGGCGTAGGCCTTTTCGACCTTTCCGCGGACTATCTTGGCGGTGCTGTTAACCAGGCCGTTCTGTTCAGTCCAGGGTTCGGGGCAGATGATGAGCGCGGCGGGCAGCCACTTTTCGGGGAAGGCGCCCTCGTGTTTTCCGCCCCTGCGGTAGGTGTCGGTCTCTTCCTGGATCTTGCGGAGCATGGCCTCCTTGCCCTCGGGGGATGCGGGATCGGTGCCGGGGTGCGTCTTTGCCAGCCAGCTTTTGAGGAGCTCCCTGTTGGGCACCAGCAACGCCACGGTGTAGGGATTCTGGTTGTTGTGGATGATGGCCTGCTCGATGAAGGGGCTCACGCTGGTGAGGTTGTCCTCGTAGCCTTCCGGGGAGTATTTGTCGCCGTCGGCCGCGATGAGGAGGCTCTTGAAGCGCCCGGTGACATAGAGGTAGCGGCGGTCTTTCGGGTAAAGGAAGCCGCGGTCGCCGGTGTAGAGCCAGCCGTCCACCACCGTCTTTGCGGTGGCTTCGGGGTTCTTCCAGTAGCCGGCCATGACGTTTTCCCCGCGGATCACTATTTCTCCGGTCTGGCCGTCGGGAAGTTCGTTGTGGTCTTCGTCGCAGATCTTGATGTCCATGGGCTCCACCGTGCGGCCGGAGCTGCCGAAAATGGCGTGCCCCTCGGAATTCGCGCAGATGATGGGAGTGGCCTCGCTGAGGCCGTAGCCCTGGAACACTGGCACCCCGATGGCGCAGAACCATTTCTGGAGCTCGATGTCGAGCAGCGCCCCGCCGCCTACGAAGAAGTGCATGTTGGGACCGAAAGCGCCTTCGCGGACCGGCTTGAAAAGCTTTTTGTCGAGGAACCTGAGTACGGGCTTTTTCCAGAACTGGGTGATGCCGGGCTTGCCGGCGTTGTAGTATTCGCGGTTGTAGCCTATAGCGAGCCTGACACCCCATTCGAAGAGTTTCCGGACTTTCTCGCCTTTGGCCTTGACGGCGCCTTCGATGGCCTTCTTGAAGCTGCGGGAGAGGGCGGGCACGCTGAGCATCACATACGGCTTGACGTCCTTGATGGCCCCGGGGATGTTGCGCAGGGTGGCCATCTGGGTCTTGCCCACGGGCACGGTGGCTATGCTGCCGCCGTACATCATCATGGTGTAGAAGCCGGCCACGTGCGCGAAGCAGT
>CAMHKQ010000046.1 GCA_946185745.1 uncultured Bacteroidales bacterium
TTTTTCCGGCCGAATCGGTGGGCGGGGTAACCCTTTATAAGGGGAACTTCCCGGCATGTTATGGCGGCCGCACGTCCTCTGTGGTCAGCGTAACGAGCGCCGAAGGCAACGGCACTGCCCTGAGGGGCAGCGTGACGGCGGGCCTGCTGGCAAGCAAACTGCATCTTGACGGTCCGATAGACAGCCTTACGCGCTTTTCCTTCAGCGGAAGAGTTCTCCACACCATGCTTGCCGGTGCGTTCTTCTTTGCCTGGATTCTTCTTCCAACCTTTGGTTCTACGACCTCAGCGGACGCCTCGACCGCGACCTGTCGCCTTCCGACAAGCTGTCGCTTACGGTCTACAACGGATGTGACCTGTACCGGGATGACAGGAAGGGAGCTGAATTCCAAAGAGAGTACGACCGCAATTTCGCTCCGCTGGACAAATACATCTACACCGACAATCACTATCTGTATGCCTGGGGCAACACTCTTGCGGCTCTTCGGTGGACTCATTCCAAAGAGTTGAATGTCGCTCTGGCATACTCCCGTTACGGAATAAGGGACATGAGGGCAGGTACGGTGGATACGGATCTGGAAGGGGACCTGCATTCCAGCACTACCGCTACCCGGGCCGCTTCCGTTCTGCGCGACGTGCATCTGTCCGCCGGCTACAAGACAGAAAACTTGGATCTGGGGGCGCATTACACCCTGCATCTTTTCAGTCCTGGCGGGCGTACACGCCATATTTCGGAGACAGAAAATGGGGCGAGCGTCACCGACAGCCTGTTCCGGCTTGTGCGGCCGGAGGCTGCGGTTTCCCACGAGGCTGCGGTGTGGGGAGAGGGTATTATAGGCATAGGAGACCGCTTGTCCCTTCATCCAGGGCTGCGCCTGAGCCTTTTCCACTCCTTCGGGAAGACCTGGTTCATTCCTGAACCCAGATTCAGCGTCCGCTGGGCACCGTCAGAGGCCTGGCTGGCCGAGGCCGGCTACACACGCATGTCCCAGTGCATGCACCGTATTCCGTCGTTGTTCTCGATTATGCCCGGAGATGAATGGAGACCGATCTCGGCATCCTTGCCTCCTATGACTTCCGATCAGCTTTCTGCCAGTTTGCGCTACTCGGGCATCGAAGGATGGGATTTCTCGGCGGAGGCTTATTACAAGAGCCTGAACGGGGTGACAGAATATCGCAACAGCTATTCCACCCTTGGGTCGAGCTACGCTATGTGGTCATCCATCGTAGCGTCAGGGAAGGGCCGTGCGTGGGGCACCGAGTTGCTGGCCCGCAAGACTTCCGGCCGTCTTACCGGATGGCTTGGATATACTCTCTCCTGGGCGGACCGTCAATTCGCGGACGGCAGTGTGGGCGGGGGCCGGCGCTTCCCGGCTTCTACCGACAGGAGGCACCGTATCAATCTGTGCCTTACATATAATTTCAACGAGCACACCGATCTCACGGCAGCCTGGACTTTTGCTTCCGGGGCTCCCATGACCGTCCCTTCGCACTACGTACGTATATTCAGCGAACCTTCCCAGAATTATTATAAGGAATACCGGGATGTCCTGTATGCTTCGGCGGCAGGAGGCTGGAGGCTTCCCCCTGTGCACCGTGCCGATGTGAGCGTAAATTTCCGGAAGCCGCTGCACCGGGGAGACAGAGTCTGGAGCTTCGGTATCTATAATCTCTATGGCAGCCGTAACGGCGAGATATATTATCTGACGGCCACGCATAGCTACAGCAGTCCCGGAGTTCCGGGATACAGCACTTCCTATCCTGACGGCACTCCGGCTGTTATGAGGAATTCCATACTTATGTTCCTGCCCACTGTATCATATACACGCAATTTCTGATGAGACGATATATTTTTCTGCTGATAATGCTGCTGCCGGTGGTCTCGTGCAGCCAGATGATAGTGCCGGAACCCGCAGGTGCCGACAGGATACTGTGCCTTAATGCGAGACTCTATACGGCTGATACTTTGCATACTGTGTCGGCGTGCTACGGCTGCCGAACTGGCGTAGAGCCTGCGCCGGGGACTGTGGTGGTGTGTTTTGTGAACGGCGTCCGGGTGGATGAAGCGGTGGCCGACTCGCTCGGAGACGCGCAGCTCCGTGCCCGGATTGAGCCGGGCGATACTGTATGCGTTACTGCGGATGCTCCGCTTGCGCCATCCGTCAGCGCCAAAACGGTGGCCCCTCTCTCTCCTGTAATCGGGCATGCCGGTATAGGCTTGATCGAAGGATATCAACAAGTACGCCTGCAAGTCGCGGACAATTCTCCCGAAGAGGATTATTTTGTCGTGAAGCTATATGAGGATAACGTGGTCTATAACCAGGACGGCGGCGAAGTCGTCCTGCAGGAACGCAGTCCGTCGCTGGTCAGGGGAGAACAAGGGCGTGTGTTCAGCGACCATGCCTTTGCGGGAGCGGCACAGACAATGAATATCGTCGTGGACGGAACTACACGCTATCAATATATGTACAGGTGGTATGGTTCTTATGACTATGGTCATGAAGTGCCCGAAAAACAACGTTTCGCGCTCGAAACATCGATACGCTTGCGTCTGTGCTCCCTGTGCGCCGGAGACTATTGGACGTCTTTCCTGCTTTCCGGAGACAGCTGGGACGGATTTGAGAACCCCCTGGACCAGATAGGCGGCGCCATGGTATATCCATGCAACGTCGACGGCGGCGCAGGGCTTGTGGCGGTGCGCAGTTGTGCGGAAGTAGTGCTCCCGTATGCAGAAGTCATCATGGACGGTTCAGGGTGCATCCTGTCCGACCGCTACTTGTTTTGAAACACTTCGAAGAATTCCGGGAAACTCTTAGCTACGCAGGCGGTGTCGTCTATCGTTATGGGACCGTCGGCGCCGAGGGAGGCTACGGCGAGGGCCATAGCCATGCGGTGGTCGTGGCGTGAGGTGTATTGCCCGCCTTTGAGCAGGCGTCCGCCCAGGGAACGGCCGGAAAGACTCTCTCCTTGGACGACAAGGATGTCGCCGTCGGCGTAAGCCTCTACGCCCATCTGCTGCAGCATTTCGATTATTGCCGTGGCCCTGTCGGATTCCTTGCCGGCCAGGCGCCCGAGGCCTCCTATGCGGCTTTCGCCGGCGCAGAATGCTGCCAGTACGGCCACCACGGGGAAGAGGTCGGGTGCGTGGTTGAGGTCGAAGGTGAACGAATCGAGCGGGGCGCGCCGGACGCATACCGTGCCGCCCTCGAGCTCCGATACTATTGCTCCGGCTTCAACGAGCACGTCGAGTATGGCTATGTCGGCCTGGATGGATTTCATGTCAAGCCCTTCTATTTCGGCGCTTCCCGCGATTGCGCCCGCCACAAGGAACGGAGCCGCCGCGCTCCAGTCTTCTTCTATGTCAAGGTCGGCGGCTTTGTAGCTCTGGGCTCCGCGCACCTTGAAAGTGATGCCGGTGCAGCCGCTCCAATCTTCATTTTCAAGCATTTGCGCATCGCCTTCCATCTCGCTGCGGGTGCTGATTCCAAAGTGCCTCAGCACGTCGAGGGTGATGTACATGTAGGGGATGCTCTTGGGATTGCTGACGTGAAGGGTGCTGTCTTTGGCACACAGGGGGAGAGCCATCAGCAGGCCCGAAATGAGCTGCGAGCCGCTCTCGCCGCTTACTTCGGCGTTGCCCGGGATGAGGCTTCCGCGTACCGACAGGGGCACTCTGATTTCGCGTCCGGAGCTCTCGTCGAGGTTGTTCAGCAGCACACCGAAGGCTGCCATTATGGATGCCGCTTCGTTCATAGGACGGCGGGTGAGTGTGCCGTAGCCTTCCAGCACGAAGGGGGCGCCGTTGATGGCCGATAGAACAGGTATGCAGAGGCGGGAGAGCAGTCCCGATTCACCAACGTTGAGAAGTTGCAGCCCGGGGGCCTGGGCGATCGGCCCTATGCCGGTGATTATCAGCGTGCTGCCGTCGGCTTCGACGCTGGCGCCGAGGGAGCGGGCCACTTGCAGCGCGGCCTCGCTGTCTTCGCAGGGGGAGTAGTTGTAGAGGTGCGAGGTGCCTTCGGCAAGAGTGGCGGCGATTATGGCCCGCTGGGCGAAGCTCTTCGACGCCGGCATCCTCAGGCCTTTATGGTGGAAGCCGTCTTTGCCCTTGTATATCAATTGCTTGAGCTCTTCGGCGCTTGGCTGGCCGGGGGCGGTGGCTTCTGCGGGTGAGAGCGCTGCGTAGGTGAACGGGGCGCCTCGTTTGAGGCACTCGATGCGGGAGTTGCGGCCTTGCTCGCCCATGCCGAAAGCGATCAGGCGCCCTTGTAAAGAGTCTACATCTTCAAGGATGATGCTGTAGAGTCCCTCGATGCGTGCGGCGTCTTCGGGGGAGTTGCACATGGTGACTATCTTGGCAATGTCGGCGCCGTAGCGGAAACAGCGGGCGAGGGCCATCTGGAGGCCTTTTTCGTCGGGAGTCTCGGTGAAGTTGTGATATGACCTGATGATGGTGGTGCCGGATTCGTGGCAGAGTTTCTGGAAGCGGCGGCTCCAATCGGAAGGGACTTCAATCTCAAGGTCTGCAAAGCGTGCTCCCGCCTGGATGGCGACGGTAAGGCGGTGCTCGGCGTCGGCCTGGCCGGACGGAAGCCGCCCTGACGCCTCCTGTTCGTAAGGGCCAAAGTCGGTGCCGGGGCGGTTTCCGTCCGGCTCAGTGGCGCGGCAGGTTGCAACCAGGGGAATATCCGTCTGTCCGAACAAGTCTTCTATCTCGCTGTCAGTCAGCGGACAAAGATCCAGGCGTATTTCCGCCATCTCAAGATTGGGCAGTATTTCGAGTATTTCGTCGTACGATTTGTGTTGCAGGCTTGTGCAGATCATATCAATTAGTGTTTTGCTTACGAATATACGCCAAAAATTGGATAATTCCGATAAATTGGATAACTTTGCAACCCTCAAGCCTTTGCCCGAGTGGCGGAATGGTAGACGCGATGGACTCAAAATCCATTGTCCCTTAAAGACGTGTGGGTTCGATTCCCACCTCGGGCACCTGTAATCGGCTTCTCAGCTATCTGGGAGGCCGATTCGCTTTTTTACTCTCACCCAAACTCTCACCCCAAGGCCTTTAGAACAATCAAAATGTCCCGCCGGAGACACAACCGACGGGACTACAAATATACTCAAATTCTGTCTTATTTCAGCCCAGAGGGTCTTTTGTATGCTTAACGACTTCGAAATGTAAGAATAGCCTTCACAAATACGCAAGCAATGCCGGGAGTTGAATGAAATGAAATGTTTTTTTTCTATATTTGCAAGTTACAAAAACTAATGACCTTTTCATTATAATGAAAAACCTTTTTTTAGCGTTGGCATTGGCTTTCCTGACATTTGCTTGCGAT
>CAMHKQ010000047.1 GCA_946185745.1 uncultured Bacteroidales bacterium
ATTGCTGGTACTTTCTTCTTGCCCATAATTATTTCTTGCTAGCTATGGCCATACGTACCTCGCCGACGATGATTGCCAGGATGGCTGCACCGCCCACGATGTAGGTAAGGTTAAGGATGGTGTCTGTAAGCTTGAGCGTACCTGCGCTCACCTCAGGGCCGTTGTAGGCCATTGCGGGATTGCCCTTCGCCAAAAGGAAGGCGATGAAGCAAAGCACTGCCACACCCAGAATTACGATGCCGATCTTGACAAGGCTCTTCGGGTCGTTCTTGGTGCCTACGATCAAGCCTATCACAACCCAGCTGAACACAGCGAGGCCGAGCATGATGTAGGTCCAGTAGAGCAGAACGTCGACAGCGTTACCTGCAAATCCCTTGGCAAAGCCCCAGATAAGCAGGCCTACACTGACGAGTATCAGCGCCAGCATACCCCATTTTATAATCTTGTTAAGTTTCATGATCCTAAATGGCTGTGACAATTATTTCTTCTTCTCGTTGTACTTGGTGAGGAGGTCGATAAGGCAGATCGAAGAATCCTCCATGTCGATGGTGAGGCCGTCGATCTTTGCAAGGATGTAGTTGTAGAACACCTGCAGGATCATGGCGACGATCAAACCGCCGACGGTGGTGATAAGGGCGATCTTCATACCGCCGGCCACAACGTTAGGGGAAATGTCACCGGCTGCCTGGATAGCATCGAAAGCGTTGATCATACCGATAACGGTACCGAGGAATCCGAGTGAAGGAGCGATGGCGATGAAGAGGCTGATCCAGCTAAGACCATTTTCCATCTGGCTCATCTGTACGGAACCGTAAGAAACGACGGTCTTCTCAACCACGTCCACACCCTGGTCGTAACGGAGCAGACCCTGATAGAAAATGGATGCCACAGGGCCACGGGTCTCGCGGCAGACGTCCTTGGCTGCTTCCACACCGCCCTCTTCGAGAGCCTTCTCGACTTTTTCAAGGAGCTTCTTGGTGTTGGACTTGGAGAAGGTGAGATAGAGAATTCTCTCGATGGCAAGAGCCAGACCGATGATCAAGCAGATGATGATCAGGGACATGAAGCCTGCACCACCCTCGATGAACTTGGTCTTGAGTGCCTGGTGGAGGGGAATCTCTTCGCCGGTGCCGTTCAGAATGTCGGCGGCGCTCATCTCTGCGGGAGCGCTTGCAACTTCCTCAGCTGCAGGAGCTGCCTGCTCGTCCTGTGCGGATGCGGTGTTTGCAGTGAAGGCCATCAAGCCAACTACTGCCAGAAACATGAAAAACTTTTTCATAAATGTTAGATGATGTATTAGTTAAAATTAATTTCCTATACGAAATCGGTGCAATTTAGCAAAAAAAATCCATAAGTCAATACCTAATTTGACATTTCCCCGCGCAGGTCTTTTTCAAGGGCAGCCTTAACACTCTCATTATCATTGTTGTTACCCATTAAAAAGAAAAGTTTTCCCAGTGCGCTTTCGGTAGTTATGTCTCCTCCGCAGAGCACTCCGGCATCCTTAAGGGCCTTGCCGGTAGCATATAAATCCATATTTACGTTGCCCCTCAGGCACTGGGTGACGTTCAGGAGTATCTTCCCCCGGGCGGCCGACTCCCGCACAATATCCAGGAACCAGCTGCGCGAAGGGGCGTTGCCGCACCCGTAGGTTTCGATAATCACGGCCCTGGTGAGGCTTCCCAGCAAGATATCTTCGACGACCTGGCGGGTTATGCCCGGATGCACTTTAAGTATTGAAACGCGCGTATCCAGCGGGCAGTGAGCCTTGAATGCTCCGGCCGGCGGACGGCGTATGATGTCGGTATTGTAGCGTATGTCTATGCCTGCTTCCGCGAGTGGCGGGAGGTTGGGCGAACGGAATGCCTCGAAGCCGGTGGCGTCCACTTTTGTGCTGCGGTTTCCCCTGAGCAGCAGCGAATTAAAGAAGATGCAGACTTCCGGCACCATGGGCGACCCGTCGGGGGCTTTGGCTCCGGCAATCTCGACGGAGGATATGAGGTTCTCCTTGCCGTCGGTGCGCGGCCGGCCGATCGGAAGCTGGCTTCCGGTGAAGATGACCGGCTTGGCGAGCCCTTCCAGCATGAAACTCAAGGCCGATGCGCTGTAGGCCATGGTGTCGGTGCCGTGAAGCACTACGAATCCGTCGTATTTGGAATAGTTGTCCCGGATAAGGGAGGCGAGCTCCTGCCACATCGCAGGCTCCACGTCGGACGAATCTATCAGCGGGTCGAAGGTATAGGAATCGATGCGCAGGTCGAATTTGCGCAGCTCCGGCACCTCTTCCATAAGAGCGCTGAAGTCGAAGGGGCGGAGAGCCTGGTTTACAGGGTCTTCCTTCATGCCGATGGTGCCTCCGGTGTAGATTAGGAGCACCGATGATTGCTTTTGGCTCATATTGCGAAAAGTTTACGGGCGTTAGCGGTAGTGACCGATGCAACCGTCTGCAGGTCAATCCCCTTGACCGCGGCCAGGAAGGCTGCGATACGGGGTATGTTGGCGCTTTCGTTACGGGTGCCCCGCAAAGGGGTCGGCGCCAGATATGGAGCGTCGGTCTCGAGCAGAATCCTTTCCAGCGGGATCCGGAGAATGTCGGTGGCGATGCGGGCCTTCTTGAAGGTAAGCACACCGCCTATACCCACGTACCATTCTCCGTACTTCTGCACCCTCTCGAACACCTCGGCGCTGCCGCTGAAGGCGTGGAGATTGCCCCGCAGGTGCATTCCGCGGCATTCTTCCATTACGGAAAAGAAGTCTTCGGTGGCATCGCGCAGATGAATGTTCACGGGGAGGTCCCAGTCGCGGGCGAGTTCCAGCTGTGCCTTGAACGCCTCTTTCTGAAGTGCCGCTGTATCGGCCCCGTAATGGTAGTCCAGGCCGATCTCGCCTATGGCAATAGGTCCCCGGCTGCGGTAGGGGAGCATCGCGTCCAGCTCATCTCTCCAGTGCTCGTCCACGTTGCCCGGATAAAGGCCCAGCATGGGATAGAGCACTCCGGGATAGGCGTCGCACAGCTCGTACATGGCAGTGCGTTCCGCCGAACATGTGTCGGCCTGGAGCATCTGCACCACGCCGGCATCGAGTGCCCGCCGCACGACCGCCTCTACCTCGCCGGCGAAAGCATCGTCGCTGATGTGGGTATGTGTATCCACAAATTCCATCTCACAAATTTACAATTTTTTATTGTCAATGCAGCACCGCCGGAGCAAATCTGTATTGATGAAGCCGTCACATTCCAGCAGGCTTACGGCCGCGGAGACTCTGCCGTAGTCTATGTCCAGCTCGCGGCTTATTTCCTCCGGGGTGATGCCGCGGCGCTCGCGGATGAGGGAGCACACGCGCTGCATTGTATTCAGGGTATCCTCCCCGGCGTGGGAATAGCACTGCGCGATGCGCTCCGCCAGGGCCGGTGCGGAGAGTGAGCGCCCGCCGCTGAGCCCAAGCTGCGAGGGAAGCGTCTCAAGGTCGGTTATGGGCTCTGCTATCTTCTCTTGTATCAGGCGGTTGCATCCTGCAGAGCGGATGTCGTCGATGCGCCCCGGAAGGCATAGTACCTCTCTGCCATAACTTGCCGCGAGTCTTGCCGTCATGGTGCCGCCGCCCTTGGCTTTTGATTCGGCAAGAATGGTGGCCCGGGACAGTCCTGCAATGATGCGGTTGCGCCTGAGGAAGTTGAATGCCTGGGGAGAAGTGCCCGGCGGGAAATCAGTGACCAGCGCACATCCCGGGGTTTGGGCTATCTGTTCCGCTATGTAGCGATGCCGCCAGGGATAAATGCTGTCTATGCCCACCGGGAGCACGGCGATGGTGGCAAGCCCGAAAGCAAGTGCGGAAAGGTGTGCCGTTATATCTACTCCGATAGCGAACCCGCTCACTATGGGTGGCTTCTGGGTGGTAGATGAAAGGGTGCGGACTATCTTTTCCGTCCAGTCTTTGCCATAAGGCGAGAGGTCCCTTGTGCCGACGATGGAGATGCTGTCCCGGCTCTGCCAGAGTTCTTCAGGCGGGCTGAGGCTGCGGATATACAGGCCGACGGGAGCGTCAGGGCAGTCGGAAAGAAGGGGCGGGTATCCTGGAGAGCCGATGGTGACGAACCGGCACCCCGATGCCTTCAGCGGCGCCCATTCGCGCTCTGAGGCATCAAGCTCGGAGCTGCAGATAAGGGGGCGGAACTTGTTGAAGGGGCCGAATACCTCGTCAAGAGTACTTGAAGATTGGGAGAATACAGCGCCCGGAGAGCCGAAGCGGCTGATAAGTGCCCGGGCGGCGGAAGGTTCGTATCCGAAGATACGGTTCAGCGTGATGCCGCAAAGAATTTCATAGTCGTCCATAACTGTTTTAGTTGGTTACGGACAAAGGTATGAAAAACTTTTGGACTTTCTTATACTATCAGCAGCGCGTCACCGTAGGGACCGAAACGATAGTCCTGCTCCAGGGCTACTTCGTAGGCGTGCATCACCTTGTCGAAGCCTCCGAAAGCAGCTTCCATCATCAGCATCGTAGAGCCGGGCAGGTGGAAATTGGACACGAAAGCGTCGGCAATGCTGAACTCGTAAGGAGGGAAGATGAACTTGTTGGTCCAAGTGTCGTTGGGGCGGATCTCGCTGTTGGTGGTGACGTAAGTCTCAAGGGCGCGGAGTACGGTCACGCCCACGGCGCAGATCTTGCCGCCGGCGCGCTTTGTGCCGTTGATCTCGTCCGACGCCTGCTGGCTGATGATCATGTGCTCGCTGTCTACGCGATGCTTGGAAAGGTCTTCCACATCAACGCTGCGGAAGTGCCCGATACCCATGTGTACGGTTATGAAAGATTTCTCTACGTCGTTGAGGATCATTCGGTTAAGAAGCTCCCTCGAAAAATGCAGACCGGCAGCGGGAGCCGACACTGCGCCCTCTTTGCTGGCGTAGATGGTCTGGAAATTCTCGGCGTCGGATTCGTCGGTTTCTTCTTTGACCCACTCGGGAACCGGGGTGCGGCCGAGGGCGAAGAGCGACTGCTTGAACTCCTCGTACGG
>CAMHKQ010000048.1 GCA_946185745.1 uncultured Bacteroidales bacterium
TGCCGAGGATGGGGGTGATGGCGACGGCCAGGAGCGGGAACACCGCGAAGATGGTCTCGGCGGTGCCGCGCTTGAAGCCCATCAAGCAGTAGACGACGAGCGCCACGACGGCGACGGCCATCAAACCGTATTTGAGGGCTTTCTTGTCCTTGATGAAGTTGCTGGCGAAAGAGCAGCCCGCCACCACGAGCATGATGATGTACTGCACGATGGTGACCGCCTCGCCGGCCCAGAAGGAACCGGCCGCGGGCTCGGTCAGCGTCAGGTTGCACTGGAGCATGTTCACCGCGTACTTCTGGAACGGGAAGATGGCGGAGTAATAGAGCACGCACAGCAGGGCGACCAGCCAGAAACCGAGGCTGGCGAGGATGGTGCCGATGTCCTTGACCTTGAACGGGTCGTCCTTCTCCTCGGCTTCGCCGGTCTGGCTGTCGAGTTTCTTGTCCATGAAGAAGTAGGTGATGAACATGATCAGGCCGATGCACAGGAGCACCACGCCGAAGGCGACGGAACGGCTTACGTTCACGCTGCCGCCGAGCTTGGCGAAGAAAGGCGAGAAGATCATGCAGGTGGCTACGCCCAGGCGGGCAAGAGCCATCTCCGAACCCATGGCCAGGGCCGTCTCACGGCCCTTGAACCACTTGACGATACCGCGGCTCACCGTAATGCCGGCCATTTCGCAGCCGCAGCCGAAGATCATGAATCCGAGGGCCGCCAGCTTGGCGGAGGCAGGCATGCTGTTATAGAATGGCAGCACGTCGTCGATGAAGCCCACGCCGGTGTGCCAGTTCAGGTGCGTGGTGAACCAGGTCTCCAGACCGGTCCCGATGAACAGATCACTGACGGCATACCACTTGATGAGGCCGCCGATGAACATGACCGCGCCCGAAAGCACGGCCGTGAAACGGACCCCCATCTTGTCCAGGATGATGCCGGCGAAAATGAGGAAGAATACGAATACGTTCAGGAACACCTCCGAGCCCTGCATCGTTCCGAAGGCCTTGGAATCCCAGCCTCGCGTAGACTCCATCAGGTCCTTGATCGGGGACAGGATGTCCATGAAGATGTAGGCACAGAACATGGCGAGCGCGAGAAGCAGCAGGGCCGTCCAGCGCATCGCCGCGGAGTCGCGCAGTGTGGTTTTGTGAATGGTTTCAGTCATAGTTGAAGTATTTTTATTGTCTTAAAATCCAGTGAGCGGAATGAATACCGTAGGCAAAAGTAGCACAAATCCGGCAACAATCAACACCAAAACACAGCGCCAAATCCATTTCACCCATTTTTCGTAGGGGACTTTCGCCATGCCGAGGGCGGCCATCAGCACGCCGGACGTGGGGGTTATCATGTTGGTGAAGCCATCGCCGAACTGGAATGCCAGCACCATCGTCTGCCGCGAAAGATGGATCATGTCGCAGAAGGGAGCCATGATGGGGATGGTCACCGCAGCCTTGGCCGTGGCGCTGGGAATCAGCAGGTTGATGAGCGTCTGGGTGCCGTACATCAGGGCCAGGGAACCGGTCTGCCCCGCATCGCCCAGGCCCGATTCGAGCCCGTGGAGGATGCTGTCCACGACGTGACCGTTCTGCAGGATGACTATTATGCCGGAAGCCAGCCCCACTACCAGCGCGGCGGGCAGGATATCTTTGGCGCCGGCGGCGAACTCGTCGGCGATGCGGTTGGCGCCGAAGCCCCCGAGTATGCCGGCAACTATTCCCATAACCAGGAAAAGAGCCGAAATCTCGGCCATGTACCAGTGGAAGCAGGTGACTCCGACCACCAGCAGCACTACCGTGACCAGCAGGACAAGCAGGATGAGCGTTTTCCTGCGGTCGGTTCCCGGTGCCGCCTCGGGCACGGTGCGTTCCGCCGGGGCCTTGCGTATGCGCGATGCGTAAATGAGGATGAAAACCACCAGGGCCGCAGTGAGCAGCGCCCAGCAGACAAGACGGTAGCCCATGCCGGAAAAGAGCGGCAGGCCGGACATCTCCTGGGCTATGCCCACCGTGAAGGGATTGAGGAAGGCCGATGAGAACCCTATGTTGGACGCCACGTACACCACCAGCAGCCCGGTGAAGGCGTCATAGCCCATGGCGATTACAAGCGGCACCACAATCCCCACGAAGGGGATGGTCTCCTCGCTCATGCCGAACACTCCCCCGCCCACGGAGAAGAGCACCGCTAGGCCGGCGAGCACGAAACGGTCGTACTTCCCCGCCCTGGCGATGAAACGGTCGATTCCGTACGCTACCGCGCCGGTGGCGTTCAGCACCCAGAAGGCGCCCCCGACCACGAGGATGAACGCGATGATGCCGGCCTGCTTCAGGAAGCCTTCGTAAAAGGAAGAGAAGACCTGCCATGTCTGCGGCGCACGCTCTATGCGCTCGAAGCTGACGCTTCCGTCCGCCGCCGTTACATACTGCCCGGCCGGCACGACGAGCGTCGCGACCGCGCACAGCACGATGAGGATCGAGAGGATCACGTAGGTGTTGGGGAAACGGCGGCTTTTCTTCAGGTCCATATCGCGAATTTAAGAAATATTGAAATAAAATCGTACCTTTGTTTACTAAACCGCATGCGATGTACACCATTCTGGACCACATAGACTCTCCCGCAGACCTGAAAAACCTCAGCATCGACCAGCTCCGCCTGCTCTGCAGCGAGCTCAGGCAGTACATCGTGGAGTGCTGTTCGTCGAATCCGGGCCACCTGGCCTCCAGCCTCGGTGCGGTGGAGCTCATCGTGGGTTTCCACTACGTGTTCGACGCCCCGGGCGACAAGATAGTCTTCGACGTGGGGCACCAGGCCTACGCCCACAAGATTCTCACCGGCCGCCGGGAGGCTTTCAAGACGCTTCGCACCGAAGGCGGCCTCAGCGGCTTCCCCCGCATCGACGAAAGCCCCTACGACGCTTTCGGAACCGGCCATTCCTCCACCTCCGTTTCGGCCGCCATGGGGCTTGCCGAAGCCGCGAGGCTCAGCGGCAGGAAAGACAAGGTGGTGGCGCTCATAGGTGACGGCGCCCTCACCGGAGGTCTCGCCTACGAGGGCCTCAACAACCTGGGAGACAGCGACCTGGACCTGCTCATCATCGTGAACGACAACGAGATGAGCATTGACATGCCCCACGGCGGGCTGCACAACCATCTGCTTAAGCTCACCACTTCCAACCGCTACAATTCATTCAAGAACAAGGTGTGGGAAGGCCTGGGCGAGCACGGGCTGAGGCATTCCCTCCAGACCGGCATCCGCAGCCTGAAGTCTTGGGTGGTCAAGGACACCGGTGGCGACTATTTCGAGTCGCTCGGCCTGCGCTATTTCGGCCTCATCGACGGCAACGACATAGAGCAGGTGGTGAACGCGCTCGTCAGGATTAAACGGCTCAAAGGTCCCAGGGTGCTGCACTGCGTCACCAAGAAAGGAAAAGGTTATGCCGCCGCCGAAGCCGATCCCGTGGTCTGGCACTCCCCCGGCAGGTTCAATCCCGAAACCGGCGAAAGACTCCCCGGCCCGAGGCCGGCGGACCGCTACCAGGACGTCTTCGGGCAGGTCCTCTGCGAACTCGCGGAGCAGGATGCCACGGTCGTGGGGGTGACTCCCGCCATGGCCTCCGGCTGCGGCATGAGCGTTTTCGGCGAAAAGTACCCCGGCCGTTTCTTCGACGTGGGCATCGAGGAAGAACATGCCGTCACCTTCTCGGCGGGCCTTGCCGCAGGCGGGCTCAAGCCTTTCTGCAACATCTACTCCACCTTCTCGCAGAGGGCGTACGACCAGATAATCCACGATGTCGCCCTTCAGAACCTGAACGTCACTTTCTGCTTCGACAGGGCGGGCGTCGTCGGCGAAGACGGGGCCACGCACCAGGGAGTGTTCGACCTGGCGGCATACAGGTCCATACCGGGCATGACCATCAGCGCCCCGCGCAACGAAACCGAGCTCAAGAACCTCATGTACACGGCTTTCTGCCGGAACGAAGGCCCCTTCATCATCCGCTACCCGCGCGGCTGCGGCGAAGGCGCCCCGTGGAAGGACGCCCCGTTCACGGAGCTTCCGGTCGGCAAGGCCGAATGTCTGCTCGAAGGCGACACGGTGGCCGTGATAGGCATCGGACCGTGCGTCAACCGGGCCCTCGAGGCGGCGGCGGAGTTCCCGGGCAAGGTGGGGGTCTACAACTTCCGCTTCCTGAAGCCCCTGGACGAAGAGGCTCTGGAGCACATCGCGCGCGCATACACGCATATATTGACGGTAGAGGACGGATGCCTCTGCGGCGGACTCTTCGGAGCCGTCACGGAGTACATGGCATCCGGGGGACATCTCATTGACATTAAGGGTGCGGGCATTCCCGACGAGTTCATCAGACATGCCTCCCAGAGCGCGCAGAAGGCCGCAGCGGGAATAGACAAAAAATCTCTTTCAAATTTTTTGGAGAAATTTTTGGAGATTCCTAAATAATGTCTATCTTTGCAGTCCCTTTTTCAAAGGGATTGAAATATACATCAGCCGATGTAGCTCAGCCGGCCAGAGCACGTGATTTGTAATCTCGGGGTCGAGGGTTCGAATCCCCCCATCGGCTCGACTCTGTGCCAAAAGCGCATCGCTGTCAAGGGCAAGTGCCGGAGTGGTCAATCGGAGCAGACTGTAAATCTGCCGGCTTACGCCTACGGTGGTTCGAACCCATCCTTGCCCACAAATCGTTTCGCAGAATCGGTGCTATTTACTGAAAACGCGGAAACCTTGTGCAAGCCGAGCGAAGAAGAGCTCGCTCTTATTCCGAGGCGCAGCCAAGGTTAGCGCAAAATCTGCGAAGCAAATTTTGCGGAAGTAGCTCAGTTGGTAGAGCATCAGCCTTCCAAGCTGAGGGTCGCGAGTT
>CAMHKQ010000049.1 GCA_946185745.1 uncultured Bacteroidales bacterium
TCAGCTTCGGTACCAACGACCTCACCCAGATGACCTTCGGCTTCAGCCGCGACGACGTCGGCACCTTCATGGGCGACTATCTCGGCAGCAAGATCCTCGACAGCGACCCGTTCCAGACCATCGACGTCAAGGGCGTGGGCAAGCTCGTGGAATACGGCGTGCAGAACGGACGCAGCAAGAGGCCCGACCTCAAGTGCGGCGTCTGCGGCGAGCACGGCGGCGATCCCGAGTCGGTCAGGTTCTTCAATAAGATCGGTCTCGACTACGTGAGCTGCTCTCCGTTCCGCGTGCCTATCGCAAGGCTCGCTGCGGCGCAGGCTGCTATCGAGCAGGAGAAGTAAAGGCGAAAAGTACTATTCCCACGGTCACGGCTACGTTAAGCGAATGCTTGGTGCCGTGCTGCGGGATCTCCAGACAGAAGTCGGAGGCGTCTACAACACTTTGTTGTACGCCTTCGACTTCGTTTCCGAATATAAACGCCAGTTTGTTGTGAGAGTGGGGAGGATTCATGGCGCCTGCAGGCGCCCGGCCGGGCCCGGGACTTTCGCCTGCGAAAGTCGTAGAGGGCGAAAAGGCCGCAGGGGGCGTTACGGGGGCGGAGCCCCAGTCAAAAGTGCCGAGGGTGGCACAGGTTTTTGGGGCTATGCTCCCGCCGGAACCAAGCTTGACGGAGTGTTCCGTCTGTTCTACGGAAACGACGGTGTAACCGGCGGCCTTCAGGGATGCTACCGCCTCAAGGGTGCTGTCGCAATGCTGCCACGGAACCGATTCCTCCGCACCGAGTGCGGTTTTGTGGATTTCGTTGGATGGCGGGACGGCGCAGATGCCGCAGAGATAAACCCTGTCTACGCCGAAAGCATCGCAGCTGCGGAAGGCGCTGCCGACGTTGTACGCGCTGCGCACGTTGTCCAGGACCACTACCGTCCCGGATTCCGGGCGGCTGCGGTATTCGTCAGGGGTCATGCGCCCCATTTCCGGCGCTGTGAGCTTGCGGTCTTTCATGCTGGCGCAAATATAGGAAATCTCCCTTATTATTGTTATATTTGCAAACTATTGGAACAATACACTAAACCCATATAATCAAATGAAAAAAGACACTCAGATTTTCGATCTCATCGCGAAGGAGGAAGCCCGCCAGAAGAACGGCCTTGAACTCATCGCCTCCGAAAACTACGTTACCGACGATGTGCTTCGCGCGATGGGAAGCATCTGCACCAACAAATACGCCGAAGGCTATCCCGGCAAGCGCTACTACGGCGGCTGCCAGATAGTGGACCAGATAGAGCAACTGGCCATCGACCGCCTCAAAGCCCTCTACGGCGCCTGCTGGGCCAACGTCCAGCCCCATTCCGGCGCACAGGCCAACCTGGCCGTCGAAATGTCCGTCCTCAATCCGGGCGACACTTTCATGGGTCTCGACCTCTCGATGGGCGGCCACCTCACCCACGGTTCACCCGTGAACGCATCCGGCATCCTCTACAAGGCGGTTCCCTACGGCCTCAACCCCGAAACCGGCACCATCGACTACGACCAGATGGAAAAGACCGCCAGGGAATGCAAGCCCAAGCTCATAATCGGCGGCGCGTCCGCATATTCCCGCGAATGGGACTATGAGCGCATGCGCAAGATCGCCGACGAAGTGGGCGCCATCCTCTGGATAGATATGGCCCACACTGCCGGCCTCATCGCCGCAGGCCTGCTGAAGAACCCGGTGAAGTACGCTCACATCGTCACCTCCACCACCCACAAGACTCTCCGCGGTCCCCGCGGCGGCATCATCCTACTCGGCGAAGACTTCCCGAATCCCAAGGGGCAGACCACTCCCAAGGGCGAGGTCAAGATGATGAGTGCGGTGCTCGATTCTGCAGTGTTCCCCGGCGAGCAGGGCGGTCCGCTCGAGCATGTCATCGCAGCCAAGGCCGTCTGTTTCTGGGAGGCTTCCCAGCCCGAATACGTAGAGTATCAGAAGCAGGTCAAGGCAAATGCTGCCACCCTTTGCGCTGAATTCCTCCGTCTGGGCTACAAGATCGTATCCGGAGGCACCGACAACCATCTCATGCTGGTGGATCTCCGTACCAGGTTCCCCGAGCTCTCCGGGCGCATTGCCGAGAAGCAGCTCGAGCTGGCCGATATCACCGTCAACAAGAACATGGTGCCTTTCGATACCCGCAACCCGTTCCAGACCAGCGGCCTGCGTATCGGCACTCCCGCCGTCACCTCCCGCGGCTTCACCGAAAAGGATATGCCGGTAATTGCAGGGCTTATCAATACCGTGCTCGAATCCTGCAGCGCCCATGTCGAGGCCCTCTCCCTCAAGAAGGCCGACGTTCCCACTCCGGAACAGACTGCAGGCCTTGCAGAACACCGCAAAGTGCTGGCCTCCGTGGCCGAAAAGGTGCATGCGCTGACAGCAGACAAACCGCTCAACCGCTATTAGTGACAATTTGTCACTGGCACGCACCTTGATTGTATTTCAGCGTCCCCGCAGGAAAGCGGGGGCGCTTTTTTGACAACTTTAAAAACACTGATATCATGATCAAACCATTGGCAGACAGAGTTCTGATCGAGCCCCAGGAGGCTCAGACAAAGACAGCCAGCGGAATTTACATTCCCGACACGGCGAAGGAAAAACCCCAGCAAGGCAAGGTTATCGCGGCAGGTCCCGGCAAGAAGGACGAACCCATGGAAGTTAAAGTCGGCGACGTTGTCCTTTATGGCAAATACGCCGGCACCGAGGTTACCGTTGAAGACAAGAAATACCTCATCGTAAAACAGCAGGACATTCTGGCAATTCTCTAATTATTTGAAATCATGGCAAAGACTATAAAATTCGATACTGATGTCCGCACCGCTATGAAGGCCGGTGCCGACCAGCTTGCAGATGCAGTGAAGGTGACTCTCGGCCCCAAGGGCCGCAATGTCGTCATCGACAAGAAATTCGGCGCTCCCCAGGTAACCAAAGACGGCGTTACCGTAGCCAAGGAGGTCGAGCTTGAAGACAAGTTCGAGAACATGGGCGCACAGATGGTCAAGGAAGTGGCTTCCAAGACCAACGAGCAGGCCGGCGACGGCACCACCACCGCCACTGTCCTTGCCCAGGCCATCATCAATGTAGGCCTCAAGAACGTTACCGCAGGCGCCAACCCCATGGACCTCAAGAGGGGTATCGACAAGGCCGTCGCAGCCGTGGTCGCAGACCTCAAGAAGCGCAGCCAGTCGGTAGGCGAGGATTATTCCAAGATAGAGCAGGTCGGTACTGTTTCCGCCAATAACGACAGCCAGATCGGCAAGCTCATCGCCGACGCCATGAGCAAGGTCAAGAAGGACGGCGTCATCACCGTCGAGGAAGCCAAGGGCACCGACACCGAGGTCAAGGTGGTCGAAGGCATGCAGTTCGACCGCGGCTACATCTCCCCGTATTTCATCACCGACGGCGACAAGATGGAGGCTGCCCTCAACAACGCCAAGATCCTCATCACCGACAAGAAGATCTCCACCATGAAGGACCTGATGCCCATTCTCGAGCCCATCGCAAGGGAAGGCCAGGAACTCCTTATCATTGCGGAAGACGTTGACGGCGAGGCACTTACCACCCTGGTAGTGAACCGTCTGCGCGGCACCCTGAAAGTTGCTGCAGTCAAGGCTCCCGGTTTCGGCGACCGCCGCAAGGAAATGCTCCAGGACATCGCTATCCTCACCGGTGGCACCGTCATCAGCGAAGAGCGCGGTTTCACCCTCGAGAACGCCACTCCCGACATGCTCGGTACCGCCGAGAAGATCACCATCAGCAAGGAGAACACCACCATAGTAGGCGGCCGCGGAGACAAGGCTGCCATAGCGGAACGCGCCGAAGGCATCCGCAAGCAGATCGAGAAGACCACTTCCGACTACGACCGCGAGAAGCTCCAGGAGCGTCTCGGCAAACTTGCCGGCGGCGTTGCCGTGCTCTACGTGGGCGCTCCCACCGAGGTGGAGATGAAGGAAAAGAAAGACCGCGTGGAGGATGCTCTCAACGCCACCCGTGCGGCTGTGGAAGAGGGTTATCTGCCCGGAGGCGGCGTAGCCTACATCCGCGCCATCGACGCCCTCAAGGGCCTCAAGGGAGACAACGACGACGAAACCACCGGCATTCACATCGTGGAGCGCGCCCTCGAGGAGCCCATGCGCCAGATCGCGGCCAATGCAGGTGTGGACGGCAGCGTTATTATTAATAAGGTTCGCGAGGGCAAGGCCGACTTCGGCTACAACGCCCGTACCGGCGAATATGCAAACCTCTACGAGGCAGGTGTCATCGATCCTACCAAGGTCGCCCGCGTAGCCCTCGAGAATGCGGCCGGCGTAGCAGGCATGTTCCTGACCACCGAATGCGGCATCGTCGATATCCCCGAACCGGTTCCGGCAGCACCCGCGATGCCTCAGGGGGGAATGATGTAATAGTGCCCTAAAAAAAGTTTTTAAGGCAGGTCTCTGAATATCAGGGACTTGCTTTTTTTCTTCGAATTAGGCCGAAAAAAAATTTAAAAAAAACTTAAAAAAAATTTGTGGATTAAAAAATAAGTACTACCTTTGCAATCCCGTTCGGACAACGAGCGGGTTTTTTAACGGAAAGTTCTTTGAGAAGACTGTCAAAACAAGTACAAGCAAGTACCGAGAACAAGTAAACGAGAGCGTTAATTTCTTTTAGGAA
>CAMHKQ010000050.1 GCA_946185745.1 uncultured Bacteroidales bacterium
GGTGTCCCCTCAGTCCCCTGGGGGCGCAGGGGGATAATTCGGGCTGTTTTTATGCAGGGCAGATTCGGAGCGTCAGCGACCGGGGTGTCTGAGGGGTGTCCCCTCAGTCCCCTGGGGGCGCAGGGGGATAATTCGGGCTGTTTTTATGCAGGGCAGATTCGGAGCGTCAGCGACCGGGGTGTCTGAGGGGTGTCCCCTCAGTCCCCTGGGGGCGCAGGGGGATAATTCGGGCTGTTTTTATGCCCTGCATAAAAACAGCCCCGGGACCGGCATCAACGATTGCTGCTAAACCCTAGAAACAACGCAGCGCTCGTATCTTCCGGTCCCGGACTATTCAGAAGTCAGCCGCTAAAGCTGCAGCCGGGGGGAAAGTAAGTCGGCAACGGGACCGGACCTTGTCCAAAGCCCGTGCCCCGTCATTAACATATAACTAACCGCTCTTCGGCCCTGCGGAAGCGCAAAAGAGCTTCCTCCCGGCCTATGAAACGCATTATATCAGCTATTCCGAGTCCGTTGGACGAACCCGTGAGTGCAAGGCGTATGCAGTTCATCACCTTGCCCATCGGCCACTCCTTGGCGCGGATATACTCTTCCATCGCCTGGGCCGAATCAGTTTCCGTAAGCGCCTGCCGCGCCATATCTACATTCTCTTTCTTCCAGAACTTTGAGGCATCTTTCTCCACATATTCTTCCGGTGCTTTGAACAGGTACCAGGCAATGTCCCAGAAGTCGGAAACGAATGTGGCCCTCTCTTTGATCAGGCCGACTATTTCCTGCACCTTCTCTGCGGGAGCGTTTACTCCGTTAGAAGAGAGAATGGGCATGAACAGCGAGCAAAGTTCCTCGTCGGAACGCATGCGCAGGTATTCTTTATTAAACCACTTGGCCTTCTCGGGATTGAATTTCGCTCCCGATTTGCCAACTTTCTCGAGTGAGAAGGCCTCGATGAGTTCCTCCATCGAGAATATCTCCTGCTCGGTTCCGGGGTTCCATCCCAGCATGGCGAGCAGATTTACAAAAGCGTCGGCGAAATACCCGTCTTCGCGGTAGCCGCGTGACACTTCACCTTCGGGGGAAGTCCATTTGAGCGGGAACACGGGGAAACCCATCTTGTCGCCGTCACGCTTGCTCAGCTTGCCGTTGCCGACCGGCTTGAGAAGCAGCGGCAGGTGGGCGAACTCGGGCCTCTCCCAGCCGAATGCTCTGTAAAGCAGGAAGTGCAGGGGGAGAGAGGGGAGCCATTCCTCGCCGCGGATTACGTGGCTGATTTCCATCAGGTGGTCGTCGACGATATTTGCCAGGTGATAAGTGGGCAGTTCGTCAGCTCTCTTCCACAGTACTTTGTCGTCGAGGGTGGAAGTGTTGACTTCGATGTGCCCGCGTATAAGGTCTTCCATCACTACCACCTCGTCGGACGGCATGCGGAAGCGAATCGTCCAGTCGTTGCGCTCGCCCAGCAGGCGCTCTACCTCGTCGCTTCCCATGGTAAGGGAGTTCCTGAGGGAGCCTCTGGTGGCGGCGTTGTATATGAAGGTCTGACCGGCGGCTTCGGCCTGCGAGCGCGCTGCTTCAAGTTCGGCGGCAGTGTCGAAGGCATAGTAAGCAAAACCGTCTCTGACCAGCTGCTCGGCATATTTGCGGTAGATGCCGCGCCGCTGCGACTGCCTGTAGGGAGCGTGAGGATTACGCTCGTCGGCCTTCTCGGCCAGACGTCCGTCGGGACCGAGGCCCTCGTCGGGCATTATACCGCACCAGCGAAGCGACTCGATGATATACTCTTCCGCTCCGGGGACGAAGCGGTGCGAGTCGGTGTCCTCGATACGGAGGATGAAGTCGCCGCCCCTCTTCTTGGCGAAGAGGTAGTTGTAGAGTGCGGTGCGTACTCCGCCCATGTGGAGTGGCCCGGTAGGGGAGGGGGCGAATCTTACTCTGGTCTTTTTCATATTCTACGTATTGCGGGTATGTTTTCGAGGTCGGAAATCTGCTCTCCGGCAGTTACCAGCAATGCAGGCTTCTGCTCGGGATCGAAGCGGAAAGCGCGGAGGTTCTCCGATGAGCTGTAACCTATTCGGGAGCCCACGTTGTCTTCGATAAGGCTGATGCCCTTGGTGCTGGCGGCCTCGCTCTTGTCGTATTTAAAGTTGCGTGTAATCATTATGTAATTACCCATGTCGCGGCGCGAGCCAACGATGTCGATGAACTTCAGGCCCGTAACGATGGAGGTAATGTGGATGTGGTCGCCCACTGCGGGGTCTTCGTCCCAGATGAGCCCCCTCTTGAAGTTGTTGGCCCCTCCGGTGTATTCGTCGATGCGGCGGTTGATCTCGGACATATCGTCCATGGTGAGGCCCTGCTCGTTCTTTCCGCCTGTGATGTTGACCAGCACGTTTTTGGCGGTTGTAAGGTCGAAGTCGTTCAGCAGGGGCGATTCGAAGGCCTGGCGCACAGCCTGTTCGATGCGGTCGGGGCCGCTGCCCTCGCCGTATCCCATAAGGGCCATGCCGCTGTCTTTCATCATCGCCATCACGTCTTCGAAGTCAACGTTGATGTAGCCGGGCTTCTGGATAATCTCGATGATGCCCTTGACGGCGGTGGTGAGAACCTCATCGGCTTTGGGGAAGGCGTTGTGGGTGAGCTGGTCGCCAAAGTGTTCGTAGAGCTTCTCGTTGTTTATGATCAGCAGGGAGTCAACGTTCTTCTCCAGCTCCTGGATACCGTCTATGGCCCTGGACATAGCCCTGTCGCCCTCATTCTTGAAGGGAAGAGTGACTACGGCTACGGTAAGGATGCCTTTCTCCTTGGCCATCTTGGCAATGATAGGAGTGGCTCCGGTGCCGGTGCCGCCGCCCATTCCGGCGGTGATGAAGAGCATCTTGGTGCCGGTATCGATAATCTTCTTTTCTATCTCGGCCTGGCTGTCTATGGCCGCGTTGCGTCCCTTGATGGGGTTGGTGCCGGCGCCAAGGCCCGCTCCCATCTGTATCTTGACGGGTACGGGACTGCATTCAAGCGCCTGGGAGTCGGTGTTGCACACTACGAAGCTGCAGCCCTCGATGCCTGTGCGGTACATGTAGGACACTGCGTTGCAGCCGCCGCCGCCAACGCCTATAACCTTGATAATCTGGTCGGAGCGTTTCCAGTCCTTGGGAGTGGTAGCCTCCAGGTCTATATTGAAATCTTCGAACATATCTTATTTCTCCTCGTTGTTGTTACCCATATCGTCATACAGTCCGGCCAAGGTGCCTTCGAAGCCTTTCTCTATCACCGAACCTACTTTCTGTCCCATAGTGGTCCAGAAAATCTTGAATCCCGAGGGCTTGTCGCTCTTGGGCGGTTTGGGCGGCTTGGGCGCGCGTTTCTTGCCGTTCGAGGGAGTCTTTACAATCTTGGATCCGACCTCCACGTCGAACTGGTCTTTGCTGAACAAGTTGCCTTGCCCGTTGGCATCGGGGGCGACCTCTTGCTCTTTGACGGGCTCCTGAACGGTTTCCGGGGCAGGTGTCTGAGCAGTCTCGGCAATGCAGTTGAGGAAAGGATCGGAGGCCGATTCAAGGACCATTCCCACCGAAGCCGATGCTTCGGCCTCACCGATGCCGGGGCAGCCGTCGGACGAGAATTTGCGTGCCAGAGGGAAACCCACGCGCACGTTGTAACCCGATTCTTCTTTGATGAGGTTGGTGAGATTGGCCAGGTTGGCGCCGCCTCCCGTGAGCACTATTCCGCAGCGCAGCCTGTCGGCGAAACCGCTTTCCTGAATCAGGTACAGGATGGCGTTCACAATCTCGCGGCAGCGGCTGGTTATGATTTCAGACAGATACTTGACGCCCAGGTGCTCATAGGTGCCGTTCTCTTCGTCGTTGATCTGCAGGACTTTGTCTCCCATGGTCTGGAGTTTGTCGGGAAGACAAGCTCCGAACGCCAGCTTGATGTTTTCGGCCAAAGTGTCGTCGAAGGCGCACTCCAGGCGTATGTCGGTGGTGATGCTTTTGCCTCCGAAGGGGATGGAGCCGAAGTAGCGGAGTATGCCGCCCTGATAAATGGACAGTGAAGTAACCCCTCCACCCATTTCCACCAGGGCCACGCCGTTGGTCTTTTCGTCTTCTTTGAGTACCGCTTCACCTACGGCGATAGGTGCGAAGATGGCCTGGGCAAGGGCCACGCCCGCATCGTTGAGCATGATGTCGATATTCCAGGCGGCTTTCTTCCTGCCGACGAATATCTTGAAGTTTCCAGACAGCGATGCGCTGGTGGCTCCCACCACATCTTCTTCGCTTCCGATGAAATCGTCGGTGGCAAAAGACTGGGGCACGGCGCCGTAGATCACTTCGCTGCTGCTGTCCGACAGGGGATAATTGTCCAGTGCGATGCTCTTGAGCGATGCTATTTCGTCCTCTCCTATGAGCATCGACGGGTCGCTGCGGTCGATTTTGGCACTTGCGGTCTCCTGGTGCACATTGTAGCGGGGAAGTCCTACCACTACCTGTGTGATTTTGATCTGCAGTTCGTCTTCGGCCTCCGCTATGGCGGCGCGAAGCGGCCCTGCGGCCTTCTTGGGATTGAAGACGCAGTTGTAGCGGATACCGGCGGACGGCCTCTCTTTGTAGTAGATGATCTGGACGTTCTCGCCTGTGATCTTTGCCACGCAGAGTGCGAGTTTCGAAGTGCCCA
>CAMHKQ010000051.1 GCA_946185745.1 uncultured Bacteroidales bacterium
GAGTTGGCATCGGGGTAGGAAGGTTCGTCCTTCTTCCATTCCAGCAGGCCGGCCGTAAAAGCGCGCGCGTACTCCTTGACGCCGTCACCGGCCTTCTTAACCGCCGAATACAGGCTCATGCCCTTGGACTGAACGGCATTCACGAACTCCTGGGCGTTCTCTTTCGTAGCATTCGCATACAGCCATTCCACATATTCGGCCGCTCCCTCGGGAGTGAGTTTGTGCCCTTTTATCTTGATGCGGTCCTTATCCTTCACATTGCGGGCGTAGAAATCGAACATCGCCAGGGCCATCTTGTAGTCAAGATCCCTGTCGAAGTCCTGTTCGCGTACACCGGGGAAACCGAGAACGATGCCGGGAAGTTCTATACGCGCGATAGTCTCGGTAAGCAGAGTCATGGCAAGTTCGGCTTCGGAAGCCGCTTCTACGTTCTTGTCTATTCCGGCTATTGCCTTGCCGTATGCCTTCACACGGGCGGGATCGGCGTTGACCCACTTCATAAAAGCGGCCTCCTTCTCCTCCTCGCGGGGGATGATGCGGAGTTTCTCGAACGCAAGGGCTTCTCCCTGCCACTTCTTCCAACCATTGGCGGAGCCGGCATATTTGTTCGCGTACTTCAGACGGATCTCGGGCGACTGCTCCATTCCGGCCTTCATGACCTTCTGACGCACGGTGCGGGCCTCCACGCGAAGGTTGTTGCGGGCCATCATCTGCTTGAGCTGGACGGCCGTCTGGAAGCGCTGGGTGCTGCCAGGATAACCCATCACGAAGGCGAAATCGCCCTCGCTGACTCCGGAAAGCGAGACCTTCAGGAAACGTTTGGGCTCGAAAGGTTTGTTGCCGGCAGCGTATTCAGCAGGGTTGTTGTTCTCGTCCGCATAGATGCGGAACATGGAGAAGTCGCAGGTATGGCGGGGCCACATCCAGTTGTCGGTCTCTCCACCGAATTTTCCCATCGCTGCAGGCGGGGCGGCGACGAAGCGCACATCCTTATATATCTGATAGACAATCAGATAGTAAACGTTGTCGTTATAGAAAGAGGTGACTTTCGCAACTCCCCCGGCAATCTCGGCGGCAGCCTCATCCTCCATCTTCCTTATGGTGTTTTCCTTCTTTTTCCCGGAAAGCGGAGCAATGATGTCGGTCACGTCCTTCATGCTGCACATGAACTTGACGGTAAGGCCGGGAACGGGGAGTTCCATCTCCTGCGAAGTGGCGAAAAATCCGTCCTCGAGGTAGTTATGCTCGGGGGTGGAGAGCTGTTGGATACTGGCATATCCGCAGTGATGGTTGGTTACGAGCAGCCCTTCGGGAGAAATTATTTCACCGGTGCATCCTCCGCCGAACTGGACGATGGCGTCCTTGAGGGAGGTGGAGTTGATGCTGTAGATATCTTCCGGAGTAAGTCTGCAACCTATGTTGCGCATGGCGTCCGCGTTAAAGCGCTGGAGCATGGGAAGGAGCCACATGCCTTCGTCGGCACGGACGGAAATGGCAGACACAAGGACTGCAAGAATCAAAAAGAGTTTTTTCATAACGAGCGTATTATCTTACAAAAATACTAAAATAATCCGTTCGGCGAGCACTCTTTCAGAACAAAGAAGGTTCCAGTTCGCGGGGGTGGAAACTCATGCGGTGCTGGGGTGTGTAGCCCAGCCGGCGGATGGCCTCGATGTGCTCGCGGGTAGGGTACCCGAAATTGCGTTCCCAGCCATAGCCGGGATACTCTGCAGCCAGGGCGCGCATGCGTTCGTCGCGCCAGGTTTTGGCAAGCACCGAGGCTGCCGCGATGCTGGCATAAGTAGCATCGCCGTGCACCACCGTCAGATAGCGGTCGCGAGTGTAGAATTCAAAGGGCCGGAAACGGTTGCCGTCCACCAGGAGGAAGTCAGGGGCGGGATCGAGGCGGAGCGCCGCCCTCTGCATGCCGGCAACCGAAGCCCAAAGTATGTTCAGGGTATCGATTTCGGCAGGCTCGACAGCCTCCACGGCCCATGCCACGGCCTCCCGTTCGATAACTTCGCGGAGCACATCCCGGTTGCGGGCGCTCATCTGTTTGGAATCGTTGAGAAGAGGATGATGGAAATCCGGCGGAAGTATCACCGCAGCGGCGTACACAGGACCCGCGAGCGGGCCGCGTCCGGCCTCGTCGCATCCGGCTTCGATGCGGCCTTCCTGAAGATATGGTAGAAGATGAATTACCTGTGGCATCCAGCCACAAAATTAATCATTTTTGCCAGACTGGCGGGCATACATATCGAGCATCCCCTGCTGAGCGTCTATCGTGCGCTGCTGCGCGGATACCACTGCCTTGAGTCCCTCGATTTCGGAACTCTTACGTTCCAGACGGTCTTCGTATTCATCGCGGAGAGCCTTGATCCTGGCTTCGGTATCGGCCTCCTCACGGAGTCTGGAACCGTCCCCTTCAGGATAACAGGCGTCTATTATCTGCCTGAGGGGTATTCCCGTCGCACTGGAAAAACGGAGGACGCTGTCGGAAATAACGCGGGTGATGCCGTTTTCGAGTTTAACGTAAGCCGTTCGGGAGATACCCATCCTGTCGGCTATTTCCTCCTGACTGTACCGTAGGTCGAGCCGGGCTTTGCGGAAAAAGGTTACTTCTTTCATAGGTGACGACAAAATTATAACAGCCGTCGCAAGCCTGCCATAAACCAATAGTGAGCTATTGTAAACCTATGGTTATCAAACTGTATACGAAAACTTAAAAAATCAAAGCGGACCACCCTCCGTACCACATCCGGGTGTTGCTTTTTATTTACAAATACGACACCTTTGCTGCACAAAAAACAAAACGATATGTGTACATCAACATCAGCTTATTCGCGTTTCGCCGACCTGGTATTGGACGGGCGGAACAATGCCCTCAAGGAGGGTGACTACCACGCATTATGCTCTTCTATCGGCGTCAGGCCCGCTGCGCTCGACAGGATTCTGGAAAGGGAATTGGGAATGAATGGCCCGGAAATTTTGGAATGCTTGCAAAAGTTGTTAAATTTGTAGGCTATACAAAAAAGCAAGTAATTACTAATAACAATAACAAGCTTATGAAGGAGTATTCCACCAAAGACATTCGCAACGTGGTTCTGCTGGGCAGCACTAAATCCGGCAAAACCACGCTCTCCGAAGCCATGCTTTACGAAGGAAAGGTCATCGACCGCCGCGGCTCGGTAGAGGAAAAGAACACCGTTTCCGACAACACCGAATTCGAACAGACCAACCAGAAGTCGGTATTCGCGTCCGCGCTGTATGCCGAGTTCATGAACACCAAGTTCAACATCATCGACGCTCCGGGTTCCGACGACTTCATCGCCGGCGCCGTCGAGGCGTTCAAGGTTTGCGAGACGGGCATCCTGCTGGTCAACGCACAGCAGGGCGTCGAGGTGGGTACCGACATCTTCGCCCGCCAGGCATCCAAGTACAACGTTCCCCTCATCCTTGCGGTCAACCAACTCGACCACGAGAAGGCTAACTGGGACCTCGTTCACGAGAGCATCAAGGCTACCTTCGGCAACAAGGCCATAGCCGTGCAGTTCCCTGTCAATCCCGGCCCCAACTTCGAGGGATTCGTGGATGTGCTCACCATGAAGTACTACCACTTCCTGGATGCCAACGGCAAGTGCGAAGAGATTGACATCCCCGCACAGTACGCCGACGAGGCCGAGAGCCTGCAGCAGGAACTCATCGAGAAGGCCGCCGAATTCGACGACGCCCTCATGGAGAAGTTCTTCGAGGAAGGCAC
>CAMHKQ010000052.1 GCA_946185745.1 uncultured Bacteroidales bacterium
TGGCGCTGTCTCCGCCGCTTTCGCCGCTCACCAGCACCTGCGTTGTCGCAGTGGCCTCCGGGAACGGATACTTGCCATGCATCTCCTTCACGAAATACTTGCGGAAAGGTATCAGGAACAGGATGCCCAGCACTCCGCCAAGGAGTGAACTCAGAACCATCTGCCAGTAATTCACTTCCACACCCAGGATGTATATTGCGGGCAGAGTGAAGATTGCGCCGGCAACCACTGCACCGGAGCAGCCTCCGATGCTCTGGATAATGACGTTCTGTGCAAGGGAATCGTTCTTTTTCAGCGCTCCGGTGAGCCCCACGGCTATGATTGCAATGGGAATTGCCGCCTCGAACACCTGCCCCACCTTGAGGCCCAGGTATGCAGCTGCGGCGCTGAAAAGGATAACCATCAGCACGCCCACGGCCACTGAATACGGCGTAACTTCCGAGTATTTTTTGTTCGGGTCCAGAAGTGGCTTATACTCCTCACCCGGTTTTAGTTCCCGCTGCGCATTCTCCGGCAGCTGCATGTTTTTCTTTTCTTCCATACTGCACGTCGTCCGCCGTGCTTGTTCGGCGAATCTCTACAAATATAGCGAAAAATATTATCTTTGCATATATGAAGAGACTGGTTCAATGCGCGATGGCGCTGATTCTTACGGCGTGCTCCGGGGCGCCGTTCACGTTTGTTCACATGAGCGATACGCAGATTGGATTCATCGACCCTTCTCCGGTGTACTGGAAATCGGACTCGCTCATGGCGGCGGCAGTAAAGGACGTCAACGGCATCTGCCCGGAGATGGTTTTCATTACGGGAGACCTCATCAATGAGCCATACAATACCGTGCAGGATTCGATTTACCGCACGCGGAAGGCGGAAATCAAGGCCCCGGTGTACGAGGTCCCCGGGAACCACGACATCATGAAATTCACGCAGGAAAAGCGGCAGCACTACCTTGACTGGCGCGGCTATGACCGCTTCAGCTTCACCTCGCACGGGTGTGCGTTCATCGGCATTGATTCCAACTGCATAAAGGACGGTGATGCAGCCGCCGAGGCGGCCCAGAAGGAGTGGCTGGTCGAAGAACTCTCCAAGGCGGCCCGCGCACGCTACACCTTCATCTTCCTTCACTGCCCTGTTATCAGGGAGAGCCTTGACGAGGAAGAGGACTACTTCAATTTCCCGCTCGATAAGCGCCGTGAGTACATTTCCCTCTTCAAAGAGTATGGCGTTGATGCCGTCTTTGCCGGCCATACCCACATGGATTACAGCACGGTTCAGGACGGCATATCTTTCTACACGGCAGGCCCTGTGGGAAGCCCACTGGGACGGGGCTTCTCCGGCTATAACGTCGTCAGGGTAAGCAAAACCGGTTTCAGCGCGGAATACGTCAAAACCGGTTCGAGGTAATTATTCAGGCTTTACATATCGGCCGCCTGTGACGGCCTTTACCCCATCTATATACGCGGGTGCGTATGCGGGAGACGTGTGGCGGCCGGGAGCAATCTCGCCGTCATTTCCGGGACGCATGATCTGGTCATTGTGCCTGACGATGAGGTAATAGGCCAGTTTTTCCCAGCGTTTCATCATCCTGTCTGTGTAGTCGATGGTTTTCCGTGTTACGAACTCGGTCAGTTCGCCGGGGGTGAGTTCCCGGGCGCGGGCTTCGACGGCGGCCTGGTCATCGGCATAGTAGTCTTCAAGTTCTTTCTGGGCTTCGCGGAGGTCGCCGATCATGGCGCTCCAGCGCGGATAGACCATGTTGGCCACGAAATTGTTCACCCAGAAGGCGCTGCCCCAGCTGAATTCGCGGATGTCGTTGTTCTCACGGCGGAAGGGCTCCGGGACTATGCGGGCGCCGCAATAGACGGGGACATAGGCAACCATGGTGGCGTCGTCAAGGTTGAAATACGTTACGCCGCCTACGGCATCGGGCAGGAAGGAGCGCATCTGGCACACCATGGTCATGCCGCTCTGCTGGCAGCCGATTGGCCTTTCACGGAACATCTTGGTGCCGTCCGATGCGGTGAAATTCACCGGCTGGTTGCGGTATGGAGATGCCCAGGGGCCGGCGGAGATATCGGCAGTCATGTCAAGGGCGGTGCCTTCGTAGTGGTCGCGCATGTCGGCCATAATGTCGCGGACGGAGACTTTGGACTTGGGTTCGATCCAGAGGGGCAGTTCGTCGCATACGTCGAACTTTCCGTCAATGAAGGGGAGGTAACTGTCGATGACGGCGGCGTCGTAGTGGCGGCGGAAGAAGCTCCAGACGCGGGCTTCGCAGGCGCGCGCCTTGCTGAAGGTCATGGGCTGATAGGCTTCGCGGAAGGAGAAATCGGCATCGGCACCGTTGTAATAACCCATTTCTCGGGCGAAGGAGATGACGTCCTTGGAATACATGCAGTCGCCTTCGATTATGCAGACGTTGCTCTTTTTGGGGGCCTTTTTCACTTGGGGGAACTGCCTGATGCGGCTGGAATTGGCATAAGCCGTGACACAGCCATCAGGGAGGCGGCGGGCCACCCATACCGCGCCCTTTCTTCCAGGACCCTTGCCGATGAGTTCCATAATCCAGGCCTCGTCCTTGTCGCAAATGGCGAACGATTCCCCCGTTTCATTGTAGCCGTACTCCTGTACCAGTGCGTCCATCACCATAATTGCCTCCCGGGCCGATGCACTCCTCTGCAGCGCCAGCTGCATGAGGGTGAAATAGCCCAGCCATCCTTCGCGGTTCTGCAGCTCTTCGCGTCCGCCCCAGGTGGTTTCGACTATGCTCACCTGCTTTTCGTTCATCAGTCCCATGACGGCGTATGTGTACTCTGCTTCCTTTATATAATGCGGCTCAGATGCTCCCCAACTGCGTATGGCCAGCATCTCGCCCTTAGCATGGCGCCCCGGGGCCGAATAAGTAAGTGCCGATGCAAAGCCGAAGCCGTCGCAGTTGTATGTGCAGATGACGCTGCCGTCTGCCGATGCCGCTTTTCCCACGATGAGATTTGTGCACGCGAAGCCGGCAACACTCACAAGGACAGCAAGGAAGGAGAGGAATATTCGTTTCATATCGTTCAGGTTTTATTTTTCCCGAAGATACGAATA